>JAZTZU010000077.1:0-5193 GCA_045637625.1 Eubacteriales bacterium
CGACTTCATGATGAGCCTCGGTGTAAAACCGCCGAATATTGACAAGACAAAAAGAACCACAGCGCTTACGCCAAGGGCTAAAACCGTTGCGTAAAGGGTTACTATTATCGAGAGAAATACCGCGAAAACTGTGATTATTACACTTAAAACCGTAACTGCCACTGCCAAAACCACGCTTGCCGCCGCGAGCAGTAAAGTTATCCAGAGCGGTGACCCAAGGATCAGAAGCAGAATTATAAGTGCTTTTGTTCCGGGGCTTGAGCCTTTTTTCTTTTCGGAAATTATTGGGGGTTCGGTTTCTGTTTTTTTGCCCTGTTTTTCTGTAGTTGAGTCTGATAAAATATTTTTGATTATTTCGTTTGCGTCACCAACTGCCGCCACCGCTTCTTCTTCCGTCAGACCGTCTTCGATCATATCATCTATCATTTCCCTGTAAAATTCATGGGTTTTTTGTATTTCATCAGCTGGAAGTGACCCGAGTCCGCTGCGTATCTTGGCGAGAAACTCCATTTTAGTCACGATTTTCATCCTCCTTGGTTATGAATTTATAAATCGACATTATTTCTTTCCACTCATTTTTAAAGTCTTCGATGCGTCGGATTCCCGAATCCGTGATCCTGTAATACTTCCGCAAGCGTCCGTTATGTTCAGCCGAACGAACCGTAAGTAATTCCGAGGATTCAAGTCTGCGTAAGATCGGGTAAAGAGTGGATTCTGAAAGTTCCACATAAGGCTTCAGATCTTTGATTATCTGATAACCGTAGGATTCTTCGTTTCGTATTGCCGCCAGAACGCAAATGTCCAATAAGCCGCGTTTCATTTGTATATCCATTTGTAATACCCTCCTTTGTATAATACTATACCACACATAGTGTAGTTTTGTCAAGAGGGTTTGCAAAAAAATCATATTTACGCATAAAAAAGGAGAAACACGAAGTTTCTCCTTTAATCATTATATTTTGTTTTTAATTAAAAGTTGCTTGTTTGCTTTTTCAACATTCAGGAATAAGAGTAACATAGCTACGATAATGCAGATGATTACAGGAGCCCAAAGATAAAGGAATTTGAGCATTTCGACTGTTGCTTGTGGTTGATTTGCTGCGTTTTCAACATAGCCGGTTGCATCAAGAAGCCAACCGCAGATTGCTGTGCCAAAAGCACCTCCGATTTTGATTCCGAGAGATGAACAGGAGAACATCATTCCGTCAACGCGGTGTCCGGTGGTAAGTGTCGTGTATTCTGAGCAAGAGGCGATGAGGGCGTTCATGTCACCTTGAAGTGGTGCAATTCCGACAGTGGATACTGCGGTGAATGCAAGCATAAGCGGAATATTTCCAATGTAACCTGCCGCCATAACCCCCACTCTGCCGACAGCTGCGATAAGATAACCGATAATATTAAGCTTATACATTCCGTTCATTTTCTTGATAACGACAGGTAAAGCGATAAGAGAGATTACCATAGTGATATTGATTGCAAGCGAAAGGTCGCTGAAAAGCTCTTCATTTCCAAGGATATATTTAGCGTAGTACGTACCAATACCTATGACAGATGCATACAGCTGTGTAAGAATATAGGTAACGCAAATTACAACATAATATCTGTTTTTGAGAAGAAGCTGAAAAGACTTAATGAATGTGAGTTTCGGCTCTTCTTCCCGTTCCACATTTATGTCTTCGTCTTTTTCAGGTATTTCCTTTACGGAAAAGACGGAAATCGTATTGACTATAAGACCGATGATTGCGTAGATTATAGCAATATTTCTCCATCCTGCCGCACCGCCGCCAAGCCAGTTTACTGCAAAAATTGTAATAGCCTCAATAAAAGTCTTCGTTGCGAATGCAAAAACAAATCGGAATGAGCCCAGTTGAACTCTTTCGTGGTTGTTCTTCGTTATCAATGCGGTAAGAGAGGCATATGCAATGTTGTTTGCGGTGAAGAATACTGCGTTAAGAAGAGTATAAGCAATGAAAAAGAATGCGTATTGCGCTGTATCATTCCAGTTCATAGGGATTGCAAAGCATGCTATAAGACAGACGGAACATCCGATGTAGGGCCAAAGCATCCATGGGCGTGCTTTACCCATTTTTGTGTGGGTCTTGTCAATCATTCTTCCAAAGAAGAAATCTGAAACGCCATCAAAAATTTTAGAAACAGCAATCAGTGTGCTGACAATACCCATGCTGAGACCAATCGTGTCTGTCAGATATATCATCATGAAGGATGTTAAAAGTGCATATACGCAGTTTCCTGCGACATCTCCTGATCCGTATCCGATTTTGTGGTACCATTTTAAATATTTACGATTTTCCATAGTGACCTCCTGTTGTTTGCAATATTATTTTTTGAATTTTATATTTACATTATACCACAAAATATATCATTATGTCAATAGGGTTACTAAAAACGCAAAAAAAACGACACTTTTGTTGTATGTCATGAGCGTATATTTATTCATTTTTGTATTCGGTAAATTTTTTTATAGATATTGACATCTGCGGAAAAAGGTGGTATAATTAAATAAAAAAATTATAAGGGGTTTTGTTTGATATGAAAATAAATGTTTTGGAATCGAAAGTCGTAATGAGTAACGACGATAGTATTCATAATTATTTCGGCTGGCCGACAGTTGCTCGTCTCAAGGACGGAAGACTTGCAATGGTTGCTTCCGGTTTCAGACTTGCCCATGTTTGCCCTTTCGGAAAGTGCGTTATTTCTTTCAGCTCAGATGAAGGTAAGACATGGACTTTGCCTGCGCCTGTTATAGACACTCTTCTTGATGACCGTGACGGAGGTGTTACCGCTTTCGGCGAGAGCAGCCTTATTGTTACGACATTTAATAATTCTGTGAAATTTCAGCGTGAAGTCGGAATTGCGAACTATGATACTGTTTCGGGCAGAATTCCTTACGCAAACGGATATCTCGACGTTGTTGAAGCCGAACACCCGGACTGGAATAAATATCTGGGTTCTTTGTTCAGAATCAGCCACGATAACGGCACGACTTTCGGGGATATTGTGAAAATTCCCGTTACCTGTCCCCACGGTCCTGTTGAAATGCCCGACGGTACGCTTCTTTATGTTGGTCGCAAATTTTCGCAGGACGATAGTTTCCGTGAAAATGAGAAGCATCTTGCTTGCTATAGGGTATTTCCCGACGGAACTTACGAATTCGTAAGCGAAATCGAAAATGTGGGTGAGGGATACAAAAGCTGTGAACCCTACACTTACCGCATGAAAGACGGCAAGCTGATTTGCCATATACGCATGGAGGGTAATGAGAGATTTTCGATCTTCCAGAGTGAATCCCTTGACGACGGTAAAACATGGACGAAACCCCGTCAGCTTCTTCCCGAAAGAGGCGGTGCGCCTGCTCATATCATCGAAAAAGACGGCGTTCTCATCAGCACTTACGGTTACAGACAGAATCCCTACGGTATTCGTGCAATGTTCAGTTTTGACGGCGGCGAGACTTGGGATACAAGCCACGTTCTTGTTGACAGTGAAGTCAGCGGGGATCTCGGTTATCCTTCATCCGTAGTGCTTGAGGACGGTAATATCCTCACCATTTACTACGCCCGCAGAAATGAGGACCGAACTGTGCCGAATAATTCCTGTGTTATCAAACAGATAATATGGAATTTTGAGAAATAGGGGTTAGGTGTTAGGTATTAGGTGTTAGGTGTTAGGTATTAGGTATTAGGTGTTAGGTGTTAGGTATTAGGTGTTAGAAAGGTTTTTATGATGTTTAAAAATGAAAAAGTAAAAAATGCGATCTGTCTCGGATTTTTATGTTCTGTGGCATACTTGGCGGTATATTATGCACGAAATATCCTCGGTGCAGTCAATCCGCAGATAATCGAGGGCGGTTTTTATAACGCAGAACAGCTCGGTTCGATATCTTCCACATATTTTGTGTGTTACGCTGTCGGCCAGCTTATCAACGGAGCCATCGGTGACAGGATCAAGGCTCGTTATATGCTCAGTTTCGGGTTGATTTTTGCAGGCGTTTGCAATTATTTGTTCCCCCTTATGGGAAATCAGATCTCTGCAAGTGTTGCTTACGGCATGACAGGATTCTTCCTTTCAATGATCTACGCCCCCATGACCAAGGTCGTGGCTGAAAATACAGAACCGATCTACGCTACAAGATGCAGTCTTGGTTTCACTTTTGCTTCGTTTTTCGGCTCTCCTTTGGCAGGCTTTACCGCGGTTCTGTTCACATGGCAGACGGTTTTCACCATTAGCAGTATGTCTCTTGCGGTGATGGGCTGTATTTGCTTCATAACATTCCTTGTTTTCGAACGAAAAGGAATCGTCAAGTACGGGCAGTATAAGCCGAAAGAAAAATTCGGTGTGGGAAGCGTTAAAACACTTCTGAAATACAGCATCGTTCGTTTTTCTATCTTCTCCATACTTACAGGCGTTATCCGTACCACAGTAATCTTCTGGTTCCCCACTTATCTCTCGCAGTATCTGGGGTATTCCTCCGATGAGTCAAGTATGATCTTTTCCATTGCAACATTTGTGATCTGCTTCACTTCTTTCATTACGATATTTGTATATGAAAAAGTATTCAAACGCAATATGGAACGTACGATCCTGACTATGTTTTCTGTCAGTGCTGCAGCCTTTTTATGCGTTTTCTTTGTAAAGCATCCTGTTGCAAACATCGTTTTGCTGGTTCTTGCAATCATGGCTTCCAACGGCAGTGCCTCCATCGTCTGGAGCAGATACTGTCCCAGTCTTCGTGATACGGGCATGGTTTCCAGCGTTACGGGATACCTTGACTTCCTCAGCTATATGGCAGCTGCCGCTTCAAGTAAGATATTTGCAAATGCCGCTTCAAGCATAGGTTGGGGTAAGCTGATACTTGTCTGGATGGGGCTCATGGTTCTCGGTGCATTGGTTGCCCTGTCTTTCGGAAAAGAAAGGCTGTCCATAAAAAATATAACTTCTGTCCAGTAATATATAGATTTTGTCTATTGAAAAGAACCTCTTTCTATGGTATAATAATGATTATCGAAAGTCGAAACGCTAAACCGTTTCGAGAAGCCGATAAAATCGGCTTTTGTTAATTCAAATTGATAACAATTTGAATTAACTCGACATTCATTGAAATGAGTATAGACAAATTTTCAAGGAAAATTTGATGGGATTGGCTCTTTTAGCACTAACTAGGCTGTTTAAGCA
>JAZTZU010000078.1:0-7619 GCA_045637625.1 Eubacteriales bacterium
GTATGCATATCAATGAAGACGGTTACAGGGAAGTCTACAGAGAGCTTTTAAAGTATCTATAAAATAATTTTTATAAACATATATAACAGAAAGGAATATAACTATGCCACTTATTACTGCTAAAACAAATGTTAATTTCACAAAGGAGAATGAATTACACTTAAAGTCCGAGTTCGCAAAAGTTCTTGCCGAATGTTTTCCCGGTAAGACTGAAAATTGGCTTATGATAGATTTTGAACTTGGCCACTCAATGTATTTTGCAGGTTCAGACGCACCATGCATGCTTGTAACTATCGATATTTTTGGTACACAGCCTGATCATTCTTACAATATGATGACTGAAAAAATGTGTTCACTTATTTCTGCTGAATGCGGAATCCCTTCCGATCGTATCTATGTTAAGTACTCCGAGGTCGAACGTTGGGGATGGAACGGTGGAAACTTCTGATATAAACTGAATTATTATTTATTTCCGGTCTTATAGGAGGAAAATATAATCATGAAAACAAATTTTGATCCTAAATCTGCTTCCTGGAAAAAAACTACCACTGCAATTCTTCCCAAACACGATTTGTTTTTCGGTTCTCCCATATGTGAACCCCGTGCGGGAATTCCTTTGGGTGACGGTGATACAGGATCCCTTTTGTGGTTTGAAAAAGATGGGATTCATATCAATATCAATAAGTGTGACCTTTGGAGTGACAGTACCTGGGATAATGAGGTCTGCTGTTCCGGTCAGGAGGAAAATCTTACTTGTGTAAAGCATGGCGGTGAAATTACACTCAAATTTTCTGCTCCGATATTGGACTATTATTATCAGAAAAAATTTGAAACAAGACTTTCACTTGCGGATGCTTCGGTTTATATGGATACAGAAACTCCGTTTGGAAAGATTAAATGTAAGATGTTTTCGTCTGCGGAACATAAAGTCACGGTTATTGATATGAAAGTCGGATATTCTGAAGAGGATTCTCCCGAATTGACCCTTAAAAGATGGGGCAGCCGTACTTTTTGGAGATGGTATTCTCAACAGAAGTTTGCTCCCGAAATAGGTCTCGACGGAACAAATTCGTTTGCTGAAAATAACAGACTTTATATTACTCAGGATATCGGAACCACTAAGTTCTGTATTGGTCTTGCCTTGGTATCCAAAAACGATATTCGTTCCAGACGTAAAAATTCACATGAATGTTGTATCGGGTTTGAATCTTCTAAAGATCATGAATTTACGGTCTATTATACCGTAAGACTTGGCAAAGATGTTGAAGATGCTAAACAGAACTGTGCAGATGTTCTTGATAAGGCCATTGAGTTTGGTAAGGATGCAATATATTCAGATCATAAGGAAGCCTGGGCTTCTTTCTGGAACAAATCCAATATTTCTATTTCAGACGATTATGTAGAAAACCTTTATTATCATTATCTGTATATAATGAACAGCGAAAGCCGCGGTGAATATCCACCTCATTTTACAAGCGGACTTTGGGGATTCAACCATGACTTCGTATCGTGGGTATATTATTTCCATTATAATATCCAGCATATGTATGCACCACTTGATGCTGCTGGCCACGGTGAGCTTGGTAAATGTTATTATGATCTTAGAAAGAATGGTTTGGCAACTGCATACAGATATGCTAAGGAAATCAAAGGCAAAAATGGCTCTTTTCTGCATGATGTTACAGACCGCTATGGTAGAGGTGCTACTTACGATTCTTTGAACTGTACCCCCGGGGCGCAGGTTGCTATGCAGATGTGGCACCATTGGAAACATACGGGAGATGAATTTTTCCTCAAAGAATATGTTTTGCCTCAGATGAAAGGTGTTACGGAATTCTATCTTGATATGTTTGAAAAGGGCGAAGACGGAAAATACCATATTTACAACACTACAATGTATGAGGGTAACAGACCCACAGATGATACTCTTACTGATATTGTAATGGTTAAAGATGTCTTTTCTGCATACAGAGATTTTGCTGACCCTGAAATGAAAAAACACATGGATGATGTTCTTTCAAATCTTCCAGAGCTTCCCATAATGCCTTTAGACGAGCATGACTGGGATGGAGAGGTTTTTACTTTCGGTATAGGCAAGGGCAGAAAGCCTTTTGGGGATAATACTGTATTTTCATGTGGATTCAGAGACGGTAAACCTATAAGAAATTCTCATGGCGATCCTGCATGTCATGAGTACGGTTTCCCAGATATAGAGCTTTCACCGCTTTATCCTGCAGGTATTTTCGGATTGAAAGATAAAGGAACTCCTGATTTTGACAGGATGCTCAATGATCTTATGATCCATGGCTCAGTAGCCGGAATGCATTGGAATATGATTCCTATATATCTTGCACGTATGGGTCTTGCAGAAGAGCTTAAAGAATGTCTCAGGGAAAGAATAGATACGTTCCAATCTTTCAATAACGGTTTTGGCGCAGAACAGGAAGAAGAGGGTTGTAAATATCCGTATCAGGGCAAGGAATGGGATAATGTCCATAATGTGGATACAAAAAATAATACCAAGGTCAGAAATGATCTCTTTGCCCACTTTGATTTTGAAATGGGACCAATTCTCGCTCAGGGAGTCAATGATTCTCTGTTGCAGAGCCATGAAGGTCTTTTGAGACTGTGTCCTGCAGTTTGTAAGGAAGATGCTGTTTCGTTCACTCTTTATGCTGAGGGCGGATTTAAAGTCGTTGCAGAGGTTTCAGCAGACAGTTATCTTGTTACTGTTGACTCTCTTCGCGGTGAAGGATTGTTTTTGAAATTGCCCGAATATTCCGATTTGACGAAGCTTCATTCTTATGTAAAGGCATCCGGATCATGTAGTCTTGTTCCTGTCGAGGTCAATAAGGTTATAATGGGCAGGGAAGAGGTTCTCTCGTTTAATTTGAATAAAGGGGATATGTTGTTGCTGTCAAGCGTTGATATTTCAGAACTTGAATATTCTGTTCAGGAAACAGCTGCTCCAAACTCTGATATGAAGGAATGCGGAAAATCAATGCTTGGATCTCCTACATTGTTGAAGTAGTTTTATTATAAAATAACATCTATATGAAACTATAAAAGGCTCAGGGATTTTCCCTGAGCCTGATTATTTATCATTTATTTATAATAGCTTTCATCAAGTGGCTTATCATCTGCCATCAGTTCAATTCCTCCGCTACGCTTTTTGATCAGCTCAACGATCTCTTTGATTCTTTTTGCAGGCAGGAGCTGTGTCTTTGCGTTGCCTACAAAACCGTCTGTAATGATGTTGTGGTGTCTGAAAGCAGCTTCAAATTTAGGATAGTTCGCTGAAACATCGGGGATCCCCTCTGCAAGATGATAGTGTGTTCTTCCTTCAATGATTTCGCCGGATTTTAACTTGATTTTAAAGGGTACATCATGCGGTGAAAGGCGGTTTTTAACATCAAGAATTTCTTCAACACCGTGTATATATGTGTTTCTGTTGTGACCCACCCCAACAAGAAGAATGTGTCCACCGTTATCGAATATTTTGCCGTATGAGCTTTTGGGGGAAGCGGGGGAGTTGCAGTATCTGTCATCCTTGATAAGCTCTTCTGCACGTTTGTCGTCGCCGAAAACTGCAATTGAGTGGGTTGGATGTATAGATCTGTGTGCTTTGGGGTGTCCTGCAGCTAATGTTGGAAGCATACCGATGCATGTTTCATTTGTCTGCATATCCATGGATATTTCTCTGCAAAGCAAATATGCCCATGTATGAGTCGGAATGCAAAGCAATCCACCGTTTGCGGTAAAATATTCAATCAATGCTTCAAGCAAGCCTTCGCCTCTGCCCTCAACCTCGCCAATTGCCTTTAACGACGAGTGCACCAAAACAATGCTGTCTTGGGGTGCGTTCATTTCTTTAAGTTGTTTATGTATGTCTGATTTTGTGTACATGTGTCTTCTCCTTTCGGGAAATTGTTTTCACGTATAATATAGAAATGCTGTAGTATAGAATTCCGTTTTATAAGGCAGGCGACGATCAGGAAATATCTTCTGAATCTGCTAAAGTTTAATATGTCGTGTCTTATAGATATAAATGAAAAAACCAAGCTGGTTAGCTTGGTTTTTTGGCTCCCCCTGTTGGACTTGAACCAACGACTCCCTGATTAACAGTCAGGTGCTCTACCGACTGAGCTAAGGAGGAATATTTAGTTCTGCTTGATTCAGCTTGTATATTATAGCACAAAAAATCTGATTTGTAAAGGGGGTGAAGTAATATTTCACAATTAGTTTGCAATTATCTTTTCAGTGTTTATTTATCAGTACTTTATCAATGTCGCTTGTTTCAGTTGCTTCCCCTCTGCCGTAGATTCCTTGCAACCCGACAAACCATATTCTTTCAGAAAAAACTGTTTTTAATTCATTCAGAAATTGTGTTAACCAAGTTTTAATATCTATCATATGCAAATTCTACAATCTTATTTGTAATAGTCCCAGTAATTTTTATCCTTTCGCAGTAATGGTCTTTTGGGGTCTACAATTTTTCGCAGATTTTTCCTCTGTTCTCTAATTTTTTTAAGTTCTTCTTTATCTTTTATATACTCTTCTTGTGTAATTAAATATTTTCGTGAGTTTTTTAACATACGAACCAAGTGATATAAAGCAATTGTTAAACCGACATAGCCAATAATTGAAAAAATTGCTGATACCTTAACCGTTTGAGGCACGGCTATGATTTCTGGATTATCAGGATCATAAAATATCTTGACCTTATCACCTACGGAATAATTTGTTCCATATCCTGCAGGGCTTGATATTGTCGTATCTGTTCCTAATTCTCTATTATAAGTAATGCCCGCAATTTCGTATGTAATATCTATATTTTGTACGTTAGTATGTTTTTTATAGCTTAATTCAATGTTAATAATGTTTGCCTCAGTAGATTTCATTCCGGAAACCAAGTTGAAATATTGAATTATTTCAGCTGTTCCGAAAATAACAGGAAAACTGAAAAAGAAAAATATAATCAGGATTCTGAACATTTTATCTTTAAATTCGTAATTGTATTTTAATTTAGCCATTGTGAGGTCACCTATGTGATTTGTAATATTTATAAGAAGTGAACAGTATATTCTTTCAACTTATCTTCCGGTCTGTAATTTTCAAGTGTACCTGTGTTTCTCATGTGGAAGACAACTCTGTCCGGATAGACTTCAAATACCATGTATTGAGCAAGTTTTGGAGTTGCTGTATTGGGGAAGAGCTTATATTTTGATTCTCCTCCATAGCCCATGATTCCGTCGTCTTCAAAGTTTTCGATGTGAAACGGTCTTAACCCACCCATATGAACAAAGGAATATTCGTATTCTTTTCCGAGAGAGTCTGTTTCTTTCAGATTGTCGCTCACTGGCATACGGTTTCCGTCAATATGCAAAATTGCTCCGGATGTATAATCTCTGTAACAGTATTTTTCTCCGTGCAAATGACCGTAAAGATAGAATGAATTTTTATGACCTCGGAATATTTCATAAAACAATTCATTGTTTCCGTTTATCATAGTTTCGCTTATTTCGCCGTTATTATGATAATAAACTGCTGACAAGTGACCTATAACAAAAACAGGTTTTTTACCGTTCGGGTCAATTTCATTAAGTTTATTCTTCACCCAGATCATTGATTCGTCGTTGAAATATCCTTCATGGGAATTGAACGCTGTATTGGGGTCTATGTTAATTCCGATAAAATCAATCCCGTTAACTATATAATGGAACGCTCCCAAATATCTTTCATCAGGTTTTTTCTCTGATTTAAGAATGATTTTTTCATTTTCAGGGAGTGCTCCGAAAGCATTGTCCATCAAGTCGTAAAAATCTGTGGTGTTATAGGGCTCGTTTTCTTCTGTTCCGATGTCGCCTAAAATCATGTCGTTGTTGCCTGTAACATATAAAACTTTTCCGTCTTTAACACCGCTTGAGATACATTCGTGCAACTTATTTTTGATATCCAAAAAATTTTTCTTTGGCAGCGCACATGATTTATTCCAATGCGGGTAGTCGGAAATATTATCTCCTCCAACGAGTGCGATATCAGCCATTCCAAATTCTTCAACTGAGAGGTCTTTTGCTTGAATAAGTGATTTTCTGACCGTAGTAGGGTAGTCCAGCATTGCCTGCTGATTGTGTATGTCTGTAAAACAAAATCCGGTTAATATTTTTTCCATTTAATTCGATCTCCGTTCCTTTATTTATCCTTATTATACCATGATTTTTAAGGCATGTCAAGGGGAGAGGGATAATTACATAAAGATTTATGAATTATTTTGTGAAAACATTTCCCAATCAATTATTTTCAATTCATATTCTTGTATGTCAGCTAAATAAGTTACATTTACCGTAATCCTCTCGACGATTTCGTTAAGGTCTTTATCTGTAATTGTAATAACAATGTCTGTCGGTTCGGTAAACCACCCTGACACAAAATATCCCCATTGCTGTTCTTTTGAATGAACAGAATAAACAGTAAATCCAACCATAACGTGTTTATCCATTTTCTCACCAATCTCGTTGCCGTTGTAAGAAACGGATATATCAAATTTAGAAAATAAAACATCGCCTTCTTTTAAACCGGAAGGACTTACATCAAAATGGAACAATGGCATATCTACTCCGAAGATATTTTTTCTGGATTCCGGTGAAGTGGAATTAAAAAAACTAGACGCTACTGATAACTCAACTGGGTCTCCGTTTTTTGCGTAGGATGTTATTGTAAAATATGATGTGTTGTTAATTGTTGGGTCATTGGGATGAAAAAACATACCTATAATTCCGCCAACCAAGATAATAGATATGCAGGCGGCAACAGAAATCCATTTAACGGATAATTTGGGCTTTTTATTTTCATAAGTAACTGATTCTTCGATATATTTATCGCTTATATTACCGAGTGCAGTAGAAAAATTCTTTGCGTTCATGATAAAACCTCTCTTCTTAATAAATACTCTTTTAGTTCTTTACGGATTCTGGCAAGTCGGACAGATACATTCTTTTCAGTTAATCCGACTCTCTTGGCAATGTCTGAATATTGCTCTGCAAACCAATAGCGACGCACGAAGATTACTCTGTTTTCTTTGGACAGCGTATCCAAAAAATTCTCAATGATTTCTGTCAGTTCATTGAATTCAATTTCATCTTCTACAGTCGTATTTGAAATAAGACAGTTTTCCAATTCTTCTATTGCTACATCATATCTACTGTTTCTTTTTGCAGCGGTGTTTTTCTCATAGCGTTTGAGCGAAAGATTCCTTACGATCTTGCAGACAAATGTAAGAAGCGGTTTGGGCGAAGCAGGGGGAATAGCATTCCAAGTTCCCCAATAGGCATCGTTTACACATTCCTCGGAATCTTGCCTATTGTTAAGAATGTTATAAGCGATAGAATGAAATACTTTTCCGTATTTTTTATCCAATTCCTGAATTGCTTGCTCTGAACGCTCAAAAAACAGCTCAATTATTTTTTCATCGTTCATATCTGAATTCTCCTTTCACTTATATACTACAGTTTTTCTTCCAAATACTACAAGAATTAGTATAAATCAAGATGTAGAAAGTAAAGGGGCTGGCTCATTTAGCGCAGAACAAAAGCCCATATTAGGTTTTAAGACAAATATTA
>JAZTZU010000079.1:0-4336 GCA_045637625.1 Eubacteriales bacterium
ATTTGATGGGATTGGCTCTTTTAGCACTAACTAGGCTGTTTAAGCACCTTTAAAATGGAGCCAACCCTATTGAAATACAACCTTTCAGGTTGTATTTCGAATTTCTATAATCATTATAACACAGAACGGAGAACTATTCAACCTCTAAAATTTGGGTACATATGATAAAATCCCACATTAAATGTGGGATATGTATATCATCTACGGGAACGTTTTTCATAGTTTGCCTTACGGCTTTCTTTTTGCCCTTTGACATCTGAAAACTTCTCGTCACTATCCTGCTTAAACTTCTGAAGCATATCTTCAAAAGAAACAGTTTTTTTCGAAGCCTGAGGAGGAGGTGGAGGCGGCGCAGATGTTCTTACAGGAGCAGTATTTTCCATAGCCTTTTTTATAGAAAGACTGATTCTACCCTTTTCATCAACAGAAATAATTTTAACCTTAACCTCTTGTCCCTCGGAAAGATGATCTTTTATTTCGGAAATATAATTATTGGAAATTTCCGAAATATGAACCATACCGCTTTTGCCTGTTTCAAGTTTTACAAAAGCTCCGAATTTCGTGATACCGGTTACAGTACCCTTAACGATTTGTCCCACTTCGACATTCATAAATTGTTTGGTTCCCCCTAAATTCAGTGACCTGAAATATCTATATATATTTTTTCATCGCGTGATGCATATCCCAATTCATTTTCAGCAACATCTCTGTAAAAATCATCAGTATTGGCATCTGCGAGTATATCCTCATATTCTTCGTTCCGAAGCTTCTGTTCAATAATCTTCCGATTGATATCTGCGATCTCAGCTTCTGTCTTTGCTATATCGGCACGCATGGAAATAAGGTTGACAACAAAAACTGAAGTTGTCAACAAAAGTGCCACAAGTATCACTAACCTGAACTTCGACATAACGTAAATCAAATACTCCTTTTAAGCATATATACTATCTCATTTTTTCTCCTTATATATTATATCACGTTTTTCTCCGAAATGCAAGACCTTTCGACAAATTTTTTTGGTTTTTTTATTGTTGTTTTCGACATTTTTTAATTACAAAAGTTGTAAGTCTTCCGTAAGTACCAAAACCAACGGTCCATCCGGCAAAAATCCCACCTAAAATATAGAGTTGGACTTCCCCATCATTTATCGCAAACACGAAAATCAACGCAGAAATAACCACCATAAGAAAATAGAGAAAGTCCTGGATAAATACCGAGATCACCTTAAAGCAAAAAAAAGAACGGATCACTCGGAACATATCAAACAAAACAAAAGCCGTTAATCCAAAAAGAAAAGATTTTACAAAATTCAAAAGCTGAAAAGATATATCGAGTTCCATAAGTTACCCCAAGAGCTTTGAAATAAAACTTTCATTTTTCTTTTTCATTCTTCCTTTGTCGTATTCCAGAGAATCAATTCGCCCCTCTATAACAACTTCCCCCTCAATATCATTTATTTCAAGACGAAGAATATTCAACCCCAAACCCTTTACACAAAGTTTACCAAGTTCTGTATACAGGATAACAATATTATCATCAAACCTTTCAACATCCAGTACCCCACTCAATGTAAGATGTTTTCTGTCATTAAGACAAGCATTATGAGACATCAATTCCTCATGTTTGATTTCAGCCACAGCAGTTTCCTCCAAATATTTTTAATATGCATATCTATTATATGAAATCAAACAGTTTATTAGAACTAAAATACTTGACAAAAAGAAGATTTTGTGCTATAATATACATGTCAGATACACAAGAAAGGGTCGTGAATAATAAATGGAGAAACAAAATGTTAAACTTAAACTCTTGCACTTATTAAGAATTCTGATCACAGAGTCGGATAAGGATCACCCTGTAACTGTTGGACACATAATAAATGAAATGGCACAGCTGGGTATTTCTGCAGAAAGAAAATCTTTATACAGTGATTTTGCAGCCCTTAAAGAATGCGGCTATGAGGTTAAATCTGTAAGAAGCAAGGATGTCGGATATTACATTGAAGATTGCCCGTTGGCCTATGAAGATGTGGAAGCTTTTTGGGACATGCTTCACGCTCAAAATATTTTTGACGAAGAGAAAGTTAATTACCTCAAAAGAAAACTTGAAAGCTGTATAAGTCTCCATGAAAAAAAGAAACTCCGCGGAAGAATTTACACAACAGACAGGGTTTCAATGAAAAGCGATAATTTCAAAAGGAACCTGGATGTCATCCACGATGCGGTTTCTTCGAAGAAAAAGATATCTTTTATATATGCGGACCCAATACTTACGTTTGAAGAAACAAGAAAAAAGAAACATACCTATGTTGTAAGTCCATATGTAATATCCTGTAACGACGGAAGATTCTTTCTCATTGCGGGAAGCGAGGAAATTGAAGGTCTGAGCCACTTCTACATAGACCGAATAGAAAATATCCAGATAACGAAACAGCGAGCAACTGATGTCAGAGAACTTGCGGGAGACCTCGACTTTGACCTGAACTGTTACTCAAAAGGTTTATTTGACGAATATTCAAAAGTAACACAAACCGTAAAACTAAGCTGCGATAAATCCATTCTCACAACAGTTACAGCACTTTTCAAGGTTGCAGATATGAAATTTATCGGTGAAGACAGATATGAAGTAACATTTGACACGGAGATATCCGAAGAATTCCTCTCATGGCTTTTCGTAAACCATAGCGCAGTTAAAATTATTTCGCCAAAAGTCCTTACAGAGGCTATGGCAAACGCTGCAAAAAGCATTTACATCTCATATATTTAAACGAAACGCATCCCATTCATAATGGGATGCGTTTTAATATTTTTTTATCTATCCCTTGGAACATCAAAAGAAAATGTCACCGGCATATTTCCGTTTCTTGCACGAAGCTTGTCCATCAATTCTTTTCTGTCCACATTTTTATCAAGTCTTACAGCAAACATAAGCTCAACCATTGAACCGAAATCTGTAGATCTGATTCTTACAAGTCTGTAATGCTTTGTATATTCTGAAAGTACTTCTTCGAAAGGATCGGGCATTTCCATATCTTCAGGAACAACGATCTTAAGATTCATACCGACAGTTCCGCCGTCACCATAATTAACCGCTGTAAGAACAATTATTATGACAGACAATATTGCTGCAAAGAGCAATGAATACTGGATATAACCGATACCGCAAGTAAGACCGATACCCATACAGACAAAAATAAACGCAAGATCCTTAGGACTTGTCTGTTCACTTCTATACCTTACAAGAGTGAAAACACCGGCAAGACTAAAAGCCGTTGCGACATTATTTCCTACAAACATAACAACTACAGCTGTCATCGTAGTTACAACTACAAGAGTCAGAGCAAAACCTCTCGTAAGACCTGTTTTCCTGGATGTGATTATATACACAGCACTGACTATAAGTCCCAGAATACATGCTGAGACAGAGATTATCAACGCTTTGGATATCGTCATGGTAGTTGCGGATTGGAGCATCATTAAAATTTCTTTCATATCAAATCAAACCTTTCGTTTACTCTAATATATATTTATTCTCAGTTTCAAAATCATTTGAATACATCTTATATTCATTCCCGTACTTTGAAAAAGGAGCCATCCTCATTCCTTCTGAAGAAAGAGCATTCACCAGCCAAATTGGAAATGAATTGCTTATTTTAATCTCTATAAGCCTTGGATCGTCAATACCAAGATTCTTGTACTTTACCCATTTTGCAAGAAGATCTTCGCCGAAATCACCTGACTCAAGCCTCAGATCGTTTCTCCTTGTTCTGATATTTCTGTCGATGGAAATCCTTATAGAACGATCATCATTGGCAAAAAAAGCTGTTCTGTCATATGCAATATAAATTTTCGGCTTAACATCATGACATTCACGGTAATAATCTATCTCATCCAAAACCTGTCTGTTTATGTAAGAAAGATTTTCGGGCCTCTTTCCGGAATCAAAATACTCATACATCTGACTGAGGGTCAATTTTGCACGACGTTTAAGAGTAAGTTTATTAACCTTTTTCTTAAGCTCGACATAAACTATAGACTCGGCCTTTGGCACACCGTAAGACCTGACCCTGAGTTTTTCTTTATATTTTGGTTTTGAAAGAGAATGTTCTATAACCGTATTGTCATCATCATCGAAATAAATGTTTGAAATAGAATATTCTTTTCCACCAATACAATAAGGATCCATAGAAACATACGGAGTTATTTTTTCGATAAAACGTCCGGCGGTATCGGCAGAAACAAAAAACTTTTTCTCGTACCGACAAAAAGACATTATCGCCATTCACAATCCTCCCCAAAATAGCCTTTGATTTATTATAATAAATCAAAGGCTATTT
>JAZTZU010000080.1:0-10021 GCA_045637625.1 Eubacteriales bacterium
TGTTTCGTGGCATACGCCGCGTCACCACAAGAGCAATTCCCCTGGGGAGGTAAAGTAAAATGGGCAAGTTTTGTGAAGTGTGCGAAAAGGGCTTGATGTCTGGCCACAATGTGAGCCATTCCAACCGCAAGAGCAACCGTACCTGGGCTCTCAACGTACAGAAGGTTCGCGTTGTTGTGGAAGGCCGTCCCATGCGTCTGAATGTGTGCACCCGTTGCCTGCGCAGCGGCTATGTGCAGCGTGCGCTGCCCCACGTGCATACTGAAAACGTGGAAGAAGCCTGATTTCCTTTAGGCACCGCATAAAACCACCTGAAATATAGGTGGTTTTTTGCGTGTTGAATTATTGCATTTTCCGGTGTGCCGGGCGTATCATGGAAAAATAAAACGGGACGAAACCGGCTGATTGCCATAAGGCCATCTTAAACATCCGGTGAAATCGGCCGATTGACGGAATACGAAAAAGCAGACGGTACAGAGTAATATCTGTACTGCCTTTTTTATTCTCAATAATTATGATAGTATCTATGATAGAAGAAAAAAGTTCCAACCTTTTCAGATTCGCGTGTCTATATGGGTGAAAGCTTTCAACGAGGTGCAAACAAGTGAACAGACAAGATGCTGAAAAGATTATAACTGAATATCTCAAACCTATATTTGGCTTTGCTTTGAAACGGTGCAAAACCCCACACGATGCGGAAGATCTGTCTCAGGATATCGTGTTAAAGGCATTTCGTGCGCTTTTAATCAAAGACGATATTGGAGATGTTAACAAATTTATTTGGACGATTGCACATAATGCACTCAGTAATTATTACAGAGATTCCGCAAAGAGCGTTATAGGTGTCTCCATTGATGATGTTGCAGAGCTGATAGCCGATCCTGATTCAATTATTGATGACGAAGCCGATGCGGATGTTGTCCGTAGATTGCAGAGTGAGATAGCATATCTTTCAAAGCTCCAACGCAAAATCGTAATTGCATACTATTTTGAAAATCGTAAACAAGCCGATATTGCCAAGGATTTGGATATTCCTCTCGGTACGGTCAAATGGCACTTGTTTGAAGCCAAAAAAGAATTGAAACGAGGTATGGATACTATGAGAAAAACAAGTGAACTTAAATTTAACCCCATCAAATTCAATGGATACGGAATCAACGGCTCAAGTGGCAGCAGAAATCCGGACGAATTTTTCCGTTCAAGTCTGACACAGAATATCTGCTACTCTGTCAGAAACATTGCGAAGACAGTAAATGAAATTGCGGACGACCTGGGTGTTTCACCCGTTTATGTGGAAACAGAGGTTGACATTTTGGAGGAATACGGCTTTTTGGTCAAGCAAAAGGACAAATATCTGATCAATTTCTGCATTAGTGAGCCTACAGCAGAGTTGTTGACAATGCAGAATGACATGTATAAAAAGGCGGCAGAACTGTTTGCAAATGAATTGTTCGACGAACTGACAAACAGTGGGATTTTGGACGATCCTCGTATTTTCTGCAATTACACGCTACCCGATTCGATGCAAGACAATCCGCAAAGAGATAAGAACTTCCTTTTGTGGTCGCTGATTCCGTATATCGCTGCTTGGTCCGGCGAGGCAATTATGGACAAACGTATTACTTTTGAAGAGGTTGCCACCATTCGCCCCGACGGAGGATATAATATCATGCATGCGTCTGTTTTTCCGGATGATATGGTGCTTCCGGTGGACTACGTGTATATGAAGAATTGGTGTGGACCTATGTGGAACGAACATGGCGGACGCATTTTGTGGCAGATCGACAGCGAATGGTCTGATCGTGGTGATTATAAAGGATTTTTCGTATATGCAGACGATGCGAAGCGTGTTCTTTCTCTCTATGAGCATGAACAGGAGTTTTTGCTTTCCAAAGAGGATTACGCATGGCTTTCCGAACGCGGATATATCAAGACCTGGGGAGATTATGACGGGTGCTTTAAGACCGCGTGGAAACTTGTTGTGCTGACTGATAAGACAGTACAAAGAGAGTTACTTTCGATTGGTGATCGCATTAAGGCGAAATATAAGGAGGACTTTGACAGGATCAAAGCACCTTATGCCAAAGCGATTATAGAATCTGTTCCTGCACATCTGCAAAAGATTAAGGAATATGAGTTGCAGTATGTGTTCCATTCTGACGGATGGTTCTTGTTGCATTGCATCGTTACACTTCTGAACAATGGCAAGTTAAAGCCGCCTACAGATGAACAACGAAAGTCTCTGACAACTATGATTATTCCAAGTTAACGTGGCTGATGTAATACCGCCGAGGGGATTATAGGATCCTCTCGGCGGTGATTATTTTATATTTCGTAGTCAAAAGAAAGTCTTTCAGATACATTGGGACGAACGGAACCGTTTGCAATTTCAACATGCAGCGGATGTTTCTGATAGCCTTTCAAAGCGTCATTGCTTTCAAATGTTGAATCCATCATCAGGTCTCCTGAAGAAGATTCAAATCCTTCCGTAAGAATTTTCATCTCAGTCAGTCCGTCGATTTTTCCGACAAGACCTTCGAGGTCTTCTTTGATTTTGTTTTTTACTGCGAGCTTGTCTGCAATATCTTCTTTGAGTTTCCAGACAATTATATGTTTTACCATAATTATCAACCTTTCAAATTTCTTTATTGAAATTGTATCATAAAATCGTCTGAAAATCAATAGCTTTTGCTTTAAGTTGCGGAAATGTTGCTTTACTCGTTATCATATATTTTTTGCAGAGCGGATTATAAATAAGATCTTATATCTATTGCCAGCTCTTCTTCGATATTGATAAGCCTTTTGGTTATTCTTTTTGCTTTTTCTTCTGCGGCTTCGTATTGGTTGAGATATTTATGCAAGGATTTTACTCCCATGTTACAGCCGTCAGTCATAAGGTCTGCAATTGTACTGTCAGATTCATTCATCACGAGCATTGCGTTTGTTTTTACCCATGACATGCCTTTCGCAATAGGGTTTGGGTCTTTTCCTCCGTCTCCGTATTCATCCAGCATAGACTGTATTTCATCGTTCAGAGCCACATGGTCGTGTTTGCAATCAGTCAATAGCTGTTTCAGTTTGTCTGAATGGACATAGTCCATTACATCATTGATTGAATCAACTCCCATTTTAACTCCTGCATCGCATTCTCTTAAAAGTTTTATTGTATCCTGTTCTATCATTTTATAAATCTCCTTGTTTTTATTTTATTGTTAGTTTGCCTGTTTGATTCCGTTATATAATGGAATTTTTTGCTTTATAACAGAATGATTTTTGAAATTTTCCCATAGGCTGCTGATTTTATTTTTTATGGGTATAATGTTTTTATAATTGCATTAGTTATTTTAACTGTAGAATGGAGATTATCAATGAAAAACAGTACGAAAAATATTTTGATCGGTTTGGGGGCTTTATCGACTGCGGCAGCATCTGTAGGAGCTTCGGTTTATATTATGAGCAATAAGCTTCTTGATCTTGCTCTTGATAGAAAGGAACCTGAAAATGTGAAATTCAGCAGATCAAAAATTTCAGGAATAAAAGGATTTGAAGATGCTTATTCGAAATTAAAGGATATTTCCGAGTCGTTTAAAAAATGTGATTTTGAAGAGGTTGAGATCGTCAGTAAAGATGGGATAAAACTCGTCGGACATTTGTTTGAATGTGATAATGCGCAGAGAATAATTATTGCTATGCATGGCTGGCGGTCTGATTGGAGCCATGATTTTGCAGCGGTTTCGGATTTTTGGCATAAAAATGGGTGTAGTGTTCTGTATGCGGAGCAACGGGGACAAAATAACAGCGGGGGAGAGCATATGGGATTCGGAATGTTGGAACGTTATGACTGCCTTGATTGGATTGCTTGGGTCAACGAACGGACTTTGGGAAAACTTCCCATTTATCTGGGCGGTATTTCTATGGGGGCAACAACTGTTTTGATGGCTGCAGGACTTGATCTTCCGAAAAATGTTTGCGGAATAGTTGCTGATTGCGGTTTTACTTCTCCCAATGATATATGGAAGCATGTTGTTGAAAAAAATCTTCATTTGCCGTACGATCTTTCAGTATTGCTTATTGAGGGGAACTGCCGTAAAAAATTGAACATGGGTCCGAGAGCATATTCGGCTGTGGACGCCATGAAGGTCTGTGAGGTCCCTGTTTTATTTATTCACGGAACCTCCGACAGTTTTGTTCCTATTGAGATGACTTATCGGAACTATCTGGCATGTAAAGCTCCTAAAAGGCTGTTTGTTGTTCCGGGTGCAGAGCATGCAATGAGTTATTTTCTTGATAAAGAGGGATATGAGAATTCCATATTGTCATTCTGGAAAGATTTTGATAAAATCAATGAGGTCTCGATGTGAGACCTCATTAAATGTATGATGATAATTTTTTTCAGTTTTTTTCTGCCTTATAGACGACTTCAACTTCTCCGAGTATGCCATTCTCATAATCTATTGAATACAGTGTGGAGTTTATAAATTGATAGTATGTAAAAGAAAATCCTGCACCTGAGCTTTTGATTTCGGAGATCGCAGTTTCATTTTCTTTCAGCGATCCGTCTTTTACTGCAGCTATTGCTGTTTCTTTTGTAAAGTTGAATTCATTTATATCGCTGAGAAACTTGTCTATGGAATCCAGGCTGTCCAATTTTATATTGGCTGCTGATATTTCAGTATAGGTTTTCATTGCACCCTCAGCTACGGCGTTTCTGTAGGCGTCTTCTGTGAAGCTTAAAAAGCTGAACGCAAGCCCTGCCGTGAGAAGAAGGACTACTGCAATTACTGTCAGAATCTCTCCTACGGTTATCTTTTTCTTTGTTTTATCTTTCTTTGACATAATGAATCCTCCGCAAAATCTGTCGAATTATACTGAAATATGTATAATTATATCATATTTTTTTCGATATGTCAATAGGTAAATGATAGATAATAATTTCTATATATATAAATTTTATCTCCAAAGGTCTGGGTCGTAGAAGTAGAGGGGCTTCATGCCTCTGTATGGGTCTGTACCCACTCTTTTGTAGCCGAAAGCCGCGTCACAATTTCCCAGGAGTGTTGCGTTGTCAATTCTTGCCCAGCCTTTTTCTGCATTTCCGCGTTCTATTCCGATGTGATAGTTTGTGTCCTTCGGAACGGAAAATTCAAGTTGAACATCTGCCCACTCTGTGTTGCTGAAATCCTTTTCCGCAACGAGTTCCTGAGTGTCAAGGTCTCGTACGAAAATTCGGCACGGATCTCCGCTTGTCTGAAGCTTTGCCCAGAAACAGTTAAGTTCACCCGATCTGATGAAAAGACCCTGATACAGCGCAGCATCACCATCTTCAAGATGTGAAATATATCCGTATTTTCCTTTCGGCTGTCCCACATCATCATTTCCGATACCTACGGAATGTTCGTTTGAATTTTTGCGATAGCTCCAGAATGAAAGTCCGCTTTCAAAGCCTCCGTTTTGCATTTCACGCATGGAATGGAAGTAGTTCATATCGCTTATTTTTGTAGCAAAAAAATCCGGTTCTATAGCATCAATTCTGTTGTTTTCAAACCTGAAGTTCGTTACTGGTGTACAACCTGCTTTAGTCGTGTACGGGCAGTATATCCAGTTTCCCATCGTTTCAAAATGGTTGTCGTGAACGTATACGTTTCTGACCTCAATCTTTTCCTGATCGGGACATTCAAGACCCCAGAGTATCATGCCGAAAGATTTGCAATGATTGGTTTTGCATTCGTTGTGGTCTATTTCTAAGTTTATTGACGGTTGAGGCTCGTCAGAGTTCCACCAATCGCTTCTGCGAGGATCTTTGTATGATGAGAATATATAGATTGCATCGTCGCCGCAATCCATTTTACAGCCTGTAACTCTGATGTTTTGGCAGTTCATGATACAGAACCCGTCTCCGTTTCCTTGGTTGGAATTTTCAACGGTAAGGTTTTTAATAAGTCCGTGGTCGCTGTGGAATGGCATCATTGCGTAAGAGTGGTAATTTGTTATAGTTATATCAGATATCTCAAATCCGCTAACCTTGAAAAAACCGATGGGGCAAAGGTGTAAAATATCTTTTGGATCATTAACTACCATCATGTAAATAGTTCCTTTACCCGTGATCTTAATGTTTTTTGTTCCTTCGGTTGCGAATATCATGGGGTAGTTATAATACCACATATGACTCCATTTGACCTCTTCGCAGAGATTGAATCCGTATTGTGGGCGGTGAGGTTCGCATCCGTCACCTATCGGTTTTACATAGTCGTCGGGGTTCGGGCTTTGCAGAAGTGTTGCACCGTCTTCAAAGTGAAGCTCAACATTGCTTCTGATTATTAGATTTCCGCTGAGGAAAGTTTTCCCTTCGGCAAGAACTACTTTACCTCCGCCGTTCTTGTATGCATCGTCTATTGCTTGTTGTATTGCTGGTCTGTCGTTAGTTTTTCCGTCACCTTTTGCGTTATAAGGCTCGTTCATAATATTGTATGTCATGTTGATTTCCCCCTTGTATCGGGATTTAATTTTATAAATATTATTTTAGCATAAAAAAATAAAAAATGCAATACCTGATATTGTTTCTTGCAATAAAATTTTTGTTCTGCTATTGACTTTTTTTTGTTTTATGGTATAATTAGATTGTGAAATATTCTGTCAGAAAGGATTTAAGATTGTGGTTAAACTGATTTATCCTGAAAATGGCTCCGTGGTCTCATTACATACTGATATTCAAAAAAGTTATATATCTTTAGGCTATGAAAACGTTCCCGAGGAGATTCGTGTTCCGAAGGAATTTGACGGTACAGACAGAAGTTTTCCTGAACCGGTTGTTTTTTCCTGGAAAAGCGAAATGCCTGAGGAGTTTGTTCTTTGGGAGAAATGTTCCGGGAAAATTATTTGTAAAACCGTTGCACTTAACGAACTGGCGGTTGTTAATCTTAAAATAAATACAGAGTATCTGTGGACGGTTGGAGATGCTTCTGGTTGGTTCAGAACTGAAGATATTGCTCCGAGAAATTTACGGGTAGACGGCATAACCAATGTAAGGGATCTCGGCGGAAGAAAAACCCTCGACGGTAAACGTGTCAGACAGGGGCTTTTATATCGAGGTTCGGAACTTGATCTGCGTGTGAATATAACCGAAGAAGGTAAAAAAACATTACGTGAAGAGCTTGGGATAAAAACCGATCTCGATTTGAGGTATCCAGATGCAGTCAAAGACAGAACAGAAAGCGTTTTGGGGTCTGATATCAATTACATTCACATTTCTATTCATGCGTACAAAGAACTTTTTGATTATAAGTCTGAGGTCAAGCGGATATTTGAGCTGCTTTCTGATCCTGAAAATTATCCGTTATATTTCCATTGTTACGGCGGTGCTGACAGAACCGGAATGGTTGCACTGTTGCTGTATGCGGTACTGAATGTAAGTGAAGAGGATATTTATATTGATTATGAATATACTTCCTTGTCTATTTTCGATTACAGAAGTCGTAAGATGGATTGTTTTGCGGAATTTCTTACAGAGTTGAACCGTTATGGCGGTGAAAGCCTACGTGAGAATGCTATTCGTTTTCTTCGTGATTGCGGTATTTCGGATGAAACTTTTGATAAAATAAGAAATATACTTACGGAATGAGGTTGATTTGTCGTGAGGCGTAATAATATAATACGTTTTGAGGATTCTTGCGAGAGTGTCCCTGTTGGCAGTGTTGTTGAGCTTAGGGATTTTACAAAGTATCTTCCAGAACAAAAGGAAGGTTCTTTTAATTGGAAGCTTAAAGAGTACAGGCTTCTGGACAGTACATACGGCAAGATTCTCTATGTTAACGAGAAAATGCCGATATATCCCGATACACCTTATGACAGCATAGATTTTTCTGCTAACGGTATGCCTCATGAGATAATTATACCTGTTCCCCTCAAGGGTAAGTATAAAATATATGCTTGTATGCCCGTTATTGATCTTGTTGCGGGTGTTGATATAGCTTTGAATGACGAGGGGTTTGTGTTGGTTGCTCCCGAATACGGGGCGAGACGTGGTAGAATGCTTGGACTTGAAAAAGGTAGGGAGTACAGTCTCTTCTGGAGAGAAGCATATCTTAACGGCTCAAAAATACGGATTCGTGTTCCTTTTGGGACTTTCTGTGCTTTCGACCTTTCTGTTTGTGCAATGCTTTCATGCCTCCGTTTTGAAAAGATAGATGAATGTGAAAGTCTTGCTCCTGTTGATAACGGTGATAAAGAAGTAATAATGATCTGTGATGGATTTTCTCATTATTGCGGATATGGGATTCCCGGTGAATGTTTTGATCTGCGTCTGAACAGGGCTTATGAAAACAGCGATGTTAAGATATTTATGGCTCAGGTCATGGGACCTTTGTTGTGGAAGAGTCCTGTGAACAGTTATCTTGGTGAAGGTATGACTGCCGATGAATATAGAGGCAAGCGTATCTGCGATGTCAGAAACGTAAAATATGTCAAGGATTCAATAGAAAAAGGGTACGATGTCTTTAAACTTCAACCTGAAGCCTGCCACAGACAGGGTTCTGAAATGCATTTTTCCATTCGTGCAAACCTTTATTTCCCCGACGAGACGAAGTACATGAAGGGGGAAGGTTTTTTAAATGGAAGATGGTGGCATGAGCATCCTGAATGTCGTCTACCTGACAGTTGTCAGCTTGATTATGGAAAAAAAGAGGTCAGGGATTATTATCTCTCTGTATATCGTGATGTCCTTGAAAGATTTGATGTTGACGGTATAAATCTTGATCTTACAAGATGGCCGAGTGTCTTGGATAAGGATTTACATACACCGGAACTTCTTGTGAATTTCTGCAAGGATCTTCGCGCTCTTGCGGATGAATTCAGCCCGAAGAAAGGAAAGAAAATAAAAGTCAGCCTTCTTATGGTTGAATATTACCATTCTTACAGTTCACTTGAAGATCAGGTTATAGATTTTGAAGCTATTGCCAAGTCAAAAACATTGGACTTTGTCTGTGTTGAAACTGATAATATTGCAAAATTTGTTCCAATAGCTCATGAAAATGGGTTAAAGATCCACGGTATTATAGATACATCATCCCCATATTTCAACGATCCTAATAAAGATCCCTTATGGGCTTTGCCTGACGGAACCGTTTGTGATGATCCTTGCGCAGGGGAGGAATTCAAGGATATGCCTCTTATGACATGTCCCGCACCGTTTGAGCATTATATGACCCTGAATAACTATTATCAGGGTGGGGCAGACGGAGTTGCAAAAGTAAATTCATTCATGGGTTCTTTGTATTTCCGCGATTGGGGACATTCTGAGGCGGTCGCAAAGCATGTTGAGGATGAATCTGTTTTCGGACAGGAAAAAGGTCTGTATTTATTTTTAATATAGGAGAATTATAATGTCAGAATTTTTAGCGTCATTACACCCCGTGGCTGTATGTTTGATCGTATGTGCCGCAAAAATAGTAGAAATATCAATACAATCGTTAAAGACCTGTATGATGGTCAAAGGTCAGCGTTTGAAAGCCGCAGGCCTTGGTTTTATCGAATGTATGATCTGGGGTCTTGTTATCTCAACAATAATAGGAACCCTCGGAGACAACCTCTTTTTACTGTTGTTTTATTGTGTCGGTTATGCAACAGGTCTTTTCCTCGGTTCGACTATTGAAAATAAAATAGCTCTCGGAACATCGAACCTTGAACTGATTGCAAACGACGACAGTACAAAAACGATAACTGCGTACCTCAAAGAAAAGAATAAAGGTTTTACGGTATTTGAGGGCAGAGGTTCTATTGATAAAATGAATATGATCTTCATCGTTTTGCCCCGAAAGGAAACTCCCAAAATGCTGAAAGAGATCCGCCGTATCTGCGATAACAAAGTTTTTGTTGTCACTTCCGAGGTCAGCAAATATGCCGGCGGTTACGGTATGGTTAAATAACAAAAAGGGGGTGGCTCAGTTAGATGCAGAAGGCGGGATTTAGCACTCGTCGGCGTACGTGGGTACGGTAGAGGGCTAAATCGCGACTAAAAAGCCCCTTA
>JAZTZU010000081.1:0-13677 GCA_045637625.1 Eubacteriales bacterium
TTTGGATAAAGCATTTTCAATGCTTTATGGGATTAAACAAATTTGTAAATTATGAGAGCCGAAGATTGAAAAATCAGGACACTTATGGTATACTAATAAACAAAAATATAAAGAGGCTGACAAAAGATGGACTCTAAACCACGGTGTAAATGGTGCAATCTGAAAAATCCGCTGTATGTGGAGTATCACGACAAAGAGTGGTGCGTACCGAACTTTGAAGACAAATATCTGTACGAAATGCTGATACTCGAATCTTTTCAGGCAGGACTGTCCTGGGAATGTGTTTTAAACAAAAGGGAGAGTTTCAGAAAAGCGTATGATAATTTTGATTTGGATAAAGTGATCGCATATGATGAAACCAAAATAAACGAACTACTGACAGATCCAAACATAATAAGAAACAAGCTAAAAATAAACGCAAGCATAAAAAACAGCAAAATATTCAAATCCATAGTCTGTGAACACGGCTCGTTTTACAACTATCTGAAAACCTTTACCAACGGAAACACTATTTACGAAACAGATAAAACCGTAAACGAACTGTCCGACAGTATATCAAAAGATCTGAAAAAAAGAGGGATGAAATTTGTCGGTTCAGTTATCATATATTCCTATTTACAGGCGATAGGCGTTATATATTCACACGACAAAGAGTGTTTCTTATATAAAAGTGAGAGCTGAAAAACAAAAATATAAAAATATCAGAAAAATTCTAATTTCAAGGTAAAAATCAAAATGAAACTGACAAACGAATCAATATATCAGATCGCAATGCAGCAATCTGCCATAGATGCAAATTGCAAAACGGAAGACTTTTCCCGTACAGAAAATGTAATTACAATTTCAAAAGAAAACGAACTGGCGAGAAAATACCTGAAACTTCCGCATATCTGTAATTTAATTTCATACGGAAACAATATTGTAGCCACCGTTTCGGAAGAATATAAGAATATCGTCCATGACTACATATCAAAATACCCCCCTGAACACTGTTTTGAAACCCCGAATATGCACGTTCTGAATGACGAATTTCAAAAGTTAGGATTTCGCGTTTGTTTTATGGCGGAATATTTTTTACCGGACGTTAACATACTTCAGCCGTTATCCTGCGACTTTGAGCTCAAACTGCTGACCGCAGAAGATTTCAAAGATCTCTATACTGCCCAATGGAGCAACGCCTTATGCAAAGACCGAAAGGAATTGGATATTCTTGGGGTTGGGGCATATCATGACGGGAAACTTGCCGGGCTGGCGGCGTGTTCTGCTGACTGCGAAACAATGTGGCAAATCGGAGTTGATGTACTGCCTGAATACCGCAGAAAAGGGATAGCATCTGCAATTACAAGCAGACTTGCAACAGAAATTCTGGAAAGAGACAAAGTCCCCTTCTACTGCTGCGCATGGTCAAATCTGAAATCCGCAAAAAACGCAATAAAAAGCGGCTTCCGTCCTGCATGGGTAGAAATGACCGTCAAACCCGCTGCCCTTGTAGATGAATTCAACAAATAAAAACATTACGAAAAAGAACGGAGATCATTATGTCAACACAAAAAAACTACAAAAAAACTCTGATAGCTTGTTATCTGGGATTTGTAACACAGGCAATATCTGCAAACTTTGCCCCTCTGTTATTTTTAACATTCAAAAACACTTACGGAATAACTCTTGAAAAAATAGCAATGATTCCAATGGTATTCTATTTAACTCAACTTATAGTAGACCTTGCAGCCACTAAATTTGCAGATAAAATAGGATATCGTGCCTGCGTGCTGTCATCTCAGGTACTGTCCGCTGCAGGGCTTGTATTGATGGCATTTTTGCCTGAACTGTTACCGATCCCATTTGTCGGAATCATGATCTCTGTAGTCCTCTACGCAATAGGCAGCGGTCTTATTGAAGTATTGATAAGTCCCATCGTTGAGGCCTGCCCGTTTGAAAACAAAGACGGTGTAATGAGCCTTTTACATTCATTCTACTGTTGGGGTGCAATGGGCGTTATTTTAGGCTCTACGCTTTTCTTCTCCGTATTCGGAATAGAAAACTGGAAGATCCTTGCCATAATCTGGGCGATAGTTCCATTATACAACACATTGAATTTTATAAACTGCCCGATTGAACGTCTTGTTGAAGACGGAAAGAGCATGAGTATCGGAAATCTCCTCAGAATGCCATTATTCTGGTTGATGATAATACTGATGGTATGTTCGGGAGCGTCCGAAGCAACTATGGCACAATGGGCATCTGCCTTTACAGAATCAGCCATAGGGGTTTCCAAGACAGTTGGAGACCTGGCGGGTCCTTGCCTGTTCGCAATGTTTATGGGTATCTCACGAATGATATACGGAAAATTCAGCGAGAAACTTGATCTGACAAAAGTAATGCTTCTCTGCGGAACGTTATGTGTCGGCTGTTACCTGATTGCATCGTTGTCTGCAATTCCTATTTTAGGACTTGCCGGCTGTGCGCTTTGCGGTTTGTCTGTAGGTATTATGTGGCCGGGATCGATCAGTATTTCTTCTCAGAACTGTCCCAAAGGTGGAACTGCAATGTTTGCATTTTTAGCCTTAGCGGGAGATCTCGGCGCGATGGTAAGTCCCGCCCTGGTAGGAAGCCTTTCGGAACGTGAAGGAATGACACTTAAAACAGGACTTTTAGTTGCAGCTCTGTTCCCTGTTATTCTTGTTATCAGCCTGATAATTCTGAATAAAGTAAAAAAACAGATCAAAAATTAAAAACCAAATATCATCGCCGTTTATAGGATAAAAATCGCTGATTCCATTCATAATCTCCGTACAAGGGATTTACAAAAACAGAAATTAAAAGTATAATTATATACGAAAGGAGCCGATGAAAATGAACCAACAGGCTATAGGTCAATTTATCGCAGCAAAACGAAGAGAACAAAACCTTACACAGGAACAACTTGCAGAAAAAATCGGAGTATCAAATAAAACCGTATCAAAATGGGAAACAGGAAAAACAATGCCTGATTATTCCGTTGTTGAGCCGTTATGTGAGGCGCTGAATATTTCCGTCAGTGAATTGATTTCGGGAAAAGAAAAAGAACAGGAACCAACGAATCCGTCACAGGATGAAATAGCATTATTATCATACAAAATAGAACAGCTTGAAAAAGGAAAGAATGTCCGCATCGAAACCGATAAAACCGTACATACAGGAGTTTCTTTCGGCTGTGTTATTGCCGCAGTTATCAGTTATGTACATTGGCAGTCCATCGGCTGGGCAATTCTCCACGGGCTTCTGGGCTGGACCTATGTAATATACTATCTGATAAAGTACTGATAAATAACAGTTTGAAAATTCGGAGGAACCATGGATCTTTACATGATAGAAGAAAATGAAAAAGTCGGGCTACATGATTGCAGAACCAACAGAATCCAATACAGCAATAATGTTATGACCTTTGAATTCCCGAAAGGTTATTATATTTTAAAAGGAAAAGAACCGGAACAGACAGGAAAAGCAACCATGCAATGCCACATAGCAGATGAAGCCTTCGACGGAATTTCAATCTATATATACAGAGAAAAACCGTCCGGGGAAATCATCCGAGAAGATTGGTCGGAAGCTTTCCTGCAAGCAATAAATGACGGAACTTTTGAGTTCGAATTTGTATCCACATACCGAAGCTATCAACATATACTGTTCAAAGGATATGTCTGGTTTGAAACTCCCCCGTACCACATGGAATGCGAAATAGAGCTTCATACAGACAAAATATTCTACAGCTGGTAAATAAAAACAGTTTAAAAAATTATAGGCAGTATATAGCGCGAAAGATAAATCAATAATCCTCTTTTGTATATCTGTTTCACGCCCAAATTCAAATTAAAAATGGGGCTCGCTCCCATTTTTGTTTGTAAACAAACCCATTTGAATTTAATGTAGTATTTGTGCCGCCCTTGGCGGAGGACTGGAGATTATTATGGAATTTCACGAAAAACTTCAAGAATTAAGAAAACAAAAAGGGCTGACACAAGAGGATCTTGCAGAGAAACTTTACGTATCAAGAACAGCCGTCTCAAAATGGGAGTCAGGCAGGGGTTATCCAAACATAGAGTCATTAAAAGCAATTGCAAAATTCTTTTCAGTTACAGTTGACGACTTACTCTCAACAGATGAAGTCTTGACGATAGCCGAAGAAGACAACAAACAAAAAACACACATTTTGCGTGATCTGGTGTACGGACTGCTTGACTTTTGTATTGCGATGCTTATGTTTCTGCCGTTTTTTGCTGAAACAAAAGATGGAATTATCCAAAGCGTATCTCTCATTAAACTTGGCGGCGTTCAACCCTATTTAAAAACAGTATATTTTGCCGCTGTCATTTCAATGATAATAATGGGAGTTCTTACACTCGCATTACAAAGCTGTCAATCAAAAGCTTGGGAAAAAAGTAAAACGACAATTTCGCTGATACTCGGTGTGGTCACAGTCGTTCTGTTTATGGTAAGCTCACAACCGTATGCGGCAGTTTTCGCGTTCGCACTCTTGACAATCAAGGCTTTGATGCTGATAAAACAGCGATGACACGAAACGTATCACACCCGTGACAGGTAGATTCTTGCACATTTTCATACTTTCCGTTAAAATATATTAAGGCGAGAGCCAACACAAAAAAGGAAGGTATCGGATAATGGAAAAGAAAAACAAGAAAAGATTAGTTTTAGGAGCATGCTTAGTTGTGGCATTTGTGCTGTGGACAGTATTGGTCCGTTTCGTTGATGTGAGAGCAATTGGTCCGGAGGGATCATCTGTCGGATTTGCGACACTAAACGGATTCATACACGAGCTTACGGGCGTGAATTGGATTCTTTACACCGTAACCGATTGGCTGGGACTTGTTCCGATAATGACAGCACTCGGATTTGCCATCCTCGGACTTGTTCAGTTGATTAAGCACAAAAGCATATGGAAGGTAGCGCACAATATTCTCGCACTCGGTGTATTTTATATCGTTGTAATAACAGCATACATATTCTTTGAGATTGTGGTAATCAACTACAGACCTACTCTCATTGATGGGTATCTCGAAGCATCGTATCCGTCATCAACAACGATGCTCGTTATGTGTGTGATGCCGACAGCGGCAAAACAGCTGAGCTTGCGTATCAAAAACAAAGCTTTCAGACGGTTCGCTATTATTGTAATCGCAGCCTTCACCGCTTTTATGGTGATCGGAAGACTCCTCTCAGGTGTGCACTGGCTCACCGATATTATAGGCGGAGCGTTACTTAGTGCAGGACTTGTGATAATGTATGATTCTATCCGGAACACACAAACAAAAAAAGGAAAATCAAATCCCCAAAATACAGAACAGTCACGGAGCAGAGGTTAAGGCCCCTGCTCTTTTCATAACAATTTTGCAAATTATATAAGCGGTAGATTGAAAAAACGGAATACTTATGATAAAATAGAGATGCAAAAAAGTTTCATAAAATGAAGATTAGGTTATTTTTCTTTAGAAAACCAAGAGTCTGCAAAAGTTAATAAGAATGAGAGGGCTTACTATGAGGATAATCCAAAGAATAAATTCTGTAATCAACGGAGAAGTTCTTGAGGAACTTATTGGTTATGTGAAAAAATATAAAGGATGTTTTAACGAGGTTTGGTTGAATACTCTTTACGGTTACCCCTCCTTGGAGGCACACCGCACAGAAGCGGAAAGAATGAAAGTTGTTGCATCTAAACTTCGTGAAGCAGGAATACGCATATCAATGCAATTATCAAACACTCTCGGACACGGACAGTATATGATGTCACAAGATTGCTCTGCCTTGGTTTTCGACGGATCTCCTGTTCGCCGAATGGTCGGACATGACGGTCAGGTTGCTGAATATTCATTCTGTTGGCACGACCGTTATTTCCGTGACTATCTGAAAGATCTGCTTCAAATATATGTCAGCGCAGTCCAACCGGAGGAACTCTGGATAGATGATGATCTCCGTGCCTGCAACCATGCTCCTGTAGAATTCGGATGTTTTTGTGATGACTGCATGTCCCGTTTCAACAAACTTCACGGAACAGATTTCACAAGAGAGGCCCTTGTCGAGGAATTTTTACACGGAGACATTACTGTCAGACGCAATTACATAGAATTTGTCCGTGAAGGCATTGCCTCCCTCACTGAAGAATTATGCCTTGCAGTAAAAGAAAACTGTCCAACAACAGCAATAGGATTGCAAAACGGTGATAACGGTCCGTACACAGGCTGGGGACATGACTATATTTTCGATGCAATATACAATGTCACTAAAATCCCTCCCATGTACAGACCCGGAGCAGGAACATATCACGACCACAACCCCAACGATATTGTGGATAAAATATATAATCTTGAATGGCAAAATTCCATGTTGCCGAAATATGTCAAAGTTCGCTGTCCCGAAATCGAAAACACTCCCGATACGGCTATGGGAAAATCTATGCACGGCATAGCTCTTGAATCAACAATGAATCTTGCAAACGGCTCCACAGATCTCAGTTATGCAATGCTTGGTTCTTTGCCCGAACCTCTTTCTTTTTACAGCCTGGGATTCGACTTATTCTCGAAACACAATCAATATTGGAACCGCTTGTCGGAAGTCTCCCAAACATCTGTTGGTGGAGGTTTATGTTTTGCAACACCACGCAAAGAGCATCTGCGTAAGCTTTCAGCAACCGATGATATGTTTGATTTCAATGCCTCTTACTATTATAATGCGGCTCACAAACTTCTCAGAAACGGAATTCCGTTGACATATACCGCAAACGACAGTTCTGTTTATCTTCTGCATCCGGATGCGGCAAGAAAAATGTCAGATGACGAAATTTCAGACCTGCTTGGAAAATCGGTTCTGACAGACGGTGAAACTGTGGAATATCTCCAGTCCAGAGGATTCGAGCTGGGATTTAAAACGGAAACAATGAAAGAGAATGACCGTCTTATCATAAGGGAAGAATACACAAGCAATCCGCTGAATAATGGATACAGGACATTCTTCAACGCCTCAGTTTTTGCCGACGGTCTGAGAAATCCGTGTTATCTCGTAAAAGTTCCTCGTGACAGCACGATCCTCGGGGTTTATACAACTGTAATGCCTTATACTCCGGTTACGAATGATCCCGAAAATCCTTTCGGTTATGCTTCTGTAATCTGTAATACAGCTCAAGGCGGAACATGGGCAGTTATGGCATACGGTCTTTTGGTAAATAACGTACCTTCAACACAACGTGACCGAATACTAAATATTATTGATCATATCGGCAGCGGCGAATCTGCAAGACTTTTGACACCTCATCAGGCATTGCTTATGCCTCGTATAGATACAGACGGAAAGGTTTTGGCTGTTTCAGTAACGAACTGCACTATCGGTGATGAGTCAAATATTCAGATTAAAATCCGCAAGCCGAAAGGAACAGTCTTCCGTTTCATGTCTCAATATGATGGCACGGAAACCCTTACCGCAGAAGAAACGGATGACGGTTACATTCTCACTATCCCCAATCTTCATTCATGGTCTGTTGGAACTGTTTTCTGCGATGAAATTTGAATAATGTAAAAATCATATCCCTATATATTGAAAAAGTTCCAAAACAGAAAGTCGGTTGAGTAAAACAGTACAATAAATTCTAACCTGTCAAAAATCAAGGAGCAGAGGTTCAATCTCCTGCTCCTTTAATAACAATTTTGTAAATTGTATGAGCTAAAGATTGAAAAAATTGCATACTTATGGTATAATGGTTATGTGAAAACAGTTCGAGAAAACTGAATTTGACAAAGGAGAATTGCTATGAATTTTAGAACTATTTCTTGCCCGAATTGTGGAGCAAACTACAATCCTGCAAAATATCAGTGCGAGTACTGTGGTAGTTACATTTTCATGTCTAATGATAATTATACTGATTTTAGCAACATAAAGATAGAACTTCCGCAAAAACCCAAGGATGAAACAAGTAAATATCCTGGTATCTACGTTTTTGGCCGACTTCTCGGAACTGGTGAAAGGCCCATCATTTTAGGTGCGGCAAATTACTATACAGGGTTGGTTGCTGCTGGTGGTAAATTGCTCCTTACTAATAAGAGCCTTTCTTTTAGTGCTCATTCGTTTAATATTGGCAGACAAGAAACGCGAATTGATTTGAAACAAATCACGAATGTAAAAGTTTCTGCAAATCTCCTTGTTTCTCAACACATTCTAGTAACCGCCAATGGCAAAAATCACAAATTCGTTGTTTATCATGGTAATGAGTGGGTTCAAAAAATTAAAGATGCTATCGAAAAATATGATGAGTGCGAAACACTCGTTGCTGAATCGCAATCAAACAACTATATCCAAGAATTACAACAACTTAAACAATTGTTGGATATGGGAATCATTACCGAAGATGAGTTTAATATCAAAAAGAGAATGCTTTTAGGTTTATAAATTCCAACTTGTCATATTCTGTTCACAATCGCCCTGTGGCTTGTTTTAAGCGATTTTAAGAGGTATTAGCATATCTTTATGGGTGTAAATGCCTTAAATCGCGTTCTGGGGCATTCTGGGCGGTTCTACGGTGTACAGTGTGAAAGTTTAATCAAAATAAAGATATAATCTTCCTGTTTCACACTCAAATTCAAGTTGCACTTGAATTTAATAATGTCTTTATACAAACGCAAATATAATTTGTGTGTATTTGTTTTACACCCAGCAATACACACACCAAATCACAATAGTATCACAAAAAGGGCATTCACCTAACGATGAATGCCCTATATTTAGCCGTTTTAAGCCAATTATTTGCCGAAATATCTGTTAAGAAGACCTTCGAAAGCCTTGCCGTGTCTTGCTTCATCTCTTGCCATTTCGTGAACTGTGTCGTGGATAGCGTCGAGGTTAGCTTCTTTAGCTCTCTTAGCGAGATCGAATTTGCCTGCTGTTGCGCCGTTTTCAGCTTCAACTCTCATTTCGAGGTTCTTCTTTGTGCTGTCTGTTACAACTTCGCCGAGGAGTTCTGCAAATTTAGCAGCGTGTTCAGCTTCTTCAAAAGCTGCTTTTTCCCAGTAAAGACCGATTTCGGGATAGCCTTCTCTGTGAGCAACTCTTGCCATTGCAAGATACATACCAACTTCTGTGCATTCGCCCATGAAGTTTGCTCTGAGGTCTGCGAGGATATCTTCGCTAACACCTTTAGCTACGCCTACAACGTGTTCTGCAGCCCATGTTCTGCCTTCTGCCATTGCGTTAAATTTTTCAGCGGGAACTTTGCACTGAGGGCATCTTTCGGGAGCCGCATCGCCTTCGTGAACATAACCGCATACTGTACATACAAATTTCATAATATTTTTCCTCCGTTAAATAAATAATTAATTTTTCAGTTTATTGTTTTTATAACCATATCAAAAGTCATAGACTTAAGATGTGCAACCCATTCATTATTCAAAAACCTCATAAGCTTCTGAATTTCGCACTTGCCTGAGTTTTCAACAACTTCAGGGCGAGTGCATTTATATTTTCCTGTCAGACATGAATTTACGTAAAGTTCTTCCCCCATTGCGGTAAGAATATCATAAAACGAAATGTCTGCAGGAGTTATGCCCTCCGCAAGTTTATAGCCGCCATCTACACCTTTTTTAGAAATAAAAAATGGAGACTTACTGAGCTTAAACATTATCTTCTGAGCATATGCACGGGAAATTCCGGTTCTGTCGGCAAGTTCTCCGACATCCATAAAATCCTGAGCTTTACACAGTTCGTAGGAAACCCGTATTGAGTAATCCTGTTCCAATGTCAAGTGCATTTTCTGATACCACCCAACTCATACTTTTCTTGTATGATATCATTATACCACAGTTTTTTTCAAATGTCAAGAGGGTTTTGAATTTTTGTTTCCCCCGACAGAAATCATACTGTTTTAGTATGATTTTATTATAGCACACTTTTTCCGAGTTGTCAAGAGGTTTTATTAAAATATATTTATGATTTTTTTGCAACAAAAATCCCCCGACAAAATCGGAGGATAATTATTCAAATCTCATCAAATAAAATTTTGTTTACAGCAAAATATCTCTCTGCAGTCTCTGATATAATTTTTTCAGATTCCGCCGAAACAGTCTCAAACAGCTCAAACGTCATCGTTCCGTTTTTATGCTTCCACCTACCGACAATTTTCCCATTCAGCAATATCGAAGGCATAACTATCCCGGAAAGGCTGAAAATTCCGCGCAAATATTCCGCAGGAAGAAAAACATTGGATTCTTTTCTGTAACCAAGCAGTAGTTGATCGAAACCTGAAAGCAAGATACATTGGGGAACATCGGGAAGATCGTCAGGAAGATTTCCAATATAAAAATGTTCTACCCCGTTCACAGAAATAAAATTCACCGGCAACCGCCCCATAACAGACTTTATCCGTGATTGTGGGAGCCCCAAGAAATAGGCAGCATCTTTTATTGTTGACGGTCCAAAATGCATAAAATAACGTCTCAAAAGCTCAGATTCAGCATTTTCATCAGTCATGGGCTCATACTCACAGCAAAGCTCAAAGCGTTTCTGATCGCATGCAGAATAATTTATAAACCCACGCTCACAAAGCTCCCTGATACCTCCACCCCAAGGATGAAACATACTTGAAGCTTCAGAAGAACTCATTCCGTTTTCGAAGCAAAGCGCCCTCAGCTCATCTCTTGTTTTAGATGAACCGACCAACGTATCCAATATTAAATAAGAAAAAAATTTCTGTCTTTCGGGAGTCAAACTCCATTCAGAGCGAGAATTCCACCATGTGGGAATACTCCAATCGTCATTGCGATAGTTTTTTCTTATAAAAAGAGGCAAATCTTTTTTATCAAAAATATGAACCGTACCGCGTACAGTCCAATTTTTAACAAGCCCCATACCGAAATCATCTTCGGGCAAATCTTCATTGCAGCGAATACGAAGTCCGTGGAAAGCATTGGACATAAACTGTGCCTGCAAACCATTCAGGTCTCGGACCACCGTAAATTTGTCAGTTTTATCTGTCAAATGCTGTGTCCAAAGTCTGAGACTTTTCAGGTCTTCAATACTGAGCATACTTACGGAAGACTTCTTCCCAGAACCACACGGCAGAGCCCTCATGCTCCTTGGTTCCTTTTTCGTAGTCTGAAATAAAGTCTGAAATCGGATTTTCAGGGCTATACTTCTTATTGAAACGTTTTTCCTCAATAACCCGGTATGCCAATCTTGATGCGGTTATCTCTATTTCAAGCTTATCTTCTTTATAGAATTTATCGCACATAAGAGCTGTGAGCTCAGCAACATATCCGGACATAGCTTCTTTCCATGAAAATCCTTCAGCTTTAAACGAGTCAAAGACCCCCTCTGTAGGAATCGTTATGCAAAGCGAATCAACCGTAGTACTCCAAACATCAATATTTTTATGATTATCTCTGTATTTTAACATATAAACAGTCCCTTTTCCTTATTATTTTCTATATCTATATAATATCACAATTTTTCGCAAATGTCAAGATTTCCGATGCTAAAAAAGAAATTAAATATAAGACCGACTCTTTATATTTTACTTCACACAAATTTAAAACAATCATGATATAATCAAAATAAAAATCCTTGTAAGATTTTCTCATTTTCGGAGTCTTATAAGTGAAGGGGGTGATAGTGTGACCGATTTTGAACATCTGTACGATACATATTTCAACGACGTTTACTTGTATATACTGAAACTTTCAGGGAGCGAACATATCGCAGAGGAAATTACAAGTGATACTTTTTTCAAGGCAATGAAAGCAATCGACAAATTCCGAGGAGAATGTGACGTTCGGGTCTGGCTATGTCAAATAGCAAAAAACTGCTACTACTCACATATCCGACGAACAAATCGGACAGAACAGATTGACGAAGATGAGCTTCAGGCTATTCCCGACATTGCCCCGAACATGGCAGACAGTTACGTACAGCAAAATGAAATAGAGCAAATACAAAAGGTTTTGCACGACATTGGTGAACCCTACAAGGAAGTTTTTATGTGGCGAATATATGCAGATCTTTCGTTTAAACAAATAGCTCAGATATTCGGAAAAACAGAGAATTGGGCTTGTGTCACCTATCATCGGGCAAGAAAAATGATCAAAAAAAGATTGGAGGAAATAAACCGTGAAAACTGAATGCAGTATTGTCAGGGATCTTCTGCCTCTGTACATTGAAGATCTTGTAAATCCCGAAACCGCAAAATACATTGATAATCATCTTGCAGAATGTCCCGAATGCCTGGCAGAGCTGAAAAATTTAAAGGAAGAAGGCGACCTTTCAGCGTTCGGTAATAAACATATAAAATCAAACAACGAAAGACCGTTTAAAAAGATAATGAAACGTATAAACAGGAAATTTTATTCAGTTGCATACGCAGCGCTTATCTTTCTGATCTTTCTCGGATTCGGATGGACGGGCGGAGAAAACCTTATGTATAACAGTCTGATAATGCCTGCTGTAGGAGTCTTCGGATACTATATTTTCAGACTGAAAGCAATTTACAAAGTCCCGGTCCTTTTGCTGATAATTGATACTTTTGTCTGTTTATTCAAATTTGTAGATCTGGATTTTTACTCAGCTGTTATGTGGACAATGATCTACAGCATATTTGCCTTTGCAGGAATCGCAATAGCTTTCCTCCTGCATTTTGCCTTCAGAAAGGAGAATGACCAATGAAAAAAAGAATACTGAAAACCATAGCGCTTCTGGTTGCAGCGATCCTTATACTCGGAGTATTATCCTTTGCAAATTCTCTCATAGGTAACCCAATCTCAAAAGCGATTGCGGCAAAAACCGCTGAAAAGCATCTTGAGAAAACCTACTCCAATAAAAATTTTGAAATCGAGCGGGTCTTTTATAGTTTTAAAGACGGATTTTACCATGCATTCATCAGTTCCCCAAACAGTATTGACAGCAGTTTCGTTCTGATTATTGATATGTGGGGAAATTTACGGAGCGATTCATACGAGGACAGAGTCCTTTCCGGATGGAATACGTCAAGCAGAATCGGAAATGAATACCGAAACATTGTCAACTCAGTTTTGAACAGCCCGTCATTCCCGTATAATGTTCATATCGGATACGGTGATTTTGAATTTTACCCGCGTGAACATCTTAAATCTTACACTGTACCGAGTTATGCTCTTATCACCGAAGACTTAGAACTCGATGCCTTTTATGATGTAAATAAACTTGCCGAAAACCATGGAAAACTGACGGTATACATCGACGATGAGGAAGTCTCTGTTGAAAGATCTGCCGAAATACTCCTTGATATCAAGAATATTTTTGACAGCGCCGGAGTGAAATTTTATATAATTGACTTTGTCCTTGAATATCCCAAGCCGGAAGACGGCAAAAGAAAAGAGGGACGGGTGGAAATCAGAGAGTTTCCATATTCTGACATCTACGAAGACGGATTGACCGAACGGATCAAAAACGCCGACGATGCAACCAAACAGCATTATGCAGAACAGGACAAAGGAAAATTTAAGGAAAACGAAGATTAAAAATAATATAAAAACTGCCGAAAACAACCACTCGGTTACTCTCGGCAGTTTTGTTTAGTTTTTAAATCAAAAAAAATCACTTAGCAAAAATGCTAAGTGATTCTTGGTGATCCACCGGAGAGTCGAACTCCGGACACCATGATTAAAAGTCATG
>JAZTZU010000082.1:0-33529 GCA_045637625.1 Eubacteriales bacterium
GCTTTCTTCACAACCTGCGAAGAGTGAACCCATCATAACAGCATCAGCGCCTGCAGCGATAGATTTTGTGATGTCGCCACTGTACTTGATACCGCCGTCTGCAATAACGGGGATACCGTACTTACTTGCAACACAAGCAACATCGTAAATAGCAGAGGTCTGAGGAACACCGATACCTGCAACTACACGGGTTGTACAGATAGAACCGGGGCCGATACCAACTTTAAGACAGTCAGCACCTGCTTCGATAAGGAACTCAGCGGCTTCAGCTGTTGCAATGTTACCTGCAATAACGGGAGCATTGGGGAACTTAGCTTTAATATTTTTTACTGCATTGTAGATATTCATGGAGTGACCGTGAGCAGAGTCAAGGCTGAGAACGTCAGCACCTGCATCGAGAAGAGCGGCAGCTCTTTCAAGAATGTCACCTGTAATACCGATAGCAGCACCGCAAAGAAGTCTGCCTTCAGAATCTCTTGCGCTGTTGGGATATTTAATAGCTTTTTCAATATCTTTGATAGTAATAAGACCTTTAAGATTGAAATCTTTATCCACAATGGGAAGTTTTTCGATCTTAAACTTCATAAGGATCTCCTGAGCCTCGTCAAGAGTTGTACCTTCGGGAGCTGTGATAAGGTTGTCCTTAGTCATAACTTCCTTGATAACAGTATTGAAGTTTCTGATAAACTTCATATCTCTGTTTGTGATAATACCGACAAGTTTCTTGCCTTCACAGATGGGAACACCGCTGATCTTGTACTTACGCATGAGTTCGTCAGCGTCAGAAACAAGATGTTCGGGACTGAGATAGAACGGGTTAACGATAACTCCGTTTTCACTTCTTTTTACTTTATCAACTTCATCTGCCTGAGCTTCGATAGACATATTCTTGTGAATAATGCCGATACCGCCCTCTCTTGCAATAGCAATAGCCATTTTAGATTCCGTAACTGTGTCCATGGCTGCGGACAACACCGGGATGTTAAGTTTGATGTTTTTAGTAAGACGAGTTTCAAGTTTTACCAAGTTGGGAGTAACCTCCGAACGGGCAGGCACAAGAAGTACGTCGTCAAAAGTAAGACCTTCGCTTTTGAATTTAAATGCAGGATCTGTATTAACCATCTTTCCCTTCCATTCCTTTCCTCAATATCAAAATTTTATATTATTAGTATAATTTATAAATTTATTTCTGATGATCATTTCCCATAGCGGAAAGCATAAGCTCAAACTTATCTCGTTCCTGTTTAAGCTTTTTGTCAAAAGTATAATCAACTGTAAGACCGTCGGATTCGGCAACAAGACCACCGAGAATTATTCTGAGATCCTGTCTTACAGAGACATCATCAACAAGCCCCTTTACAATATCGACATCAGGACGGGCAACATAAATCTGTGTCAGCTCTCCGAGAGCTTCTTTTGCTGACGCAACAGATTGCTTAAGATACTGAACATACGAATCAGTTTTCTTATACGCATTAAGTTTCTTTTTGACCTCACCGAAAATAGAATCAGTATAATGGTCTCGCTCCGAAGCTACAGTTTTACGGCTTTCAACATTCTTAACCGAGATCTCTCTGCCAACTTCACTTTTGATTTCAGAAACTTTACGTTGAATCATAGTATAAGTTTCGACGAGTATCTCGTCTTCAGCCTGATCCATTATTTCTCCAACTTTCATTCCTGTAAGTTTCTCATTATCCATCGCAATCACCCCTTCATTTATTTATAGCCCACACAGGCATTTCAGAGACAGGTTCCAATCCTTCGACATATTTGATATCAAAGGAATAAAAACGTCCCAAACGCGTGTTCAGTTACCCGAAATGATACTGCTGAAAATATCATTTATCCACTTATCACTGTTTTCGTTGAACGCAGCTTTCAGACGAACTATCTGATCTTCGGTCCTTTCATCAATTTCCTTGAGCATACCATCAAGATACTGCTGTTCATTGTCACGGTACATTTCAATACGTCTCTGAGCTCTGTCCATGTACTGCTGACGCATAGATTCGATGCCTGCAGTAACATTTACCCCACTCTGAATACTATTCTGGATCACGACATCCGAATGTGATGTCATATTAATTTTGTTTTCAAGATCTCCGTTCATAATACCGTAAACCTCCCTAAAAATAAGGATAATAAAGTAACAAAATCAAATTTTGTATTTATATTATATAATACACCTTTTTGCTTGATTTTTCAATAGGTAAAGTCAATTTTTCGTTTTTTGTTCAAAACCAAATGACAAGATTCAATATGCTGTAAAAAAATAACGGACATTGGGCGTAAAGCCCAATGTCCTGGTTATATTTATGCTTAAACGGAATAACGAAAATTATTCAGCAGCTTCGATGGGGTTTGTGAACCAGTCTTCGCCTGCTTCAATAACGATTTCCTTGTCTGTTTCAGACTGGAGATCCCATTTCTGAGTTGCAAGACCTGCCCAAGGTTTAACTGTAAGAACAGTTACATCCTTGTACTTGTCATCTTCAGTAGAAACATAGATAGCAGCCAATTCGTCTTCTGTAAGGGGAACACGAACGGATTCAAAAGTAAGAGCACCGTTATTAGCTTTATTTACGAGACCGTAAACGCCATTATCTTCAATAACTTTCCAGATCTGATTTGCGTTGCCGGAAACAGCCTGTTCGGAAAGTGTTTCGCCATCATAAGTGAGTGCGAGACCTGTTGCCTTGTTTGTGAGTCTGAATTCACCGTCAGCAACTGCTGTGAATGTCCATGTCTGGCTTGCATCGGGGAGGAGATTCCAAAGTGTAACTGTATTGGAAAGATCTACCCAGAAAGCTTCACCGCCGGAACCGTCATCTACTGCGGGTTTTGCAGAGAGAGCTTCAAAGCTTGCCCAGTCAACAGCACCGAGGTAGTTAAGTTTTCTATTAGCAAGGATCTCAACGATAGCATTTCTGTAAAGGAGATCGTCTACTACTGTAAGGAATGTCTTGCTCTTCTTGTTTCTGATAGCATAGATGCTGTTTTCCTTATCAACCTCAACAACTTCCCAAATTGCAGATGTCTGACCTTCAGAAACTTCTCTGGATCTGAGAACGATGTGAGTACCGTTATCGTCGGATACAGTGTTAAGATACCAACCGATAGAGATAGGAATGAGGTAACCTTCATCAGTAATATCCCAGTTACTCCAGTGACGCTGTACGGCAGGCTGACCGATACCAACTTCAACAGCGGTTACGGAACCTTCGAAGAGTGAGTAAACAGGAGTCAATACGCCGTCGTATCCAACGCTTGTGAGTCTGTTGGAGGGGAAGCCGGGAACTACATCAGATTCGATGTGCCAAAGCTGACCGTCGCTACCGAAGCCTTCGTTAAGAACAACGGAACCGTTAACAGAAGAAATGTAGTCAATACCGGAAGCAATAGATGTGATGGAGTAATCTTTACCGCTTACGATAGCTTCTCTTTCAACTACAGGAGCATCAACAGAGATGTAAGTCTTTGCAAGTGCCATTGCGTTGTCGGAATCGCTGATAGGTTTGAGTCTGTAAGAGAATTCAACATAAGAACCGGGTTCAATAATGCTGTCGCTGATGGAGTTGTTAGCATCCACGATGTTACCTGCGGAAACGCCGCGCTGTTCAGCGATAAGTCTTACAAATACGTCGCCTGCTTTAACGTTTCTTGCATAAGAAGAAGCGGAGAGGCCATTGGAGTAAGCAACATTGAAGCCAAAGTTGCCGGAAGTGCTTGAAATGAGCATCTTAGTCTTTTCAGCACCGTCGATTGTAAGCCATCTTACATCAGTTCTGTCGCCTGAACCTGCATTGTAGAGGTATCTTGCGGAGATCATATCGGAGAGTTCTACATCTTCATATACGCCAACTCTTGTATCGCTGAGTCTGTCAGAGTAGCTTTCGCCGGGGCCTCTGCCGTACCAGGAGAATGTGTCGTAACCTTCGTCAAATACAAGGATGTTACCGATTTCAGAAGGAATACCTGTGAGAACCGTAGGATCGTATGCGTAACTTACAACCATTTCACCGTTACCGAAGATATCGTATGTTACGGTGAGGTAAGTGTTGGAGTTTACATTGGAATAGAGTTTGTAATCATATGTTACAAGAATATATTCAAGAACAAACTGATAGTGGTTTGCAGCGATTTCGTTGATCTTGATAGAGTCAACAAGTTTGTGATATGTGGAGCTGTTTCTGCTCAAAGAAATAATATCGGAGTTATCCTTGGATGTTACATCTGAGAGAAGGTCGCCACCTGTGGGATTTCTGTAAAGAACGAATTCAGGGCTGGAGTTGGAGCTGGAGTTAGCGAATACATCCTGATCATCAATAGCAAACTTAATGATAGTACCGGATTCATTATCGATAATGATCTTGATCTTATCATTTTCGATAAGTGTGTAGGGATCATAGGGCTGCTGATCGGAAAGTGAATCGTCATTGATATCAACTTCGGGAACAGTTGCAGGTTCGGGATCGCCGCCAACCATTACGGGGTTACCCTTATCGTCAACCATAGGTGTTCCGTCATCGTTCATAGCCTGAACGGGAGATCTGGAAAGATCAACTTCAAAAGGAATGGGGTATCCGAGAGTTTCTGCATTGAAGTTCCAAACGAGAACATAACCTGCAGGAACGTCGCCCATAGCTTTCTTTGTTGTAAACTTAAGTTTAACGAGGTAATCGCCGCCTTCAACAGCTTTCTGTTCGTTATCATATTCCATGTGAACTTTTACGTTCTTGTCGTATGCGCCAACATGGCTGATATCGACTTTACCGGAAGAAATGATTACAGGACGGGGATTTTCCCAGAAATTATTTGTTTCATAGATTTCGAATGTACATTCGTAGAGGTCGCTGAGTTTTTCGGGAGCATTGTTTGTTACGTAGAAGTCGCCGACAACGATATCAATAACAGTTGTCATAATGTCGGGTTTTTCAACGATAGAAACATTAAGTGCGCTGCCGAAGCTTGTTTCTTCACCGCCTGTAAGGGGAAGAGCGTTGAAGCCTGTGATGTCGAACTGCCAGGAAGCAACAACACCATTTGTGAGGTCATCCCATTTTGTAGCGTTGAGGTTCATAACCTTAATGTCTACAAAGTAATCAACATTTGCAGCAAGGCTGCCGTAGCTGATTGAGAATTCAGAAGTTGCACTGGGTTCGAGAGTAAGACCTGAAACTTTACCGGAAGATACAAGTTCAGCTTCTTTATAGATTTCGTATACGATTTCATAAGCATCTTCAAGAGCTGTGAAGTCGAGTCTGTTAGTAACAGCAAACTTACCGTTCTTAACATCAACTGCAGTTACAGCGATGGGAGAGAACGCATTCTTGAATTCATATGCTTCAGGCTGCCATGTTCTTGTAGCGGAAAGAAGACCTGTAAGACCCTTATAAGAGTCGGATACGGATTCTCCCCAGCTTCCGGAATATGCAAGCTGATATTCGCCGGAGTTTGTTGCGTAGGGTTTATCTTTAAGGATAGAAGCAGCATTTTCTGCATCTTTGGGCCAGTAAAGAGCTTTATCAACGAAGTAGCTGAAGAAACCGCCCTGAACTTTGAGGTTTGTTTCAACAAGGTTAACGATGGAAGAAATGTTACCGCCGCCGTTAAGAAGACCCATGTCATAGGACTGAACGAGAACGGGTTTCTTATTTTCTGTATCGTTAAGAACTTCGTTAAGTTTTGTGTAAGACCAGTCGTTAGCAACGATAAGGTCTGAATATCTCTGGTCGCCATCATAGATGATAAGTCTGTCATCAAGACCCTGAAGAACGCTTCTGAGGGCTTTGAAGCTGGAACCTGCACCGGATTCGTTACCGAGACCCCACATGATAACTGCAGGAGAGTTTTTATCTCTTTCAACAATACTGTAAAGTCTGTCTACGAGGATGTTCTGCCAGATAGTCTGGTCGCCGGGGATGGAAGCATCGCCCTTAGAGGAGTAGGGTTCAGATTCAAGGTTGATATCGGAAACCACATAGAGACCGTATTCTGCGCAGAGGTCAATAAATTCAGAGCTGAAAGGTACGCCGGGAGAACGAACTGCGTTTACGTTCATAGCTTTAAGAGCCTTAACGTCTTCAACTTTCTGTTCGTAAGGAACATAGTTACCTGTAGCAGCATTGAATTCATTATATACAACACCGTAAATTTTTACGGGCTGACCGTTCATAAGGAAGGACTGGTTACCGTCATCGTCAACTGTATAGCTTGCTTTGCTGTAACCGAATCTTACACTCTTGATATCAACAGTTACACCGTCAGCATCTTTAAGAGTGATGATAGCTGTATAAAGGAAGGGGTTTTCTGCAGACCATTTGATGGGAGATTCAGCACCTACACGACCGCCTGCTGTTGCAGAGTAGTAGTTGGAACCTGTATCTTTGGAAGCCTTGAATGTGACTTCAGAACCAAGTCTGCGGTTGGTAAGATATGTTTCACCGTTCTGGTCAACAACCTGAATGTCAAGTGTATAACCTGCTTTGGGTTCAACGTAAGATGCAACGTCAACGTTTACAAGCATTGTAGCGTTTGCATATTCAGCATCAAGACCGGGATCGATAGAAACGTCTTTGATTGTAACCTTGGGGTTAGATGTAAGATATACATCGCGGAAGATACCGCCGAACTTAATAACGTCCTGAGCTTCGATCCAGGAAGCGTAGCTGTATTTGAAAACTTTAACAGCAACAAGAGCCTCTTCACCTGCAGAAACGAAATCTGTGATTCTGAAGGACTTGGATGCGTAAGTATCCTGACCGTAACCAACCATTTCGCCGTTAACGTAAACATAACAAGCGGAAGATACGCCGTCAAGATTGATATAGATCTCTCTGCCATCCCAATCTGCGGGAATTGAAATAGTTCTTCTGTAAAGACCTATAGGGTTGTTTGTTTCGGGAACATTTGAGGGTCTGATATCAGAGCTCCAACCGTATGCGGATTCCTGATAAACGGGTGTACCGTAACCTTGCATTTCAAATGTGCCGGGAACACTGATGTCATCCCAATAAAGGATTTCTGTTTTGCTTGAAACGGGTCCCGTAGCATTAGGATCGGGATAAACGAAATCAAGTTTCATGAAATCTGTGGGAACACTTGCAGCATTCTGCGTAAACGCAAAGTCCCATGTACCGTTCAAAGAAAGGTAGTAGGAAGAATCTTTTGCGTCAGCATTCACTGCTGTTTCAAAATCGCCGTATGAGATAAGCTGAGATGAAGCGGCTTCCTTGTTTCTGGAAGAAACGTCGGTTTTCCACTCAACATAAGTCTCAACAAGGCCGGTAACCTGGTTGCCGCAAGCTGCGATGGAAAGCAACATTACAACAAGAAGGCCTGTGCAAAGAACTGTTTTAAGGCACTTATTCATCAGATAAAAACCTCCAATAAAAAATATTTTAAGTGTCACACAAGTATTATAGCAGAAATTTTCTGCTAATGCAACAACTATTTCAGCCAAAACGCCAACAAAAATTCAAACAATTTATTGTGGAGGCCGTGATATTGTGACAAATATGTACTATATTACCTCATTGACAATGTTACAATTATATATTATAATATATATAAGGTATTATTTTAAAACCAATAAATAACAAGGAATGATAAAAATTGGCAGACAAGTCAACAAAAGCCGTTAAGGAAATTACCTCTATGGATGAGGATTTCGCAAAATGGTACACAGACATAGTTCTTAAAACTCAACTCATTGATTACTCCTCCGTTAAAGGTTGCGTAATCCTCCAGCCCTACAGCTACGCTATCTGGGAAAACATTCAGAAAAATCTTGACGCAATGTTCAAGGCTACAGGCCACACAAACGTGTACATGCCTATGTTCATCCCCGAAAGCCTGCTCCAGAAGGAAAAAGACCATGTTGAAGGTTTTGCCCCCGAAGTTGCCTGGGTAACTCACGGTGGCAGTGAACCTCTCGCAGAAAGACTCTGCGTTCGTCCGACATCAGAAACTCTTTTCTGTGAATACTACTCTCACGTAGTTCAGTCTTACAGAGACCTTCCCAAACTCTGCAACCAGTGGTGCAGCGTTGTTCGTTGGGAAAAAACAACAAGACCCTTCCTCCGTTCAAGAGAATTCCTCTGGCAGGAAGGCCACACAGCTCACGCAACAGCACAGGAAGCTATTGAAGAAACAGAAAGAATGCTTAATGTCTACGCGGAATTCTGCGAAAAATATCTCGCAATCCCCGTAGTTAAAGGAAGAAAGACCGAAAGCGACAAGTTTGCAGGTGCAGAAGCAACATACTGCATTGAAGCTCTCATGCATGACGGTGTAGCTCTTCAGGCAGGTACATCTCATTATTTCGGTGACGGATTTGCAAAAGCATTCGGTATCCAGTTTGCGGACAAAGACAATACACTTAAATATGTATACCAGACTTCATGGGGCGTTACAACAAGACTTATCGGTGCTGTAATCATGACACACGGCGACGACAACGGTCTTATCCTCCCCCCTGCTATCGCACCGACAGAAATGGTTATTATCCCCGTTGCTATGCATAAAGAAGGCGTTCTTGAAAAAGCAAATGAACTTAAGAACACACTTGCTGCAGCAGGCATAAGAGTGGATCTTGACGACAGCGACCAGTCTCCCGGATGGAAATACTCTCAGTACGAAATGAAGGGGGTTCCCCTCCGTCTCGAAATCGGTCCCAGAGATATTGAAAACGGATGCTGCATGCTCGTAAGAAGAGACAACGGCGAAAAGAAATCTTACCCCCTCGAAAATATCGCAGAAACAATCAAGGAAATTCTCGCTCAGATTCAGGTAGATATGCTTGAAAAGGCAAGAGAAAGACGCGATTCAATGACATATGCGGTACACAATATTGAAGAACTCAAAGAAGTAACTTCAACCAAACAGGGCTTCGTAAAAATGATGTGGTGCGGAGACGAAGAATGTGAAAAGGCAGTCAAGGACACTTACGGTGTAGGATCCAGATGTATCCCCTTTGAGCAGGAAAACCTCGGCGATGTTTGTCCCATCTGCGGAAAGCCCGCTAAGCACATGGTATATTGGGGTAAAGCATATTAAAAGCTATGGAAAACGAAGAAATCCTCGAAAAAAGACAAAGTAAAAAGAAGAAGTACAAAAAAATGAAAGTATGGCTCGGAGTTCTGATCTCAATTTGCGTTCTTCTCCTTGCAGCTTGCATTTTTGCAGGTATTTCACTTTTTAAAATGAACGAAAAGATAGAAGATCTTTCAACTGAAGTTGCCGATACGAAAGCCGAACTTCAGACAGTTCAGAACACGGCAGATGAATTTTCCTCGAATTACGGTCGTCTTCTTGAAGAGCAAAATCAGCTCACCGCGGAAAAAGCCTCTCTTTCAGAGGAAAACCTCCGGCTGAACCAGGAACTGATAGCTCTTCAGGAAAACCTCTCCGGCAGCGATGCTGATATTGAAGAACTCAAAGGTCAGATCGAAGCTAAAAACAAAAGCATTTCAGATCTGGAATCCAAGATAAAATCGCTGAATAACACGATTTCAAAGCTCGAATCCCAGATAAAAGATCTGAAAGCTCTTCAGGCAAGCACAGAACCGAAAGAGGATAACAAAACCGACGATCCCAAAGAGGAAGTTCAGACTCCCACAACTACAGGAAAAGTCGCATACCTGACATTTGATGACGGAATTTCCGCATACACAAACAGTATTCTTGACACGCTCAAAGAATACAACGTAAAGGCAACATTTTTTGTCAACTGGAAACCCTGGGTAAAAGGTTCCGAAGATATCTACAAACGGATAATCAACGAAGGACACACCCTTGCAAATCACACAAATACCCATGATTTCGACAGCGTGTACGGTTCGCTTGAAGGTTTTGAAGAAGAGGTTATGTCTATCCATAACAACATCAAAGCCCTGACAGGCTACGAAATGAAAATATTCCGTTTTCCGGGCGGTTCAAACGCAAGCTATACCAAGAAATTGGGTACAAAGCTCCATGAACTTATTCACGACCTCGGATACGAATACTACGACTGGAACATCGACAGCGGTGACACCAACAGGAAGATAGATCCCGACGGTGACGGACATAATGTCCCCGTTGCAACTTTAGTTAAAAACGTTCTCAACGGAGCGACTTCGAATACGGCAGTTATTCTCATGCATGACCTCGGTTCATATAAGAAGACTACAATAGAAGCTCTTCCGCAGATAATCGAAGGTCTCAGAAATAAAGGCTACACCCTGAAAGCAATGGACGAGAACGTCACTCCGATGCAGTTCACGAAAGATCCAACACAATAATTCAACACTCCCGACAGCTATTTCCCAAAGGTTTTTCTGTCGGGATATTTTTATAATAAAGCACTTCACAGCAACTTTTTAGGTCCTCGAAAAATAAAAATTTAATACAAAATATCTGTTTTTCTCTTGACAAATCGAACATTCTGATATATAATTATACTAAGCAATTAAAGATTTAAAAACATTGATTCAGGAGGAATAATTATAATGAACGAAAACATTCAAAAAGTAATTTCTGCGCTGACAGAATCTGAAAGCGGCAAAAAACAGATGGAAATATGGGACTGGTATCAGGGCGTAGGTCTTTACGGACTCTACCTTTGCTACAGCAAGACAAAGGATGAAAAAGTTTACGAATACCTCACAAAATGGTTCGACAGACAGATCGAAAAAGGCGAACCCAGATGGAACGTAAACAGCCTTTCTCCCCTGCTTACCCTCACTTATCTTTACGAAATTTCAGGAAAACCCGAATATCTCCAGCTCTGCGAAAGAGGAGCTAAATACGCAATGGAAGAACTTATCAGAACAGAAGAAGGCGGCTTCCAGCACGTAACTATAGACAGCAACAATGACGTTCAGCTTTGGGGAGACACTCTCTACATGGGCGCACTTTTCATGGCAAGAATGGCAATCCTCAAAGACGATGACAAATACATGCAGGAAAGTATCAGACAGTTCCTTGTACATATTAAATATCTTTCCGACACAGAATCCGGTCTTTTCTACCACGGATATAATTTTATCGGAAAACATCACTTTGCAAAAGCTCATTGGGGCAGATGCAACGCATGGATCATCGCAAGTATAGTCGACATGCTCAACATCAGCGGAGACAGACTCCCCGAATGTATCAAGATGTATCTTATCGGAACACTTGAAACCCATGCGGCAGCACTCAAAAGATATCAGGACGACAAAGGCATGTGGCACACACTGGTTGACGATGTTGAAGGCTCTTATGCAGAAGCATCCGCAACATCCGGTATTGCTTACGGCATGCTGAAAGCTGCAAAACTCGGAATCCTTACCGAAGATTACAAAGAATGTGCCCTCAAAGCACTTCCCGCTATCAACGGTCTTATAAATGAGGAAGGTTTCTGCGACGAAGTTTCCGCAGGCACATGCCTCTACTACGATCTGGACGAATACAGAAAGATCAGACTCGGCCACGAACCCTACGGTCAGTCATTGGCTCTCCTGTTCTTCCTTGAAGCTGAAAATTTATAAGCAACAATTTAATATATCCCCGGAGGTATTTACATGAATCATATTTTCAAGAGATTTTCCGCTATGGCGTTGGCTGCAGCAATAACTATTCCTCTAATGACATCCTGTGCAAATACTCCGAAAGAATATCCTCCCGTGGAACTTTCTGTTGAAAAAGATCTTGTTTACGGAGAAGACATTTCTTCATATCTGACAGCGGAAAAGAAAGAAACGGTTGAAGCCTACATTTTTTCGGGCTATGAAAAGATTCTTTCAACAGAACAGCATGCAGGTGCTTCAAAAAATATTGCCGTCTATGCGGCTAAAAACGAAAGTGAAAGCATCGTTGCATCCCTTTTCGCAAACTCTGCGGAAGAGGGGCTTGAATTTAAAATCGGAACTCTTCCCGAAGATGTTTCCGCAGAGCTTTTCATTGAAAAAACACTTCTTATTGAAGATGAAAATTGGCCCGACGGTTTACTTCCTATAAGAATTGAGCCCGTTGATCTGGATGAAAACGAACTCCAAAACATTCTTATCCGCTTCAATGTGGGTAAAAATGCAGTTGCGGGCGATTATGAGATTCCCGTAGTGGTTACAAATGCCAACGGCGAAGTTTTTGGAACGTTGACTGTTGACCTCCACGTATGGAATTTCACATATTCAGACGATTATGCTTTGGATACGGCTTTTGGAATTTGGGGTGGCAACAGTAAATACAATCCCAGTAAAAACTATAAAAGCTACTACGATTTCTTGCTTGACCATAAAATTTCAGCCTACGGCTTACCTTATAGCGTTCTGAGCGAAGAAGCTGAAGCTTATATGTCCGACCCCAGAGTTTCAGGTTTCCAAGTTGGCGTAAGTGAAGAAATTTATAAAAAGCTCAAATCCAACCCAAAATGGTTAGAAAAAGCATACACTTATATCATTGATGAACCCAGAACAAAAGAACAGCTTGAAGAACTGATTTCTCTTTACGCGGAAACAAAAAGCGTAATGCACGAAGTTCGTTTTCTTGCTCCTTTTTACAAAAACGGGCATTATGACCTTGCCAACCATATAGACTATATTGAAGTTTTCGGAAACAACATGGATATTTATTGCGCACAGACTCAGACTTTCAGTGATGATTTCACTTACAGTGCGGAATTCCAGACAAGAGGCTATAAAGATTGGTACGGTTCCGTAACAGACAGATTAGCAGGATTTGCGGAAGCACGCGGCGGAGATGTTTGGATTTATGCTTGTGGCCAACCAAAAGAACCTTATTTGCACCTCATGGTAAACACAGAAGGTATTGACCACAGAATTCTTTTCTGGCAGACATATGTTGTCGGCGCTACAGGATTTCTGTTTTGGGACACTACTTATTGGGATGCAGAAGGAGACACCTATACTAATATAGAAGACCCTTGGACAAATGTTCTGATCGGTAACGGAACATACGGAGACGGAATTCTCATGTATCCCGGAGATAAATACGGAATTGACGGACCTTGCGGCTCTGTAAGACTTGAAGCCTGCCGTGACGGTGTTGAGGACTACGAATTGATTTCCATGGTTGAAAAACATCTCGGCAAAAAAGCCGCAGATGATTTTGTAAATCAGATCACGACAGCAGTTGATAACAGCAACCGAGATTCCGATAACTTCAACAGAGTCAGAATTGAAATGGGTAACGCCCTTGAAGCAGCACTGAATAATTAAAAACTATACAATCATGAATGGAGATTTATATTATGAATCTTAAAGTTGTAACAGAATATGATCTTAAAATGGATATATCACACTGCGTATCCGCAAGTGTTAAACTCAAAGACGGAGAAGGTATGCTCTTTGTGGTTTCAGAAGGCGGATGGTGTGACCCCGGTGAAGAACTTTTCAGAACGAAGTACATAAAACCTGTCTGGATGAAAATGTTCAGAAACGACGGAACTCTTCTTTGGGAAAAAGAAATGCCCGAAGGAGTTCTCCCCGGTATCTGGTTCTGTCCCGCAATAGCTCTCGATATGGATAAAGACGGTCAGGATGAAATTTATTTCCTTAACAATACAGGTTTCCCCTTCTCCATGCTCCATAGAAAACTCCAGAGATTTGACGCAATGACAGGTGAATGCACCGGTTCATGGCCCTGGCCAATGAATACATTCAACGACAGAATGTCACTTGCTTACAGATATTATCTCGTTGCAGGTTACGTTCACGGAGAGCCCGTTATCGTAACATGTCAGGGCACTTACGGTGATATGTACCTTCAGGGCTGGAACAACAACATGGAAAAACGTTGGGAAATTGTTATCAAAGCAGATGAATTCGGACCCAAAGCCAGCCACGTAACTCCCGTTATGGATATAAACGAAGACGGAATTGACGAACTTTTCTGGGGTGAAAGACTTATCTCACTCGATGACGGACATGAGGTTATAAATCTCGCACCCGACTATGACGGACACTCAGACGTTATTCTCCCCCTCCTTGATTACAAAACAAACGAATGGTATATCTATACTTGCCGTGAAGGTGGCGAAGGCGGCGGCAGAGCCCTTGAAAGCGGAAAGCAGAACCGTGTAGTAACATTCAAAGTTGACGGAACAAAGGTCTGGGGCGACCTCGAAGTCGGTCACATCCACACAGGCTGGGCAGCTAATGTTCTTGATGGTTACGGAAAGATCTGCATGGCAATGAGCCAGCACTATGTACCCAGCGATTCAGGACTTGAACATGAGATCGACGGTGTATATTACTACGACGCATTTACAGGTGAAAAGGTAGACTTCAAACTTCCCTATCCTGGGAACGAAGTTGAACCCATTGATATGAACGGCGACGGCTACCACGAATTTATCTGTCCCGACGGAAAACTTTTAGACAGATTCGGAAATGAGATCGCAGCTGTCGAGGGTCGCAGAATGAGAATGGGTAAAATTATAAATGTACCCGGTGAACAGCTCATGATGCAAAAAGGTTCCGTTATTCAGATAGTTGCTGATACAGATGCTGTCGAAAGCGAAATCTTCAAAAAACGCTATGAAGGTCCTTACCTTACATTTATGCAGAAACTCATGGCAAGCGGATACAATCATGCCGGAGCACACGTTTCATGCGGTATATAATATTGAAAGGTTTTGAACAATTATGAATATGAAATGCGTAAGCAAATTTGAACTCGGTAAACCCTACAGCTACGGACATTCCTGCAACGTTCAGTTAAAAGGCAGAGAAGGTATGCTCTTTGTTTACACAGACGGAGCAGGGGTTGATCCCGGTGAGGAACTTTTTGACCACAGAGGAATCAAGCCCATGCGAATGGCAATGTTTGAAGCAAACGGAAAGCTTCTCTGGGAAAAAGAACTTCCTTACGGTGTTCTTCCCGGCATCTGGTGGGTTCCCGCAATAGCCTTTGACATGGATAAAGACGGGGCAGATGAAATTTATTTCATCAACAACTACGGAAAGCCTTTCTCAATGACAAGACGTAAACTTGAAAGACTTGATGCTGAAACAGGTGAAGTCACAGGAGTTTGGCCTTGGTCTATGAACACTTTCCACGACAGAATGTCTCTCTGCTACAGATATTACCTCGTGGCAGGCTATGTTCACGGAGAACCTGTTCTTGTCACCTGCCAAGGCACCTATGGAGACATGTATCTTCAGGGCTGGAATGCAAATATGGAAAAGCGCTGGGATATTGTAATCAAAGATGAAGATCCCGGTCCACGTGCAAGCCATGTAACTCCGGTCATTGACATCAACAACGACGGAATTGACGAGCTTTTCTGGGGCGAAAGACTTCTTTCTCTTGATGACGGTCACGAAATCGTTGACCTCGCACCGAACTATAAAGGCCATTCAGATCTTATCGTTCCTTATTACGGACCTGACGGAAAAGAATGGTATATCTTCACCGCACGTGAAGGCGATGAAAGAGAAGACCAGAACCGTGTATACGTTTTCAAAAACAACGGTGAAGTCGTATGGACAGCCATTGACAAAGGTCATATGCACACGAACTGGATAGCAAACATCAAAGGAGAACATAAAAAAATCGCAATGACAAGACGACGCATCACACTTTACGACGACTGCGGAGCAGAAATTGAAGAACTTGAAGACGATCTTTTCTTTGACGCATTCACAGGTGAACAGCTTGATATCAAGTATCCCTTTGAGGGTAATCAGGCTTGGCCAATAGATATAAACGGAGACGGCTATTCTGAATTTGTAAAAGGAAACGAGATCTACGACTGCGAAGGAAATAAGATCGCAGAACTTCCGGGAGATGTTGTCAGATTCGGTAAAATGGCAGATGTACCGGGTGAACATATTTTGGTACGCAAAGGTTCAACTGTTGAACTTTGGGCAGATGTTGACGCAGTTGAGTCACCCGAATTCAAAAAACGTTATGAACTTCCGTATCACAAATTCATGCAGAAACTTATGGCTTCCGGCTACAACGCAGAAGGAACCCAGATAGTTTGCGGTATTTAAATTTTTAATTTCAGGAGATAAAAATGGACATCAGATATTCATGCAATCAGCGCGATTTCAAACGCTACACAACAGAAGAAACAAGGGCTGAATTTCTCATCGAAAAGCTTTTCAAAGCAGATGAAGTCACAGCCGTTTACAGCCATGTTGACAGAATGGTAACGATCGGCATTATGCCCGTTTCCGAAAAAATTTCATTGGACAAAGGTATTGATGTATGGAAGACCTTCGGTACAAATTACATCCTTGAACGCAGAGAGCTCGGTATGTTCAACGTTGGAGGAGCAGGTAAAGTTTCCGTTGACGGCAAAGTTTATGAACTTGGATACAAGGACTGCCTGTACATTACAATGGGTGCAAAAGAAGTTATTTTCTCTTCAGATGACGCAGAAAATCCCGCGAAATTCTACATCGTTTCAGCTCCCGCACATACATCCTACGAAACAAAACTCATCAAGATCGCAGATGCAGCTAAAAAGCCTCTCGGAGCCCTTGAAACAAGCAACAAGAGAGTTATCAATCAGTTTATTCATCCCGATGTACTTAAAACATGTCAGCTCTCAATGGGAATGACAGTACTTGATCCCGGTTCTGTCTGGAACACCATGCCTGCCCACACCCACGAAAGAAGAATGGAAGTTTACTTCTATTTTGAAGTTCCCGAAAACAATGTTGTTTTCCACATGATGGGTGAAGGCAACGAAACAAGACACATTGTAATGCAGAACGAGCAGGCAGTTATCAGTCCCTCATGGAGCATTCACGCAGGCGCAGGCACTTCAAACTACACATTCATCTGGGCTATGGGCGGTGAAAACCAGGCATTTGACGACATGGATACGATCCCCACAACCGAATTGAGATAAGGAGTATTGACCATGAACATAAATGCTTTCAGCCTTGAAGGTAAAATTGCCTGGGTAACGGGCGCTTCCTACGGCATCGGATTTGCAATTGCAGAAGCTTACGCACAGTGCGGAGCAAAAGTTGTATTCAACGACATAAATCAAGAGCTTGTTGACAAAGGCATTGCTGCCTACAAGGAAAAAGGTCTCGATGTCAAGGGATACGTTTGCGACGTAACAGATGAAAATGCTGTAAACGAATTCGTTAAAAAAATAGAAGCGGAAGTCGGAGTTATTGACATTCTCGTAAATAATGCAGGAATCATCAAGCGTATTCCCATGACAGAAATGAGTGCTGAAGACTTCAGAAAAGTTATTGACGTTGACCTTAACGCACCTTTCATCTGCGCAAAAGCCGTAATTCCAGCAATGATCGAAAAGGGTCACGGTAAAATTATCAATATTTGCTCCATGATGAGTGAGCTCGGAAGAGAAACCGTTTCCGCGTATGCTGCGGCAAAAGGCGGCTTGAAGATGCTCACAAGAAACATCTGTTCCGAATTCGGCGGTCACAACATCCAGTGCAACGGAATCGGTCCCGGTTACATTGCCACACCGCAGACTGCTCCCCTCAGAGAAAAACAGCCTGACGGCAGCAGACACCCATTTGACCAATTCATTATTTCCAAAACACCTGCGGCACGTTGGGGAACAACTGAAGACCTGCAGGGGCCTGCGGTATTCCTCGCATCAGATGCTTCCGATTTCGTAAACGGACACGTTCTTTACGTTGACGGCGGTATTCTCGCATACATCGGCAAACAGCCGTAAAATTTTGTTAATATAAGTTTTATGGAGAACCCTTCTTTTCACGAAAAAAGAAGGGTTCTCCAAACCTTTCCCAAGAAAACCGAAACTCATGCACGATCAATAAGAATCAACACATTTCAACCTTTAAATTTATATAAATGTAAAATTTTTGACAAAAAAAACATTGACAATGAATCCCAAATATTGTATAATATAAATGTAATAATAAAAATAAAGAAAAGGTGGGATTAGACCAATGTTTCACTGTGCCTAAGTATGATTTTTGGTTTATACCCGATACATTATTAAATTATTTACTGATAGCAATAAGTTTATATAAGGAGGTATTTATGATGAAGAAAAAATACTTATTGTTAGTGATCTTAGCTGTCTCAATGTTTTTGTTCTGCGGTTGTATGCAGGAAGAAGCCCCCGATATAACCGAAAATAATCAGAATGGGATTGAAGCTCAGACATTGTTAAACCAAGATATTGGAGAATCTGAAGATGTTGTTAAGTCTCAAATAGATACTATCCTGTCGGATTATTTCCAATACAGAGAAGCAAGTATTTTTAAAGCTCATGAAGCTAAAGATTCAACAGCCCCCGTACCATTAGAAAAAACCTTTGATTATAATTTCTTGTCCACAGACATAATCGAATTAGAACAGTCAAGAGCCAACGGAATAAGAGATTACCTTAACACCTGCGAATTGATTTTAATTAACAGTGAAACAATTTTTGACATACGTGAATATAACATTGAGCAAGATTCAATTCATGTTTACGTATACGAAGCAATATCAATGGAATTGATGTCTGAATCAAGCGAAGAGCCTTTTGAATCGGCTTTGGGACTAGAACATGAAATATATATTGACCCGATTTCAATGACAATAACAGTTGACGAATACGATGAAGAGATTTTTTCCGGAATAGTAACTGATATAAAAGACTCCAGCGGTAACAGCCATTACGACTCAATCGCAGAACGTGTAAAAGGTTTAATACTTAGCGGAGATTGGGATGCTTTAGCTCAAATGAGCGATGATGGATATATTGAAACCATAAACGATGACGGTTCTGAAACTTTGACACCGTCGTTCAAATTGGAGAAAGAAATCGCTTCTATTGAGTATAAGTATAAGAATAACAAAGGATACTTTTATTATGTAGAATATAAAGACGGAACAACTGAGGTCTTTTCCGTTGGAATATACGAAGAACAGGAACAAACAAAAATAATAATTCTATACTAAAAATACACATGGGGTTGGTTCTAAATGAGCCAACCCCGTATTTTGCTTTTCTCGGAAAGGGCTTGGGGAAACCCTCTTTTCACATGAAAAGAGGGTTTCCCCAAATATAAACTTATTCAATTCCTAAAACTTATTCAATTCTTAATTACTGAGCATTTGCGGAATAGAAGAGAGAGTCGATCTTTCTGGGATCATATTTACTGAGAACAGCATCGTTGAACACGATAGCAAGTTCGTCTTCCCATTTTGAAAACTCTTCTTCGATGATGGGAGCTGAAATTGAACTGTAAATGAGATCTCTCTTGGATTCAAAATAGCTGGAATCTTCATTCTTGTCAAGTTTATGAATGATCCAGAAAGAGGATGGAAGTTCTACAATTTCGATATCGCCGTTTTCCATTGTAAAGAGTTTGTCAACGATCGTTGCGTCAAGCGTATATCCGTAATAGTAATAATATGTATAATCGAAAATACCGTTCTTATCGGTTACAAGTCCCTGTTCACGGCTTGCCTTGTTGCTTGCTTCATATTTAGTCTTATCTTCATCTGTCATATCGTCTGTGATCTGAACATAATCTTCGGAACACTCAGCAATAAGACTTCCGAAATCTTCGCCTGCAAGAGCTCTTGCATAAGCATCGTCAATGATTGCCTTTTTAGCGATAAGCTCATCAGTTGTAAGTGAAGCGTTTGTTTCGGAATTAACCTTTGAAACTGCAATATAACGGAATCTTGCGTAATTCTCATCGAAATCGCCCTTGAGTTCTTCCTCTGTGATCTCGTAAGAACCGCCCTCACCGAAAAGGTAATTCATAATGGCCTCATATTTGAAGGAAACACTTACCATTTCTTCAAATTCAGAAGCTGAAAGACCGAGAGTTCTGCAAATATCGGTAAACTTAGCTTCACCGTAAGCATCAAGCCAGTTTGTCTTAAAAGCTTCGTCAACAGCAGTCTGCTGATCAGCTGTAAGTTCAAGTCCGAATTCATCGAACTTGGAATTTACAATAACATGAGAGAGATAGCTTGACTTAACTTCGTTATTGATGTAAGTGTAAAGTTTTGTACCTGAAGAGTCAGCGTCGGAAAGAAGAGCAGATGCGAAATCTGTCATTCCGTAAGACTTGAGCTGAGCTTCGTATTTATCACGTGTGTAGTATGCATAGAATGCGTACGGACCCACGGGGTACTTTGTGTCATTCACAGTACAAACATAAGATGTGTCCTTGCAAGAGCAAAGTGTGAGCAACATCATAATTGCGGAAAGAACCGCTGCAATGCTTTTGATTGATTTTTTCATTGTCTTTTCCTCATTTTTAATTTATTTGTCTTTTTGCGTTTCTATAATTTTACCACATAATCGGCCAAATGTCTATAGCAAACCAATAAATTCCCATTAAAATTCAAAACTCTGCCGAATTATTCTGCAGTTATGAGCTTTAAAAATGATTCAAGGAACTTTGGCAGGTCAACTATGGGGGATTTTGTCTTAAAAGTCAGATAAGATTTTGCGCCTGCGCTGAAAAGAACCTTCCCTTTATACTCTGCGGAAATATCCGAAACAAGACGAAGATCGGGTGCATTTTCAAAGAAAAGGAGCACCGACCCGTCGCCCTCTCTGACTTCGCTGAAGCCGCAGAGTCCCGCAGAATGTCTGATTCGGGAAATATTCATCAGCATCATGATCTCTTTCGGAGGATCTCCGAAACGGTCAATAAGCTCGTCGGTAACATCCATCATATCCTCATCGGATTCCATTCCAGCAATTGTCTTGTATATCTCGATTCTGGTCTCAGTATCACGGATATAGGTATCCGGGATATAAGCGTTGACTTTAAGATCCACAAGACACTCTGACTTATGAACAGATTCGCCTTTTTCCTCGGCAACAGCCTCTTCAAGGAGTTTCATGTACATATCAAAACCGACAGTAACAAGGTGTCCGCTCTGTTCTGCACCAAGGACATCACCTGCGCCTCGGATTTCGAGGTCTCGCATTGCGATCTTCATACCTGAACCGAATTCAGTGAACTCTTTAATGGTCATAAGGCGTTTATAAGCATCCTGACTGAGAGTTTTTCCTCGCTTGAACGTAAAATACGCATAAGCTCTTCTGTCAGCACGACCTACACGGCCTCTTATCTGATGAAGCTGTGCAAGACCAAGCTTGTCAGCATCTTCAATAATCAATGTGTTGCAGTTTGGAACATCCACACCTGTTTCAATAATCGTGGTACACACAAGAACATCTGTCTCTCCGTTCACAAGATCTTCCCAGATAACAGAAAGCTCTTCCTGTGACATTTTACCGTGCGCAACTGCAATACGGGCGCCCGTTCTGTCGGCAAGGACCTGCGCGGTTTTGTAGATCGTCTCTATCCTGTTATGAAGATAGAAGCACTGACCGCCTCTGGAGATCTCACGTTTGATTGCATCTGAGATAAGACCGAGGTCATACTCTGCAACATAAGTTGTAACGGGGAACCTGTTATTTGGAGCCTCATTGAGGACTGAAATATCACGGATTCCCGAAAGAGACATATTCAAAGTTCTTGGAATGGGAGTTGCAGACAAGGTAAGGAAATCCGCATCGGGAGATTTTTCCTTAAGAGCCTCTTTATGTGCAACACCGAATCTCTGCTCCTCGTCAATAACAACAAGTCCTAAATCTTTGAACTCAATATCTTTCTGCACAAGTCGGTGAGTTCCCACAATAACATCAATTTCACCCTTACGCAATTTTTTGATTATCTCTTCCTGCTGTTTTGGACTTCTGTAACGCGAAAGGATCTCAATTTTTATGGGATAGCCTTTAAACCTGCGTAAAATCGTATTATAATGCTGGAAAACAAGAATTGTAGTAGGTGCGAGAATGGCCGCCTGACGGGAATCGGTAACACATTTGAATACCGCACGGAGAGCGACTTCCGTTTTGCCAAAGCCAACGTCCCCGCAAAGAAGTCTGTCCATAGGATGAGGACTTTCCATATCATGCTTGATCTCTGAAATACAGCGAAGCTGATCTTCCGTCTCTTCAAATTCAAACGAAGCCTCAAAATCACGCTGCCACTCATTATCCGGAGAAAAAGCTTTTCCGCGAAGCTTCAACCTTTTTCCGTAAAGCTCTATGAGCTGTTTAGCAAGATCCCGAACCGCTTTCTTTACACGCTGCTTTGTTTTTGACCAATCCGAACCGCCAAGCTTGTTCAGTTTAACATTAACTTCGGTATCCTTACCGATATATTTTGAAATGGAATCAAGCTGAGAACACGGAATATACAAAACATCTGTACCGGCGAACCTGATCTTAATGAAATCCTTAACTATTCCCTGTTGCTCTACTTTATGAATACCGTCGTAAACACCGATACCGTAATTTGTATGAACAACATAGTCACCAACATGAATATCAGAAAAGCCCTTGATCTTCTCTCCTTTCTGGAATTTGGCACGTTTTCTTTTTTTCTCGGGACGACGAATATTTTTAAATGAAAATACCGCTTCCTTAATATCGGGAGCGTTATATCCGAAAGGGATCGCCCCTGCCTGAATGACTATATTCTGAGCAAGGCCCATCTCCTTTTTCAGATCTTCCGAATGGTCTTTATCCACCGCAAGAACAGTGACATTATACCCTTCGCTGACAAGACCCGAAGCTTCTTCAGAAAGCAACGCCACTGTAGAAACTGAAGTGTCATACAATCGGATATTTACAAGCTTATCCAATTCAATTCCGGGAACAGAACACGGTAATGTTTCAAAGATAAGAGGATTTCTGAGTCTTGAGATGACCTCGTCTCCCGTGTAATAATATGACCTGTCAAGGAAAACAAATCCGTCATCAAGCAAAGTTTCAATGTCTTCTTTCATACGGAAAACGAGACCCTCTATATGCTCAAGAACATTTCTGTAACCGAAAACACAAATGAAAGAATTTTCGTCAGCAAAATCAAGAACAGAAGACGGATTGCTGAAATAAGCAGGATAATAACGGTCATGTTTAGGAAGAATTTTCTGTTTAAGCAAATCTATATCCTTTGCGACATGTGCATTATTGCAATACGGTTCAAGTTCCGAAATAAGTTTTTCGCAGATCTCGGAAGTATATTCTTTGGCAGGAATAAGTTTTATCTGATCAACAAGTTCTGTTCGACGCTGTGTATTGATGTCAAAGACAGAGACAGTATCAATTTCATCCCCAAAGAATTCGATACGGTACGGAACCTCACTGTCAGGAGGAAAAATATCCACAATGCCGCCTCTTACTGAAAACTGACCGTGTCCTTCAACTGCAGAGAAAAACTCATAACCCATTGAAACGAGTTTTTCAGGCAAACCGTCAAAATCCAGTTCATCACCGCTTCGGAGAGTCATTTCCTTATATTCATCGGGACTCATAACCGGCATAACCAATGAATCCGCAGTAATTATCAAAGACTCAAACTCTCCCCTTCGAACAGCGGAAAGAGCCTCTATTCTACGGTTTTCTTCAAATCTGGAAACACTTTCGATCTCTCTGAAGCTGTAATCCCTTGCAGGATAAACGTAGGATCTGCCCCCATACTGCATTATTTCATGAACAGTACGGGCTGTATGATCGTCGGGAACAACTATAAAAGCTTTTTTACCTGTTTCAGCAGCCAAAAGCAGTGAAAAATAAGCCTTTTGGCTATCAACGCCAAAAACCGCAGCTGATTTATTATTTTTTACAGCACGATAAAGCTCGTCATATTCAGCGAGCCTTGTAAGATTTTTTATTGAATGTGGAATTCTGTCTGTCATAGTTTTAACCGTTATAGCGGCTCAATGCAAGGTCAAATTTGCCGTCAATGATCATTTCAGCCGCTTTGTAAATATTTTCATATTTAACTTCGATAAGCTTCATTTCTTCATCCGTGAATTTTCCCAGAACCCAATCTGCAAGAGGTATATTGGGATTCGACCGGTCAGACACACCGAGTTTAAAACGGATAAAATTCTGAGAAGAAAGATGAGCTATAATACTTTTTATTCCGTTATGACCGCCGTCGCTTCCTGTTTTGCGTATGCGGAGTTTGCCTGTGGGAAGCGCAATGTCGTCCTGTACCACCATTATATGTTCAGGAGGAATTTTATAGAATCTGGCAGCTTCGCCTACAGCCTCACCTGAATTATTCATATAGGTCTGAGGTTTCATGAAAAGTATTTTCTTTCCGCCAAGTTCACCCGTACCGCAAAGAGATTTAAATTTAAGTCTGTCAACAGATGTCCCGCACTTTTTCGCAAGATAATCTACAGTCAAAAATCCCGCATTATGACGGGTATTGGCATATTCCGAACCGGGGTTTCCCAACCCTAAAATAATATAATCCATTTCCTCTTTTCTCCTTCCAAAAAGTTTGAAAAACATAATTCATCTCAACTTTCAAATAAGCAAGAGTGCGGCGTAAAGTCTTACCTATGGGGGTAGATTTCACGCCGTATATCTATGTATTATTATTTCTTGCCCTGGAACTGAATTCTCATTCTCATTCCGTGGTCAAGGATCTTTTTACGAAGTCTCATGCTTACAGGAGTAACTTCAACGAGTTCATCGTCTGCAATATATTCCAAAGCCTGTTCAAGACTCATTCTTCTGGGAGGAATAAGACGGAGAGCTTCATCCTTACCTGCGGAACGGATAGCTGTCATATGCTTCTTTTTACATACGTTTACAACGATATCATCGCTCTTGGAAGCTTCACCGACAAGCATACCTGCATAAATAGGCTGAGCGGGATCAACAAACATAACGCCAAGGTTCTGGATGTTGAAGATACCGTAGGTTGTGGATTCTCCTGTTTCGTGGGCGATAAGAGATCCTGTATTTCTTCTGGGGATATCGCCCTTAAAAGGCTGATAACTGTCAAACACGGAAGTAAGGATACCTTCACCCTTTGTATCTGTGAGGAATTCGGAACGGTATCCGAAAAGGCCTCTTGTAGGAATAATAAATTCAAGTTTAATTCTGTTGCCAACGGAAGACATGGACTGCATTTCGCCTTTTCTTACGCCCATTTTTTCCATTACCGCACCCATAGATTCTTCAGGTACATCAACAACAAGACGTTCCATAGGTTCGCATTTTTTACCGTCGATCTCCTTGTAGAGAACACGGGGTGTACTTACCTGGAATTCATAGCCTTCACGTCTCATATTTTCAATAAGAATTGAAAGATGCATTTCGCCACGACCGCTTACGTTGAAAGCTTCTGTGGTTTCTGTTTCTTCAACTCGGAGAGACACGTCTTTAAGAAGTTCCTTGAAAAGTCTTTCACGCAGATTTCTTGAAGTTACAAACTTACCTTCCTTACCTGCGAAAGGACTGTTGTTTACAAGGAAAGTCATTTCCATTGTAGGTTCGGAAATCTTAACGAAAGGCAGCGGTTCAACAGCGTCTACTGCACAAAGTGTATCACCGATATTTACATTTTCAATACCTGAAACAGCAACGATATCGCCAACTGTTGCAGATTCAATGGGACTTCTGCCAAGGCCGTCAAACTGATACATGGTAACAACTTTTGCCTTTGCATTGGGTCTTGACTGATGGTAGTCAGCAAGAACGATTTCCTGTCCCTGCTTCATACGACCTCTTTCGATTCTGCCGATTGCAATTCTTCCGACATAATCGTTGTAGTCGATTGCGGAAACAAGCATCTGGAGAGGTTCTTCATCTTCACCCTGAGGAGGATCGAAGTAATTTACGATGCTGTCAAAGAGAGGTTTAAGATCCTTTGCGTTTTCATCATACGGTGAAAGAGACGCTGTACCGGCTCTTGCAGAAGCAAAAAGCACGGGAGAATCAAGCTGTTCATCTGTCGCGTTAAGATCAAGAAGAAGTTCAAGTACCTCGTTTACAACATCGTCGGGACGGGCGTCGGGACGGTCGATCTTATTTACAACAATAATAACCTTGTGGTTAAGTTCAAGTGCGTGCTGAAGCACGAAACGAGTCTGAGGCATCGGACCTTCGTAAGAGTCGACGAGAAGGATAACACCGTCTACCATCTTAAGGATACGTTCAACTTCACCGCCGAAGTCTGCGTGTCCCGGAGTATCAACGATGTTGATCTTAACATCGTTGTATGTTACAGCGGTATTTTTTGCGAGAATCGTTATACCTCTTTCACGTTCGAGGTCGTTGGAGTCCATAACTCTGTCTGCGACTACCTGATTTTCGCGGAAAGCACCGCCCTGTTTGAGAAGCTCATTGACGAGAGTTGTTTTACCGTGGTCAACGTGAGCTATAATTGCTACATTTCTGAGATTATTGCGAATCAATGTATATTCCTCTTCCCCTATATAAATATAAGATTTTTTACTTTTTTATTTTCTGTCAGCAATATCAACGTAAGGAGTTTCTTCAGCCACGCACATATAAGCGGGACGGATAATTTTACCGTAACCGAGAAGCTCTTCAAGTCTGTGAGCAGACCAACCTACTATTCGGGCAACTGCGAAAAGCGGTGTATAGAGTTCTTCGGGAAGTCCCAGCATTCTGTAAACGAGACCGCTGTAAAAGTCTACGTTGGCACTGACACCTTTGTATATTTTACGTTCCTGCGCAATTATCTGAGGCGCAAGACGCTCAACATTAGCATAGAGATTATATTCATCCTCACGACCCTTTTCCTTTGAAAGAGCTTCAACATAACCTTTGAAAACTTTAGCTCTGGGGTCTGAGAGAGAGTAAACAGCGTGACCCATACCGTAAATAAGTCCGCTTCTGTCAAAAGCCTGTTTTCTGAGAAGGGCAAGCAGATACGCTGAAATCTCTTCGTCATCATTCCAGTCTTTTACATGTTCTTTCATGTCATCAAACATTCTGATAACCTTGATATTTGCACCGCCATGCTTAGGACCTTTCAATGATCCGAGGGCTGCGGCAATGGCTGAATAAGTATCCGTACCTGAAGAAGATACAACACGTGTTGTAAATGTTGAGTTGTTACCGCCACCGTGCTCTGCATGAAGCACAAGAGCGAGGTCGAGAATTTTTGCTTCAAGATCAGAATATTTACTGTCAGGACGAAGCAAGTGAAGAATATTCTCGGATGTGGAAAGTTCAGGAACGGGTGAATGGATAAACAGACTCTTATCGTCATGATAATAACAATAGGACTGATATCCGTAAACAGAAAGAAGCGGGAACAGAGCTATAAGCTGCAGGCATTGACGGAGAACGTTCGGAATGGAAACATCGTCAGCATTGTCATCATAAGAATAAAGGGTAAGAACACTTCTTGAAAGCGTATTCATCATATCCTTACTGGGAGCCTTCATGATAATATCTCTGACAAAGCTTGTAGGAAGACTCCTGTAATCTGCCAAAACTTTGTTGAAAGAAGCCAGCTCTTCTTTTGTGGGAAGCTTGCCCAACAGCAAAAGATAGGCGGTCTCTTCAAAACCGAAACGGCCTTCAGAAGTAAAGCCTTCAACGATTTTTTCCATGTCAATACCCCTGTAATAGAGTTTACCTTCACAGGGTGTCTGCTCACCGTTTATATATTCATAAGATTTAACGTCACCGATTTCCGTAAGTCCGGCAAGTACGCCCTTACCGGAAAGATCACGGAGACCTCTCTTTACGTCAAGCTGTGCGTAAAGTTTAGGATCGATGCAGCTGTTTTCAATGCATTTCCGTGTCCATGCGTTTATCTCTTCGGTTATTATACTGAAATCTCTTGACATTATTATTTCTACCGTTTTAAACCTTTCTGTTTTTAATATGATTTTTTTACAACGCTGCTTTAGCTGCAGTTATAGTGTTCTGCAAGAGCATTGTAATTGTCATAGGACCTACACCGCCGGGAACAGGTGTGATAAGTGATGCGATTTCGGAAACCTCAGCGAAATTAACATCTCCTGTAAGTTTTCCTTCGGAATTTCTGTTCATACCGACATCAAGAACAACAGCGCCGGGTTTAACCATATCGCCTGTGATAAATTCAGACTTTCCGATAGCAACAACAAGAATATCAGCGCGTTTTGTAACTTCAGCAAGATTCTTTGTTCTTGAATGACAAACTGTAACAGTACCGTTTTCAGCAAGAAGCATAATAGCCTGAGGCTTACCAACGATATTACTTCTTCCGACAACAACACATTCCTTACCTGAAATTTCAACACCGCTGCGCTTAATAAGTTCAACAACACCTGCAGGTGTACAGGGCAAGAAACGGGGATTTCCCGTCATAAGTTTTCCCACATTTTCGGGATGGAAACAGTCTACATCCTTTTCGGGAAGGATCGCATTTATAACTGTATCGGGATTGATGTGCTTGGGAACGGGACTCTGAACGAGAATTCCATGAATATCCTTGCGAAGATTGAGGATCTCAATAAGATCAAGGAGTTCTTTTTCAGTTGTTTCTTCAGCAAGAGTATAAGTATCGGAATAGAATCCGACTTCTTCACAAGCTTTCTGCTTGTTTCTTACATATATCTGAGATGCGGGGTCACTTCCCACGAGAATTACAGCAAGACCGGGTCTGACACCTTTTGCTGTAAGAGCTTCTGCTTCAGCTTTGATTTCGCTTCTGATCTGCGCAGAGATCGCTTTTCCGTCAATAATAGCCATTTTTTTATCTTCCTTAACTTTTAAGATTTCATTGATTATTGTCTGAGTCTTTGTTTTCAGACTCCTCGTCTTCACGGTTTCTGCCGCGGTGAGCTTCAAGAGATGCCATAAAAAGGTCTGATTCATTTACTGTAATGACAGATTCTTCGGAACCGTCACCCTCAAATACGTTTGTATAAGAATTCTGCTCGTCGATTTTTTTCTGAACAACTTTTTCAACCACGCCGCGAACAATTCCTTTTCTGATAAGAATGAAAAGAACTATTGCAAACAGGAAGAATACTATACCCAAAATCTGAGAAACACGGAACACTCCGAGAATTCTCAAGCTGTCCTGACGAAGACCTTCAATAAAAGCTCGTCCAAGTCCGTACCAGCCCATATAGAAGCAGAAAATTTCACCGTGTTCTTTTTTAATACGTTTAATAACAAAGAAAGCAACAAGGAAACCGATAAAATTCCAGATTGATTCATAAATAAAAGTAGGATGAACAGCTGCAGCACCGTTGATAGACATACCCCAGGGAAGATCGGTCACAGAACCGTAAGCTTCGGCATTGACAAAGTTTCCCCAACGTCCGATAGACTGTCCGATAAAGAAACCGAAAGAAGCAAGATCAAAAAGTGCAAGAGCATTTTTTCTTCTGACCTTACAGAAGACCAGTCCAACAATAAACGCGGCAATTATACCCCCATATATGGCAAGACCGCCGTTGCGGAAATTTACCATTTCCCAAAGAGTTTCAAAATGCTCAAGCATGAAAAGCACAAAATAAAGTCGCGCACCGATAAGAGCACAAGGAACACCCCAAAGGCAGACATCAATAACATCGTCTGACTTCAAGCCAAAGTGCTTAGCCTGCCACATACAGAAAGAAATGGCAAGAATCATTCCGCAGGTGATAATTATTGCATACCAATAAATATCAATTCCTGTGCCAAAAATATTATCGAGGGCAACCCTGTTGATCTCAAGATCAAAAATGCCCAGCTTGTTAAAACTGATAGTGTTTGTAGTATTCATAAGAGTATCTCCCATTAAAAACTTCTAATAATTTATTATACTACTATTTTTGCTCATCGTCAAGGTCTAAACCGAATATTTTCCATTTGTGCCACTTTTTAAGGCGAATATTTAAATATTTTCCCTTGTTTTTAATTTTGTCAGATAAAGAAAATTATAATGAAACAATCTCGTGGTAAAATATAGTGTACATATAAAATTATATTACGGAAAAATCCGCGGAGGCGAAAAAAATTGATCAGTAAATTTTTGAAAAAGAATTGGATCTTTTACGTTTTTGGTTTTGCGTTCCTTGCCTTGTGTGCAACGATAACAACGCAGATCCCGCAAGCACTGGGCGATGCAATATCGCTGCTTGAATCGAAAGCAAGCAAGGCCGAAGTCATGAATCAGGCTATGATAATTGCACTTATCGGAATTGGTGCATTCGTAACAAGATTTATCTGGAGAACCTTTATAATCGGTACAGCCCGCCGTCTTGACTGCTGGCTGCGAGAAAGACTTTATACAAAATTCCAGCACTTACCCATAAGCTTTTATTCACACAAAAGCTCCGGTGATCTGATGGCTTATGCAATAAACGACATCAATGCGGTAAGACTTACTTTCGGTCCTGCCCTTGCGATGTCCTTCAACGGAATTGTAACAGCTACGATCTCAATAGTAACAATGATTCTGGAAGTTGACCCGAAACTGACAGTTCTTGCTCTTTTGCCCGTACCGTTCACAATATTATACACAACAATATCGGGAAGAATAGTAAGACGCAAATTTGCAGCGGTTCAAGCCTTATTTTCAAAGCTTTCCGGTTTTGTAAACGAAAGCATTTCAGGCATCAGGATAATAAAATCCTTTGCGACAGAAGATGCAAGGAACGCAGAATTCTCGAAAATCTCCTCTGATATGCGCAATGCAAATATCTCCCTTGTATACACATCTTCCATGGTAAATCCCGTAATAAAAGCGACCTTCGGTTTAAGCTATGCGCTTGCAATCATTTTTGGCGGACAGGCAGTAATCGACGGAACCCTGGACACAGGTACACTTATAACTTTCCTCGGATTACTTCTTCTCGTACAAAATCCCGTCGTTCAGCTCGGAGATATTATCAACAGGGTTCAAAGAGGTCTTGCTTCATATAAACGTCTGAAAAATATTGATGATGAACTTTCAATTCCTGAAAGCGAATTCGAAGAAACCGACGAAGAATCAGTAATCGAAGGAAAAGACATTACTGTTAAGGGTCTCACCTTTACATACCCCGACGGCGAAAAGAATTCTCTGAAAAACATTTCTTTTACAATAAAAAGCGGATCAACGATAGGTATCGCAGGATCAACAGGATGCGGAAAGACGACGCTTATTGCGGCTTTGGCAAAACTTTTACCTGTACCTGACGGTTCTATACTTTTCGGAGATAAAGACATCAACGAAATAAAAGCTGCAACTTTGAGAAAAGATATCGGCTATGTTCCTCAGGACGGATTCCTATTCTCTGCAACGATCGCGCAAAATATTGCTTTCTGCGATGAATCTCCGGATGAGTCCAGAATAAAAGCAGCATCAGACCTCGCCTGCATTACCATCGACGAAAAAACATTCCCCAATGGTTATGAAACTGAAGTCGGTGAACGAGGAACACACCTCTCCGGAGGACAAAAACAGAGAATTTCCCTTGCGCGAGCTTTTTACAGAACTCCATCTTTACTGCTTCTGGATGACACTCTTTCAGCAGTAGACACGGTAACAGAGCAGACAATGTTGAAAAACATCAAAAACTTGCCGCAAACAGACCTTTATAAAGGTAAAAAATCGCGTCCGACAACGGTAATTATAAGCCATAAACTTTCAGCAATAGAAGACTGCGACGAGATCCTTTACCTTGATAACGGAGAAATTGCAGAACATGGAACCCATGAAGAGCTGATGAAAAAACAGGGCCTTTATGCTGAAATGTACAAACTCCAGCATATGTCCGACAACTTCAAAATAAATGAATAAGGAGGCGGAAAAATGAAAGAAGAACAGAAAAAACCGACTTTGAAAGAAGAATTTCAAGCGGTAAACAAAAAATCGAATTTGATCCGCCTTGCCTCAATGATGAGACCTTACTTCGGGCAGTTGCTTCTTTGCGCACTCTTTGTTCTGATCGTAAATGCAGCAGAGTTGCTGAAACCCATGATCGCAGAAATAGTGATCGATGATTTTCTGGCACTTGGGATAGTCGAAACCGAAACGATGTCAATCTCAACTTTGGGACTGATCTATTTTGCGACAATACTCATAGGCTCGGCTTTCGGTATTGCCCAGGCAAGACTTATCACAAGAATATCTCAAAAAATTCTTGATACAATGCGAAATAAAGTTTTTGACAAGATCCTGCACCTCTCAACAGGAAAACTTGACAAATTCGGAACAGGAAGACTTATCACAAGAGCAACAAACGACGTAGAAACAGTGAATGAATTTTACAGCGACGTATTCCTCAGCCTGTTCAGAGATGTTTTTCTTCTGATCGGAATCCTTGTGATGATGCTGATAATTGACTGGAAGCTGGCGCTTGTTGCGTTCACCGGAATTCCTTTTATTATAGCGCTGACATTATCCATCAAGAAAAAAATCAAGGAAAACTTCAAGAAAGTCAAAGTCACAACCGGTAAAATAAACGGATTTTTCTCTGAAAACATTCAGGGAATGAGAATTGTTCAGGTTTTCAACGGTTTAAAATCCAAGCTCAAAGAATTCAGACAGTTGAATGACGAATACTTCAAAGGCACAATGACCCAGGTAATGCTCCACAGCTTCCTGCGTCCCACAATGGAAATGATAAACGAAATCGTCATTGCGCTCCTTGTAGCATATGCATACAACGGAATCAGCGGCGGAGTCCTTGAAGTAGGTGTGCTTTACGCATTTACAAACTACACAAAACAGTTTTTCACCCCGATAAACGACCTTGCAGAAAAATATTCAACCGTTCAATCCGCATTCGTTTCAACAGACCGAATCTACGAACTTCTTGACGACAACGAAACCGAAGATTCTTATGCAGGAAGAAACGATGCAGATATTCAGGGAACGATAGAATTTAAGGACGTATGGTTCGCCTACGACGACGAAAACTGGGTACTCAAGGGTGTTTCCTTTGTGATTCCCAAAGGCGCAAGGGCGGCATTTGTAGGCACGACAGGCGCAGGTAAGACGACGATAATAAACCTCATCACCCGTAATTATACCCCGCAAAAAGGCGAAATACTTATTGACGGTGTGAATGTAAACGAGATCAGTCTCCACACGCTCAGATCTTCCGTTTCCGTAGTTTTACAGGATGTGTTCCTTTTCACGGGAAATATCCGCGAAAACCTTGAAATGGGTGTTGCAAAAAGCGACGAACAGCTGACAAAAGCGCTTGAAGCAGCTCAGTCACAGAATATCACATTCGATACCGAAGTAACAGAACAAGGCCTGAATTTCTCCACAGGAGAACGTCAGCTCATTTCATTTGCAAGAGCCATAGCGGGAGAACCAAAGGTACTTATTCTCGATGAAGCAACGGCTCACATCGACACAGGTACAGAGGTTAAGGTTCAGACGGCAATAAATGAAATGTCAAAAGGCAGAACAATGATTTATATCGCACACCGACTCTCTACGATCCGTGAAAGCAATATAATTTTCGTAATCAAAAACGGTCAGATAGCCGAAAGAGGCGACCATAACGAGCTTGTTGCCCTTGGAGGAGAATACGCCTCACTCGTAAAACATAACGCATAATTTAATCAATATTGATGAAGGTAGTTCATTAAGATAATTTGTGGGAAAAATTTTTTCTTTTCGGATGAAAAGAAAAAGTTTTTCCCACACCCATTTCAAAAAGAAAAGCAGCTTGAGGTTTATTCAGAAAAAGTAACAGCACTGATACAAAAGCTTTTAAAAAATGGGTAGTGAACACAATAACAGAGGCAAATCCACATTCTTACAAAAATTTTACAATATATCACAGG
>JAZTZU010000083.1:0-19740 GCA_045637625.1 Eubacteriales bacterium
GTTGCTTGTGTTGCAAGTAAGTACGGTATCCCCGTTATTGCAGACGGCGGTATCAAGTACAGTGGCGACATCACAAAATCTATCGCTGCAGGCGCTGATGCTGTTATGATGGGTTCACTCTTCGCAGGTTGTGAAGAAAGCCCCGGTGAAACAGAACTTTATCAGGGCAGACAGTTTAAGGTATACAGAGGTATGGGCTCTATCGCTGCTATGAAGCAGGGTTCTTCCGACAGATACTTCCAGGCAGGCGCACGTAAGCTTGTTCCCGAAGGTGTTGAAGGTCGTGTTCCCTACAAAGGTCCCGTTGCTGATACTGTATTCCAGCTTCTTGGCGGTCTCCGTGCAGGTATGGGTTACTGCGGTTCTGCTACAATTCCTGAACTTCAGAATAACGGCAGATTTGTAAGAATCACAAATGCAGGTCTTATTGAAAGCCATCCTCATGATATTTCTATCACTAAGGAAGCTCCTAACTATTCCGTTCAGGGCAACAAATAATCTAATATAGGCTTAAATCTGCATAGTCTTGCTCTGTGAGGTTATGCAGATTTTTTGTTTTCTTAAAGGAGTCAGTTTATGGATACTCTTAAAATATGGTGTGCGATCATTTCCGCAATTTCTTTTATTATTTGGGTAATAAGTGTGGTTGGACATCCGCTTTTTACGTTTTAACATCCGAAGCTGAGTTTGATGGGAATTGATATATTTTACAGTATTAAGGTTAAAAATGATGAAAATAACAAAAATCAATACAATGACAAATGATCTTCGGATGAGCGGGGAAGAGTTTAAGAAAATGCTGATAATAGTTCTTCCTGCATTCGTGGAGCTCGTTTTATCCCAGCTTTTCAGTATGGTTGATACCGTTATGTTGGGACAAAGCTCTCTGTCATATACTGCAATTGCAGCGGTTGGGCTGACAAATAATCCGATAAACCTCGTTATCGGCGTTACTCAGGCGTTTTTTATCGGTACTACGGCTGCTGTTTCCTGGAGTATCGGAGCAGGAAAAAAGGATAATGCAAAAGCTGTCGTAAGGGAGTCGTTGACTCTTTCCGTTTTGATCGGATTGGTTGCAGGGCTTGTCCTTTACTTTTTTGCAGGGCCGCTTGTAACTTTTATGGGCGCTAAATCTGATACTTACGAATATGCAAAAACGTATCTGCAGATGATCGCATGGGGAATACCGTTTCAGGTTATGACGATGTGTATAACGGCATCGTTGAGAGGAGCAGGGCTTACCCGTTTTCCGATGGTATACAATCTCATTGCCAACGGAAGCAATGTTCTGATGAATTTTCTGTTGATCTACGGTATATGGATCTTCCCCGAATTGGGCGTGACCGGCGCTGCAATAGCCACAAGCTGTTCGAAAATTATCGCTTTTGTTATGGCTGTTTTTGCGGTGTTTGTTTTGGATTCAAAAGTCAAAATTAAAATTACCGAGAGTTTTTTTGTGAGAAAAGAAACTGTAAAAAGAATTGCGGATGTCGGTATCACAGCTGCATTGGAGCAGCTTTTTATGCAGGCGGGGTTCATTCTTTTTACGAAGATCGTTTCTGTTTTACCCACTCCGATATTCTCTGCTCATCAGATAGGTCTCAGTGTTAACGGTTTGTCGTGGGTTCCTTCTCAGGCTTACGGTGTTGCTGCAACAACTTTGGTCGGTCAGTCTCTTGGGGCAGGCAGAAAAGATTCTGCGGTAAAATACTCTAAGGTAATACATCTTTTTTCGTTTTTGACTTCTGCCTTTATGGGGTTGATGTTCATACTGTTCTCGGAAAATATCGTTTTGATTTATAACTCCGAGCCGGAGACCGTAGCTGCTGCAAGTACAGTTTTGAAACTTATTGCTTTAGGCCTTCCCGGTATTTCAACTCAGATTCCTATAGCTGCGGCGCTCAGGGGTGCGAAAGATACCTTGACACCTCTTATCGCAAACTTTTTCAGCGTTTGGGTTTTCAGAGTTTTTGTCGCTTACTTCTTTGTGTCTGTTTTTGAATGGGGTATCGTCGGTGCATGGTTCACTATCGTTCTGGATCAGACCTGTCGTGCAGTTATCGTGTACAGCAGATTCCTCTCCAAAAAGTGGCTGAATAAAGAAATTACAACTTAATAAATTATTATATTGGTGGCGGGGATCTTTTCGCGGAAAAAGATCCCCGCCACCAAACCTCCACCCAGAAAAGCGAGTTGGGGTACATCTATCGAAAATATGAACAGCTACCGCATATAAAGTAAATGCGATATCTGTTTATATTTTTTTTATTAAAATATATTATAGTTTGTTTAATAAACATGTCCGTCTTCGATTTTCAGAATTCTGTCTGCAAACGAAGCAACATGATCGTCATGTGTTATGAGAAACAGGGTCTTTCCGTATTTTTTTACGGAAGAAGTGAGCAGTTCCATTATGTTTTCCGCATTTTTTCTGTCTAAATTCCCCGTAGGTTCATCTGCTAAAATAATATCAGGTTTATTTATAAGTGCTCTTGCGATCGCTACACGTTGCTGTTCCCCTCCTGATAATTGAGACGGAAAATGACTGAGGCGTTTGGAAATATTCAATGTCTCTGCGATATCTTCAAAGTATGATTTGTCAAAACTGTTTTTATCAAACAAAGAGGGGAGGATTATATTTTCTTTTGCAGTAAGAAACGGAAGAAGATCGAATTTCTGAAATATAAAACCGATGTTTTTTCGCTTTATCTCGGCAGAACTACCGGACGATAATTTATAAATATCTTTTCCGTTCACAATGACTGTTCCGCTTGTTGGACGGAGCATTCCTCCGCACATTTTCAGCAGGGTGGTTTTTCCCGAGCCTGAACTTCCCATAAGAGCCGCAAATTCACCCTCTTTAATGTGAATATTGCATTTCTTAACGGCGAGAATCTCTTCATCTCCCTGAAAATATGTTTTACTTAAATCATTGGTTTTCAGCATAAGAATTAACCTCCGTATCTTTTATTTCTGAAATTGATGATACTGTCACAGAGACAATGTTTATCACCAAACAAAAGGCAACAGTAAATACAAATATGGGGACGGGATATTTCCATAAAGTTTCAGCGGAAAATACATTAGTAGCCCTGAACATATTAAAAACAGATCGCAGCATAAATGTATTTATTATACTTACAAGCGCTGATTCAGATACAGTATAAAGGAAAGTTTCCCAAACTGCAATTTTTAAAAATTCCGATTTCGGAACGCCGATGTTCAGCATTATACGCAGTTCTTTGTTTCTTGAAATTATCCGGGATCTGCCTAAAGATGTGACACCGATAAAGACAAGGATCATCAAAACGACGGAAATTGAATTGATAAATCCGTAAATTCTTTGCGTGAAAATACGGTCTTCATTATATCCGTCAAATTGGTTTGCAATTATAAGTTGTTCGTCCCCGTATTCGGATATGTTGAAAATATGATTAAGATTTCGTTCAACATCAACACTTTTTTCAGGTTCACAATGGATATAAAGCTTTTTACATCTATCATATCCCGTTATTTGTTTGTATGTTTCATAACCGACATACAGAGGGAAAGAGGTGTATCCGTTATATACGTCCCCTGATGAGGATTTTATCACAGCGCCTACGGTAAGGACGGTGCTTTTTTCGTCAACAGGTGTATATGATGACTCCGAGCTGTTGAATTCGCAGTTACGTATAACAATTTCATCTCCGACATGATAACAGTTTTTACCGTTTTCTGTCCAGAAATCATCTACAACGGCTACGCCCCCAACATTCTCCGAGGAAAATATTTTATCCAAATCGCCCTCAACAACTGTCCCACCGTAAGAACCAATCATGTTTTCTAATAATTCTGTATATATCAGATTTGCCCTGAGATAATTTGTGATCCTGCTGTTTGCGAATAAGCGCGAAATATCCTTGTTGTCAAGTTCCTGCATTAAGAATTCTGTTTGATCTGTATTCATAATGAATTCCGAATAATAGGAAGTTTCAACAAAAGCCTTTTTGATAAAAGGCGTAGAACGGACTTTATCAAGTTGACTGCCTGATATTCCTGCCGATCTGCCGTTTGCATAAACGGTAATAAACGAATTATTTTCGCTCAGCTGGGAATTTCTTGTTTCTATATTCATACTGCAAATTGATGCAGTGTAAAAAAAGACGGAAAGACAGCAAACGCTCAATGAAACAGTTATTGTCATCAGAACATTATCTTTCAAGTTTATGGTCAGGTTTTTTCGGAAATATCTCAGCCAAAAGCTTTTGTTTTCTTCAAGCTGTACGGAAGTTCTTATCAAACGGTCGATTTGACTGTTATCTTTTTTGATAATAATCGCTGAAACTAAAGTTGTAGCAGTTGTTAAAACAAAGGGCAATAAAACAGAAATAACAACCGACTTTGCTGAAATATAGAAATCATAAGGGGTTTCTGCGATTTTTGTCAGGAAAAAAACTGTCAGAGCCGATAAACATAATGCGATAGGAACGCACAATACACTTATGAAAAGATTTTTGATGATAGATATCTGAATGAAATTTTTATCCGTTGCGCCGAGATCTTTTATGACAGAAAATGCTTGAACTTCCTCTTTTATGGTAACGGTCTGTGTACAAATTACCATTACAGATGCCGCAATTATTGCAACCAAAAATATAAAATATACCGAGCTTCCCGAAGTCCCCGACAAAATTGAATTGTATGTAGTGTACTGACCGAGTTTCATTCCTGAAAGTTCGTTTTCGTGTTCAAAAATAAAGTGTTCAATTTCTGAGTATAATGAAGCACCGTTATTTCCCGTATCTGTTTGAATATAAGTTAAACTGAATAACTGTAAATCGGAACTAATACCTAAACTTTCTTCACCTATAAAAGCTAAAGGAAGATCGTCAATAAACGAACAGTTCTCCCCGTTATAAATGCCACTGACCTTAAAGGTATGAAAAGTGGAACTTTCATCTGAAAATGTGATTTTAACTTCAACAGGATCACCGATTTCAGGATTCCCTAAATAAGTCAGATCAAGTTTGTTTATCAGTATCTCTCCTTTTTCGGGGAGATCCCCTTCAATCATTACCGTATTTTTATGGATCTGTTCCTGTATGATACTGTTATCAGTTGTGAGATGAAGGTTCGGAGAAATACTTCCTGTTATTTCAGTCTGAGATATTTTTTCGATTTTGTTTTTGTGGTTCAAGAGCAAGTCTTGCACCGTAGATGTTTTGCCGAAGAGATATAGATTATAGCCACAGCTTTCAGATTTCGCATCATTAAGAATAGTAAAATCTATACTGTCTACAGTGAAAAAACAAATTGATATCATTGCAGCTGCCAAAACCGATGATATCCAGACAGAAAAAGATTTTTTCTTGTTATGAGTTAAAAACCTGTACGCATAAATAATACTTGCTTTCATCTATATCTCTCCTTTAATAATATTGTGTTTTCTAATCTTAAATTATCTCACTTATATCCATGTAAGAGAACATTTGGTCACCGTTGTCCCAAAGATATGTTTTATTTTGGAGACTGCATTCGATAAAATCAAAGAAGCGGCAGAAGTCGTTGAATGTGTGTGCGTGAGGTCCATAGCGGCAGGAAAGTGCAATATGGTCTTCTGCGCCGAGGAATCTGAAGATCTCTTTTGCGGCTTTGTGCGTGATGTAAGAGCCTCTGGGGTTTGCCCATATGTCATCAATGCTGATTGATTCAAAAAGGTATCTGGGGGCAACTGCGGCTTTCATAAAGTGCATGTCAAAGGGCAGATCTGCCTCTCTTCCTATGTATTCTGAAATGTCTTTTCCGTCGTTTCCAAGCCAATAAGGGACTGGACCGAGCATGTCAACGAGATTTTCACAGCGTGGGTCTCCGAAGTTTGTGTCTTTGACTTCTTCGGGATCGAATATCTCCTCGTAACGGAAACATCCTGAACCTGCAAATCCTGAACAGCTTGACTGCACGAATTTTATTCTTTCGTCCGTTGCCGCCGCCCACAGGGTGGTTTTGCCTCCGCGGGAGTGCCCTGCGATGGCTACGTTTTCCGTGTTTATTCCGATGATTTCAAGAGCGTCAACGCAACGTTGATATCCCCATGCCCATGCAGCAATGGCGCTGAATTTCAATTCCGGATAAACAAGATAAAGTCCGTGGTTTCGGTCAATGCGGTAGTTATCTTCTGCCAATACGCAGCGGTTGAATCTGACGACAATAAATCCTCTTGAATGGGCTTCTTTTACAACTTCGTCACTGCAATATGTGTAGGGATCTCCGCAAATCAGAACAGGACCTGAAGTCTTTTCTGGCTTTTTGACCTGCATTTCAAATGCGATTATTTTTTCTGTTGTTCCTGCTCTTATAATGTAATTATCCGCACAGATCTGCGTGACCGTGATCGTTTCGGGTTTTGGGGGCATACCGCCGCAAAGCAGGGGAAGCGTTTTTTCGAGGAGAAATTCTCTCTGATCTGCCCAATCCTTTTTATCTGTCATTTTGCGTCCGTCCCGTTTTTCAAAAGCATTTGGAAGTCTTCCGAATATTTTATCGTGTGATGTGTCTTTGTACATTATTGCACCTCATTTGCTAAGAAAATAACGGCGAAACTAAAGTCTCGCCGTTTTCTGTTAAAGAATTATTCTTCGTCAGCTTTTTCTTCTTCTGCTACAGATTCTTCAGTGCAGCATTCTTCGCAGCAGCATTCTGCAGCTTCTTCTTCACAACCGCAGCAGCAACCGCATTCTTCGTGTTCAACTGCGAGGTAGTCGGGTTCGCAGTCACATTCTTCACCGCAGCAGCAATCGTCGTCGCATTCTTCGCAATCGCAGCAGTTGTATTCTTCAAGCTCTTTGAGCTCTTTCATGTATTTCACAGCTTTGAATGCTGCGTATGCTGCGCCTGCAAGTGCAAGGCCTGTTGCCATACCAAGTACGAATTCAGTTTTCTTTCCCATAGTAAATGTTCCTTTCTTAACATTATGATTAGATTTATTATCAATGTGAGTTGATAAGAATATTATACCTTGAATTTTTTTTCTTGTCAACCCGTTTTTCAAAAAGTGCTAATAATTTTAATTTTTATCATACAATTGCGTTCAGTTTTTTGATCATCTCAGAAAGTTTTCCGTCTTCAAAGGGAAGTTTGAAGCCTGCTTCCTTTACAAGCTCGACAAAAGTTTTTGAACCTCCTGCTTTGAGGAAATTATCATAGTTAGCAAACGCTGCGGAATAATCTTCTTTTGACTGAATGAGGAAGTCGAAAGCAATCGTCTGAGCGAGGCAGTAGTCTATATAGTAGAAAGGTCTTTCGTATATATGGCTTTGATACTGCCATCTGCCGCCTTCTTCCATGTATGTGATTCCGTCGTTTGACAGATACGGTCTGAATGTCTTTTCGAGTTCAAGCCAGAGAGCTTTTCTTTCAGCAGGTGTCATATCAGGATTTTCGTAAACTTTCTGCTGGAAGTAGTCAACCATTGTTCCGTAAGGAAGGAAAGTTATTGCGTTCAGAAGGTGCATATATCTGTATTCGTCAGCCTTGTCTCCGAAGAACAGCTCCATCCATTTCCATGCGAAAAATTCCATTGACATTGAATGGACTTCACAAGTTTCCATTCCACCCTGACGGAGTTCGTTCAGTATTCCGGAATACATAGCTTTGTATGAAGCCAGTGCGTGGCCTGCTTCATGGGTAAGTACATCCACATCTCCTGAAGTTCCGTCAAAGTTTGCGAAAATAAATGGCATTTTATATGAGGGGAGTTCTGTGCAGTAACCGCCGTTACTTTTACCTTCTCTTGCAATAACGTCAAACAGGTCATGTTCAAGCATGAATCTGATGAATTCACCTGTTTCTTCTGACATTTCTTCATACATTTTTTTGCCGTTAGCAAACATTTCTTCCGCTGAACCGATAGGCTGAGGATTACCTTCTTTGATGTAGATATTGTCATCATAAAGCATTATCTGGTCAATTCCCAATTCTTTTGCCAATTTACCTTTCAGTTCGCATACAAAAGGAACCCAGTCTTTGATGAGCTGCTCTCTGAATTTTGCAATATCTTCAGGGGAGTAGCAGTTTCTGCCCATGCGGTAATAGCCTAATTCCACGTAGTTTTTGTAGCCCATTTTCTGAGCCATTCTTGTGCGGACTTTTACCATACGGTCGTAAATATCGTCGAATTTATCCCCGTTTTCTTTCATGAATTCGCCGTGAGCATTGAATGCCTGACGGCGGATCTCTCTGTCAGGGCTGTCCTTGTATTTGCCAAGCTGTGAAATATTTAAAATTTCACCGTTGAAAGGAATCTTTGCTGATGAGAGAAGTCTTTTATATTCGGTTTGAAGCTTGTTTTCCTCGACACTGTCCTCTTCAATGATTGGATCGTAGGATTTTTTGAGGATTTCGTAGTTTGTGAAAATAAGGGGAGAAAATTCTTCTTCCAGATATTTTCTGTGGGGAGAATTCAGCATAGCCTCAGCAAATACGGTTTTGAGTCCTGTCATAACGGGTTCTGCCTCGTTGTAGAAATCCATTTCCTTTACGTAGAACTCGTCGTTTGTGTTCAGTGTGAATCTGATGTATGCAAGGGATGCCATTGTGCTGATTTCTTCATCCGTTGCGTTAATCTGTCTGTAGATCTCAGCCTGCTCTTCCGCTGTTACGCCTTCTTTTGTAAAAGCTGCCGTATATTCGGCATATTTGGCTTTCAGCTCTTCCACATTTGGGCGTTTGTATTCTATTTCTGATAATTTCATAGTGATACCTCTTTCAATGGGTTTGTTTTGCATTGATTATACCACAATATTATGAAAAAATCAAGCCTGATTTTTGATTTACATGAGTAATCGTAATTTTTCTATTATTTTTTTCTCTTTTCTTGACACCTGAACTTGTGTCATTCCCAGAAGATCTGCGGTTTCCTGCTGTGTTTTTGAAAGAAAATATCGTATAGCGATCAGTTTTCTTTCGTCGTCAGCAAGTTTTCTTAAACTTTCCTTCAGCGCCATTTTGTCTATGTCAGGTAAAGTGTTTTCGTCGCTGAGAATATCCGAAAGATACATGTCTCCGTCGGAGTTTATCGGGGTGTCCAAAGATTCGGGACGTGCTGCGGAATCCAAAGTCAGAATGATTTCTTCCCGTGGGATATTTGTTTCTGATTCCAACTCGGAAAGAGTAGGTTCTCTTCCAAGCTCTGCGGACATTTTTTCGTTGGCTCGGCGTATTTTTGAGTACTGTTCTTTCAGTCGTCTTCCTACTTTGACAGGGCCGTCGTCTCTTAAAAATTTTCGCATTTCACCGATTATCATCGGGACGGCGTATGTACTGAAAACCACACCTCTTTTGGTGTCAAACCGTCGGATTGCTTTCAGCAGCCCTATTGAGCCTATTTGACACAGATCTTCAAAATCTGCTCCGTAATAAGAAGTTTTCAGTAGTCGGTATGCGGAAGCCCTTACGAGCCCCATGTTTTCTTCCAATATTTCCGACTCGAGCGCTCCTTCTCCGTTTTTGTAGCGGATCATAAGCTCTGCGCTTTTATATTCGGCTACGGCCTCGGACATAATATTTTCTCCATTGTCACCACGGTTCCTTTTCCGTAGACAGAGCGGACCTTCAGTTTGTCTGAAAATGTCTGCATTATTGTGAATCCCATTCCTGCACGGTCTTCAGAGCCTGTTGTGAAACACGCTTCCATAGCCTGTTTTATGTCTTGTATTCCGATTCCTTTGTCCTTTACTGTAATGCGGACTCTGCGATTTTCATATATGTAAACGGAAATAACTATTTCTCCGTCCTTTTCTGCGTAACCGTGAACGATACTGTTTGTTACAGCTTCCGATACTATTGTTTTTATGTCCGATATCTCTTCCAATGTCGGATCAAGCTGTGCGATAAAAGCTGCGGTGCTTACTCTGGCAAAGCCTTCGTTTATACTTCTGCTGGGGAATGTTATCTGCATTTTATTTACCAAACTCATTTGGATTCAACTTCCTTTCTTCCGATTATGTTCCAGACTCCCGAAAGGTCAAATATACGGGATATTTGCGGGCTTACTTTTGTTAAAGTTACGGTTCCGCCGTACTGTTTCATAAGCTTGTACCTGCCTAAAACTATTGCAATGCCGCTGCTGTCGCAGAATGTGACCTGAGAGAAGTCAATTATAAGTCTTTTGGGGGTGTATTTAAAAATAAGTTTGTCTGTCTGCGTTCGGATATCTGATGCCGTGTGGTGATCGATTTCTCCTTTGATGAGAACTGTCAATCCGTTTTTTTCATCGAAATCGTATTCGATCATTTTGTGTTTCTCCTTTTTATTTTTTATGTATAAGATATTGTATCTCATTTTCATTGAAAAAATACTCGAAATCCGTCGTGACAAAAAATATTTTCAAATGTCTTTGGGCTAAAAGTTTTCATTTTTCTTCCGTAATATTTTACTTGACTTTCAGGCTGCTATGTGTTAGAATATACGTTAGTTAGAAAACTAATTATTTTGAAAGGAGGATTCAGATGCGCTACCGCGACGATCAGGATAAAAATGAACGACCTCACGGATCGGGAAATCATGGACAGAGAGATCTTAAGGATGCACCTATGGGTATACTTCTGCGTCACGCTGAACATACTCATGATATTCACGTAAGGGAACGTCTCGATGCAGGTGGAGTACCGAAAGCTTTCGGACCTTTTTTGATGACGATTGAACAAAATGAGGGAGTAACTCAGGCTGAAATTGCTGAGAAAATGCATTTTGCCGCTGCCACTGTAAGTGTTACACTTCAGAAAATGGTTGATGCAGGGTATATTTCCAAAATATCAGACGATTCAGACTGCAGACAGATGCGAATTTTTCTGACCGAAAAGGGTAGAGATACCGCACAGGAAATGCATTCTATTTTCAGAGAGCTCGAAGAGCAGCTTGTAGAGCCTCTTACAGAGGATGAAAAGGCAGAGCTTCGCAGACTTCTTTTGAAAATCACAGTACGAAACTAAATTTAAGGAGAAAACTCATCAAATGAAATTATCAAAATATTTGAAGCCCTACATTTGGTTCATCCTTCTTGCCCCTGCGCTTATGGTGCTTGAAGTTTGTATGGACCTTTTGCAGCCGGCGATGATGTCCACTATTGTTGACGAAGGTATTCTCGGTATCAATGAAGCCGGCGGATACGGAAATATGGACATAATTCTTGTAACTTGTATCAAGATGCTCGCGTTCGCTCTTATTGGAGCTGTGGGTGGTATCGGATGTACATATTACTCGACTAAAGCATCTCAGAATTTTGGCGCAGACCTCAGAGCTGATCTTTTCCGAAAGATCGAAAGTTTTTCTTTTGCAGAGACGGATAAGTTTTCCACAGGTTCTCTTGTAACAAGAACAACTAATGACGTAAATCAGCTTCAGATGATGCTTCTTATGGCATTGAGAATGTTCGTCAGAACACCTATGCAATGTATCGGCGGTATTATTATGGCTATATCCATGAACCCCAAATTTGGGCTCATTCTGTTGATACTTATGCCTATCCTTATCGTTCTTGTAATCTTCTTCCTCTCAAAAACGAGCCCGTTGTTCAGTACTATGCAGAAAAAACTTGACAGACTTAACGGCATCATGCAGGAAAATCTTTCAGGAGTTCGTGTTGTAAAGGCTTATGTCAGAGAATCTCATGAAGTAAATAAGTTTGTTGATGCAAACAATGATTATACCGGAACTTCTTTGAAAGTTATGCGTCTTATGGCGGCTCTTTCACCGATCATGATGCTTATCATGAATGCTGCTACCATTGCCGTAATTTTGATCGGCTCTTTCCAGGTTGAAGCAAGCGCCATGGGTGTAGGTGATGTTCTTGCCGTTGTTACTTATATGGCTCAGATCCTCATGAGCATGATGATGATGTCTATGATGTTCATGAATATCTCAAGAGCTAAAGCTTCATATCAGAGAATAAAAGCTGTTATGGATACAGATCCTTCTATTTTTTCAGGTAATGAAACTGAAAAAACAGTTGAAAAGGGTGAAATAGAATTTAAAAACGTTTCATTCAAATATCCTCTTGCTGTTGGCGAACCAGTTATCAAAAACGTAAATATTAAAATAAATTCCGGAGAAACAGTTGCGTTCCTTGGTTCCACAGGTTCAGGCAAGTCTTCACTTGTTAACCTTATCCCTCGTTTCTATGATGTTACTGAAGGACAGGTTCTTGTTGACGGTGTTGATGTTCGTGATTATGAGATGGACAATCTCAGGGCGGGTATAGGCATGGTTCTTCAGGAAGCAGTTCTTTTCAGCGGAACTATTATGGAAAATATCAAATGGGGAAATCCGAACGCTTCCGATGAAGAGGCTATAGCAGCTGCTAAAATAGCTCAGGCGGATGATTACATTTCATCTTTCCCTGAGGGGTACAATACAATGCTCGGACAGAGAGGTCTGACTCTTTCCGGCGGACAGAAACAGCGACTTTCAATTTCAAGAGCGGTTCTTAAGAAGCCCAGAATACTTATTCTTGACGACAGTACATCTGCTCTTGATATGGGTACTGAGGCGAGACTCCAGAAGGCACTTAAAGAAACCATGGCAGATATGACATCAATTATTATTGCCCAAAGAATTTCTTCCGTTATGTATGCGGATAAGATAGTGGTTCTTGATAAAGGCGAGGTCGTTGCTGTCGGAACACATGACGAACTTATGAAAAACAGCGAAATTTACCAGGATATCTATTCATCCCAGGTAGGAGAAGGAGGCGTTGACAATGGCTGAAAATAAAGCTCCGCAGCAGCAGATGCCAATGGGCCCTCCGGGAAGACCCGGTGGCGGAAGACCCGGCGGTCCAATGGGAATGGGCATGCCCAAAGAAAAGCCCAAAGACAGTAAGAAAACTTTGCTCAGACTTCTTTCTTACCTCGGAAAAAGCAAGGCTCTCCTGATAGGTATGATAGTAATGGTATTTATGGTTACTGTTACGCAGCTGATCGGTCCCGTTCTTCAACGAGAAGCTTTTGACTCAATGACCATAACGGAAACACAGCTTTCGGTAGATTTTGATTCGCTCTTTAAGATCCTCACCTATATGGGCGTAGTTTATGCCATTGGTATTGTTTTCAACTTCTTTCAGGGATGGCTTGCTGCTACAATTTCTCAGAAGACTGTTCTGAAAATGAGAAACGACCTCTTTATGAAGATGTCAAAGCTTCCCGTAAAATATTTCGACACTCATACTCACGGAGAACTTATGAGCCGTCTTACAAACGACGTTGATAATGTTTCCAATACGCTCTCTCAGAGCTTATCAACACTTGTATCGAGTGCTTTGACTATAGTAGGTTCTCTTTCTCTGATGTTGTATTTCAGCCCGTTGATGACTCTTATTTCGTTGCTTGCGATACCTCTTGGGTTGTTCCTTGTAAACCTTATTTCCAAGAAGACCCGAAAATATTTTAAGCGTCAGCAGGAATCTCTCGGTGATCTTAACGGTCATATAGAAGAAATGATAACAGGACAGAAAACAGTCTTGGCGTTCTCCCGTACAGGAATCGTTATTGATGAGTTTGATGAGATCAACGCGAAACTTCGTAATTACAGCGTGTCAGCTCAGATATGGGGCGGTATTGTTGGTCCTGTAATGAACATGATCGGTAATATCAGTTTTACTCTTGTTGCGATTTCAGGCGGTCTTCTTGCCGCTAACGGTATTATTTCCATCGGTACGATACAGCTGTTTGTTCAATGTTCAAAGCAGTTTACCCGTCCTGTCAGCGAAGTTGCAAACCAGTACGCGATGATCCAGTCCGCACTTTCCGGTGCAGAACGTGTTTTTGAAGTTATGGATACCATTCCCGAAGAAGATGCAGGAAAAGATAATCTCTTTAATGTTTCGGATGTTAAGGGTGATGTTGTTTTTGAAAATGTCAACTTCGGTTATACAGAAGAGAAAATGGTTCTTAAAGATTTCAGCATCAATGTTAAAGCCGGTGAAAAGATCGCTCTTGTCGGGCCTACAGGTGCAGGTAAGACTACAGTTGTAAACCTCATAACAAGGTTCTACGATATTAACAGCGGAAGCATAACTCTTGACGGTGTAAATATTGAAGAGCTTCCCAAAGACGGTCTGAGAAGTTCTATCGGTATAGTTCTCCAGGATACTGTTTTGTTCACCGGTACTATAAGAGATAATATACGTTTCGGACGCCTTGATGCGACGGATGAAGAGATCGTAGCCGCTGCAAAAATGGCTTATGCTGATGAATTCATTTCACGTTTGCCTGACGGTTATGATACAGAATTGTCTGAACAGGGAAGCAACCTTAGCCAGGGTCAGCGTCAGTTGCTCTCTATCGCCAGAGCTATTCTTGCAGATCCGAAGATATTGATTCTTGATGAAGCAACTTCGTCTATTGATACCAGAACTGAAATGCATATTCAGCAGGCAATGATCGCACTCATGAAAGGTCGAACAAGTTTTATCATAGCACACAGACTTTCAACTATCCGTGATGCCGATGTGATACTTGTTATTGACAGCGGCCGAATCGTTGAGAAGGGCAGCCATTCCGCTCTCCTCAGACAGGATGGTCATTATAAGAAACTCTATGATATGCAGTTCTCAAGAGCTTAATTTGAATTGTTTGAATAGAAATTAGCGAGACGTGCAACCTTATTTTGTTGTAAAAATAGGGTTGCACGTTGTTTATTTCAAAGAGTTTGAAGTTGTGAGTATGTAAGATTGGTGTAATGTTAATTAACTTTACATGTTGAAATGTCTGTGATTTTTTATATTTTATTGATGTTTTTATCGCAATGGAAAATAGCACAAATCAGGCGGTTTTTCAGAATCTTAATCTTGAATCTATCCACAAAAGCTGTGGAAAACTTTTTTGTGGCAACAGTGCATGACTGAAAAATCCTGATAATATGCGGAAATTTTAAAATTGAAAATCTGTTGCATTTGCAACCTCGGCCATTTTTTTTGTTTTTGGAAAAATGCTGATTTTGTTTTTATACCGGAAAATAAAACAATGTAAAGTTTTTGAACTTTACATTGCTTTGAAGCGTTTATGGTTATTGTTTAAGGGGACAGCTTTCCTGTTTTTTGCAGAAAGGCTATCCCCTTGAAAATCTATTGAATTATCCTATAATAATATTACATTCTGTCTTTGGCTCTCTCTTGGTATCAAGGATTATTTCGCCTGCAGACGGCGCTTTGATAAAACCGCTTATGGGATTTTTTATGCTGATAATGTGGCTGTTTACCGTTGCTTCGACTTCGCTGTTTTCAAATGCAAAGTCTGCATCCACCATTTCGCAGTCCTCAAGAACAAGTCCTTTGCAATAGCAAAGCGGTTGAGTTCCCACGATCTTGCAGCGAACCAGTTTCAGGTTTTCGGAGTACCATGCAAGGTATTCACCCTGAACAAGTGAATCTTCAACCGTTACATTTTTGCAATGCCAGAAAGCATCTTTTGTGCGGAGCTCACAGTTCTTCAGATATGCGTTTTCTATGTATTGGAAAGAATATTTTCCAGTCAGCTTCAGTCCGTCAAAGTCCGCATCTTTGCATTCGAAAAACGGATACATTGATGACAGAGTGCAATTTTCAATTTTCAGACCTCTGCATCTCCATCCGAACTCTTCTGATACGATCTCACAATTTTTCATTGAGGTGTTTTCGCATTCTCTGAGGGCTTTTATTCCGCCCAGAATACTGTCCTGAATTGAAATGTTTTTGTCATACCAGAGGGCTGCCCTGCAGGTTTCTGACATTTGGCAGTTGTTTATTTCTCCGTCTGTCACGTGCCAGAATGGATATCTGAGGTTGAATTTGCAATTCTCAACTGTAATTCTGCTGCATTCTTTCAGCGCAGATTCTCCGTCTGCAGGACCGTCAAAAATACAGTTGGTAACAGTCGAATCTTCGATTCCGTAAAGTGCTCTTTCTTCGTCGTATGTATTGTTTGAATATATCATATGTTTTTCCTCTGCGTGGTTTTAATTTATACTGTATTATACCATAAAAGTTGGTCTTTTTCAAGTTCAAAAATAAATATATTTAAATTAAAATGCGGACATTTGAGTTAACATTCAAAATCCGACGCCCTTTTAACTGATGAGGGAAAACCCTTTAAAAGTATGTGAAGCAAATTTTGTTCACATGAAAATGAAAAGGTTTTCCCATAAAATTTCTTAATGTTTTCGATCTCGGGAACTGTTTTAGTCCTGACCGATTTCGTCATGAATAGCTTTGAGCTTTATGTTTATTTTTTCAAATGTTTGGTAGAACTGCTCAAGCTCTTCTGTTGTGATTCCGTCTTCGCAGCGTGTAAGAACTCCGATGATAAGTTCCTGGATGGAAGTGTAAACATGCTGTCCCTTAGGTGTGATCTGGTATCTTATTTTATACTTTCTGCTTCCGCTTTTTTTGTCGGGGGCAATGTACCCTACTCGCTGGAGATATGCGATTGATTTCGAGATGAGCGATTTGTCTTCGTTGCAGAGGTCGCAAAGTTCAAGTGCTGTGTGTCCTTCGAAATTTTTTCCTATGTAGTAGAGACACATGACATGAGAACCTTTCAGACCAAAAGTGTTCATTTCATAGGCTTTGATTTTGAGGACATATTTGTACGCCATTGCAATGTTTGAGGTGAATTCTTCGAATCTCAGTAACATGATGTTTTCCTGCTCTCTTTTTTATTTTATATATTATGTTTTATCCTAATTATATTATATACTAAAATTGTTGAGTTGTCAACAAAATATTTTATGGTTTCTTAAAATGTCATAAGATATTTTTATTATAGCCGTTTTTTATGTTGACTTTTCCGAAAATTAGGTGTATAATTTATATGTAAAAATTTGTGCTGATGTTTTTGAGGCAGAATGGAGATTAAACGGTAATGTCAGATAATAATTTAAAACGCAGGAAAGATATGAATATGCTTGAAGGTCCGCTTTTGAGTAAGATAATTATGTTTACATTCCCGCTTATGATAACAAATCTGTTGCAGGTATGTTATTCTGCGGCGGATATGATAATCGTCGGTCTTTCAAATGTTGAAGGTGCTATCGGGTCGATAGGAACTACAGGTGCGCTGATAAATCTCGTTGTAAATGTCTTTATCGGTTTTTCTGTAGGTACAAATGTTATAGTTGCCCGAAATCTTGGCAGAGGCGATAAGAAAGCTACTGAAAATGCTGTTCATACATCTATTCTTTTTGCGCTGATCAGCGGTATTCTTTGTGCCATTGTCGGTTTTTCCATTTGCCGTCCCATCCTTGCCATGATGGGCAATGAGGGACATATTCTTGAGCTTTCTGCTCTTTATACGAAAATTTATTTTATCGGAACGCCTTTTATAGCAATGACAAACTATCTTATTGCTATTCTCAGAGCAAAAGGAGACACGAAAACTCCGTTATATATCCTTTCTGCTTCCGGTTTGTTCAATGTGTTGCTTAACTTGCTGTTTGTTCTTTGTTTTGATATGTCGGTTGACGGTGTATCGCTTGCAACGGTTTTTTCAAATATAATGTCAATGATCCTGCTTTTCATCAAGCTTCTCAGAGATGACAGCTGGTGCAGAATTCAATGGAACAAGTTTAAAATGACAAAGGCTGCTGTTATTGATATTATTACTGTAGGCCTTCCCGCAGGGGTTCAGGGTGCGTTGTTCTCAATTTCAAATCTGCTTATCCAATCTTCTCTTATCGGTCTGAACAATGCTGCTTGTCCCGGTGGCTCAGCAATAATTGACGGGCATGCGGCTTCAGGAAGTCTTGAGGGTTTTGCGTACACTGCAACGAATGCTGTTTGTCAGGCTGCTACAACATTTACGAGCCAGCATTTCGGTGCACGTAAGTTTAAGCGTATAGGGCATGTTATGAGGGACTGCTATTTGGTTACGGGTGTGGTAGCACTTATTTGTACCGCAGTAATTTTTGGTTTTAAAGATTTTCTGATCGGACTTTATGTTTCGGAGCCGTTGGCTGTTGAAACTGCAACACTCAGAAACGCGATCCTTATCATTCCGTATTTTACACTTGCGTTTATGGAAGTTGGTTCAGGTGTTGTAAGAGGTCTTGGTAAATCCATCACATCGACGATTGTATCGCTTATCGGGGCTTGTCTTTTCAGGGTTTTGTGGCTCTATACTGTTTTCAGTATGTTCCCGACAATTGAAGTTCTTTATCTTTCATACCCGATCTCATGGAGCTTGACCGCATTGTTCCAGTTTATAGTTGCTTATACTACACGTAAAAAATATATGAAAACAGAAATTTGTTCCGAATAAAAGGGGAGAATTTATTTATGAAAAATCTTAATATTGAACTTTTGACCAAAACACTTGATGAAAGAACTCAGGCAGAAGTATACGAGGGTACTGTTGGTGGAGCATCCATTGCCGTAACTCAGAACGGAGAAACTGTATATAAAAATCATTTCGGTTTGCAGAGTATTGAAAAGAATATTCCTGTTACAGATGACACAGTTTTCAGACTTGCTTCAATGACGAAGCCCATTACTGCTTTTGCTGCAGTTCTCGAAATGGATAAGGGAAGGCTGGATCTTTTTGATCCTGTTGAAAAGTTTTTGCCAAAATATAAAGATCTTTATATCGGAAAGCTTGATGATAACGGTGAACTTCAGATTGCAGGAAAATCTGAAACGAAATTGAGGCTTATTCACCTTCTGACTCATTCAAGCGGTATCGGTGCTTCTGATGATATCGGTATGAAGGTTGCCGAGAAATTCAGTAAAGACCCTCGAAGAGATAATTTCAGAGATGCTGTCGATGCTTATCCCGAATTCCCGCTGTCTTTTGAACCGTATACAAATCAAAACTACAGTGCCATCTGGGGCTTGGATATCGTCGGACGTATTATTGAAGAGACTTCCGGAAAAGTTTTCAGCGATTATCTTGACAGCGAAGTTTTCAAACCTCTTGAGATGAAAAATACTACATTCTATCCCTCCCAAGAACAGTTTGGCAGACTTATTGATATTCATAATAGGGATAAGGACGGAAAGGCTATTCCAGCACAAACCGTTCCCGGTTGTGTTTTCGGAGATTTTAAATGTACTGCAACTCTTGGCGGTGCAGGTCTTGCGGGAACACTTGATGATTATCTCAATTTCTGCGAGATGCTTCTTAACTACGGAAATTTCCGCGGGGTGCAGTTGGCACGTCCCGAGTCTGTCCGTTCGATGTCAATTCCTCATATTTCAGAGCGTATTATGAGTCCCAACGGTATTTGGGGTATGGCTATGCGTGTAATGTCTGATGACAGCCATCATGCTTTCCCTCAGGGTGTTTACGGTTGGGCAGGTGCATACGGTACTCATTTCTGGATCGACCCTGCAAATAAGATCACAGCGGTTTATATGAAAAACAGTTCATATGACGGAGCTTTCGGAAAGTCTGTTAGTCAGTTCGAAAGAGACGTATATGCTTGTATTGAAAAATAAATAGATGGGAATTTTTATTGGGGACCCGTTTTTTCTTTTCACGGAAAAAGAAAAAACGGTTCCCCAAACCCCTCCCAAAAAAGAAAACCGATACATGGTGATTATAAAAAGGCTGTGCTGCCTTCTTATTTTGTGTTTCAATATAGGTTTCCCATACGATTTTCAAAAAAATTTTAACGGAGTATTTTCAATTTTTCAGTTCACGAAAAAAGAAAAAACGGTTCCCCAAACCCCTCCAAAAAAGAAAACCGATATATGGGGATTATAAAAAGGCTGTGCTGCCTTCTTATTTTGTG
>JAZTZU010000084.1:0-8083 GCA_045637625.1 Eubacteriales bacterium
CTCCCTCCGGGAGGGAGCTGGCGGCGTACGCCGACTGAGGGAGCCTGCGCACCAAAATCTCCGGTCCGACAAAACCGTAAATTATTATATAAAATATGTAACAATTATTACATTCAACCATCCGTTTACAACTTTACAACCAATAAGTTAGTAAAAACAACTACTATTCCCTTCATTTTCGGTGAAAACCGTGTTATAATTTAACCGTAAGATTCGTCAAACCGAAAATCAAAAAGAAGAAAGGAATGTTTTAAAATGACAATTGGCGAAAAATTTGCAGAAAAAAGAAAAGCAAAAGGTTTTACACAGGATGAGGTTGCGGAAAAATTAGGCGTTACCCCGCAGGCTGTTTCCAAATGGGAAAACAATGTTTCCTGCCCCGACATAACATTACTTCCGCAGATAGCGAAGCTTTACAACACTACAGTTGATGAAATCCTCTCCCCCGATGAAAAATTCGAACCTGCGGTAAAATTTGTTGAACCCAAAGAACAAAAATCCAAGGACGATATGATACTCAAAATAAACGGTCTGAGCTCTGACGGAGATAAAGTCAAAGTCAATTTACCGATACCTTTGATTCTTGCTTTCGTAAATTCGGGAACAACAAAAAATCTAAGCTTGAATGTGGGTGGCGTGGATATGTCCCAAATCGACTTTGACAACATTGTAAAACTTATCGAGCAAGGCGTTGTAGGTAAACTTGTGGAAATGGAAAGCGCTGACGGAGACTTTATTACCATTGAAGTTGTCTGAGGTAAAGCAACATGAAGATCCATGTCAACGCAAATAGCCGCAACATAAAAATTCTTCTGCCAACGGGACTGATTTTCAGCGACCTTTCGGCAATAATTGCTTGCAAAATAATTGAAAAAGCTACAATTACCAATGACGGGAAAGAAACTCTTGACCCTGAACTGAAAGAATCACTGAAAGGCATAATAAAAGATTGTTGCAAAACACTCAGGCGAACCAAAAAGAAATACCCCGGATTCGTTCTCGCGGACGTAGAATCCTCTTCGGGAGAAAAAGTTACCATAACTTTATAAAAAAAACGGCAGGACATAAGTCTTGCCGTTTTATCGTTATTTTTAACTGTTTAAGGAATCATCAAGTGCCATCTGAATTGCATTTTTGTAGGAATCAAAAACTTTACTTAAATTAGTATTCCCAACAGTTGAATCATAAAGGCCTTTAGCCAATTTACCATACAGGTCAGAGCCTATCTCATAAAAATAATCATATTCCTGAATTTCAAAGCCTCTCAAATAATGAGAATAGCTTTCCTCTGACCAGAATTTGCTTGTTAATTCATGCTGATATTCATCCAAAACAAGAGATTCAGGATAATCATCGAACCTTAAAAAATAGTCGAAAACATAACCAACCATCTCTGTATCAGAACTGCTGAAAAATGCTACACCACCCTGGTCGGAAGAGTAAGTTCCCGAAGAAACTCCGTATTCACCACTTGGACCGCAAGGGAAAGGAATATAGTAATATTCATCAACATTGTATTCTTCAAGCAATGCATGTTGAATACTAAATGTTCTTCCCAGATAGAAAGTAGCTTTTCCCTCTTCGAAAAGGTGAGGCGGCCATGATTCCTGATAAATATCGCTTGTCTGATGGAGATTTGTAACCCATTGAAGAGCTTCTATGGCTTCGCTATCATCAAGAGCAAAAACATATTTTCCGTTTTCGTCCTGCTTAACAACTTTTCCACCATTCGCAAAAATTGCGCTGAAGGGTAACATCTGGTAGTCACAATAAACAGTTAATCCGTAAATCTTATTAGACGGGTCTGACATATCTGAAACGAGGGGAAGGATTTCTTCAAAGGTATCAAAAGTCCACAAACCTTGTTCGTAAAGTTCCTGAGGGTCAGAAACACCGAATGTTTTAACAAGATAATCATTATATGCTAAAAATCCCCTGTTACCACCGTCATCCCCGTTATCAGCATTAAAGGCATAGGTTAAGCCTTTAAAAGTAACGGCTCTACGCATTTCCGGTGTGCCGTAAATTTCGGTATTGGAAAGATCTATGGCAGACATATATTCAAGAGGTTCAAGAATTCCGGCTTTATACATATTATATACAGGATTCGGACTTCCCAACTGAACTGTCATATCATATTTCATATTATCCGCCAGATACAACGAGATGTAATATGAAGAATCTTCAGTGAAATAACCAAGATCAGTAACGATATCCACATTTAAAGCCTTTTCAACCTGAGCAACTCTGTAACGGGTTCTATCTGCCTCTAAACTTGTATTTTCGGGAGCTTTATAAAAAGGAGACCAGTTACTGGTGCAGACTATCTCGGCACCGCCAAAGTCAGGTAAAGTACCCCCTAATTCATTGGCAGGCAGAAAATCCAAAAGAGTCACGGATTCCGCGCCGCAAGCCGACAGTATCGTCAACATAAACGCAGAGAGGCAAATGTAAACGATGATTTTTTTCATAAGTTTTCAACCTTTCCGTTTTTATTTTTTAAACTTTCATTAGTTCAACTCATAAATATTTTAACACACAAAAGAAATTGTGTCAACAAATAAATCAGTAAATTTATTGACAAACAAAAAACCCAGAATTAACTTTTTGCAACATTTCAATATAAAATTACTGTCTCATTAAAGCATGTTTTGCATAAAAAAATCCGGAGAAACTTACCTTTCCCACGAAAAGAAGTTTCCCCACATTTATTTTCATTTATTTAATTATATTTCCCAAGTAACAGTAATGAGAAGTGTGCTGTTTTTAAGCATTGAGCCTTCCCAGATGTTACCATCAAGCACACCCTCTTCGTCGAGAGTATGGCTGTAATACTTATCCGTTCTTACAACAGAGTATCTCTTTTTACCTTCGGGAAGTCCATCAAAGTTGACCTTAACGTCTCCGTTCTTTCCGTCGTAATTGGAAATGAGAAGAACAGCTTCCATTTCGTTTTTAGCGGCAAGAACGTATGTATTTTCAGTATCACAATCTGTCTTGACCTCGTTGCCGTTCAGTCTGTAAAGCTTATCGAAGCATCTGAATGAGTTGTAAGTCTTCGTTGGGAAGCCTGACCTTTCGAACACTCCGCAGAATGTAAGGAAAGGATTCGAGTCATAGTATGTTGAGATGTCAAGAGGACCTTTTTGGAAAGTTATCATAACAGCCGCAACGAATGATGCACCGATCTCACTCTTCATGTCGTCGAGCCATTGTGTAGCCTCGGAATTGCCTGCGTAAGTGCCGTTATCCAAAGCAAAGTCATTGTTTTCATCCTTGATATTCCATTCGTCGCATATCATTATAATATCGTCGAAGCCGTATTCTACAACAAGATTCTTCATGAAGTGGCAAACCTCATCGTATTCCCAGATATTCCTGCGATAAAGATGCCACGAGAAGAAATCCAAAGGTGACTCGGACTTTTTAACAAATTCTAAAAATGCTCTTGCATAAGCCTCATCAACGTATTCAGCCTTGAGAGAGTTCTTTTCAAACTCCATAGCCTCTGCAAGTGTAGGACCGCCAACCAATACGTTGGGAAATTCCTTCTTGATAAGCTTGGACGCGGTTTCATACATTCTGAAATAATCAGCTTGTGTGCCCTGCCACATATCGTCCTGAGTCAGATTCGGTTCGTTCCATATTTCCCAGAATCTTATGTTGAAGTGATAGCCCTCAGCCCATCCCTCATTGTAATGACGGATGATATTACAGCATATTCTCGCCCACTTATCCATGTCGGTGGGAACAATGGTATCTATCTTTTGTCTCGTGTGCTCGATAGACGTACCGAGGCGGTATATAACCTCCGCACCGCAATCAATAATGCCCTCAATTACAGCATCCGTGTTCTTGAAGCTGTAATTTGCAGGGTCGTTTTCATCTGCTCTGAAATCGGGGAATATTCTGGGGATATCAACAACGGGACCCTTGGGGTAGTCCGTGTCGTGAAGTCGGGCAAAGGGAATGCCTGCTCTTTTCCACTGTCTTCTGTAATCGTGTGAACCGTTCACTATCGGGCTGTTCGTCATGCCATGCATGGGCTTTATTTTACCCACAGCCTCGTTCAAATTAACATTTATTATACTCATTATCTTCTCCTTTATTCAAAAAATGATTTGCAGAATTCCTCTTCCGTGCCCTCATATTCGGCAAGAGCAAGGAATTCTTTTCCGTACTGGTTACCCCAGCTGTAAACAATAACCGTTTTTCCGTTGTAGTAGCACATATCAAAGTCGCTGTTATTGCAGTTTACTGAGTGTTCAATCTTGTCAAGCTCTTCCGCTGTGAATCTTTCGGGATGAATGACCTTCTTGTCATCGTTATCAAACATCATAACGGGATTTACGAGACCAAGCTCAAACTCTCTGAGGTCCTTACTTCTTACGATGTAGGGGATCCAACGGTGACAAGGTGCGCTTTCAAGATATATCATGTAATAGTAGCCGTCAAAATATCTTATGCAGGGACAAGCCGTGTATCTGTCTCTGGAGTAGGAGTATTCCATTGTATCAAGGAGTGTCCAGTTGATAAGATCCTGAGACTCTGCAAACACGCAGGTAAAAGGTACGCCTACTATGGGATTTGAACCGCCGACCTCTATCGCCATGATGTATCTGCCATCGCCCTTGCATACGGAAGTGTTGTAAAGCTGAACGTCTTCGGGGAAAACGATCGCCGTGGACTGCTCCCAAGTCTTAAGGTCAGAGGAAACAAAGGTGTCGAGTACGTTGCCGCCACCTGAACCTCTTATACCGTGAACGTACATTTTTCCGTCCTCGGTGTAACAGCATCCGAAGGCATGGTCCTCGGCAAATTCGCCCAAGGATTCTTCCGTTTCCATATCAACGAACTGATAACAGCCGAATTCTCTCGTAACTCCCCCCGCAGCACCCCAGGAGCTGTTTCTGACCCATTCAAAGCGAATAAGCTTGTCTTCCCAGACAACGGGAGTTGATTCAACAGTCGAAATTTTTATCGTACCCAGCTTTTTCATGGTTTTTCTTGTGGGAATTCTTGCGTTTTTCAAATCAATATTAAAATCCTTCAGCATGATCATAAACTCCTTTTATTTCAATACGTTTCGTATACATTCCGCTACCTGCTCAGCGCAAACATTCACGCCCTCTTCACTGAGATGGAGAGTATCTTCACTCATAAGGTTATCAAGATCCGCCCATACAGTTTTATGAAGATCATTGATTATAACTCCCATCTTTTCAAGTTCGGGAACGATAAGCTCATTGTACTGCTTGATGACTTCATTTCTGTTATATTTATTAGCATCTGTAACAGGAGTGATAGTTGCGAAAATAACTTTTTTGGAGTATTTCCGGAGAATGCGTGCAATACGTTTCATTGTCTCAACATAAGCTTCCGGTGATGTAAACGGACCGTCATCGAAAAGTTCGCAGATATCCCAAAGACCGTTATTCCAATGTATAACGTCACAGCCTTCAAGATTTTCTTTCCATTCGAAAAGACCTCTCAACGTATAAGCCGCAAAACGGCAGTTGTCGTCGGGCTGCCATACTTCACATTCTGGGCTGAGCATTTCAGCAACCTTCTGACCGTAACCTAAAAGTCTTATAGAATCTCCGAGCAATGCAATTTTTTTCATTAAAAAAATCTCCTTTTTTTACTACATTATAACACAAAAAAGACTGATTGTCAATAGAATTTTTCAAAAACGGTATGGACAAACAAAAAAAATTGTGCTATAATATTATTATCAGAAAGTACAACAAAAACAAAACTTCAGCACCTACAGACATCTCCATAAGCCGCTGTTGGAGAGCCGTATTTACAATTATGCTGACGTTTTAGCGGCAGAACGGAGATCAAAATGAAATTAGCAGAAGCTTTACAGGAACGTGCAGACCTTAACAAAAGAATAGCACAACTGTCCTCAAGACTTTGCATGAATGCCACAGTTCAGGAGGGTGAAAAACCGGCAGAAGACCCCACAGAACTCATCAAAGAATTTGAAGCATGCACTTCAAGACTGGAAGAACTCATTTCAAAAATAAATCTTGCCAATTGCAATACTCTTGTTGACGGAAAATCACTCACGGAACTTATAGCAAAAAAAGATGTACTCACAATGAAGATAAACTCTTACAGAGATCTGCTCAACAACGCAAGCAGACTGTCTCAGAGAGCCACAAGAAGTGAGATAAAGATACTCAGCACAGTAAATGTTAAGGAACTCCAGAAATGCGTGGACGACCTTTCAAAAGAGCTTAGAGTAACTGACAACAAAATCCAGGAAACAAACTGGAAAACAGAAATTTAGCCCGAAACAGCGGTAATTATTGGGGCGAATGTCACCTCTGCGGCTGAGGTTTGATGCCGCCGGATGCTGGAGAAGCATACATAGAAGGTAAGCTCAGGGGTGAGCCGGAGTTCAAATCTCCTTTTAACAGATCATACCCAGATCGTTATACACGTATAGCTTACTTCGCATAAATTACTACCGGACATTGACCGATAATGAGGGCGGGAACGGGGATTAAAATGAACAAATACACAAAAAATATAAACAGAATAGAATTTGTTATAACTTACGCCTGCACAGGGAAATGCAAACATTGCTCCGAGGGTGATCACCTTACAAAAGGCGAACACATAGACGGAAACAAAGCGGTTGAGATGATAAAAAAGGTCTGCGAAATGTTTGAGATCAAGACCCTTATGACTTTCGGTGGAGAGCCTTTACTGCATAGTGATGAAGTTTGCAGAATCCACACAGCGGCAACGGAAATGAAAATACCGAAAAGACAGATAATCACCAACGGATTTTTCAGTAACGATGAAGCAAAAATTAAAGAAACAGCAAAAAAACTTGCAAAAAGCGGAGTAAACGAAATACTGTTTTCCGTCGATGCTTTTCATCAGGAAACAATACCTCTTGAACCTGTAATGAATTTTGCGGAAGCGGTAAAAAATGAGGGGATATATTTAAAACTCAGCCCTGCATGGCTTGTCTCGGAAACGGATAAAAATCCATATAACATAAAAACAACTGAAATTCTGAAAAAATTCGAGTATTTAAATATAGAAATCGGAGAAGGAAACATAATTTTTCCGTGGGGGAACGCGAAGAAATATCTCAAAGAATTCTTTGACCCCGATATCGAATATATCAATCCATATGAAGAAGATCCGAAAGATGTACGGACTTTGAGCGTATCACCTGACGGGAACGTACTGAACGGGAATATATACAATACAGATATTTTGGACATTATCGAAAATTACAGAGGAGAATGAGAATGAAAACCTCAAAACTTAGAGAAAATCTTTTACCGATACTGCAAATAGCCGTTTCATTAGCTGTTATCGTACTCTCAGTCCTTGGGTTGGCAGGAACTATCGAAAATGTATCTGGAATAACAACTCCCATACTGGGTGTGCTACTACTGCTTCAGGCTTGTTCAAATTGGAAAAGAAGAAAGGGTATCGCAATATTCAGTCTCTGCGCAAGTGCTTTTGTTATATTCTGCTCCGTGGTAGTACTTATAGCTATGTAAAAACAATTTGAACTTGAGAAACATTGGAAATACTCTTTAGGTACAAAAATAATGCTAAGTATACAAATGTATACTTAGTTTTTATTATATATCAGAAAAAGCATATATTCCTTTTGGGAGGGACTCGCCCGTCTGCGACGAAGAGTGTGCGTTGGTGAGCGCTTCCTGTGGAAGATGAAGCGAACAATAAGCGCTGGGCAGCGGTCGAAATTTAAAACGAGCTTTGCGACGTGCTGAAATTTCGGGCACCGCAACCGTGAGCCTCGGCTCTTTTCATTAAAACAAAAGTGTACCTGGAGGGACTCGCCTTCGCTGCGGCGAAGAGTGTGCGTTTGTGAGCGCTTCCGGTGGAAGATTCAGCGAACAATAAGCGCTGGGCAGCGGTCGAAATTTTAAACGAGCCTTGCGACGTGCTGAAATTTCGGGCACCGCAACCGTGAGCCTCGGCTCTTTTCATTAAAACAAAAGTGTACCTGGAGGGACTCGCCTTCGCTGCGGCGAAGAGCGGCCTCGGCTCTGACAGTCCACTGGACTGTCATTCACTACCT
>JAZTZU010000085.1:0-16302 GCA_045637625.1 Eubacteriales bacterium
TTATTAACTCAAAGTTGAAAAATAAAAGCAATGATTCAATAATTGGATAAAAAAAATCCGAACCAAGCAGTTCGGATTTTGGTGATCCACCGGAGAGTCGAACTCCGGACACCATGATTAAAAGTCATGTGCTCTACCTACTGAGCTAGTGGATCATTTAGTTTTGTTTGCCTCGTTCAAATCAGCTTATATATTATAGCAGAGAAACTTCGATTTGTCAATAGGGTTTTTGTGAACTTTTTGTAAAACATTAAAATCTCAAAAAAGCTTTATTTTCCCTGATCCGACTTTCCTTCCGACTTCATTTCAAGAATTATTTTTTCCGCAACAGCTTTCTCCGCATTTGCAGAGATAGCCATTGAAAGAGAAATATCCTCAAGAACAAAATCATACTCTCCCCCATCCATAAAACGCATGGAGGCTTCTCCGAGAGCTTTTTTAAAAACAGATTCCTGCTGGTCACAGAAATTATTATAAACAGTATCAACAGAAAAACGCTGAACCTTTCGGCTGATAAGAGCCTGTACTGTAGGTATGGGTAAAATCTGTTTCAGAGTGCAGACCATTATAAGATACGCCAGATGAGTTCTGGAGTATCTCTTTCTGACAGGAGCAGGGATTATTCCGAGCTTCACATAGTTGTTGATTATAGATGGGGTAATAACCTTTGTACCGTCTGCGGAAAAAAACTGAAGATGTTTTTCCGTAAAGGCAATAACCTGATCCATATACAATTCAAGTTCAGGCAATTCTTCCCATCTCGGAAGTCTTATATCCATATTGTCATCACACCACTTGCAAAGACGTTTATTTATTTCCTTCATTTCTTCCACAGCAATTCTCCGAATGATACCAAATAGTTTTAAAAACTAATTTTTCTGTTTTCTTATATCTTACCACAAACTTTTGAATTTGTCAATACTTTTAGCTAAAATTTTAATATTTGACAAGAAAAAACACTCAGCATTCATGCTGAGTGTTATGGGGTGGATAATGGAATTCGAATCCATGACCTCCAGAGCCACAATCTGGCATTCTAACCAACTGAACTATATCCACCATATATTGTGCTTGGTCGTTCAACCTTAAGCGCAATATATTATAGCATACTTTTTCTCATTTTGCAAGGGGGTATTTGTGAACTTTTTTATAACTTATTCATTCAGATCCTCAACATGACAGCTTCCGAAAGAATTTCGCCTGTCAAACCATTGGTTTTCATTATGATTTCAGGATTTTTACGGTACTTTTTTGAAATGCTCCAGATGTCTTCATCCTTTTCCGCGAAATAAAGTACCATTCTGTTGCTATCACAAACTACAGAGTCTCCCTCAGAAACGATTTCGGAAACGATCTCAGAACTGTTTAAATCAAACAGAAAGCCCTTACAACAGCAATCGATACGCAGTTCGGCTGAGGAGTTGTCATTTTCAACATAGGCAAAAGAATTTATGTAAACTTCAGCAGAGGCGACCACACTTTCGGAAATATGATCCAGCTGAATCGGAACCATAAAAGGAATTTCTTTTTCCACAGAAGAAACATCCCCGTTCTCGTCGCAATAAAGAGCCCTGCATGAAAATGTCCCTGAAACCGAAAGTCTTTCAGCCTCTTTGTCATAGTCAGAACTCAGAACAGTCGGGAATACGGAAACATCATAGAGTTTATCATACAAACCTATATCAAAAGTTTCTCTGAAACTTTGCTCCTTTGATACTTTTGAAAAACCACCGCTTTTAAAAGAATTTGTTTTGCATTTTATCTGAGTCCGGTCGGAAAATGCATCGGAACAAAGAAGGTATCTGCACTTTGAATATCCCACAGCGTCAACATTTACAGTCAGTTCATAAATTATGCTGTTATTAACAGATTCCCCGGAATTTGCAACATTTACCCTGCAGTCAGCCAGCGAATATTTCACCCTGCATACAGAATCTTCGGTAATACCGTTCATATCAAGTATCTGAGAAACAGAAACTTTCTGCTCGTGAGAAGAAATCTTACCGTCAACTGTAAGATAAACTATTTTCAGGAGCATATCGGCTTTTGAGATAAGCTTCCCGGTCAGGATCTTCTGCTCGGTCTCATTGAAAAAGACATCGTACCTCAGAACAGAAACTATCCGTGCCTCAGGCTTCAGCTCATCGGAGACCTTTAACGGTTTGTGACCGCTGCAAAGAATTTCAAAAGAATCAACAGCAATTTTCTTTATAAAAACATTTTCCTGCAAATCAGGAACCACAGCGGGGAAAACAACTTTCTTAACATAAGAAACCTGAATCTCAACAGCTGCTTTCAGATAGAGTTTTTGCGGGCTGAGAGCCCTTGTATTGAGGTATGAGACCGTTGCACACACATCGAACACATCGTCATTGGAAAAACCGATCTCTCCTGTATGAGAAAATGGAAGCATCTGGGTACAGGATGAGATTTTCCCCTCATCGGACAAGTATATCACCGTAAATTCAACAGCCCCTTCAACAGTCAGCTTTTCCTCATAAACAGTTTCTGACCGGACAAACGCCTTGGCTTCGCTCCTCACAATACGCATCACCGGAGAACAATAATCCGCAAGAAGGAACTCTCCTTCAGTATAGGTCTCCCGAATCGGTTCAGTTTCATAAGTATTAAGTCTTATAAGATTCTCGTTATTCATAATTCAGATCAATCCTTTTCGTTCTTTTTTTGTATACTGAAATATATGAACATCGGACATCGAATATTACTTTCGAACACAAAGAAGACATTCGAAACAAATCTCCATCCAAATTTCAACATTTATCAAAAAGGGAAAAAAACGAAATAAAACATCTTGACAGCCATAATGAACTATGATATAATTAATTGAAGCAATTACAAAGATGCAATGAATAAAATTTTTTCGGAGGAAAAACGTATGAAAAAGGCAATATCCATAATCTTGCTGTCAGCTTTGGTTCTGACGATATTCACCTCATGTACCTCATCAGGAATAACTCTTCTGGACTTTATCGATCCCGAAGGAAGCACTGTAAACATGTACGGAAAAACAGTGACAATAAGTTCTGAATCAGACTATAAAGATTCGTTGTTTGAACAGAAAGCCAACACAGAAATGTACGACGCAATCATCGACAGACTGAATAACATCGAACAGAAATACAACTGCAACATCGAACATGTTGAACACGCAGGAAATCCGACAGTTATCAAAAACATGATGAGCCTTGCCGCAACAGGTGACTCTGAAATAGATGTCCTTTACGGTCACGGTTACAATAAACTCGGAAAACTTGCCTATGCAGGAATCCTTTACCCCCTTACAGACCTCCAGGATTACATTGATTACACCAACAGCGAAAAATTCGGCTCTGCAGGACTTCTTGAAGCTGCGATGATAAACGGTGTTCCCTATGCTGTTCAGCCCGTACAATGGGTCGGTTTTGCAAACAGCTTTGCATTCCACCTCGTTTGGAATACAGAAAAATTCATACAGTTCGGCCTTCCGAATCTCCATGAATACTACGAAAATAAGACATGGACATTTGAAAACTTTGAAAATCTCTTCAAATCCTACAGCGCAGTTGCAGCAGACGATGTTGATCTTATCGCATTCCAGCAGGGATATTTCGCACTCACATCCATGTACGCAAACGGCGTAAAAATGTGCGACTATGATGGCAGCGAATTCTACTGCGATATAGGAACAGACAAGGCTCTTTACGCAGCAGACTGGGCTCTGAACATAATGAATACATATGAAGACATTATAACATATGTAGGTTCCTGGGAGAGTGACGGCTTTGTAAATGAAACAGTACTTCTCCAGCCGGTTCAGGTAGCAGATGCGACCCTCAATCTCCCATACAATGCAGAATTCCAGTTCAGCCTTATGCCTTTCCCCTCAGGTCCCGATGCAACTTACGGCGAATGGGCAAACCTTGTTGAAGCGATCAGAGGTTTTGCTGTTTCCAAGTTCAGCGATGTTCCCGATGCGGCAGCACTTATCATAAATGAACTCTGCGAACCGTTCACAGAAGTAACACCCACAGGACTTGCAGACTATTACAGAGAGCTGGTTTTCTACAATCCCATTGACGTTGATATTCTGCTTGATGTAGGCAAATATACACGAAACTTCTATTCTGTAGACAATGAAACTTTGTGGAACTTCAAAGATGCTTTCCACGGAAATCAGACAGCAGCACAAATAATAAATACATACAAAGGACAGATCGAAGGTCTGGTTGAAGAATATATCCGTCCCAACTTTGAAGGTTATGTTTACGATCAGCTTTACGGCAACAAATAATTAAAGTATAATATATTTATAGTGTAAGAACATTTATGGGAAAACCTTTTTCTTTTCGTGTGAAAAGAAAAAGGTTTTCCCATACCCATTCCAAAAAGAAAAGCAGTTTTGGAAGTGAAAATAACCTAAATAAAACATTGAAAAATTTTTGGAAAAGGGTTCAGTGCCAGCGCGAAACGACTTAGAGATTGTCTTAACAATAAAAACCGGGGTTGGTTCTAAATGAGCCACCCCCGTAAAAATATTATATATTATTTTAACAACCCCATTTTTTCGAAGGGAATCTCTTCAAAATCGGGAAGAATTTCTTTGAATCTGTTCTTTGAGAGGTCAAGAACATCACCTTCGGGAATTCCGACAAAGCTTCTTTCGGAATATTCCACATTATTTTTTATGATGTTCCTGTTGCGTGATTCGAAAGCTTCAAAATTTATATCAATGGGTTTATGATTTATGATGATATTATTTGAAATTTCACAGTAATGAGGGAATCTCTGTTCATGTTCGGGATCCCAGGTGAGATATTCCGCAATATGAGGATATCTTTCACGCCAAAGGTCGCTTTCCCAGGGAACTTTTGCAAGACAGAGCCAATGCTGATCTATCTCGTTATCTTTACCGCCTTTTACCAAGGTACGCCAATATCCGTACGCATGGAATCTGACAGAATAAACAGATTTTGGGCAAGCATCAATAATCAAATTATTCTTGAAGACCTGGTCATGGCCGCCATGAAGAAGAAGCGCTGACTGACATCTGTAAAACACATTACCGAAAGTTGTACACGAACCGAGGTTATCATCGCAGTACATTCCGAAAATACCGATATGGTTATCGGCATCACTCTTCATGTCGTGGAAATAGTTATATCTGATAATATTTCCGCAAACAGTATAGTCTCTGCCTGAATAGATGGCACTGGAGTCGTCAGCGACCTGGCACACATCATACATTTCGTTGTATTCAATTATATGATCGTTGCCGTGGAACATCATTGCCTGATGTGCAGAGTCATGGATGCAGTTATGAGACACGAGACAGTTGACACCATTCACATCAACCCCGGGCTGATATGTCTGGAAAACTTTCGCAATGGAGTATATATGGTTATTTGTAACAACATTACCCGACGGCGTAAGAGTTGCTCGGTCACCGCCGTCAATATACACACCGCCCTTACCGGTATGATGGATAGAGCAGTTCTTCACGCAGCAATTCATACCGCTGATTTTAGCTGCCCATCCTGCAACGTTTTTGATCTCGCAGCCGTCTATTGTGATATTGTTACCGACAGCATCAATCGCATCGGTTCTTGTACCCATAAAGGTAAATCCCTTTACAGTCAAGTATTTTACATTTTCCATTTTAACAATATTTTTTGATGTAATGGAAAGAATTATCTTTGAAGTTTCAAGGTCCGATGTAGGATAAAGGTAAAGAATTCCGTTTTCCCTGTCAAGGAACCACTCGCCGGGAACATCAAGTTCTTCAAAAACATTGAAAAAATAGTAGGGAGCGTGTTCTTTGATACCAAACATACTTACGTATTTAGTTTCCATTTCTCGGGTTTCAGTATTGATCGAAACGACAGGAGAAGATTCATCTGCCCACCCGTATTTAGGATAACCGAACTCCCAGACATTTTCCTGAGTTTTCCACGTTTTAACACGCTCATTTGTTTCTGCGTCAATTTTGCGGATATCACCGAGAGGATTTCGGAGCTTTGCCCATTCATTCGGATCAACTCTCTGACCGCCTGTAGGTTCAAGGCTTTTACCTTCACGGACAGGTTCTTCCGTATGGATATAACCCTCGTTAGGATAACGGGCAACATTCATTCTTTCATCGTTAAAGAAAAGCTCACAACTCAAGGGACTAATCACAGCATCATCATATTTTCTGGCAGTTCCATGAGATCCCACAGCGCTTATTTCGCCCCAATCGGATCTTGTGAGTCCGTATTTTTTAAGGTCAACTTTCACAACATTTTCTTTCGCATCGCCATGAAGTCTTGATTTTTCATTCTCATCGAGAGACTCAAAATCTTCAGCCTTAAGAGTCAGACCGCCATTCAAAACGACCTCTCCGTCAGCTTCATAAACAACAGGACATTCTGCAGTACCGGAGTCTTTCTCCGTGAACAGGATACCGTCCGTATTGTACTCCCCTGCTCCGACAAAAACAGTAACAGCTTCGGAAAGTCCGCTTTCAATAAGCTTTCTGACTTCCGCCTGAGCTTTTTCCACAGTTGCAAAGGGATTTTCCTTAGTTCCGTTATTGGAATCCGAACCATTTACAGCAACATAAAACCTTGTCATAAGATTATAACCTCTTTTCGTTTTGTTATATATGCAGATAACGGACAAGTCGAGCCGCAAAAACGGTTCAACTTGCCCGTTATTATTTTAGTCTTTTTTAGCGTTGTTTCTGATTTCAACACGTCTGATCTTACCGCTGATAGTCTTGGGGAGTTCTGTCACGAATTCCACAACACGGGGGTATTTATAAGGTGCGGTACGGTTTTTAACGTGGTTCTGGATCTCTTTGACGAGCTCATCAGAAGGCTGATATTCCTTCGTAAGAACGATCGTAGCTTTGACAGCCTGACCTCTTACGGGATCGGGAACTGCAGTTACAGCACATTCAAGAACCGCAGGATGCTCCATAAGAACATTTTCGACCTCGAAGGGACCGATACGGTATCCGGAGCTCTTGATGATATCATCGGTTCTGCCGACATACCAAAGATATCCGTCTTCATCTTTCCATGCGGTATCGCCTGTATGGTAATAACCGTCGTGCCATACGGCCTTTGTTTTTTCCTCGTCAAGGAAATAACCTGCAAAAAGCGCAAGGGGCTTACCCTTTTCTGTATTTACAACGATCTCACCAACAACACCGGGCTTAACGGGTTTGCACTCATCATCCACAACTTCAATATGATACTGTGGAGAAGGTTTACCCATTGAACCTGGCTTTGGAGTAGAACCTACAAGGTTCGCAACAGTAAGAGCCGTTTCAGTCTGACCGAAGCCTTCCATGATGGAAAGACCTGTATATTCCTTGAATTTATTGAAAACCTCTGGATTCAGCGCTTCGCCTGCAGTTGTTGCATACTTAATAGACGAAAGATCATATTTTGAAAGATCTGCCTTGATGAAGAATCTGTAAATTGTCGGTGGAGCACAGAATGTTGTGATCTTATGCTTTTCGATCTGCTTAAGAACCGCATCTCCGTCAAATCTGTCAAAGTCATATGTAAAGACAGCTGCTTCACTGAGCCACTGACCGTAAAGTTTTCCCCAAACCGCTTTTCCCCAACCGGTTTCGGCGATTGTAAGATGAAGCCCCTCAGGATCAACATTGTGCCAATATTTAGCAGTAATAACATGACCGAGAGGATAATTGTTATCATGAGCTGCAATTTTGGGATAACCTGTTGTACCGCTTGTAAAGTACATCAGCATAATATCCGTGCCATGAACCTTGTTCTCGCCCTCAGCACGCTCAAAGGTATCGGGGAAAGCTTTGATCTCTTCGTTGAAATCTCTCCAACCCTCGCGAACTTCCCCAACAGAGATTCTGATCTGAAGTGTAGGACTTTCGGGTACTGAAGCATCTACATGATCAAGAACTCCATCATCGGAAGTACAAACGATAGCCTTGACACCTGCAGCATTGAATCTGTAAACAAAGTCTTTTTTCATCAACTGATTTGTAGCAGGAATAACAATAGCACCGATTTTTGTAAGAGCTACGATGGCAAACCAGAACTGGTAATGACGTTTAAGAACGAGCATTACTCTGTCACCTTTTTTGATTCCCAGAGAGGTAAAATAATTTGCACACTGATTTGAATATTTCATAATATCAGAGAATGTAAATCTTTTTTCCTCACCGTCTTTGGAAACCCAAAGCATAGCAAGTTTATCCGGCTTTTCAGTACCGAGAACGTCAACACAGTCAAAGCCGAAGTTAAAATCAACGCCGTCTTTCAGTTCAAAAAGATTCAGACGACCGTCAGAATCAAAACCTTCATTAACAAATTTATTATATACTAACATTTTTAATACACTACTTTCTTTAAAACAAATAATTTTTAGAATGTAGGCATCTTTTATCAAACTTTATTTTGGGTATAAATTATTTATTTTCTTTGCTCATTACCACTGCAAGGAATTCGCAGTCTGAGCCACCCACAGCAATCATGCCATGACCATGCCCGCTGTCATAGAAGATACTGTCCCCCGCATGAAGAACTACAATATGGTCTTCAAGGCGAACCTTAAGGCTGCCTGAAAGGATAAAGTCAAATTCCTGACCATCGTGAACCGAAAGCTCAATCTCACGCTCTTCAGCGTCCTTGTCATATTTCGCCGTAACAAGGAACGGCTCGCTAATTCGGTCCTGTATCATAGAAGCAAGATGCTGATAATCGAATCCTTTACGACGCTTTATCGGAAGACCTTCACCTTTTCTGACAACAGAATAAAAGGACAGTTTCGGTTTGTCACCCGTAATCAATTCCGTAATGTCAACACCGAAATGTTTCGCACAGTTATATAGGAAGGTGAACGAAAAATCCTTCTCGCCATTTTCATGCGCTACATAATCTTCCTCTGTCGTGCTGCAAACATCAGCCATTTCCGATACGGGTATATCCAAAATCAATCTCAAACCGCGTACACGTTCGGCAATTTGCAATACCTGTTCATTAATCATTGATAATTGTTCTCCTTCCATCAGAACAGACTGAATCCATCCTGAATTTAATATACTAAATAATTATATCATTACACCCCCCAAAAGTCAATAGTATATATATGAACTTTTTCGCATCTTTAATCGGTAAAAACAAACAAAGGATGAATATTCTTGACTTTCGTGTATCGAGATGATATAATAACAAAAAAATAATAAGGTGACCGTCTATGAAATTTAAAAACACTTATCTTATCGAAGATGCTGCTATAAGAACAATCGAACATTTCGACGAAAATGATCTCGTAAACCAAGAGTATGAAGACATCAGAATCCCCGGAATCGTAAGCACGGACAGCGGTACAATAGTTTGTGCTTATGAATTAAGACGAACTTACGGAGACCGTGCTGCCATGGACCTGGGAATGAAAGTAAGCACGGACCTCGGTCAGACATGGACTGAACGAATCATAATAAAATCAGGTGAAGGCAAGCATTCCGTATGCAGCCCCGTGTTTATCCCCGACGGAGAAAGACTTCATCTTATATACATGGAAGATACAGTAAAAGTATTCTACAGATACACCGACGACTTAGGAAAAACATGGAGCGAAGATGTTGAACTGACAGATACTCTCCTTGCGGAAATTCCTCAGCATAAATGGGGAGTTGTTGCTCCCGGACCCGGTCATGGAATGAAACTTTCCAACGGCAGACTTATAACTGCTATATGGTATGCCTCAAAAGATGATCAGGACCCCAACGCAGACCCAAATGAAGAAACCCAATTATCCGTATCAACCATCTACAGTGACGATGGCGGCAAAACATGGCACATGGGTGAACTCGTCCCCGACAACGGAATAAAAACAATGAATGAATCTGAAGTTTGTGAGCTTCCCGACGGCAGAGTTTTTATGACTATCAGAAATGAAAACCGAAACTTTAACGGCGGAACAAGAAAAGCTTTCAGCATCAGCCCTGACGGTATTTCAAACTGGGAACCTGCACAATATGACGAAAAAATGTTTAATCCACGCTGCATGTCCGGTGTATGCAACGACGACAACGGAAGAATTTTCTACGGTGGATGCGACTCCCCCGATGTAAGAATGTATCAAACATTGAAAGTCTCTTCCGATTGCGGCAAAACATGGGATAAAATTCAATTCTCTTTCCGCGGTGGGTACTGCGATGTTACATATAATAAAGTTTCCAAGACAGTATTCACTTGCTACGAAGCACGAGTTCCGAATTCTCAAAAAATATTCGTAACGGAAATCGATGTAGACGAGATAGACTTAAACTCAAACCTCAATTAAGGAGATAACAAATGACAGCAAAACTGTTTATTCAGGCAATTCTCAAATTTTTTCTCGGCGTGATTCTTGTAGGATTGCTTATATTCCTCCCTGCAGGCTCGTTTGAGTACATAAACGGCTGGATATTCATGGGTATACTTTTCATTCCCATGTTCTGCGCAGGAATCGTAATGATGTTCAAAAATCCAATGTTGCTGAAATCAAGACTTGATGCAAAGGAAAAACAGCATGAACAGAGTTTAGTGGTAAAACTCAGCGGACTTATGTTCCTCGCAGGATTTATCGTTGCAGGACTGAATTACCGCTTTGACTGGTATATGCTCCCACAAACAGTTTCGATAATTGCGGTGGCAATATTCTTGGCTGCCTACATACTTTACGCGGAAGTACTCAGAGAAAACACATACCTTTCAAGAACTATCGAAGTCCGTGACGGTCAAAAAGTCATCGACACGGGACTTTACGGAATCGTAAGACATCCCATGTACAGCGCAACATTACTTCTCTTTATGTCTATGCCGTTGGTCCTCGGATCAATATTCTCGTTCATAATTTTCCTCGCCTACCCATTCATAATAGCAAACCGACTCATAAACGAAGAAAAATTCCTCGAAAAAGAATTGAACGGCTACACAGAGTACAAACAAAAAGTAAAATACAGACTCATACCGTTTATATGGTAAAAATTAAAAGACCGCCAAGAATTACAGAAAGGATATTCTCGGCGGTAATTTTTTATTCTATTACAAGAACCATTGGACAGGGATGCTGATTTTCCTCATCATATTTGCCGTCATAAAGAAAACCTTTACTCATTGCCTCTCGAATTGTCGCAAACAGCATTGAATTGAATGCAAACATATACCGCTTTTGTAAAGGTACACTTTTGAGATGTTTTGGAATAATGGTTTGTTTATCTTTTATAAAATCACTCATTGCCTCTTTCAAGGAAACATCTCCCTTCATTTCAGATTTCGCAACCATCCAGATATGGAAAAGTTCCTTAAATTCATTCTCATTCAGAACGGGAACATTTACTTTCGGTTTTCCGTTTTCACTTCTTAAAATTTTGCAATCCGTAAGCCAAGGAATAAGTTTTAAGTATTCTGTATTAAATCCTATTTGTTCTGGATTTATTCCGCTGTACACCGTATATAGAAGCCTCGCCACAATATTATCACGGTTATCGTTGTTTCGTACAGGAATGTCATTTGGAAAAAGCCAATAATTACGTGTGGGAAATCCGTCAGCGCCGTAAACGTGCATCTGTAAAACCTTATGAATTCCTAAATTATTATAATAGCAATGTCTTTCTCCCGAATACAAATGCTTTAGAATCTCTATATTGTTTTGATTATCAATATAAACGTTACCGAAAGCTATCCACCTACCTCCGTCTTGACGGAACGGAAAAACCTGATCTTCATGCAAAAACTCAAGTACAATATCATAAATACCGTAGCATAGGCATCTGAAAGCAAAATAGAGTTCCAAAGAGTTTCTCTCGTCAGCATTGAATCTTTTATAAAAATCCGCATTTCTCAATTTTTCAAGACCTACGTTTATCGGTGTCCAGATATTTTTAAAATACGTTTTTACAAAATTTATTTGCGCAGGAATATACTTTCCTTTATCTTTTACGGTGAAAATTATAAAATCAGTATAATATCGGTTTTTAACTGATTTCATCAATTCTCCGTTTACAAGTTTTGCCACAACAGGCTCAACATACGCGCAAGGGACCCCAATCGCATTGGAAATTTCCTCCACAGTCAACGGATTTTCATAAGCCGCCCATAAAATATTTTGAGCTAAAAGATCATTACGAACAAGAGAAGTAGGCTCATTATTTATCCCGCAATTGCCGCTATTTGTAACATATAATGTGATAGGCTTATAACTTTGCGCTGAATATTTCTCCATATTATCGAATCCTTTCTTGATTTGTTCTCTGCCGTCATGTAACCTTCTTTTAACCGTGCCCTCGGGAACGCCCAAAGATTTTGCAATATCAGCAACACTTTCACCATTCATATAATGACGAACAATAACATCACGGTGCACCCTTCCTAAAAAAGCGATTGTTTTACGAATATGCTCCGCCTCATTATTTTTTTCAATATCATCGGCAAGATAAGAGTCATCAGCAATTTCAAAATCTTCGCCCATTAATACTGCAGGTCTGCGATATTTTTTACGAAGAGAATCATTCCATTTATGGCTTAAAACAGTCAGTAACCACGCACGAAGATCAAGTATCTCATGTCCATTTGACATAAAAGACAACGCAGCCATAAGGGTTTCCTGCGTAAGATCTTCAGCTTCGTGAATATCTCCGCATTTCTGCAAAGCCGCCGACAGTAAAAATTCTATTTGATTTTCAAGTTTATCGTTTTGCATAAACTGCACCTCTTTTGAAAGATCTCATTTACAAGGTCGCAAATATTAACCAAAGGTTCGGTATAATTATCATTTTATTTTAACAGAAAATTGTAAAAATTCTAACCCCAACAGCCAAACATTCCGCAATTCACTTTATGAACTTTTTATTTCTTTCAGCAAAGGGCTTGACAAACGGCTCATTTTTTGGTAAAATATCTTGGTAGCTTTAATTACAATCAAATATTATCGGGGTGTAACGCAGTTGGTGTGCGTTTGTGAGCGCTTCCTGTGGAAGATGAAGCGAACAATAAGCACTGGGCAGCGGTCGAAATTTTGACCGAGCTCCTGCGAGTGAATAAAATTTCGGGCACCGCAACCGGAAGCGCAGCGGACAACTGTGCAATTCAAAAAAACTAAATATCATCGGGGTGTAGCGCAGTTGGTAGCGCGCTTGCTTTGGGAGCAAGATGCCGTGGGTTCAAGTCCCGCCACTCCGACCAAATTTGCGGATTCGTCCGCATACGAAAGCCGCAAAGCAAGGGATGCTTTGCGGCTTTTTAATTTCTGCAAAGGATGGTTGATAACTATGGAAGTATCTATGAATGAGAATTTAAAAACAAAAAAATGCATCGTTGCTTTTGTAGATTTACTTGGCACCAGCGAAGCAATTAAAAATGATGAAAACGACACTAATCTAAACACAATGAATTACATTTTACAATCCGCGATAGATATGTGTGCTGATAACCACCTTACGAAGGCAACAGTCCAAGTAAAAGCATTTTCTGATAATATTGTATTTGCAATGGAATTACCCGAGGAATCTGATAGCACGGAACAGATGTCGCGAATACATAATATTTTAGAGATCTGCGCTTATTTTCAAATAGCGGCATTCAAAATGGGGATCGCCACAAGAGGTGGAATAACTATTGGGGATTTCTTTTGCAATGAAATTTTTGTGTGGGGAAAAGGGTTGCTTCGAGCATACACACTTGAAAATAAAATTGCCATTTTCCCAAGAATAGCTATTGATTCAAACGTAATCCCCTTGATTCCTGACTGCGATAACAGTGGCAACAAACATCACATCAAAACAGACAATGATGGCACTGTTTTTCTTGATTACCTTTCTTTTTTTCCTTTTAACAACAGAAACGAATATATAAAACGCACCTTAGATGAGGCAAGAGGAATAATTAAACTATTAAATCGTGACGAGCGAGCAATACAAAAAATTAGATGGATTATTTCTTATCTCGAAAACGGTTTAGTATCAGAGACAAACAGTGGCGAAAAGGAATAACAATATACTCTCATGATATTATTTACCTACAGGAGATTTGATTATGAATACAATTTTCGAAAAACTAATTCAAACAAAAATTGAAAACTTTGTATACGAATACAATAATGTTTCGAGAGAAATATTTGTCAACGAAACAGGAACATTGATTCATCCTGGTGAATTTGGAATGTATCGCGAAAAAATCGTTTCCGAACTACTTAAACCCTTTTTACCTTCCAAACTCGCAGTTGGAACAGGATTTATAATTACAAGCCAAAACAATATTAGTACTCAATGCGACATTGTTATTTACGACAAAGAGAACACACCTATAATCGAAAATGGGGAACAAAGATTTTTTCCTATTGAATGCGTAGTCGGGGTTATTGAAGTAAAATCAGTATTGAACAAATCAAAGTTAAAAGAATCTCTACAGAAATTAGCAAATATAAAAAAGTTGAGATCAGACATTCCGACTCGTAATCCGTATATATTTAAAAACGGAGATTTCGCAGGTTTTGACCCAAAGAATCATGTGAGGGATCAAATTGCAACATTTCTTATTTGTGAAAGCTTTGACTTTGAATATCAAAAAGATAAGGCTGATATTTTCAACGATATATACGCAGATATTGATAAATCACTATATCACAACATGGTCCTTTCACTTAAGGACGGAGTATGTCTATACCATGACGGCAACAAAATAATTTATCATTCATATTGGAATTATAAAGAAGATACACACAAACACATTATGATTGTTCCAAGCGAAACAGGGTACCAATATGAACACATTCTATTATTTGTTAATTACTTTTATATGCAAATATCATCTGTTTCAGTACTATTTATTGAAATGACAACTTACCTTTCTGCTTCAAGGGACAAAAAAATGTTGTATTAACCCCCTTTCTTTGTTTACTCCGCACCAACCATTGAGGGCGCCTTAGTCGGTGCCCTCTTTTCGTTTTGCTTTCTCTTCTGCGATCTCTGCTTTCTTTTCGGTGATCATTTCGGCGAGTTTGGTTTCGCATTGGTCGCGGGATTCGGCGTAGACGTTGAACTTCTTGCGCTTGCCGTTTGGAAGTCTTGGATAAAAGCTGCCTTCCCAAAGGTGATCATTGATCTGATAGATGCATCCGGTGCCCGACTTGCGTATCTTTCTCGGGACGGGCTCGGGATGAGGCTCTGTGGGCTCGTACGTTGCGTTTACGGGCGTGTTCGTGCTCTGCTCGAGTGTTTGCTTGACCTCGGGCATCTGTGCGTCCGTACCGCCGATCTTGCGGTCGATGTTCACCGCCGCCTGCATCTGCATCGTGTCGGTCATATGGCTGTAGATATCAAGCGTGGTCGCGGCAGACACGTGACCGATGGTTGCCGACAAGGTTTTGATGTCCATTCCGTTTTCCAGTGCCATGGTTGCGAAGGTATGCCTGAGATCGTGGAAGCGGACGCGCTTGCATCCCGCACGGCGAAGGAGCCTTCCAAGGATATCGCTCGTTCCCGTGGGATAACGTGGCGAATCGGAGTTCTGCGGTGACGGGAACATCCATCTTGAATCCACCGTTTTCTTATAGCTTTTCAGCACCTCCACAAGGGATGGCGGAAGCACGATGGTGCGTACCGACGATTTCGTTTTCGGCACGGATATTTCTAACTTTCCATCTACGGCGCATACCTGACGGCAGATGTGAAGCTCGCCCGTGCGGAAGTTAAGATCATCCCACATCAGCCCGAGCATCTCGCCTCGGCGCATCCCCGTGCCAAGCTCCAGCAGGAAGAATTCATAGAAGCCGTCCTCCTTGGCTTGCTTTAAGAACCGCCCGAGATCCTCGCGGGACAGCACCTGCATTTCGTGGGCTTTCTTCGGCGGAAGCTTACAGCCGATGGCGGGATTTGTTCGGATGAGTCCGTCCTCCACCGCCTTTTCAAGTGCCGAGCGACAGCTTGCGTGACAGGCGCGAACCATTCGATCGGACAGCTCGGGACCGTACTGCTCCACGCGGATCCTCCGTCCGTTCTTTTTCAGCCGAGCGTAGAACTGCTGCAGATCGTTCTGCGACAGCTTGTTCAGCGGTATCTTGCCGATCTCGGGAATGATGTGATCGTAGATGCGGTTCTCGTAGTTTTGCTGAGTCAGCGGGCGGACGGCGGGCTTGCAGAAGTTCTCATACCAGAAGTCGATATAGTCACCGAAGAGCATCTCCGGCTTGCACCGCGTGCTCGGCGGACGGTACTCCTCACGAAGCTTTTCCAGCTTCTCGGCGCATTCGGTCTTGGTTTTGGCAAGCACGTTTTTGGTCTTCGGCAGACCT
>JAZTZU010000086.1:0-1684 GCA_045637625.1 Eubacteriales bacterium
CGATAAAATTATAGTCTCGAACATAAGATCTATTGCAAAATTCGGGGAAATCAGCAGACTTTGGCTGAAAGATATCAGGTCAAATGTGAAAGAATCCACATATACAAGGTATTTTAGAATCGTAGATCATTATCTCAATCCAGATCTGGAAAGTATCATGATAATAAAGCTTGACTGTAAATATCTCAGAACTTATTCTGTACAGCTACAGACATCTGGTGGTAAGAACGGTTCGCCGTTGTCTAACAAGACAGTAAACGATATCCTTTGTGTCCTGAAAAGCATCTTTAAATACGGTAGAGAAAACGGATATCCATGTGCTGATCTTTCCAAAATAAAGATGCTGAAATATTCCACCAAAGAACCTCAGATGCTTACATATGCAAGTCATGAACTGATTGAAGAAGCAATACTTAACTCTGAACTTTTCGAAAATGATTTCAGGATAAAGCTTGGTATTTTACTGACTTTATACACAGGAATTCGTATCGGTGAACTGTGCGGATTGAAACATTCAGACATAGATATGCAAGAAAACACCTTATCGATACGTAGAACTGTCCAGCGAATAAGCGACTTGAGTTCAGATTCTATTGCCAGAACAAAGGTTATAATAAATAAACCGAAGACAGAATCTGCTTTGAGAATAATACCTATTCCCACATTTCTGGCCGACTTGCTTTCCTTGTATATTGAAAAAGATGACTCTTATTTGCTTACCGGCACAGATAAATTTACAGAACCTCATCAGTTTTACATGAGATACAAAACTTTCATGAAAAGATTAGGGCTGCAAGAATACACGTTTCATTCCCTGAGACACTCCTTCGCAACAAGATGTATAGACCTCGGTTTTGATGCAAAATCCTTGTCTGAGATTTTAGGACATTCCAACGTGACAACGACTTTATCATTATATGTACATCCCACATTGGAACAGAAACGCAAACTCATGGAACGACTGAAATCATAATCCTATTCATGGTCAAAATTGTGGTCAGTTTTTATCCGAAACAAATTAAAAACCGCACAGCTATAAGCTTTTTTGAAAGAGCAGTAATAAATTTACACACTTCATTACTGTTCTTTATTGTTTTCTTGGTTGTGAAAGGGGTAACCGTATGGCGATTTCATTGTATGAGCATAATGCGGATGCCTATGTAGCAGCGGTTGAAATGCTTAATGAAACGGGGAAGGCTGCTATTATTCATCCAACAGGAACTGGGAAGTCTTTCATAGGATTTAAGCTTTGTGAAAACAATCCTGAAAAAGTTATATGTTGGTTATCTCCATCGGAATATATCTTTAAAACTCAGCTTGAAAATCTTGCCGATGTTTCTGACGGTTATGTTCCTGAGAATATAGTATTCTATACTTATGCCAAGCTGATGAACATGGGAGAGTCCGAACTTTCAGAAATAAAACCTGACTATATTATACTTGACGAGTTTCACCGTGCAGGTGCGGAGTTCTGGGGTGCGGGAGTCAAAAATCTTCTGAAATGCTATCCTGAAGTTCCAATATTGGGTTTGTCAGCTACAAACATAAGGTACCTGGATAACCAAAGAGATATGGCTGTCGAACTTTTTGATGGCAACATAGCCTCTGAAATGACTTTAGGGGAAGCTATCGTCCGAGGAATACTCAATGCTCCCAAGTATGTTCTCTCCATCTTTCCGTATGC
>JAZTZU010000087.1:0-7432 GCA_045637625.1 Eubacteriales bacterium
GGGGAAAACAATTTTACAAAAATGTTTTCCCCGTAAAAAACAAAAAAGTGCTCCCCAATTTCCTCCCTGCAACCGTAAAAACCGCAAAAGTAACCCCTCAGTTGACGAATTGCAAGGTGTCAGGTGGTTGCATTTGCCGAAAAAATGTGGTATAATAAGGGTGCAAAAAAATGAAAGGAAGGTCTGTACATATGATCTTGGCTGATAAAATTATAAAATTAAGAAAGAAAAACGGTTGGTCTCAGGAAGAGCTTGCGGAAAAGATGGAGGTTTCCCGTCAGGCAGTTTCAAAATGGGAGGGCGCACAGTCTGTTCCCGATCTTGAAAAGATTCTGCGTTTGAGTAATCTTTTCGGAGTCACTACAGATTATCTTCTGAAAGACGAACTGGAAGCCGAAGAATTTACTGATTCAGATGCTGATTCCGTTCTGAGAAAAGTTTCAATGGAAGAGGCTAACGAATATCTTAATTTCAGCGAATGGTCTGCAAAACGGATCGCTGCCGCAACGGCTCTCTGCATCCTGTCTCCGTTGGCGCTGATTCTTCTGACCTTTGCATGGAGTAATTCCCTGATTTTGGATGCTGTTGTTGTTCCTGTGGGTTTGCTCGTGTTGTTTTTAATGGTTGCAGCGGCTGTGGGGATGTTTATTTACTGCGGATTCAAAAACTCTCAGTATGAATTTCTTGACAGCGGTGAGTTCGAAACCGAATATGGTGTTCACGGCATGGTTTCCGAGAAGAAAAAGGCTTTTCGCCACGACTATATAAAAATGAATATATCTGCGGTCGTTATTTGTATCCTCGCTCCTGTTCCGATGATCGTAAGTTCTGTCACATACAATTCGGCGGCGTTTTATGCGACTTTTACGCTTCTGTTTTTGGCTGTTGCTTTTGCCGTAATGCTTTTTGTTTACTCCGGAATCCGAAACGGAAATATGAACCGACTTTTGAAGGAGGGCGCCTTCAGTAAAAAGCAGAAAAATCAGCTGCGCGAAGTTATTGAGACTTGTTATTGGCTCCTTGTAACTGCGATATATCTCGGTTGGAGCTTCATCTCCGGGGATTGGAATATCACATGGATCGTGTGGCCCGTTGCGGGATTGCTTTCCATCGTTCTGGATCTCTTGCTGAAGCTTGTTTTCCCCAATGGCTCTGCTGAAAAATAATGTGGGAAAATTCGTATTTTATTGTTTGACATACGTTGAAATTTGTGGTATAATATCCTTAGAAAAAAACTTTAAAGAGGGTTGTTTATGATAAAATATATTTCCAAAGATATGCCGCAGTATAAGGCAAATCTTCATTGCCACAGTAATCTTTCCGACGGTGAACTCACTCCCGAACAGCTGAAAGAGGCTTACAAATCTCACGGATATTCAATTCTTTCCATCACAGACCACGAATACCCCTGTGACCATTCCGATATGAGTGAGCCCGGTTTCATCATGCTGACGGGTTATGAGGCGTATATTCGTCCGGGCGGTTCAGGCTATAATGCTTACGGCCCTGAGGTTCATATAAATCTTTTTGCAAAAGAGCCTCACAATGTGGGCTATATTGGCTGGAACGACGATTATTGCAAATACGTCAAAGATCCTGTCATCAGAGAATCTTTCAATAAAGTCGGTTCTCAGCGTCCGAGAGATTATACTGCCGAATATATAAACGATTTCGTGAAAACGGCTAAAGAAAACGGCTATATCTGCGCCCATAACCATGCCGTATGGTCCATTGAACCACATGAAATGCTCCATTCTTATGAGGGCTTTTTCAGTATGGAAATGTGCAATTACAGCGCTTTCCGTGACAGCCGAATAGAATACAATGCTGCGCTTTACGAAGCACTTTTGCGCGACGGCAAGAGGCTTTTTGTTCACAGCGCAGATGATAACCATAACAAAGCACCTTTGGACAGCCCTGCTTCCGACTCTTTCGGCGGCTTTGCGATGATAATGGCTAAGGAGCTGACGTATCCCTCTGTTATCGAGGCATTGGAAAAGGGCGATTTTTACTCCTCAATGGGTCCGAAGATCCACGAATTGACCTTTGACGGCAACCGTGTTCATATTGAGACTGACCCTGTCCGTCAGATAACCATGCGTACATCGGGCAAAAAATCTTACAATGTGGTCGGAGACGAAGCTTCTCCTGTGACTTCTGCGGATTTTGAGATTCCCGACGCTACTCCCTTTGTCCGTTTCAGCGCTTACGATTTCCAAGGCAGATACGCGGATACACGCGGATTTTTCCGTGATGAACTTGGTATTTGATCCGAAATTATTTTGTCGTGGCGAGTCGAATTTTACGAAAAATGCAAGTGATTAGTTTTTTATCTGCTTATTTGAGTAAAATATTTGATGCTGTTGTTTCATAAAACGGGTCATTTATCAACAATACAAGGAACTAAATATGATTTTATTCGTAAAAACGTTGATATTATAGCGTTTTTATGGTATAATATATTTCCGAATTGAATCTGACTCGTTCAGAGTAACAAAAGAATCCAAAAAGTAAGGAGCATTAAGATGAAAAAGGTTATTTGCAAGGTAGAATACGATACAGAAGCGTCCGAAATCGTTGCTAAGTTCACAAGTGGCGAAGTTGGCGATCCCGCAGGCTACGAAGAAACTCTTTATCAGACAGCCGCAGGTAAATTCTTCCTTTACGTAAACGGTGGTACTGAATCCATTCACCCCGAAGAAAACATCACCAGAATGTCCGCTGCTAAAGCTGACGAATGGCGCAAAGAAAAGAATGTTTAATCCCTGAAAAATCTTATGAATAAAATCGACACCGATTCATCTCGGTGTCATTTTTTTACCTGTTTTGTGCTGAAATGGGCAACTAAACCTGTGGTTTAGTAAAATAAACCCTCAATGTGTTGACTTCTGAACCGAATTTTGGTATAATAGAGCTGTGAAAAGGAGGTTTCACTCATGGAAAATAAAACGTTTGGCGCCACTTTGGCGGAGCTTCGTAAGGCTAAGGGCTGGACTCAGCTGGACCTGGCGGACAGTTTGGGCGTGACAGACAAGGCTGTTTCCAAATGGGAACGGGATATTGCTCTGCCTGAAGTTGAAAATCTGATTAAAATAAGCGATATTTTTGGCGTGTCGTTGGATTCACTTTTGAGAGGGGAGGAATTTTCGGGGCGAAAGACATCTCCCGAATTCAGATATCCCGAACCTGTATCTTCGGCTGAAGCTCCGTTTCCGCCACGTAAGATCGTCGGAACGATCCTTCTTTGCTTCGGAGCTGTGGTTTTTCTGTTCATCACTCTTTTTGGAGATCTTTTGTCGGGACTGCTCTTCGCCTCTCCGTTCTTCCTTTGCGGTGCGGTCTGTATGAAATTGAAAAAACGTATAGGCCTTTTTTGCACGTGGTCGGTCTATATCTGCGTTTGCGCATATTTGGGTTACGCAGCGGGGTTGAATCTTGGCAGTCTATTCTCTATGACATGGGTGCTTCTGACAAAGCTTGTGGGGCTGGAAGCTCATGTGATTATTGCTTGGATAATGTTTTTGATCTTTGCATTGTTGACTCTCTGGACCGTTCTCAGCTTCCGGAAAGAACCGATTTCCCGTCGAAAAGCGGTCTTGATCCTTGTTGTTTCAGGGGCTGTCTGGGCGGCAATTTACTTGATGGCGGTTCTGACGGCTCAGGCATTTGCGCAGTCTCAGATGAATTTTGAGCCGGAATTCCTCCGATATTTTTTGCGGGTGGTCTGGTCTTTGAAAGACGTTGCAAGATTCGCCGCAATAGCTGCATTCCTGACTTCTCTGGTGAATCTTATCTCAAACAGACGCAAAAAAATCCGCTAAACTTCGGCTAAACTGACGGATTCCTTAACTAAACTGCTTGTCGGTTGACTTTTTTTCGGAATTGATGTATAATAATATCACAAAAATAAAGGTGGTATGAACAATGCAAAAACAAAATTTCGGAGAAATGATATCTTCGTTGAGAAAAGAACATGGAATGACCCAGTTAGATCTGGCGGAAAAAATGGGGGTAACTGACAAAGCTGTTTCCAAATGGGAGCGAAATCTTTCGTTCCCCGATGTTTCTTCTTTGCCACGTCTGGCTGAAATTTTCGGTCTTTCTGTGGATGAACTTCTTAAATATAAATCTCCCGAAGAGCAGAAATCAAAACAGGATATTCAGGCCTTGATTGGATTGATTGCTCAGGCATTGACTGTAGCAATGGGGGTTGCGCTTGTCGTCCTTTCCCTTTTGAAACAAATTGATATGTATGAAGGCTTCACGTTGGCAGGTCTCGGCATTTTTGCCGCCGGGCTGAATATGCTTTTAAATAGGAAGAAATCCTGATGACGAAATTTCTCCGTCATATTATGGAATCTCGGTGATTATCAACAAAAATGATATGCACCCCAAAAGTGTCTAACTTTTGGGGTGCATATCATGTTAGGGGTCAGGATCTTATTTTTTTGTTTTTAAATTTTGCTGTGATAAGCTCGGCAAGCTGTGATATTATGATCGCAATGAACATTATAACGCAGCCGATAATTTCTCTTCCTGTGAGAGTTTCATGGAGGATTATTGCTCCGCAAAGTACGCCGAAAACGGATTCAAGACACATCAATAATGAAGCGAGAGTGGCTTCTGTGTACTTCTGACCGACGATCTGGAACGTATACGCCAGACCGCAGCTCATAATTCCGGAATAAAGCAGGGGAATTGTTGCGTTTATAAGGTTTCCGATGTTCGGTTCTTCAAAAATAAACATGAGAACGCAGGAGATCAGTCCCGAAACTGCGAACTGTATGCAGGAAAGCTTGATTCCGTCCACGTCGGGGGCAAATTTTTCGATTGAAAGTATCTGCAGGGCGAAGAACATTGAGCAGATGAATGCGAGAATGTCGCCTTTGTTTACCGCTGTTGCGGCGCTGGGGTCTATGCACAAAAAATATAAACCCACGCATCCGCCCATAACGCAAAGCCATGTGATAAGCGGAACTTTTTTCTTTATGAAAAGACCGAAAACAGGGGTAAAGAACATATAGAATGCGGAAATGAAAGCGATCTTTCCCGAGTCGGAGTAGTAGAACGCGAACTGCTGGAAGTTTGTTGCGGTGCAGAGGATCACGCCTAAAATTGAACCGTAGATCAGGGTCTTTTTGTCGAAGATCTTATGGCTTTTGCGTTCTTCGGGGGTGAGTTTTTTTGTTTGGAAAAAATCTCTGATGAAAATGAAAGGCAGAAGTACCGCAGAACCCATGAGAGTTCTTACTCCGTTGAATGTGAATGCGTCCACCGAATCCATTCCCACACTCTGGGCTATAAATGATGAGCCCCAGATAAATGCGGTGAGCAGGAGCATGGCAACGCCTTTGAATTGAGTTTTTTGCATATTTGTTCATATCCTTTTTGTAAAAATACCCGATAATTATATCAGATAATATTTCCGAAGTCAATAGAAAAACTGTGAATTATCGTGTTTTTGAATAAGATAACAAGTTAGTGTGTTAAAGTTATGTGACAAATACCCGTTTCCTCTTGCTTTTTTCTGCAAAGTAGTGTATAATATTCATGGCTTTATCGCAACATGGAGATAACAAAAATTCAGAAAAGCATTTTGCGGTGAAATATTATTTATTTATAAAAAAGAAAAACGGAGGAAAAATCAATGGGTGATACCATTCAGATACTTATCGCCATGGTCATTTATATGGCTGCGGTTATTGGCATAGGTATTTATTTCTCGAAAAAAGCAAACAAGAACTCTGAGAGTTATTTTCTCGGAGGCAGATCCCTCGGTCCTTGGGTAACAGCTATGAGTGCCGAAGCTTCAGATATGAGCGGCTGGCTCCTTATGGGTCTTCCCGGCGTTGCATATTGGTGCGGTCTTGCGGAAGCTACATGGACAGCTCTCGGTCTTGCAGTTGGTACATATATCAACTGGCTCATCGTTTCAAAAAGACTTCGTCGTTACAGTGTAAGAGCTAACAACTCCATCACTTTGCCTGAATTCTTTTCAAACAGATTCCGCGAAAAGAGTAAGGTTATTATGACGATTTCCGCTCTCTTTATTCTCGTGTTCTTCACAGTTTATGCTTCAAGCTGTTTTGTAACATGCGGCAAACTGTTCTCTTCACTTTTTGGAATGCCCTATCAGACAATGATGATAATCGGTGCGATCTTCGTACTTCTTTATACTCTTCTTGGCGGCTTCCTTGCAGAAAGTGCTTCTGACTTCATGCAGGCTATCGTAATGATCGTAGCGCTTACTGTTATCGTTGTCATCGGTACGATCAGCGCAGGCGGTGTTGGTGCGGTAATTGAAAACTCCGAAAAGATCCCCGGTTTCCTTGAACTTTTCGGAATTGCAACACCCACAGTTGATGCTGATAAGATTCAGCTCGTTGCAAACGGTGCTCCCGTATTCGGAGACGCTGCTCCTTACAGTATCCTTACTATCTGCTCCCTTATGGCTTGGGGGCTCGGCTACTTCGGTATGCCTCAGGTTCTTCTCAGATTTATGGCTATCCGTAAAGAAGACGAACTCAAACGCTCCAGAAGAATTGCTACTGTCTGGGTCGTAATTTCCCTTGCTGTTGCAGTATTTATCGGTGTTGTGGGCAGAACTCTCTTCCCCACAGAACATCTCACAGCTTCCGCTGCTGAAAATATCTTTATCACATTGGCAACAAGTTCCTTGCCCTCAATCCTTGCAGGTTTTGTAATGGCAGGTATCCTTGCCGCAACGATCAGTTCTTCTGACTCCTATCTTCTTATCGCAGCTTCCGCTGTTGCTAAGAATATTTTCCAGGGCGTTGTCAAGAAAAAGGCTACAGATAAGCAGGTAATGCTCGTTACAAGAATCACTCTTCTCGCAATCGCTCTTATTGCTATGGTTATCGCTCTTGACGAAAAGAGTGTAATCTTCAAAATAGTTTCATTTGCATGGGCAGGATTCGGTGCAACATTCGGACCTCTTATGATCTTCTCCCTCTTCTGGAAGAGAATCAACAGAGCGGGCGCTATCGCAGGTATGGTCAGCGGTGCAGGTATGGTCTTCCTCTGGAAGCTCGTTATCAGCAAGCTCGGCGGTATCTTTGCAATCTACGAACTCCTTCCTGCGTTCATCTTCTCCTCCATCGTTATCGTTGTTGTTTCACTTCTCACAGCTCCTCCTTCCAAAGAGGTCGAAGCTGACTTCGAAGCTGTTAAGTCCGGCAACGTTCCCGATGCTGTGTATGAAAATTAAGGTTATTTAAATATGGGGAACCATTCTTTTCTCGGAAAAAGAATGGTTCCCCAAACCCTACGTTGGGTTTTTGATTGTTTATAAGAACTAAATTTCGCATTCTCCCCCAGTCAGCGGAGCTGACAGCCCCCTCCCGGAGGGGGCTCTGATATACCTCCCTCCGGGAGGTCACAATGTCACAAAGTGACATCGTAGGGACCGCTA
>JAZTZU010000088.1:0-15984 GCA_045637625.1 Eubacteriales bacterium
CTAGAGCACTCGGTTCATACCCGAACGGTCGCCGGTTCAAATCCAGCTTCCGCTACCACATACGGCCCGTTGGTCAAGCGGTTAAGACACGGCCCTTTCACGGCTGAAACACGAGTTCGATTCTCGTACGGGTCACCAAAAAAAGATAAAATCCGAACTTTTTAGTTCGGATTTTATCTTTTTATTCAAGGCGCAGGCTTGGTATGTAATCAATGCGATTTCGCATTGTATGTAATCATGCGCAAGCATGTATACGCGTCACCATGCGGCTTGATTACATACGCGACTGTGTCGCAATTCCATTCCGCAACGAGTTGCGGATTCCATACACGCCTACGGCGTGATTTGGATGCGATCTTTGTTCTGCATATCAAACAATCTTGGTTCGGACATCCAATCGAACGTTTCACCAAAAAAACATCCGAACTATTCAGTTCGGATGTTTTTTTGTTTTATTTTCTTCTTGTTTTATATATTCCTATAAGGGAGAGGATAGTAATTCCTGCACAGATAATGATTTTGCCTATTTTATTATAGCTGCCGCCTGATACAGCGATGGCTGTTGGGCCTTCGATGGAACCTATTACTGATGTGCTTGAATTTATTTCATTCATCAGGATAAGATAGTAAATATCTCCGATCAATTCTTTCAGAATGAAAGCCATTGAGATCAATCCTAAAACAATGAAGGCGGCTCGCCATATTTTTCTTGTGGTATCGTTTTGTTTTGCCACCTGGATGTTCAGTAATTCGAGCTTTGCAGCTAATTTTTGTATTTCAAGGGTTTCATTTTCGGCAACTGTTTCCCCAAGTAACACATTTACTGTTGTGTCTAATTCTTCGGCGATCTGTATAAGCATCTCCGAGTCGGGTACAGATAATCCTTGTTCCCATTTTGAAATTGTTTGTCTGACAACGTTTAATTTTATTGCCAGTTCTTCCTGTGAAAGCCCCTTCTTCTTGCGAAGATTTTTTATGTTTTCTTTCAGCATATAATGCACCTCCATAATTGTTGATTATATTATACGCCAAAATATCCGTTGCGTCAAGCAACGGATATTAACATTTGGTTTATAATGAGTCTTTATATATTTTCTTATATTATTTCTGTTATTTTTTCTACTGCATAAGTTATGATTCCGACAACTGCCGAGCAGCAGATCAGTTGGATAACAGGAATGCTTTTCTTGAATATTTTCTTGTAAAGGAACATTATTATTGCGATTACCGCAGTAAGAATTATGCTTACGATATTGATGTCGATTGAATGTACATTTATAAATCCGATTGCGTTTATCATGAGAAATGCACCTGCAGCGATTATCATGCCGACAACGATGGGACGGATAGTCGTGAGTATCGTTCTTACTGATTTATATTCTGCGAACTTTGTAAACATTTTTGCGATGATCAGGATGATTATAAATGACGGCATTATTACGCCAAGTGTTGCGCATGTAGCTCCTATTGCCGCCCAGACGGGTCCTCCGAAAAGCTGACCCTGAGATGAACCGACAAAAGTTGCCATGTTTACTGCGATGGGTCCCGGAGTGGATTCTGAAATTGCGATAAAGCTCAGGAGTTCACTTTCTGTAAGCCATGCTCTTGAGATCGCTTCCTGCTGGATGAGGGGGATCATTGCTGCTCCGCCTCCGAAAGTGAAGAGGCCGATCTTGAAGAAGGTCAAAAACAGTTCAAGGAAAATCATTTGCCTTCACCTCCGTTTGCTGTGTCGATCTTTTGTTTGTTTTTATCAAGAAGGTACAGGAATAATCCAATGATTGCACCGATAAGAACAAAATATACCGATGAGAATTTCAATGCGAAAAGATTTATCAAAGAAATTCCGACAATGGAAAATGCAAATAATGCCCAGTGAAGAGGTGTTTTCTTGAAGCTTTTGATCATTTTTAAGCCTGTTCTGAGGATTATAAGACCTACAGCACATTTGATTCCGTAGAAGGCGTATTCAACGATCTCAAAGGACATGAAAAGATCAAAAAACATCGAGATCGTATAAATGATAACGAGGGACGGTATAACTACACCGAGGGTTGCAAGTGCTGAGCCGAGGATTCCGCCGATCTTATATCCGATATATGTTGCGCTGTTTATTGCGATAGGCCCTGGGGTGGATTCTGCAATCGTAATTATATCAGCAAGTTCTTCCTTGCTTATCCATTTCTTTTTTGTTGAGACTTCGTCTTCAATGAGTGCGATCATTGCATATCCGCCGCCGAAAGTAAAAAGTCCGATCTTCAGATATGTGATGAACAGCTCCCATAAACTGTATTTTTTTGTCATGATATATTCTCGTGCTCCTTATTATAATTTTATTAAGAAAGGGGGTATTCGATTTCAGAATGTATGTGCTCAACTTCAAATGTATTGTCAGCTTCTTTAATTGTGATTTTTGTTGAACCGAGCATTTCCGGGTCGTGATAGTCTCCTGTTCCTGTTTTTAACCCATAGGTCAGGCGTATTCCGTCATACATTGTACTTGTTGCAACTTTATGTTGGTGTCCCATAAATATGCCTGCACAGTTGATTTCTTTTGCGGTCTTGAAAAATTCTCCGTTTGAATCAAACCCTCCGATATTTTCTGTAGCCATTCCGATGTCGCCGTCCTTATCTGTATAGAAAGGCCAAGTGCCATAGGTTTCGGGATAGCTTTCAGCGACGGAGTAATATGTTTCCACGGGAGGAATGTGCATGAATATCATAGACGGAACATTTCCGACCTGAGCAGATATTTTACTGTAGCTGTCTCTCATCCATTCCATCTGGTCAGGGAAAATGCCATCATTTTGCTGAATATCATCGAGATCGGGATTGTAGGGGAGAAGACTTTCTCCGAAATTATGGGGTTTTAAGCGGCAACCATTTGTGTCAAGCATATAGAATACATATTTTATTTCTTGGTCCTGCTTGATACCAACTGTATAATTGGAATTGCCATTCTGGCAAATGCCTTCCTGCATATATCCGTATTTTGACGCGGAAACCGCTTCTATCTGCCAATGTAGACCTTTATTGCTTTCGTTGTCGTGATTTCCGAAGATGCAAAGCCATGGTATTTCAAAGGAATCCAGAACCTCGATCATTTCAAGCCAGAGCTTGCCGCTGTCATCTGTTTCACCGTAAATATTATCGCCTGTCAGTACGATAAGATCGGGGGTTGTTTTTTCAACGGCTTCTTCTACGTATTGCCATACTCTTGTGTATGTGTCGGTTACTCCGCTTGTGAAAAATGCCCCATGAACCTGGTTGAATCTGTTGAAATCTTCGTATTTGTTTCCGTAGTTATCATAGAATTCCGTGCGGATACCTTCATAGAGCATTGCCTGAGTATCTGTTAACTGGAGAATCGTAATATCCTTTCCTGCGGGGAATTCTATTATATGATCTATTCCGGCTACATCACTGTCGAAAAAAGCTGGGTTTTCTATATTTTGTTCGGAACATGCGCACATTGAAAAAAGTAATGCAGAAGAAAGGCTTGCTGTAAGAAGTCTTTTGAGTAACTTTCCAGTATTTTTCATGGATATGCTCCTTTTCGTTTTTTATTTATAGAAATCAACGGATCGTTCACTTACAGAAAGATCCTGGGGTTTTGTTCCGTGGTCTCTGTTTTGTGTTATCTTGAATCGTTTGGGGCATCTCAGCTGATTGTATGTAATACTTACAAAGCAGACGGGGACTACATAGTCTCCTGTTCCTGTTTCTATTTCAATGGGACATTTTATTCTGCGTGCAAAGTTTGTTGAGCAGAAATAGTCGAGTGCCGGTTCTCTGAGAGGTCCGGGACCTGCCATTCTTCCGATTTCTATGCCTCCGATGTCACCCATCCATGGGACTTCCGCAATCGCGGATGTTACGTGTTTATTCATAAGTGCCGTTACTGCGATACATTGGAAACCGCCCTGGCTCATTCCGAATATGTCAATATCCTTGCCGTTCCAGTAATCACTTTTCATTATGAATTTTAAGCCCTGAACGTCACGCATTATCATCTGGAGAAAGTAAGCTTCTTCTCGGTCTTTATTGCGTTCGTCAACAACTCCGTAGCCTTTATAGACAGTATCTGCCAGCTGCTGATAATAATCTCTTGGCATGTTGTTTTCGATGGAGTGTGCGTTGATACTGCAGGTTATATAGTCGGGATGTCCCCACCAGTTGGCAGAACCGACACCGTATCCCATGTATACCATCTTTATTTTCATTTTGCCCTTTTCGGCTGTTTTGGGTACAATTACATAACCTGTTGCAGGACCCCATTTTCCCGCTTCGATTTTTACTGAATATGTGTCGTAATCGGGGTGATTTGGCATATCTTCTTTTTTGTATTCAAGAAGTTTCGGCTCTATTGAGTCAAGGACTTCCATTTTGTCGTTCCAGAAATCATCGAAGTCTGTGGGTTCTTCAACTGCGGGTTTCAGAGAGTCAAATCCTGCGCACGCACCACCGTCAAAACGGTAAACATTCGGGATTTCATTTCCGTTTTCATCAACGGCATTGACTATGATTCTTACATAGCCTGCTTTTTCCATTGAAGTCTTTAACTGTAATTTTCCGCTTTTTCCATCGGAAATTCCGCTGTATTTTTCGCAGAAATCCCGTTCAACACTCCATGAGAGCTGCGGAACTCCTACGACCTCATCTCCGCATCTGACAGTAAAATCGAAAATCATTTCTTCTCCGATTGAGTATCCGATCATATCTTTATCTGTGAATCCTGCAATTCGAGCTTTTTCCATTGTTTCGGGGTTATACATTTTAATGCTGTTTTCCATAAATTAGCTCCTCTCAAATTGTATTTTGCTTTTCTATATAGAGTATACCATACAGTCCGTGGTTTGTCAAGCAATTATTCCGCAAAACATAATTGGTCATGTTGACAATTTTAATAAATTTACCCAAAAGCAAAAAGCCAATACCATAGTTTGTATTGGCTTTATTTTATTATATTATTCTTTTACTTTGAAGTCCTTTTCATCGCGGACTTTCATGGGGAGAACGTCCAGAGGTTCACGGATGAGCCATTTTCCGTTTGTGAAGTCGGGGATCTGCTGGATTGTTCCGCCTGTAGCTACAGAACGTTCAGAGAGGCAGGAAATGCACATCCATGCTGCTGTATCGTAAACGTCGATGGGCATGGGCTTGCCGTCTTTTACGGCATCAATGAATTCGCGAAGGATGATTCCGTCCATACCGCCGTGACCTGCTTCTTTTTCTGCTTCTGTGATATTATACCAGACATCGGGCTGATATTTATCTATATAGTTATCTATGTTTTTGCTTGTTGCGTGTTCGCCGTTGGGGCCGCTTTCATAAACATTGTTTGTAATCATGTCGTAGCCTGCGCGTGTGCCTCTTACAGTAAATTCACGGTTGTAATCTCTGGGTAATGTTGTGTCAAGACGAAGTGTGATTGTTTCACCGTTGGCACATGTAATAATTGTTGTTACGATGTCGCCCTGAGCGAATTTTGCATCTTTAAGTGAGGGGTCTTTTTCGTCAAGTTTTGACATTTTAATATAATCTTCCATACCGCAAGCCTTAGAAGCGACGGAAACAAGAGATACGAATTTATTACCTCTGTTGATATTGAGGATTTTTGCAATGGGGCCGAGTTCATGAGTGGGGTAGTTTTCACAGTTTCTGTTGAGGTAGTTTCTCAAACGGTAGTGTCTGCTGATATTTCCGTTTCCGATCTCATCACGAAGGTCATGGGCATAAGCACCTGCGCAGTGAACAACAGTTCCGAACATGCCTGATCTTACCATCGAAGTTACCATAAGTTCGTTGTTGTCGTAGCAGCAGTTTTCCATAAGCATGCAGGGAACACCTGTCTGTTCGTGTGTTTTAACGAGATCCCAACATTCATCAATGCTGTATGAGCCGCCGACTTCAATACCTACAGCAACGCCTGAACGCATAGCTTCGATTGCTATTTCGATGTGAGATTCCCATGCTGTAGCGACATATATCATGTCAACGAGCCCTGAATGAAGGAGTTCTCTGTAGTCTGTGGTGCAAAGAGGTCTTTCTCCGTATTTTTCTTCAACTGCATCAGCGCCGGCGTTCGCTCTGTCTTCGTATGCATCGCAGACCGCAGTGATCTTGACATCTTCAAATCTGAAGAGGTTTCCGCACATCATTCCGTAACCTCTGCCGCCGAGACCGATAACGCCGAATCTTACTTTTTCCATAATATATATTCCTCAATTCGTAAATGATTTTCCGATTGGATATTTTGTTCTGTTCTATGAGAGAATTATACTACAAAATTCCCGAAATGTCAAGGGGGTCAATGTGAATAGAAACTGAAAGTTGTGGAGAAGGGCTTAAAATTTGCCTTGAGAATAAAATGTTGCTTTTTCTTCACACTTGGGGGCTTGCAAAATCTCAAAAACTGTGGTATAATATTTAAGCTGTTATGATAGTAACGGCTGATTCACCAACATATACGGAGAAGTACTCAAGCTGGTGAAGAGGCGCCCCTGCTAAGGGTGTAGGTCGGGAAACCGGCGCAGGAGTTCAAATCTCCTCTTCTCCGCCAGAAAAAGACAGGTTCCAACAGGAATCTGTCTTTTTCAATTGTTTTTTCTATAAACAATAAACAGTTTTTTTGACAAGCTGAAGCCATCCATTTCGGATGGCTTTTTTGCGTATATAATTTTGATTTATGCTGTAAAAATGTTGTGGTTTGAGGTCAATACTTCTATTCCCGTTCTGGTCCGAATAGCTTTTCCCCGATAGCTCCTGTCTGTTAAGGCGTAGGGCGCGTGCTGTTTCTGATGACGGAAAAATGTCCTTTTTGAGCGGCAGGAAGCAGAATCTTCCGTTACAATATTATTGAATTTTATTGTGAACTTTGCACAAAAGAGTCCTTTATACGAATTTTAATTTTATGTGTTTTGCATATTGACAAGTTAAGAAAGATGTGCTACAATATATATGAGGTGAAAAGTAAAAATATACACTCAGAAATTGAAGGATCGTACCGGTGGTTTGCAGATTAGGGGATTTTGCCGTTCTACTTCTGGCAGTTCCTCGGAGTGTATGTCCTCACGTCCATCGTAATTCTGGGCCTTTCCGCAATTACAGCCCTCCTTTCAATCAGAAAGTACGACATTTGCACTTTGATAAAATAGCTGAAAAACTGTATTTTGAACAAATTGTAAACTTACAAGTTTTTTTGAGGGATTTCTCATTTTGCGTTGTATTAATTAGTAGAGATTCAATTGGATCCACATCTTGATTCAGCACTTTGTATCGGAGGTAATATTATGTTCAGAATCGGTTTAATTGAGGGTATAAAAAATATTGATAAAAACAAAACAATGACATATCTTACAGTTTTTCTGTTTGCTTTGATATTTTTACTGCAGGGTTATACGATGTCTTATTATGCGGCTAAAAATATTGTGACTGGACATTATGATCACGAATCACTCCAGAAATATAATTTGTATTCATTAGGAAGCCGCGCACCATCACTTCAGATTATTAGGATGTATCCTGAAAATATTGATATTGAAACTGCTGAATATTTTGAATCACTTGAATCTTCTGAGTATATAACTTATGTTGGTATAGATGACACCGGTATAAGGATTGAAAATTTTAAAGGTGATTTTCAGGTTTTCGGAAGAGAAGGTAGAGATTCTTTATGGTGTTTGGATGTTACCCCGAATTTTCATAATGTCGAAAATTATCGTGTAATAAACGGGCGTGATTTTACTGATGATGATATGCCTTATGTTGAAGGAAAACCTCGTCCTGTTCTTTTGGGATATAAATATCTTGATGTATATGAGGTCGGGGATATTTTGGATATTGAATGCAATGAAGGCTCAGAATTTAAATATATCAGACAGCTCGAAGTAATTGGTTTTTTAGCAGAAGATACTACAGTAATGGAACGTGCAGGCTACGTGGTATATGATCTTGATAACTTTATAGTATATCCTCGGTATGTTATACCTATTGAAGAGTGGGATACCTATAGTATGGAATTGGTAGAAAACGCAGTTAACACAGATGAGCTTTATTGTCTTTCAAATATTAAGTTTGTGTTTACAGAGGAAAACGAAGCCTCCGCGTTACTTGAATTGAGATCTATTCTTGATAATTACAGCCAAATCGGAAAGCATTTCACAATTAATGATCAGGAGTATTCTATGGAAAAACTCACATCACGTTTTGAAATCGTAACTTCATTTTTTGCGGAAATCACGGCTGTTATGATTTTCTTTTCCACAATAACCATTCTTATTTCAATTCGAAACCGTGTTGCAAATAATGTGAAAGACTATGCGATTCACATTGCGGTCGGTGCAACGAGAGGTTCGACAATTGGGTTTATTATTGCCGAAATGTCTATAATACTGACCTGCTCGATAATTCTCGGCATTATTGCCACAAAATGGCTGATGTACTATATGAATATGCCGTTCTACTTCTGGCAGTTCCTCGGCGTATATGTCCTCACTTCTGTAATAATCCTCACCCTCTCCGCCATCGTCGCACGCCTCGCAATCAGAAAGTATGATATCTGTACTTTGATAAAATGATTAAAATTTAATAACAATGGGATGCACCTTAACAGTTCAGCGCTTTTTAAGGTGCATCATTGATTTAAAATCAAAAAAGGTATTGACTTTATTAAAATAATGTAGTATAATAAAAGAAAACTGATTTGGAGATATATTATGAGTGAAAGGTTTATTTATAAACATGTTGTAGTTGTCGGTCTTGACGGCATGGGAATATTTAATAAAAAAGCTAATACTCCGTGTATGGATAAAATATTTGAAAATGGCGCAGTTACTTATGACGCTTTGTCAATGAGCCCTACGAGCAGCGCTGAAAACTGGGGTGCAATGCTTTTAGGGGCGTCTCCTGAGATTCACAGAATGGCAAATGAAATGGAAATGCGGAGAAGAAATTCAGGGGAGCTTTTTCCGTCGGTATTTAAACGCATAAGAGAGGTTATGCCGGAAGCAAGACTTTCGTCTTTTGTTAACTGGAGACCTATAAACGGAATGCTTATTGAGGACGGTCTTGATGTTGTTATGGATAACAGAGGAAATGATCCGGAGCTTTGCGATATTATTGTTTCGGAAGTTGATAATAAGCCGACATTCCTTTTTATTCAGTTTGATGATATTGACGGGGCAGGACATGATTTCGGCTACGGCAGCGCTGAATATCTTGCGAAAATTGAAGCGGAAGATTCTTTTGTCGGAAGAGTATACGACGCTTATGTGAAAAACGGAATTATCGACGATACGCTTTTTGTTGCCGTTGCGGATCATGGGGGAATTCTTACTGGTCACGGAGCTTATTCTGACGGTGAGAAGTATATTTATCTTGCGGCAGCAGGTAAAAATGTTCCGAAAGGAAATATAGGAAAAGCTTATACCCGTGATATTTCTTCAATAGTCCTCTATGCTCTCGGTGTCGATTTTCCGAAATATGAAGAATCCGGATATTCATCTCAGGTTCCTGACGGTATTTTTCCTGAAGTTTGCGGCGAATATAATATAGTCAAAACCAAGAAAATTGATTTCGTTTCTCGTCCTGTACCGGAAAAGAAACTGACTGATGTTTTTGATTCAGATAAGATCAGACTTGCAATAACTTTTGACGGTGACGTAAGTGACTTGAGCGGTAAAAATCAGCTTGAGGAACATGGGAAAATCGTGTATGAAGACGGAGTATACGGAAAATGCGGCGTTCTGGGCGATAACGGATATATTACGGTAAACGATTTTAAATTGGGTACAGGAAGCTTTTCTTTGGGTTATTGGAGTAAGGTGGATTCCGATATCGGAGAGAGCCATTCGGTATGCGCAAATAAGGATTGGTTCTGGAGATATAGAGCAGGAAAGGGTATAGGTGTGGCTTTCAGGGCTCATGATATTATTTTTAATCTTGCTGACGGAAACACCCGTTTTGAAATAATTACAGGGTTCCCTTTAGAGATCGGAAGCGGTTGGATACATATTCTCCAGGTTGTTGATAAAGAAAATAAAAAAGTCAGAATATATATGAATTTCAAAGAAGTTTATGAGGCTGATATCTTTGAAAATCTTGAAGATGATATTGATACGGATTTTCCGTTTAATGTCGGAAACGATGGCCTTGGAACTTTCAGTAATGACAGATATCATCAGGATATTTACATCGACGATTTTGTTATCTTTGGAGATGTTTTGAATGAAAATGAGATCAAAAAACTTTTAGAGTACTATGATATTTAAATATGGAGAACTGTAAATGAGAACTGTTTATAAATATGTTGCAATTGTAGCACTTGACGGTATGGGAAATTTCAATCTGAAAACTCCCACGCCCTGTATGGATAAGATATTTGAAAACGGTGCTGTTACCTATTACGGCCTTTCGATGAGTCCGACTGCAAGTACTGAAAACTGGCCTACAATGTTTATGGGTGTTGCGCCTGAAGTACATGCCGTTCTGAATGAAGTTGAGAACGGAAGGGTAAATAAGGGGGACAGGTTCCCAACAATTTTCAAACGCGTAAGAGATGCGATCCCCGATGCGAGAATTTCTTCATTTGCAAGTTGGAAAACGATAAATACTTATATGATAGAGCCCGATATCGGAGTGAATTTTTACACGGCTCCCGATAAAGATCTGCTCGAACCTATAATCGAAGAAGTTGCGAATAAACCCAATCTTTTCTTCGCTTATTTTGAGGATATTGACAGCGCAGGACATTCAGGTGATTTCGGTGACGAAAATTATCTTAAAACTGTTACAGAACAGGATGGGTATGTGGGCAGAATTTATGATGCTTATGAAAAAGCCGGAATTCTCGATGAAACACTTTTCCTTGTAGTAACAGACCATGGAGGTATCCGTTGCGGACATGGTGCATATGCCGATACTGAAAGGTATATTTATTTTGCTGCTGCGGGTAAAGGTATTGAAAAGAGCGAGATCGGGACTTATTACACAATGGATATGGCTGCGGTCATTCTTTATGCTCTTGGATTGGATGTTCCCGAATACAAAGAGGGAGTATTTACATCTCAGATTCCTGATGGACTTTTTCCTGAAATCAGCGGAACATACAAAAAGGTTGAAGAGAAATTCCTTGAATTTGAGGAACGAAAGACTCCGGATTATAAAGGTGATAACGGTCTTGCAAAATACATTTCCGAAGATAAAATAGAACTTGCACTTTTTATGGACGGAGACGTTGCCGATGCAAGTGGAAAACATGCTACTGAGGCTGTCGGTGAGATTCAGTATATTACAGGTGCATACGGCAAGGGCTGTATTTTGGGCAAAAACGGGCATATAAGAGTTAAGGATCTCAGTCTCGGAACAAAAAGTTTTACCGTTGCTTACTGGGCAAAAGTAGACCTTTCCATAGATGAGGGCTTCTGTGTATTTTCCAACAAAGACTGGTTCTGGAGAAACCGGGGAGACCATGGCGTTGGACTTTCATTCAGGGCCCATGACGCTGTTTTTAATCTGGGTTATGGCGGCGGAAAGGGCGAGGTCGATGTGGGGTTTCCTCTTGATGTCGGAGGCGGCTGGTTGCATGTGATTGAAGTTGCTGACAGAGAAAAGAAGAAAATGTATACATATTTCAATTTCAAGAAAGTATACGAAGCTGATATGTCTGACCGTGTCGCGGCTCTTGATGTTGATAATGGCAACGATTTCAATGTCGGAAATGATGGTCTCGGAACGTTTGCAAATGAAAGATATGATATGGAACTGAGTATGGATGATTTCATAGTTTTCGGAGACGCTCTTAAAGAAAATGAAATTGCAAAACTTGAAGAATATTATAGGATTGAAAGATAAGAAAGGAATTGAAAAAATGGAAAGATCTGTGTATAAGTATGTTGTGGTTGTAGGTATTGACGGTATGGGAAATTTTCTTACAAAAACTCCTACCCCCAATATTGACAGAATTTTTGAGAATCACGCAAAAACGTTTAATGCTCTGTCTATGAGCCCGACTATCAGTGCTCAGAACTGGTGTGCTATGCTTATGGGTTGCTCTCCTGAAGTTCACGGCTTTACAAACAGTACTGTGGGACGAGTTAAAAATACTCATGAAAATCTCCCATCAATATTTAAAAGAGTCAGGGAAGCAATGCCGGAGGCTCATATTGCGGCTTACAGCCATTGGAAAGCTCTTATAGATTCTCTTGTTGATGAGGATATGAATATTGAAACAGGCTTTGCAAAATCTGATGAGCTTATTTGCGATATGGCAGTTGAAGCTGTTTCAAGAAAACCGAATTTTATGTACGTTCTTTTTGAGGAAGTAGATAAAGCCGGTCACGGAAGCGAATATGGCGGTGCTGAATACCTTGAAACGATTTCCCGAGAAGACGGTTATACCGGAAGAATATATGAAGCTTATGAAAAAGCGGGTATAATCGACGAGACATTGTTCCTTGTTATCACGGACCACGGCGGCATCAGAAACGGTCACGGTGGTTATACCGATGAGGAAAAGTATATTTTCCTCGGAGCTGCAGGTAAAAATGTTCCAAAGGGAAATATCGGTTCTGCATATACAAGAGACCTCTCTGCTATAATTCTTTACGGTCTCGGACTTGATGTTCCTGCTTATGAAGACGGTGCTTTCACCTCTCAGGTTCCCGACGGAATATTCCCCGAAGTCAACGGTACATATTACAAAGTTGAACCGAAACGTTTTGATATTGAAAGCCGTCCTACTCCCGACATCAACGGAGAAAAGGGCCTTTATAAGTTTATTGACAAGGATCGTATCCGCCTTGCAATGTTTATGGACTATAATATTGAAGATGCTACAGGTAAAAATATTATGGAACCGCATAATCTTGTTAAGTATTACAGCGAAGGTGTTTACGGTGCAAGAGGTGAATTCGGAAGAACAGGACATGTTACTGTCAAGGATTTCAAAGTCGGAAACGGAAGTTTTTCCTTTGCGTTCTGGGCAAGAGTCGACAGAAGCCTTGATGAAGGCGTTGTTGTTTTTGCAAATAAGAACTGGTTCTGGAGAGACAGAGCTGATAACGGCATAGGATTCTCATTCAGAGCGAGCGGAACGACTCTCAGCCTTGGAATTCCCGGCGATCAGGAAGAATATGAAGGCGGATTCCCTCTTGATGTTGACGATAACGGCTGGATTCATGTTTCTGTATGTGTGAACAAAGAAACTAAGAAATACGAACTTTACTACAATTTCAAGCTTTGTTACACAGCAAATATCGAAGATGAATTCCTTGCGGCAGGGGATACAGATATGCCATTTACTATTGGTAACGACGGTCTCGGAACATTCTCCAACGAGAAATATGATCTTATTATCAATATGGATGACTTCATCTTCTTTGGTGATGCCATTTCAAAAGAAGATGTCTCAAAACTCGCCGAATACTACGATTGTAAATAATAATATAAGCCCGAAGAGTTTTCGCTCTTCGGGCAAAATATGTTTAGGAGTAGGTTTGTCGGAATATTCAGCTTTTTTGTTCATATATTGTAATGTCAAAAGGAAACCGTTTCACCGATATTTGCTTCAAATGTTTTGTCGTCAACTGTTACTGTGAATCTGTCACTATTGATATCAATGTCAAAGACTTTTCCGCACATACGTACATGTTCCAGCCTCATGTTTTCGGCAGGTCTGTTTTTGACTGGGCAAACTGAGATTTTTCCGTTGAAATCGGCTTTGATCCCGAACATGAAAAGACTTATTGTCTGAGCGATGGATGCGGAACTTATGTCTCCCTGCAGGGGAGTGTCCTCTCGGTTTTTCATCATGTTTGCGGCGCAGGAGTCTCCGAGATAAGGCATCATTTCACCCCACCAGTAAATTCGCTCTATTATATCGGTTGCAAGCTTGTCATAACCTATATCGTAAAGCTGTGCGCAGATCTGCGTTGTGAAGTGGGTACATATCCCTCCGCCACCGTTGTCGATATCGTCCTGATCGTAAGCAATATCAAGTTTTGACATGCTGTGCAGACCGAATTCTGAAAGAAATTCAGTTTCATTCAGATGTGTAATCAGACCTTCACGTTCTGTTTTGCCGATAACACCGCTGTTAAGGATCTTGAACATTTGAACGGTATAGCGTATATCTCTTTCTCCGTTTCTGATGAAATCATACCATTTGACCTCATCATTCCAAAGTGTTTTCAGCTTTTCTTTCAACGCGGAGGCACGCTGGGGAAGTTCTTCATCAGGCTGCCCCGCAACTTTTGTCAGCTCGTAAACCCTTATATAATTCATGTATCTGCGAGCATTAAGATCCGGCATTATGCCGTTATATGGAATACCTCTGCGAAGTTCAAGGTGGTCTTTTCCTCCTTCGCCGTAATCGTAAAGCTCAACATCTTTCGACTTATCATCGCATACATATGCATGGTGGATCATCCATTCAAGAACTGTTTTGTCTCCCGCTTTTTCAAAAAGGAAATTCTTGTCTCCCGTAAAAAGTACGTGGTAATATACCATTTGGATAACTTTTTCCTGGTTTACCTGATACCACGGCCCGACCGGTCTACCTGTGACGGGATTTATTGCATATGAGGTCGTCAGATCGTTTTTGAGGTATGTTTTCAGCTGTTTTTTGTTTCCATCTGCATCATAAAGAGGATGAATCATCAAGCCGCCGCAGTAGTCCCAAAGATAGGAACACATACAGCCGCCGTTGATGCTTCCTGTGCTGAAAAACGGTGATTGGCAAAGGTCTGGATTTTCCCAACGGCACATGATATATGTTACGAGCGATCTGTAATACAAATCATTCAGCTTTTTGTTGTCGGAATCGAATTGTGGAAGATTCGAAAGTATTCTGTCCGATTCTTTTTTCAGCCATTTAAATGAGTTCTCAGTCAGATTTTCATAATTGTCTGTTATTTCTTTTGCTTCTTTTAAAACATTTTCAAATAGTCCAATATGGGCGGAAAAATAAAATGTCAGCGAGCCGTTAGCGGGAACTGTTATTTCGTTTTCCCACAAATAAGCAAGTTTGAACATTTTCATATTGGGCAGGGAAGAGGTCAACGCAAAAGCGCAGTCTTCAGTCTTTGAGAAAATAATTCCGTTGTCTTCAAAATAATCATCAAGACCGCCTCTTTCGGCTGTCGGAATTGAAAATTTCCAATCCGCTTCATACCTTGTCTTGCCTCTGTATTCCACTTGAACGGGAACTGTAAGGTCTGAATCTGTTGTATTTTTTAATGTTATCTTTTCAATTACAGTTCTCATCTGAGGGATAACCGCAGATACAGTCTCAAGTTCAAAATTATCTGATTTTCCGAATCGTCTCATTGCGTTTGGAAGCCATGTCCATTTTTTTGTTTTTACTTGAGCACCGTCAATAATAACATTGAATTTGAATCCTGTATTCGTATAGGGACATCCCTGAAAACAGTTCAATGCCGTCGCAGAGTATTCGGGTGTAAGAATTGACGCAATATCTGCGCAAATGCCGAGATCTTTTTCTTCGAGAATATTTTTATCACTTTCAAAGCGGAAAATATTATCATCGAACATTTCCATGTAATTCATAAGATCAGACCTTTCATGTAAATAGATTTCTCTATAGAACTTTCAGCACTATTATTTGCAAAAAAATAAGATAGATAATCATTCATCGAATAATCATCTATCTTATTGGTCCGAGCGGCGGGAGTTGCCTTTTCTGCGGAAAAGAGCGGGTTCGGCTCTGACAATCCACAGGATTGTCATTCACTACCGAACCTTCAACTCCCTTGCTAAAAAGATCAGAAGATAGTAAAAAATGATAATCCACAATAGTGAATTATCATTTTTGGTCCGAGCGGCGGGAGTTGAACCCACGGCCTCTTGAACCCCATTCAAGCGCGCTACCAAACTGCGCTACGCCCGGACATATAAAGGGGTATTGGAGCTGATGATCGGGATCGAACCGACGACCTCATCCTTACCAAGGATGCACTCTAAGTC
>JAZTZU010000089.1:0-1862 GCA_045637625.1 Eubacteriales bacterium
ATTACTAATAAAAAGGCCCGCCTAGTGTGCATGAAACAGAGGCCTGGCGGGATCGATTAATGAATTATACCAGAAAAATGGAGGGATGTCAAGATCTTTTGGAAAATGTTATTGAAAAATATTGGATTAGTAAATTCTCAAAGTAAATGCAACAGTGGCATTTGCGGTAGCATTTACATTGAGAAGGATTTTGTGGTAGCATTAAGTCTGAGAAAGGAGGTCTCAGACCATGCAAAAAAATGAAAAGAAAAACAAGCATATGACCCTCGATGACAGAATCGAAATACAGGAATGCCTGAACAAGGAAATGACCTTCAAGGATATTGCCAGACGAATCGGGAAAGATCAAACCAGCGTATCCCGTGAGGTAAAACGTCACTTACAGCCTCACATAAACAGTTTCGTAAAAACAGACGAGATTTGTCCCAAACTTCTGAAAGCACCCTTTGTCTGCAACGGTTGCCCTAAACGGAATCAGAGCAGTTGTATATACCGCCGCCAGGTATACATTGCTAAAAAAGCGCAGGCAGATTATGAAACCCTTCTGGTGGATGCACGTACCGGTATTCCGTTGAATAAGGAGAGTTTCTATGAGACTGAACGGATCATTTCAGATGCGGTCAGAAATGGTCAGCATATCTATCATGCCATTAAAGCCAACGACCTGCCTGTGTCAAGCGCAACGGTATACAGACATATTCAGAAGAGATACTATTCCATACGTCCTCTTGATCTGCCAAGAGCAGTGAAATTCAAACCCAGAAAGTCTTCCAACGTCGAATCCATCCCCGCTTCCGCAAAGAAAGGGCGTCTGTATGAGGATTATCTTGTCTTCATAGAAGAAAATCCCGATATTCCCTGCACGGAACTTGACACTGTCATCGGTGAAATCGGCGGTAAAGTTATCATGACTATCCACTTTGTTTCCAGCGATTTCATGATCGGGCTTCTGCTTGATAACAAAACTGCCGCTGAAGCTGCAAAAAAGATCGGGCAGCTGAAACAGAATCTTTCCGCACATGGTTTTGTATTCGGTGATATCATACCTCTTCTTCTCACCGACAATGGTGGTGAATTCAGTTGTATCTCCGCTTTTGAAAACAATGACAACGGTGATCGGGAAACGAATCTCTTTTTCTGTGAACCGGGGGCTGCCTGTGAAAAGCCTCATATCGAAAAAAATCACACTTTGTTCCGTGATATCGTTCCGCAGGGACAGAGCTTTGAAAACTTTACACAGGAAACTGTGAATATGATTTTTTCTCACGTCAATGCCGTCAAGCGGAAGCAGTTCAACGGTAAGAGTGCTTACGATATGTTTACTTTCTTCTTTTCGGATGAGTTGGCTAATGCTTTGGGAATCTCTTTTATTCCCTCTCGTGAAGTGGTACAATCTCCTAAATTACTCAAGTAAATCCTTCTCATTGTAAACGCCATCATAGTTGCATTTAGTCTGAGAATTTCACCTCTCAGGTGTTTTTTCTGCGCTTTTTTGATGGGTGATTTGCTGTTTTTCGGTTCTTCTCCGTTGTTTTTGATTCTTTCTCACACTTAATTCTACTGGTTTCTCTTACTAAATTCCACCCTTTTACCACTGTTGCATTTACTTTGAGAATTTACGTATAAAACTGCCGCTGAAATAACAAACGGCAGTTTTGGCTTATTCTTTGGTCTGACGAATTATTCCACGTCGGGAGTTTCTTCGGCATTCATACGATGTCCGCGAATCTCTATAATATCTTTCTGTAGAAGATCAACAAATAGATGCGCAAGTTTAGGGTCGAACTGTTTTCCCGCTTCACTCTTCAGGATTGCAATTGCCTCTTCCTTGCCGAGCCCCTTCTTATAGCAGCGATCAGAGG
>JAZTZU010000090.1:0-13012 GCA_045637625.1 Eubacteriales bacterium
TGGCTCACAGAACGACATGGCTACGATCCGACTTGTTTTTTCTTTTTCCGCGAAAAGAAAATACGGTTCCCCGCATATTTTTTATATAAATTCTAACTCAAAACCTCTGTCTCTACGCCGTCTGTAACGATCTCAATATTGCCAAGAACCTTGGTAGAAAGAATCTCTCCGTAAGGCAGAATCCGTTCAAGAACTTCGTCAGCAGGATGTCCGTAGCTGTTGTTGCCAACGGAGATCACCGAAATATCAGGTGAAACCATGGCCAAGAATGCCTCAGAGGATGAATATTTCGAGCCGTGATGCGGAACTGTCAGAACTGAAGATCTCAACGTAAATCCGTAAGCATCAACAAGCCGTCTTTCAGCCTCCGCAGTAATATCCCCTGTGAACATGACTCTGTAATTTACAAGCGTTACAACGGAAACTATGCTGTTTTCGTTCTGGTCGGAAGATTCAGGGTCGAGATGTTCAGTCAGAAGATCGATTTTTGCATCACCGAAAGTTCTCGTCAGATCTTCGCTGATAGTCAGAACATCCGCCCCCTCTTCAGCGGCAAGCATCATCAATTCCACAAGAATAGCAGGGTCACCCTCAGTGTAAGGAACTATGACCTCGTCAATATCCCACTGAGCAAAAATCTCCGCAATACCGTTGGCGTGGTCGTCGTGAAGATGCGAAATAACAACGTAGTCAATTTCCTGAATACCGCCTTCACGCAAGGCTTCATTCATTGCTTCCCCCGCATCTTTTGAACCGCCGCAATCGAAGATCACGGCTTTTTCGTTTATGGAAATATATGTACCCAAGCCCTGTCCCACATCAACAAAAACAGTATGGAGCTTATTATCGCTGGGAGTGGCAACCTTCTGAGCAACTGCGGTGGAAATCACTACGACAACGGCTACTATGACCGCCGCGGCAATACGCCCCACCTGTTTACTGCGTTTTTTTCGCGTTTTTTTAGACTTTTGAGTTCCCATGAGCAGGTACACAACGTAGCCTATAACTGCCGCAAGAATTACCGTTGCAGGTTTTGCGGACAGCTCCGAAAGAACTGTTTCGGAAAAAATATCACTGATCTTCATAATATATTTTACACTCCAATTTACTAACAATGAAAGAACCGCAAAGAACGGTCCGAGGATCTCTACTCCCGATAAAATGACCGTAACAGCCGAAAAAATAAAAATATAATTTATCAGCCACAGGCAGAAAATATTGGTAAGAAGTCCTGCTGCTGAAAAAGTATCAAACAACGCCATACTTACAGGGACAGTAAATACAGTACATGCCAGGGAGACTGACAAAGTGGAAACTATTCCACGGAAAAAAGCAGATAAATATTTACCTCTCCACTTGAAATACCATGTGGTAAAAGCGGTCTGCAGCGGAGACGCAAAAAGCACAAGACCTGCTGTTGCGGCGAATGAAAGCAGCAGAGATGCCGAATACGCCGAAAATGGTGAAATAACGAGGCACAAAGTAAGAACTGCACCCAAAAGATTCAATGAATCTGTCCGACGAAGCAGTATGTAGCCCGCATAACCTGCGCATATCATAAATACTGAACGGATAACGGACGGAGAAAATCCTGTTACAGCCGCAAGAAAAACAAGTACGGGCACAACAAAAATATATCTGAGCCATCGCTTTTTAATAAACGAAAACAATGCAAGCACAAAAGAGGCAGCAATACCTACGTGAAGCCCCGAAACGGCAGTTATATGCAAAAGCCCTGATTTCCGCAAGGATTCAAATGCTTCACTTTCAAGATCTGAACGGTCGCCGAGAAGAAGCGCTTTAACAAAAGCATGAGCTTCTCCGAAATTTGATGTGATCGCATTTCTGATATAACGCCGAAGCAAAATAAGATAGAATCCTGCAGGTCTGTTTTCATTTGTTTCAACGGAAACCTCCCCGGCAAACGCAGTGAGAACAATATTTTCAGAACGGTTCCTTGTCCAATACTCAGTATCGGGAGCCGTAAATTCAAAAGTACCCGAAATATAATCATAAACCTCTGCTTCGGGAAGACCCGATGTAAAAATACGGACCTTATAACCTGATGTATCAAGACCCGAAATGGGAACAGCCTCAAAATATCCGTAACCGCTTTCGGAAAAAGACTCCTCAGAAACTATCTGTAAAGTACAGTCAACTTCTACGCCATTATACTTGGATGTTACTGAATTATAACTGTCTGCTTTATGCACGTAAACCGTACCGCAGGCACAGACAGAGAGGCACACAGCAATAATTATCTCAAAAATACTTCTTGACCCGGGATAAGGCTGCCCTTTACGGTGTTTTTTCTGCCCAAGAATAAACCTTACGGCGGCGGAAAGAATTCCAACCGCCGCTGTAAGACAAAGTATCATTGGGACATGACGAACATCAATATGTTCAACGCAAAGCAAAAAAGCAAGCGCAGCAACTCCCGTTGCAAGAAATACTCTTTTCATAGCTTATTTTTTCAAAGTGATTATTGTAACGCCGTTTTCACCCTCACCGTAAAGTCCGAGCCTGTACTCGGCAACAAGAGGATGATTTCTCAACTGCTGCTGAACAGCGGAACGAAGAGCTCCGGTTCCCTTACCGTGAATGATACTGACCGTATTAAGACCGGAAGTCACGCAGTCGCTGAGATAATCTTCAATGAGGCTTTCCGCTTCAAAAGCAGTCATACCTCTTATATCAAGTTCACTCTTGACACTTCTCGTTGCACGGTTAGTCTTAACAGTCGCAACAGTTTCATATTCGGTGCGTTTTTTCTTGATAAGTTCAAGGTCATTCAGCTTGACTTTTGTTTTCAGCGCACCTGCCTGAACATAAACCATTCCCTTTGAATCCGGAAGCTCAAGAACGACAGCTTCTACACCAAGGCTGTAAATGCGGACATCATCACCCTTGACAAGAGCTCTTGAAAGAGGTTTCTTTTCAGGTTTTTTGTTCAATTCAGCTTCATTTTCAAGAGATGAAATCGTTTCGTCAACCTTAGCCTGAGCCTGTTTCAGACTCTTGCGGAATTCTTCTTTATCTTTAGCTTTACGCAGATCTTCAATCTGACGCATCATACTTTCAGCCTCACGGCGAGTGCGTTCAATAAGCTCTGCTGCCTTTTCTTTTTGTTTTTTAATATCTTTTTCGGAATCAGCCCAACGTGAGGCGATTTCATTTTCAATATTCTTCAAGCGTCTTTCCGCATCATGTTTAAGTTCTGCGGCACGTTCTGCATCAAGTTCAATACTCTTGCGTTTGATTTCCAGATCTGCAAGAACCGCTTCAACGTTTACGGTTTCGCTTTTCAGATTTTCTTTTGCATTTTCGATAATTTCATCTGTCATACCCAGCTTTGAAGCGATCGCAAATGCGTTTGATTTACCCGGAATACCAACAATAAGTCTGTATGTGGGACGAAGTGTTGCGACATCAAACTCACAGGAAGCATTTTCAACATTGGGAGTGTGAAGAGCATAAAGCTTCAGTTCCGCATAGTGAGTCGTACAAACAAGACGAACACCTGTTTTCAGAAGCTTTTCAATGATGGAAATCGCAAGAGCCGCACCCTCCGCAGGATCGGTACCTGAACCAAGCTCATCAAGGAGAACAAGGGAATTATTATCCGCCTTTTCCAGAATACCGATAATATTTTTCATGTGAGAAGAGAAAGTCGAAAGACTCTGTTCGATACTCTGTTCATCACCGATATCAGCAAAAACATTATCGAAAAACGCAACGGAAGCCCCATCTTTTGTAGGAATAAACAAACCTGATTTTGCCATCAGGCAGAGAAGTCCGACAGTCTTAAGAGTTACTGTCTTACCACCCGTATTGGGACCTGTAATTATCAGCGCATTATATTCGGAACCAAGACTTACATCAATTGGCACGACTTTTTCTTTATCTATAAGGGGATGACGGGCGGAACGGAGTTTTACAATACCCTCCTGATTCAGCTTGGGCTTTGATGCCTTAAGGTCATACGCAAACTTGGCTTTCGCAAAAGTAAAATCAAAAAACAACGAAACTTTATAGTTTTCAATGATATTTTCGGCAAAAGCTCCTGCTTCAACGGAAAATTCGGAAAGAATTCTTTCAATTTCCTGCTGTTCCTTGGAAGCAAGCACCGAAAGCTCGTTATTTGCCTGAACTACCTGAACAGGTTCGATGAAAAGTGTCGCACCGCTTGAAGAAACATCGTGTACAAGTCCGCCGAACTCATTTCTGTATTCAGCCTTGACGGGAATTACATATCTGCCGTTTCTGATAGTAACGATGGAGTCCTGGAGCTGTTTCTGATGAGCCTGGGAGTGAATTATCCCTTCAAGGGAAGAACGGATCTTATTTTTTGCCTGCATCTGCTTACGTCTGATATCAAGAAGTGCGGGAGATGCGGTATCAGCAACTTCTTCCTCGCTGATAAAAGCCTTCTGAATTTTTTCCTCAAAATATTTATTGGGCATGAGGCGTTCTCTGTATTCCTCAAAAACCTTCGCCTCCGGTTTTTCTTCAAGAAAATCGTAAAGGTTTCTTGCAACACGAAGAACAAGACCTATATCCATAAGTTCCCTTATGGACAGCACAGAGCCGCTCTGAGCCCGTTTGCAGGAATTCTCAATATCGCGCAGATCCTCAAACTGAGGTATCTGATACTTGATATAAAGAACTGCAGCAGCGTCTGTTTCCGCAAGGGCCTGATTCGCATTTTCAATTTCAGCATACGGTACAAGAGTCTCGCAAAGTTTTTTGCCGTCCTCGGAAAGAGCGAACCTTGCAAGTCTCTGTCTTATTTTATCAAATTCAAGTGATTTAAAATTATAATACATTTCAGTTCCTTTCTATTCAGCAGAGCCTATTTTGGAAATAAATTCCAAAGCCCTGAATTTCGTCTCGGTCTTCGCTTCCAGATATTTTTCGGAAAGGGTCGAAAGGTCTCCGAAAGCTTTTTCGCTCATTTGGAATGAATATGCGCCTTTTCCATCGGTGAGAAGAATGTGCTTCAACGCTTTTTTTACCGCAGAAGACAGCGGATGTATCACGGCAAAAGTACCTGATGCACAATCAGAACAAAGGAATCCATCGTCAAAACTCCAGTAGACAGACTCTTTTCCGCAATCGCTGCAAAATTCGGGGTCTGCCCCATATCCGCAAAGATTCGCAAACTTCAGTTCAAAAACAGTCTTGATCACCGCAGGAGAAATTCCGCTTTCTTTTCTGGAAAGCAGATAAAGAGAATTCAGCAAAAGCTTCAGAAAATCAGCTCCGTCGGTTACATTTTCCCCCACAAGAAGAGAAATTTCAAGCAGATACTGCCCGATGGCAAGTCGGTCCATATCCTCCCGTAAACCGTAGAAGGTCTCCTTCAGATCAGCGGAACGGCACACAGGCAAACCCTTACTCTCGCTGAGGACAAATTCCGAGTAAGAAAAGGGCTGAGCATAAAGTCCGCTTTTTTTCACTTTTCGCACACCCTGCGCAACAACGGCAATCTTACCCCGTTCAGCTGTAAGCAATGTCAGAACAGCGCTGCTTTCCTTGAAGGGTGCTGCCCTGAGAACTATTCCGTTAACCTTGAAATCATTCATTTTCCAAACCTTTTATTCCATAAAGTTCAAACCGTAAGAACGGATGAGACTTTCATTGTCACGCCAATTTTCACGTACTTTAACGTGACATTCCATGTAAATTTTCTGACCGAGAAGGTCTTCAATATCAGCACGGGCTTCGGACATTGTCTTTTTGAGCATTGCGCCTTTTTTACCGATAATCATGCCTTTGTGCTGATCCTTTTCGCAAATTATATTGATATTGATATTTGAGATAGGTTCGCCCTTGGTGGTTTCAGAATCTTTATAAACAACAGTTTCAATGGCGATACCGTGGGGGATCTCATCGTAAAGATTATTGAGGAATTTTTCGCGGACGATCTCCTCAACAAGCTGACGGGCTGTCATATCTGTAGCAATATCCGTGGGATAAAGGAGCTCACCCTCATCTATAAAAGGCAGTATTTCCTTCAGAACGATATCAACACCGTCTTCCTTTTTGGCGGAAACAGGAATTATCGACGCAAACGGATAAAGCTGAGAATACTCACCGATGGCTTCAGCAACTTCGTTCTTTGAAATAATATCAACCTTATTGAGAACAAGTATTACGGGAACATTTGAGCCTTTCAGTTTTTCGATTATCTGAAGCTCTGAGCTTCTGGGCTTTTTGGCTTCAGCAACAAAAAGAACCACATCCACACCGGAAAAGGCTTCCGAAGAAGTTTTTATCATATGCTCACCCAATTTGTTTTTGGGCGTATGGATACCGGGAGTATCAATAAAAACAAGCTGCAGGTCGTCGTCATTGTAAATACCTGTAACACGACCTCTGGTTGTCTGGGGTTTATCCGAAACGATTGCGATTTTCTCGCCGATAAGTGCGTTCATCAATGTACTTTTTCCAACGTTTGCACGTCCTACGATTGAAACAAATCCGCTTTTCATTTTTTTACCGTCCTTTAACGTTTTTTACCGAAGAAAAATATAAAATATATCCAAAAAATTGCTGTCATAATTAAAATGGGAAGATGGGGGAAGGAAATCGCAGCACTCAAAGCATTGTAAAATTTACCGCTGTCTGAGAATAACGAAACGGCAACAAAAACCGAACCCAATGCGGCAACAAGAACCGCCGCAGCAGCTGAATCCTTTGCGAGCTTCGCAAGCTCCATGCGTTCGGAAGTAACAAGGTCAACTGTTTTTTCAACAGCTGTATTCACAAGCTCAAGCGCAGGAACAAGTGCCAACACAAGAAACAAAACAGCATATTGCATTGAGTTCAGCCCGTAAAGTGCCGCAAAATACAGCACAAAAAATATAGCCGTCATATGTATCCTGAAATTTCGCTCCGTCAGGACCGCATTTTTTATGCCGTTGAAAGCATAAACAAAGCTCTTCAAAAGACCTTTCACACCGATAACCCCTCTCCATAATATCTCAATATACAGTATACCATATTTTTATGCAGAAGTCAATAAACCAACATAAGAATTCAGCAATTTTTGCGTTCATATATTGACAATACAGCGAAATTATGTTACAATTAAATTGTCAGAGGTTGTCATGCAACTTCCAAACGACATTAAAAAAGGGAGGAACTTCCAAAATGAAAAATATCATTAAAAAAATATTTATTCTTTTAGGTTCTCTGCTGGTTTTGACATCATGCGGTCAGACACAAAACAACTCCGAAAAAAATATTGATAAAGCCGAAAGCCGTCAAAATCTCACCGAACAGTTAGGTCTGTCAGTACACGAAAATACTGAAGCACTTTCTGTATTCACGGCCGCCAACAGAAACAGTTTCACAAAAGCAATTACTTTCAAACACGATGGAAAAACAGTTACAATCAATCCCCCCATATTTACCGGAATTCCCGTAGGAACAAACGGTTACAGCGAAAATTTCAAATTCAAAGATGGTATTGTTGAAATCGAAGTTTCTGTAGTAAATGCTTCTAATGAAATTGAATTCAGATATGTATATTTTAACAAACAGGGAGACATCACGGATATTAGAACAAGTGACGACCAAATTCCTAATTACGGCGGTGAAAATGCCCCTGAAATAAGGGAAGAATTAAACCTCGATGTTGAAGTTGACGGCAGAATCATCGGGCACGGCGTTATGGTTATGTCGAGCGAAAACGGTATAACCCTTTACGATTTTTCGAATAAAAAACTCAGCGATGAATTTGACGCTATAAGTTATTTCTACAACGGAATCGCCTTAGTTCAAAAAGATAATAAAATCGGATTTATTGACGAACAAGGGAAAACACTCCTTGAGCCTGTAATTGAATTCGATGAAGTTCTATTCTTACCAAAAAATAAAGGCATGAATCCTCCGTATACAGATGAAGATGCTTTTGTAATTCCAATTGACGGCGAGTATGCAATAATTACGATGACAAGAGAACAGTAAAGACTTAGTATATAAATAGGTGTATAGCGTGAAAAATCACGCTAATCAAGAATAGAATACGGCGTGCCGCAGCTGAAACAATGCGGAAGTGCGACACATGCCTAAAATCTCCAGCAGCCGCTAACGGAGATTTTTAATTACAATTTGTGCTGACGCTATAGCGGCAGAATGGAGATTAAAATGAAAAAGACTTTTTTATTAACATTTTTCTGTTTAGTTCTTATATTTTCAACTTCATGCTCAGAGGGAGTTTCACTTATGGCTTTCAACGACGAATGCAACATCACCTGCAACCTTGACGGCGGTTGGACAAATTTTTTCAACAGAGCAGGGACGGATTACGGCTGGCTTTGCGCTGACGGAATCTACACCGTTTCTCTTGACGGAAACGACAATATATCAGGCGCTGACGGCGAAACGAAAACACTTTTTATTTTCAGCGACACAATAATAGGCTCCGCAAACAAAAACGGAAAAATTTCAAACTCATGTTGGGCGAACCACAGCGCCGCAGTTCTTGAGGGAGACACCCCCGACCCTGAAAAAATGACCTTTTACTACGGTCTGAACGGCTCAATGGATACGGAAGAAAACACAAATCTTTTCGGTCAGAACCAATGGCTTTTTGACTGTTTCACATTAAACAATTCCGTTTATATTCTCGCTTTCACCCAGGAAAACTGGAAACCTGTCCAAATCGACATTATTGAAATTCCAATCTCCGAAAACAAAGACCCGTTGTTTGAAAAATTCAAACGGTACGAAAATATTACTCAGTTGCTGAAAAAGACCGATTCAAAAGAATACGCCTACGGCATCGGCATTATGAACAACACTACGGAAGCCCATGCGGTAAACCCCGATGAATACATATATTTCTACGGATATATAGACAACATTGATGCGTTCCACACAAAAGACTTGATAGTTTCAAGAATACACAAGGACGATATCGGTGATTTTTCAAATCTTAGGTATTGGAACGGAACAGATTGGTGCGAAAATATCGAAGATTCCGCTATTTTGATAGAAAATGTATCCTGCGAATTAAGCGTAACATATATTCCCGACGGACCTTTTGAGGGCAAATATATGGCGGTCTACACGCAAAATGTTGAATCCGAAAAAATAATGTACGCGTTGAGCGATTCCCCCATCGGACCGTTCGAAGAACCCGTTCAGATATACACCGCAGAAGAATACAGAAAACCGCTGGAACACGGAGACGGAACTTATTACACCTACAACGCAAAAGCCCACCCGCATCTCTCCAAAGACGGCTCGTTGCTTATTTCATACAATGTGAACGTCCGTGACGGAAACGCAGTAAAAACAGAAGACTATCACCCAAGATTTATAAAACTTAAATGGTAACCTTATAAAATAAAACCGCCGTAAGGATCTCTCCCTACGGCGGCTTTACAATTCATTTTTTATTTATATTTTTTTCTTTGTTTTGTTTTTACATTTTTATCTGCATATATGAATACTGCTTATTTTTTAGACGGAGTTTATCGGAAAGCATCGCGATGAACTCGGAATTTGTGGGTTTGCCCTTGTTGCTGTTGATGGAATAACCGAAAATGCTGTTCAGGGTATCCACGTCTCCCCTGTCCCATGCGACCTCGATGGCGTGACGGATGGCTCTTTCAACTCGTGAGGGTGAAGTCTGATATTTTTTCGCAATGGTTGGGTAAACTATTTTTGTAATTGCGTTTATGGTGTCGGGTGTCTCTATCGCCATGATTATTGCACTTCTGACGAAATGGTATCCCTTGATATGGGCTGGAATCCCGATCTGAAGAATAAGTTCCGTGACCTGAGTTTCAAGATCCGGCTCGGAATCATCGTCGTAAATGACAGTTGAATAATTTGGAGACCTGCCTTCACCGGCATATGTACCCACGGAACGAAGTTGGAAATCCTCTCCCGGATCCGAAACGAAGGAATTTGAAAGCATATCTATCCGATCTTTCAGAACCTGAAACTCACACGGCTTTATCATAAAATAATCAGCGCCTGTCTGCATGGCTTCGCGTACCACAGCATCACTCATTATGGACGAAAGAGCAATAAATCTCGGTTTTTTATCAAGATTCATGGACACAGCTTCCTTCAAAAAAGTTATCCCGTCAATGGGTGACAAAACTATATCGAACAGTACCACATCAGGTTTATCCGAAGAGATCATCTCCAAAGCCTTTCTCGGATTTCCCGTAGCACCTATAACATCATACCCCGTAAAAGCCAACCGTTCCGTATACGCATTCCGCTGTTCACTCTGCTCATCCACGAGCAAAACTTTCAATTTTTCTGACATAATTCTTTCTCCTTATTTCTTGATTGTTTTTTGCATAAACAGTATACCACAAAAAACTCGCAAAACAAGGGGGTTTTTCTGCGATATAATTTTCGGCTTTCGACGTTTTGTTTCAGGGAATGACAGCATCTGAGTTTTACCTGTTTTTATTGCAGGCTCAACGGCTCGAAAAGAGTAAAATAAACAAAATTTATGATAAATAACCGAGAAATCTTTTTTCAACAAACTTTTTTACCCTTGACATCTTTATTTTTTTGTGATAAAATATAGATGAAAACTAAAAAACAAAGGATAGAATAAGAATGAAAATTGCAGCATCTGATTTTGACGGAACCCTGTTCAGAGACGGAGACGTAACAAAAGAAGAGATCGAAGCCATTGACAAATGGCGAGCAAACGGAAACCTTTTCGGCGTTATTACCGGCAGAAATTACAAATCATTGAGAGAAGACCTCGATAATTTCGATGTAAATTACGATTTTATCATAAGCACCAACGGCGCATTGATACGCGATGAGAAATGTAATGTTCTCAAATCTTTTGAAGTCGATACGGAGATTGCAAAGGAATTGTTGGAACTCGGAATCCAACACAATGCGATATGGTCGGAGCTGATGTATCTTGACAGCTTCCACAGAAGAGTGATTGAACACAGAACAGCTGACTCAGAAATGAAAGTAAATCGGGATATTCTCAACGAAACAGCAAGCTTTCATCAGATGTCATTTACTTTTCCCGACATTGACGACGCATTGAAGCTCACTGAATATATAAACAGTCATTACGACGGGATCCTTTCCGCGTACAGCCTTATCTACGGAGAAACAGCAAATATTGACATTGTTAAATACGGAGTAAGTAAAGCTTCAGCCCTTTACGTACTCTCTGAAATCAATAATGTCGCAAAAGAAGATATTGTAACTTTCGGTGATAATTTCAACGATATTCCCATGATAAAAGAGTTTGACGGGTACATTATGTCCTCCGCAATCGAAGAAGTGCGGAAGCTGGCAAACAGAACCTGTTCATCACTTTGTGAGGTACTCCTGTAAAGGCCTTTCACTTTCCAGATAAACTTTGGGGTCTGTAGTGAATTTCAGAACTCGGTTTCCTGTCAGGTCCTTTTCGTAGAATGACAAAACACCGTTTTTGATTTCCGAAATATTTTCAGCCGCACAGATCTCAGAATCAAGAAACGGCGGTACAGCGGAATATATGATCATACAGGACCTCCCATAAGCTCATGAAGCTTAGACATCGCTTCTTTCAAGCCACCCACAGCGTCTATGATACCCTCACGGACAGCTTCTTCCCCTGAGAGCATCGTTCCAACATCATTCATCAAACCACCAGTAGAATTCATCAGAGCCTTGAAACGGTCAGCCTTGATATTGGAATTATCGGTAACAAATCTGATTATCCTGTCCTGAGTTTTTTCAAAGTAGGAAAATGTCTGAGGAACGCCGATTATAAGACCGTTAAGCCGTACAGGATGAATTATCATCGTAGCGGACGGAGCAATGAAAGAGTATCTCGCAGATACAGCAAGGGGTACACCTATTGAATGGCCCCCACCGAGAACAAGTGAAACAGACGGTTTCTTCATGCTTGAAATCATTTCGGCAATTGCAAGCCCTGCTTCCACATCCCCGCCGACTGTATTCAGGACGATCAGGAGTCCCTTGATATCGGGACTTTCCTCTATCGCTACAAGTGACGGTATTACATGTTCATATTTTGTGGTTTTATTCTGCTGAGGTAAAATATAATGCCCCTCGATCTGACCGATAACAGTCAGACAATGGATACTGCTTGTTGTCACAGAACCCATTTCCTTTATCTGCTCTGAATTTTCCGATTTTTTATCTTTCATTCGAAATTCCCCCCAATAATTTTTAAGAATATTCTGCCCTCACAGGCTGAATTTATACAAAAAAATAATTCTTTAAAGGAGAAAAATATATGTCAATTTGTTTTATTGCACACAGAGGTTTCAGCGGAAAATACCTCCAAAACACGGAAGAAGCTTTTCTTAAAGCTGTTGAACACGGTTCAGGCGGTATCGAAACCGACGTAAGAATCACTAAAGACGGAGTTCTCGTCGTAAATCATGACCATGCTGCACATTATGCAGACGGAACAGACATGGTAATTTCAGACCATACATACGAAGAGCTCATTTCCAAACCTCTCAGAAACCCGTTTACAGATACAGACATCAGAGTTTGTACATTCAAAAGATATCTTGAGATCTGCCGCGACGGTCACATGGTATGCTTCATTGAATTCAAGGGCGAATTCCCCGATGAAAAGATCCACGAAGCATTCACAATGGCACAGGAGATCTATGACCTCAAAATGTGCAGCCTCCAGTCCTTCGACATGGACAACCTCATCAGAACACACAAAGCATTCCCCGATCTTGCGATCATGCTCACTTGCGGACATCACGACGAGCTTGTTGACCAGAGCCTCGAACTCGGGTTCGACATCGATATGGCTATCGGAGGAATCACTCCTGAACTTGTCAAAGCATTCCACGACAAGGGTCTTAAAGTTGCTCTTTGGACAGCAAACACCAAAGAAGCTCTCGACTACTGCGTAAGCCTCGGAGTTGACTACATCGAATCTGACTTCTTCGCAAACGAAAAAGGCGAATAATTCAATAATTTATATTTTTTCTGGGGGAAAACTTCTTTTCACGTGAAAAGAAGTTTT
>JAZTZU010000091.1:0-27426 GCA_045637625.1 Eubacteriales bacterium
CGCAAAAAAAGCTGAAACCGCTTGCAAAAATGATATAAATATGGTATCATTTATAGATAGATAATAAATTAAAAGAAAAGCTGATACAAGCTTTTCTGTTTTGGTTTATATTTTTTCAGAAAAGATAAATTCACTTATTGATAGGAGCATTAACCAAATGGATATCAGAGAACAGCTTAAAAGCATTCGTGAAAATGCTGTAGTCGCGCTCAATGAAACTGACAGTTCCGAAAAACTCGAAGCTCTCAGAGTTCAGTATTTGGGCAAAAAAGGGGAACTGACTTCGGTTCTGTCCCAGATGGGAAAACTTTCTGCGGAAGAACGCCCTGTTATCGGTCAGATAGCAAATGAAGTCAGATCATTTATTGAAAATGAGATCAAGACAAAAAGGGAAGAAGTAGCAAGAATTGAAATGGAAAAACGCCTTGCAGCGGAATCCATAGACGTAACACTTCCCGGCAACAATACAGTTATGGGTAAAAAACACCCCCTCAGCATAGTTCTTGACGAAGTAAAAGATGCTTTTATCAGTATGGGATTTACTATCGTTTCAGGTCCTGAAGTTGAATACGATTATTACAACTTTGAGGCCCTTAATATTCCCAAAGATCATCCTGCAAGAGATACTCAGGATACATTCTATTTCTCTCCTGAGATTCTCCTCCGTACACAGACAAGTTCTGTACAGATCAGAGCAATGGAACAGATGCAGCCGCCCATCAGAGTTTTGTCTCCCGGACGTGTTTACCGTATCGATGAAGTTGATGCAACGCATTCTCCCATATTCCATCAGATCGAAGGTCTTGTTGTAGATAAAGGTATTACGATGGCACACCTTAAAGGTTCTCTGGAACTTATTTCCAAAAAACTTTTTGGTGAGGACATCAAAACAAGAATTCGTCCCGACTACTTCCCGTTCACAGAACCTTCTGCCGAAATTTCAATTTCCTGCTTTAAATGCGGAGGCAAAGGCTGTAAATTCTGCAAAGGTGAAGGTTGGATAGAAATCGGCGGAGCAGGAATGGTAAATCCCAAAGTTCTTGCAAACCTCGGAATAGACCCTGAAGTATACAGCGGCTTCGCTTTCGGTATGGGACTTGAAAGACTCGTTCTCAGACGTTACAATATTGATGATATCAGATTGTTACTTGAAAACGATGTCAGATTCCTTAATATGTTTGATTGAGTTGTGTGAAGGAGATATATACATATCATGAACGTTTCATATAAATGGCTTAAATCTTTTGTGGATATAGGTGCTGATCCCAAAGCATTTTCTCATAAAATGAATATGACGGGTACAGAAATCAAAGGATTTTCTGATTACTCCGCAAGCATCGATAAAGTTGTTGTTGCAAAAATTCTTAAAATTGAACAGCACCCCAACGCAGATAAACTCTCCGTATGTACAACAGATATTGGAGCTGAAGAACCGATAATAATTATCACAGGTGCTAAGAATATGAAAGAAGGAGATCTCGTTCCTGCAGCACTTGATGGCTCAACATTGCCAACAGGCCAGAAGATCAAAACGGGCAAACTCAGAGGTCTTGATTCTTTCGGTATGTTCTGTTCTGTTGAAGAGCTCGGAATAACAGTTAATGACTATCCCGGTGCGATTGAAGACGGACTTCTTATACTTAACAGCGGTACGGTAGGAGAGCCCATAGAAAAAGCTCTCGGACTTGACGATATTATTTTTGAAGCAGATATCGTTACCAACAGACCTGACTGTCTTTCAATGATCGGTGTTGCACGTGAAGCTGCAGCAACATTCGGAAAACCTGTAAACATTCCCACACCTGAAGTTAAAGGTTCAGCGGGTGATGTTAAAGACTATATCAACGTAACAATTGATGCAACAGACCTTTGCTACAGATATTGCTCCAAGGTAGTTACTGATGTTAAAATTGAACCTTCCCCGGATTGGATGGTCGAAAGACTCCGTTCTTCAGGTGTACGTTCAATCAACAATATTGTAGACATCACAAACTACGTAATGCTTGAATACGGCCAGCCTATGCATGCATTCGACTATTCCTGCGTTGACGGAAAACATATAATCGTAAGAAGAGCAAACGAAAATGAAATAATCAATACACTTGACGAACAGGAAAGAAGTCTTGATGAAAACACACTTGTTATCTGCGATGAAAAGAAGCCCATTGCACTTGCAGGTATTATGGGTGGCGAAAACAGCGAAATCAAAGACACAACAACTACTGTTGTTTTTGAGTCTGCAACATTCTTTGGCGCAGGAATCAGAAGAACCGCAAAACGTCTTGGAATGAGAACAGAATCTTCGGCACGTTTTGAAAAAGGTCTTGATTCTGAACTTGCTTACAGTGCTTTGATGAGAGCATGTGAACTTGTTGAGGAACTTGGCGCAGGTAAAGTTGTAAACGGTCTTATTGACGAAGATTTCAGCAACAAAGAAAAACGTACAGTTAAGCTTGAATGTGATTGGATAAACCACTATATAGCAGTTAATCTTTCAAGAGAAGAAATCGTTAAGATCCTCGAAAGTCTCAGCTTTAAAGTTGAAGGCGACGATATCATTGTTCCTTCATTCAGAAGTGATATTGAAAATAAATACGATATTGCAGAAGAAATTGCACGTATTTACGGTTACGACAATATTCCGTCGGAAACATTTAAGGCAGACGTACGTTCCGGTGGTTATACACCTGTTCAGATCTTCGAGCAGAGACTCGGTGAAGTTCTCAGAGCAAGCGGTCTCTCAGAAACTCAGACATACTCATTTGTAAGCCCCAAGAGTCTTGATAAAATTCACCTTCCCGAAAACAGCGAAAAACGCAATTGCATGAAGCTCATCAATCCTCTTGGCGAAGATACTTCCATAATGAGAACAACAGCATTGCCTTCAGCTCTCGAAGTTCTCGCACTTAACTACAGCAGAAGAGCTTCTGATGTAAGTATTTATGAAATTGCAACAACTTATATCAAAAACAGCGATGAAAGCAAGCTTCCGGATGAAAAGAAATCAATAGTATTCGGATGTTACGGCTCAGGTGTAGATTTCTATACGCTCAAAGGTATCGTTGAAAATGTTGCTGCAAAAATGAATGTTTCAAGATGTGACTATGTGGCATGTAAGGACAATCCGTCTTACCATCCCGGAAGAACTGCAGTTATTAAGTGCAGAAACAAGGAAATCGGTATCTTCGGTCAGATTCATCCGACAGTTGCTGCCGAATACGGAATTGATGTTCCCGTTTATTGCGGTGAAATAGATTTTGATATGCTTTACAATTCAAAAGCTTCTGACAAAACATTTAAACCTCTGCCCAAATATCCTGCAGTTACAAGAGACCTTGCTCTTATTTGCGACGAAAACGCATATTCTGCGAATATTGAAGTTAAAATAATCAAACTCGCAGGTAAATGTCTCGAAAACATTAAGGTTTTTGACGTTTATAAAGGTGCTCAGGTCGAAGCAGGAAAGAAGAGTATTGCATACGCACTCACACTTCGTTCCGAAGAAAAAACACTTCAGGATACAGAAATCGATGAAATCATGAATAAAGTAATCAAAGGTCTTGAAAAAGACGGTATTACTCTTAGAAAATAAAACAAATATTTAATAATTATCGAGGGGGCCATAATTTTGGACAACAATACAATAGTATTCTCACTTAACAACAACAGAGACGAAGATATGAGGAAGACCCTCATTACGATCTATGATGCATTGGTCGAAAAAGGTTATGACCCCATCGACCAGATTGTAGGTTATATTCTCTCTGAAGATCCTACGTATATTACAAACCATAAAAACGCTCGCAGTCTTATCAGAAAGCTTGACAGATATGAACTGCTTGCGGCGTTGGTTAATAATTACTTGAAAGGTTAAGGTTTTAAGGAAATGGATAATTCTTTTGAACCGTCTTTCAAAAAGAAGGACGTATTCTACGAACAGCTTTATAAAAAGAAAAAAGGTGCCACAGGATTTCTTATGCAGGCAGCTGTAATCGCTGTTGCGTTGGTTGTTGCGGTCCTTGCGTTTTTGGTTCTTTCACAGTTTGTGTTCGGTCAGATGATCGGATTTCTTGCGGTAGCCGGAATTGCTTACGGGGCATATAAAGTATCAATGATGTTTGATATTGAGTATGAATATATTTATCTTAACGGAGAAATAGATTTCGACAAGATAGTTTCCAGAACAACACGAAACAGAGAACTTTCCGTTAAGGGTGTAAATGTTGAACGTTACGGTGTGTACGATGAAGCGGCAAAAGCAAAGCTTCAGCACGCAGACATCAAAAAAACATTCAATTTTGATTCAGGCAACGGAAACACTCTTTATTACATGACAACAAAACACAGAGAATTCGGAAAAACTCTTGTTATTTTTGAGCCGGAAGACAGAATCAGGGAAGATCTTGAAAGATATATTCCCAAACAATGGTAATCAATCATGAAAATTCTTCTCGGAACAGACATAATTGATATATCAAGAGTGAAAAAACTTTGCAGAACAAGCTCATTTACAGACAGGACCTTTTCCCGGGCAGAAAGAGACTTGTTTGAAAGCAAAGGAAAAAACGCATACCAGACAGTGGCCGGAAACTTTTGCGCAAAGGAAGCATGTATAAAAGCTATTGGAAGCCTTGTTGAAGAATATTCTTTTAAGGAAATTGAAATCTTAAGAAAAAAAAGCGGAAAGCCATATATCAGATTTAACGGACGGCTTACGCCTCTTAATGAAAAACTTTCATCCCAGGTTTCAATCTCCCATACAGATTCAATGGCAATGGCTACAGTAATCGTTTGGAAAAAATCTCAATCAAAACAGGACATCTGAATATGAATTTCATTTTAAGAGCATCTGAAATGCGTGCGGCAGATAAATATGCAGCTGAAACTATCGGTATGGATTCGTTTCAGCTGATGTTGAATGCCGCAAATGCTCTTTCTGATGAAGCAGAAAAAATGATAAATTTTGATAAGAATAAAAAAATCATTATTTTCTGCGGAAAAGGAAACAACGGAGGAGACGGACTGGTTTCTGCCGAAATTTTAAACACAAAAGGGTATTCGGTCAAAGCATTGACTGTTTTCGGCCAAGATTATATCGGAGATGCTAAAAAAGCCTTTGACAAGTGTTCAAGATCTATCATATCAGAATATACAGAGGCAGAAAACTTAGAGATAAAAAGTGCGGATCTCATTATTGATTGTATCTTTGGAACAGGCTTTAACGGAAACCTTAATCCCGAAACGGCCAGGCTGATAGCCGTAATCAATTCGTCCGAAGCAAAAAAACTCTGTTGTGATATACCGTCAGGTTGTTCCTGTGATGATGGAAAAGTAAACACAACTGCAGTCATTGCAGATAAAACTGTAACTTTCGCAGCGTATAAACCCTGTTTTTTTCTATATCCTGCAAAAGAATATTGTGGAGAGGCCGTTGTTGCAGATATAAACTTGCCGACAAAAGCGATTTCAACACAAAATCCAAACATTTACTTACTAACAAACGATCATATCAAACAGATGATTCAAAAAAGGCCACAATATTCACATAAAGGAACTTTTGGTGGCGTTCAGTTGATTTGTGGCTCAAAAAAAATGACAGGAGCTGCGGTTTTAGCAGCCAAAGGTGCGCTGAGAAGCGGGGTTGGACTTGTATACGTTGAATCTGGTCGATATCTAAGAAAATGCCTTCAATCGCAGCTTTCAGAGCCTGTATACGTCAAAAAGAAGCAAAAAACAAAATGTACCGCTTATGTGATAGGCTGCGGATCAGGAAAAAATGCCAAAAGAGTAAAAAATCTCCTGAAAACAACAAAACCGTTAGTAATTGATGCCGATGCGATATCATATTTAAGCAAACACAAGAATATAATTAAAAAGAAGCATTGTGAAACAATTCTTACCCCTCACCCATTAGAACTTGCAAGACTTCACAATACAACTGTAAAGGAAATCGAATCCGATAGGATAAAAGCCACATCCTATGCCGCAACTGAATTCGATTCAGTTATAGTTCTTAAAGGAAACAATACTGTCATAGCAACTCCTCAGGGGAAAATATTTATAAACACTACAGGAAATTCAGGGTTGGCAAAGGGCGGAAGCGGAGATGTTCTTTCCGGTATTATCGGAGCTTTTCTTGCACAAGGATATACACCTGAAAACAGCGCTTTGATTGGAGTATTTCTTCATGGGAAAGCTGCAGATATTTTAAAGGCAGAAACTTCTGAATACGGGATGCTACCTTCTGATATTCCTGAAATTATTGGTAAAATACTGAAACAATACGAATAAAAGAATTTTCACCATGCTATCCTGATTATATTGAGTGGGATATATTTGAAAAAATTACTCGTAATTCTATTTTTCATTTTTACGGCGCAAATAACTGCATGTGAAAAATCCGAACAAAGCAACAAAGAAAAATTCTTTGCATTGGCAGATGTTTACATTTCTGATGTGAAATTCGAGACAGAAATAACTGATGAATATATTCAATTTTCAAGCGAAAATTTATCTGAACCAATAATATATAAGAACGGACAGTTGGTTTGCGGAGAACTATATTTGGATATCAATAAAAACAATCAATCCCCGATACATATAAAAGACTTGATAAGATACATATTGGACACGAGAACCCTTAGTGGGAACTATAATAACATTGACTATACTTGCGAATTAGACACTCTAAACAATGTTCCATATAAGATAATATGGGGAAATATAACCGTCGAATTCGCTTACTTTGAATAAGGAAGTTTGAGTATATATGGAAAGACTCAAAGCCAGAACTTGGGCTGAAATAAATATCAAAAACTTAAAACATAATGCTGTTACATTAAAAAGCTTGCTTCATGATGATTGCCGGATGATGTGCGCGATAAAAGCCAACGCCTACGGGCATGGAATGCTCAAAGCCGCTGAGGTTTATGACGAAATTGCAGATCAGTTTGCTGTTGCCTGTCTTGATGAGGCTAAAGAATTGAGAGATTCGGGTTTTACCAAACAAACCTTGATTTTGGGATATACTCCTGCTGAATATGCCTCAGAAATTGCAAGACTAGACGTGATGCAAACAGTATATTCATTTGATTATGCAAAAAAACTTAATGACATGCTCGAAAGCGAAGGGGTAAAGCTTAAAGTTCATTTAAAGATTGACTCCGGAATGAGCAGACTCGGGTTTTCAGTAAAAGACTGCGAGTGCTTTGAGAATACATTCAACGAGATAAAAAGAATCAAAACCGAATTAAAAAACCTTGAATGTATTGGACTTTTTACCCACTTTCATTCTTCCGACCATAAAACATCAGAAAAAACAGATGTTCAGTTTGAACGGTACATGAAACTCAAAGAAAAACTTGATAATAACGGTATTAAATTTCAATACTATCATGCATGCAACAGTGCCGCGATGATAAGATATCCTCACATGCATTTAAATATGGTTCGTCCGGGAATAACCCTTTACGGTGCATTTCCGGGAGAGACTGAACGAAATATAGATATCAGACCAACTATCGAACTGAAAACAAGAATCGGTCAGATACACAAAGTGAAAAAAGGTGAGGGTATCAGTTACAATACAACCTTCATCGCGAATGAAGATATCACGGTTGCAACTTTACCGATCGGTTATGCTGACGGATACCCACGACATCTTTCGAACAAAGGGATAGTCCTTGTTAAAGGAAAAAGAGTTCCTATAGTTGGAAATGTTTGCATGGACCAATGCGTAATAAACATAACCGGAGTAGATGTCCATGAGGGAGATGTTGCAACACTCCTGGGAAAAGACGGAGATGAATACATTTCCGCCGATGAACTTGCTTCAAATGCAGGAACGATCCCGAATGAGCTATTCTGCTTATTCAGTGATCGGGTCCGCAGAATCTATATAGAAGAATAACTTAAAAAGAAAGGTTGATCAAATATGACAAAAATTCAAGCACACAGAGGCGCTTCCGGCTATGCTTCACAGAACACTATGGCCGCTTTCAGAAAAGCTGTTGAAATGAATGCCGATGGTATCGAACTCGACATCCATCTTTCAAAAGACGGACAGATAGTTGTTTGCCATGACAGTACAATAGACGCAACATCCAACGGCACAGGCGAAATCAGCGAAATGACATATGAAGAAATTCTTAAATATGAATTCGCTAAAGAATTTCCTCAGGATGCTCCACAGCATGCACCTCTTCTCAAAGAAGTTCTTGAACTCCTTAAACCAACAGACATGATCCTCAACATTGAAGTCAAAGCTTTTGATGCAGGTGTTCCTGCTATGGAACTTGTAAAAAGCATGGGCATGGAAAAGCAGGTTCTTTATTCATCATTCAACCACAGATGTATCAGACAGATGAGAGAGCTTGATCCTACAATTGATGCAGGCCTCCTTTATGGCGATGAACCCTCTGACGATATGGAATCTTATATAAAAGAATTTAAAGCTACAGCGGTTCACCCTCACTATAACAATGTCAATGAAAAAATTATAGATATCTGCAACAGAAACGGTATCAAGATCAGAGCATGGACAGTCAACGACGATGACAAGATCGAACAGATGGTTAAATTCGATATCGATACTGTTATCACAAACTATCCCGACAAAGCTATTGAAATCAGAGATTCTATTCAGAAATAATGAAATATTCTCATGTATTATGGGATTTCAACGGAACTATTTTAAACGATGTTGATGTAGGTGTTGAGTCTGCCAATATATTGCTGAAACGACACGGATTGAAAGAATTAACAAGCGTAGATGATTATAGAAAAATCTTTTGTTTTCCCATAATAGATTATTACAAAAAGCTTGGTTTTGATTTTAACAAAACCCCGTATAACGAGTTGGCAGTTGAGTGGGTCGACATATACAATTCTTTGGTCTACAAAGCAAAAGTGTATGATGGAATCATTCAACTGCTGACAAAAATAAAAAATGCCGGAGCTGAACAACTTATATTATCCGCAACAGAACTTAAGATGCTTACATTGCAGCTTAAGTCTATTGGTGTTTCTGAATACTTCAATACGGTTTTGGGAACAGGGAATATATACGCATACAGCAAAAAAGAAATTGCTGTAAACTGGGCAAATAGAGAAAAGCCGCAAAACGCAGTTCTTATAGGAGATACGACTCACGATAAAGAAGTTGCAGATGCTGCGGGTTTTAACTGTATTTTAATAGCATATGGCCATGAAGACAGACAAAGATTATTAGAAACCGGCGCAAAAGTCGTATCTTCGGCAAAAGAAATCTTCGATCTGCTTTAAGATTGAAACTGAAAGGACTGAAACTATGTCTGAAAAAAACTATGAAGACAGAACAACTGAAGAAATAAGAGCAATAAATGATATTGATATAAATAGCCGTTCAACAGAAAAAAATAACAAATATAAAGTCCCGTTCATTATTGTTGCGACCTCATTAGTTATACTTCTTGTTACAATAACAATAAATTATCTCAGGAATCCGGGCAATGAACATTTTAATAAAATTCCGGACAAAAATGAAATACTCAGCAATGCATTGGAATCTGAGACACTTAAATTTGAATTTGAAGGAAAAGATCTTTCTGTTGAAAATCCTGAGGCGGTTTTTTCATTAATTTCCAGTGATTCCTGGGTTATAACAGGCTCCAAGCCAAACGATGATGAGCTTCCCAAATGCGTTATGAAGCTCGAAAATGGCTATGCTATAGTTTTTTTTGATGAATTTGTTCAGATATTAAAAAACGGTGCAAGCAAATACTATAAAATAAGTTCAAGCATTTCAGAATCATTATGCAGTTACCTTGAAGAAAATACTTATATCTCAGTCAATGATATGTCTTCACTTTTGTCGGTTTCTGAAAATCTTACCTTGGAAATCAGCGGCATATCCTGCACAACTTCAAAGGGACAGGCAATTGCAAACTCATTGAATACATCTACATGGTCTGAGATATCTGAAATCCAATCGACTGCAGAACCATTCCTTACAATTACAGACCCTATCGGTTTAACAGTAAAAATATATGAAAACGAAAAACAGGCATTGGTATCATATAAAGGAAACACAAGGTATTACAGTATTGACGAGCTTGTTCCTGCCTCTGCGGCACTTGCAGCTAAATCAGCTTTTGATGCCGAATCCCTGAAAATTGCCACTGCAATGGAAAAAAGTGATGAAATCATTGTTGTTTTAAACGGTGACTCATTCAGAATTGATACAAATACAACATGGACAACAGCGATAGGCTTCGACTCTTGGACAAGAAGATATAAAGAACCTGTAGCAATTCCCGAAAATGCAGACATTACCATTTTTGATGACATTTCTTTTGTTTTAAAAATTTATGAAGATCTGCTTGTTGCAGAATACAACAACGCATACTACAACATAAATGAAACAGTAATATCTTCAATCAAATCGTATCTCACAGTACCATCTCAGAAAGAAGACAGACCTGAAATCAAAAAGTTCACAGTTTCAGAATTTGTTTCTCAGATTATGAAACAAAAACATCTGCACGTTGATTTTTCAGGAAAGACAACCTTAATAACCGTAAATAATGACCTTGTTTCAGCCCTAGCCGTCAATTCGTGGACGGAAGCAAGTCAGAATACTACCTCCAATGACATTTTAATCTCAACGGATGATTCAATTGAAAACGGTGGATTCAATATTGGGATAAATACATCAAACGGATCTTTATACATTACGTGGAACGGAATGACCCAATATTACAAAACACAAACAGACCTTACTTCAGTAACAAAATACATTCAAAACAATGTATATACTGAACTCTGGATGATTTCTGCAACAGAGTTGGGTACATTACAAAATGAAGCAACATCTGTAGAGGCAGTGATTACACTATCCGAAACAGATAAAAAATATCTTTCGTCGGAAACTATAGGTGTGTCAGACATCTCTAAAATTGCAGCATCCCTGAACCTCACACCGATAGACAATAAGCCTGAAGCTGACAGCATCCGTAAAACTGAAATAACATTCAAATCTGAAACGAATAAATTTATTATGACCTGCTACCAGGATTCAGAACAGCGTTTGATCGTTTCAGTTTCAGGAACTCTCAGCGACATAGGTAAACGAATAGACAGACAATTCGTTGCTGATGGTGGAGATTATGTTGTTTTTGTAAGCAAGGTAAACGATCTTATCGAAAGAAACTATGATATTGTCGCAGGAACGTTTGTTGAATCAATAAAATCAATGAATGCAGATAAAATCAATGAACTGACCGGAAATGTGTTTGATTACAGCGACATAACTAATGTTAAATTTAACAGTATTTCATTTGAAAAAACAAGTGAAACAGGGAAGTACCTGATAAAATTAAATGTAGCAGACGCTGCTGATGGTCCTTTCGAATCCGGAGAAAGCAATTATATTCTGATTATAGGATCAACAGACGGAAGCTTGAATCTTAAAGTTAAGTCTCTCACAAAAGAAAGTGAGTATAACAAATCAATCATATCACACAATGCGGTAAATTTTGCTACATATTTCGCATCGTGGTACATGTCTGATAAGTCATACTTCGAATCTTTCAGTGCAATTGAATCCAAGAAGGCCGCAGTAGATTTTCTCATGCTTTTAGCTTTAAGGGAAGAACTGAATACCGTAAAAGAAGAGGATCCTATGGGTATGTACTTTACACCTGAGGTTCTCAATAAAATGGCTCTTAAATATTTTAATTGCGACGCTTTTGATGCAACAGCAACTTCTGCATATAATAGTGAAACAAAGCTCTACTCATATTCCAATGCGGCTGTCCCGGTGGACCTCAAAAAAGTGGTTGATTTTGAGGAAAGCAGTGCTGAAAACCGCTATTTCGTAACAATAAAATGGTATGAAGATCCTATGTATCTCTATGAAACAAAAACTGTTGTATATACATTAGACAAGAGCAGTGACGGAACATTCAGAATTCTCAGCGCATCAGAAACAAAACCCACAGTTAATGTACCTGAAGAACCTACAGACACAACTGTAGATAAGGAACCGGACGGACAAAACGGAGAGTCTGTCGAACAGGAGATTCCGGCAGACTCTACTGAAAAAAACCAAATTGATCAGGAAAATTTTGAAAATACATCCTCTGAAAACCAAGAATCTCAAAATGATTAAGCAGAGAAATTTATTTTTTGAAATTTATATGAACAATCACGTTTATGGATTGAAAAATTTTCCGATTTGTGCTATAATAAACAACGTCTGTAAAGACGAAATAAATATAAAATCAGTAAAATACACACACGGATAAACAGGCTATGTTCAGTGCGGACATATGTTCGTTATAATGGCCTGCCGTGGAGGTAAGAAACTGAAGGAGGAAATTAACAATGGCAGTAATCTCAATGAAACAGCTTCTTGAAGCAGGTGTTCATTTCGGTCACCACACAAGAAGATGGAACCCCAAAATGGCAGAATATATTTTTACCGAAAGAAACGGTATCTATATTATCGATCTGCAGAAAACAGTTAAAAAAGTAGAAGAAGCTTACAACTTCGTAAGAGAACTCGCTGAAAACGGCGAAGAAATCCTCTTCGTTGGTACAAAGAAACAGGCTCAGGATTCTATCAAAGAAGAAGCTGAAAGAGTTGGCATGTACTATGTAAACGCTAGATGGCTCGGCGGTATGCTCACAAACTTCTCTACAATCAAAACAAGAATCGACAGACTTGCTCAGCTTCGCAAAATGGAAGAAGACGGAACATTTGAACTTCTCCCCAAAAAAGAAGTTGTTAAACTCAAGCTTGAAATCGAAAAACTCGAAAAATATCTTGGCGGTATCAAAAACATGAAGAAACTCCCCGCAGCTCTCTTCATTGTTGACCCCAGAAAAGAAAGAAATGCAGTTGCTGAAGCTCGCAAACTCAATATTCCCATCATCGCAATCGTTGATACAAACTGCGATCCCGATGAAGTTGACTATGTAATCCCCGGTAACGATGACGCTATCAGAGCAGTAAAACTCATCGCTGGCACAATCTCCAACGCTATCGTTGAAGGCCGTCAGGGCGAACAGTTCGCAGCTGAAGCTCCCGCAGAAGAAGCAGAAGCTGTTGGCGAAACAGAAATCGTAGGCTAATTCAGGAGGAAAAAGAAATGGCAGCAGTTATATCCGCAAAACAGGTTCAGGCTCTCAGAGAAAGAACCGGCGTAGGCATGATGAAATGTAAAGAAGCTCTTATCGCTACAGACGGCGATATGGAAAAAGCTGTTGATATGCTCCGTGAAAAAGGTCTCGCAGCAGCTGAAAAGAAAGCAAGCAGAATTGCAGCAGAAGGCGTTATCGCACAGTACAATGCAAACGGCATTGCAGTTCTCGTTGAAGTAAACGCTGAAACAGACTTCGTAGCTAAAAACCCCCAGTTCAAAGAATTCGCTGAAAACATCGCTAAAGTTGTTCACGCAAACAATCCTGCAGACGTTGCAGCTCTTCTTGAAATGAAATACATCGACAGCGAAATGACTGTTGAAGATGCAAGAAAAGAAAAAGTTCTTGTTATCGGTGAAAATATTCAGATCAGACGTTTCGTAAGAATTGAAGGTAATGTATTCAACTACAATCATGGCGATGGCAAAATCGGCGTAGTTGTAAACTTCGCAGCTGACGAAGCAGCTCTTGCAAATCCTGAATTTGCTACAGTTGCAAAGAACGTATGTCTCCAGATCGCAGCTATGAACCCTGCATATCAGTCAAAAGAAGATGTTCCCGCAGAAATCATCAACAAGGAAAAAGAAATCCTTCTTGCTCAGATCAAAAACGATCCCAAGAATGCAAACAAACCCGATGCTATCCTTGAAAAAATGATCGGTGGTAAGATCAACAAATATTACACAGAAAACTGCCTCCTTCAGCAGGAACTTTTCATCGACGAAAGTGTTACAATCGAAAAACACATTGCTACATTGGGCAAAGATGTTAAACTTGTAAACTTCGTAAGAATGGAAAGAGGCGACGGTCTCGAAAAGAGAGTCGACAACTTTGCTGAAGAAGTTGCAAGCATGACAAAATAATTGATCTCTAAAATTCAATTAAATAAAGGGAACCGTATGTGGAAGATATCCATATACGGTTCTTCATGCTTATAAGTCGGAATCCTTATTCTTTACATGAAACATTGCACGAAGTATTCCTCGCCACAATCCTTTCGCTTTCACAATAACAATCTTCATAAAGATCGATCCTTTCTGTCAACAAAAATTACAACCGCAATACAATAGCAGTATAGAAATTATTACAACCAAAACAGCTTTAGGTAAGCAAAAAGCAGCTAAAACTCCAAGACAAAATATCAAAAAGTATCCAAATCCGTACCTTATAAAACGAGAACATCTAGGACGTCTCATAAACAGCCCCACCTTTACATAACACATCTATTTCCATTATATGAAATTTATCCGGGACTGTCACTCTTTAAAATATGGCAAAATTACAAACATCATAAAATCTCAAAAATAAATTAGAGGATTTTTAAATTTAAATCAGTATATTTATATGTGAAAAGGAGGAGTGACTTACGGCAAACATATTCGGGGAAGATTTTCTTTCCGAACTCAGAAATCGCTGTGATATCGTAGATATTATATCCAGATATGTACAATTGAAAAAAAGTTCCGCATCTTTTGTTGGATTATGTCCGTTCCACAACGAAAAAACTCCCTCGTTTCACGTCAATCCTTCGGGGCAATTTTTTCACTGTTTTGGCTGCCAAACAGGCGGAGATGTAATAACATTCATAATGAAAATTGAAAACCTTTCATACCGTGAGGCTGTTGAACACTTAGCAGCAATTGCAGGTCTGACAGTTCCAAAAAGTGTTTCTTTTGACGGAGAAATCGGTAAACTCCGAAAAGATATTTACGAGATGAACAGGGTTGCTGCAAGATTTTTCCATGAAACATTGATGAGTGAAAAAGGAAAGCCCGCATTGGATTATCTGATAGGCAGAGGACTGTCACCAAAGACGATCGTTAACTTCGGGTTAGGCGCTTCTCCGGATGGATGGTATAACCTTATAAATCATTTAAGATCAAAAGGGTATAGCGATACTCAAATCAGGCAATCAGGATTGGCTTCAACCTCAGAAAAAGGAATGTTTGACAGATTCAGAAACAGGGTAATGTTTCCGATAATTGATCACAGAAACAATGTTATTGGCTTTGGCGGACGAACAATGGGAAATGATCCCGCAAAATACCTGAACACATCTGAAAATGTCGCATTCAAAAAGGGATCAAATTTATATGCGTTAAACTTTGCAAAATCCTCTAAGACCGGCTCTTTAATTTTATGTGAAGGTTACATGGATGTAATCTCTCTCCATCAGGCAGGGTTTAATTCTGCAGTAGCGACCCTCGGAACCGCTATTACGGCAGATCAGGCTCGTCTCATGAAAAGAATGACTGATAATGTAATTATCTGCTATGATAGCGACGAAGCCGGCAGAAACGCAACCAAAAGAGCGATAGATATATTGAAAAGTGCAGACCTTAATGTTCGAGTCATTACAGTCACCGGAGGAAAAGACCCCGATGAGTTCATAAAAACTCAAGGCGCACAAAAATTCGCAGCCCTTTTATCAGGCTCAATAAATCATATAGACTACAAACTTGATGAAGTAAAACGAAAATACAATACGGACATTGACAATGAACGAGTAAGCTGCATAAATGAAATGCTAAGCATCCTTGCAGAACTTTCAAATAAAGTTGAAATTGAAATATATATAGACAAGATCAGTAAAATGCTGAATGTTTCAACCGAAAGTTTAACGGCTGAGCTTTCATCCGTCAGAAAAAAACTTCAGAAAGTCAGGGACAATAAACAAAAAAGGGAAGAACTTGAAAATCTGAAAGGGATGAATGACAGAATCAATCCTCAACGAGCAAAATACCTTAAAGCGGCCCGATCAGAAGAAGATATCATTTCTATCTTGATAAATTATCCTGAAAAATATAAAACCGTATTGGAACACGTCAATGAAACAGATTTCGTAACAGATTTTAACAGGAATGTTTTTGTTGTATTATGTGAGAAGTTGAATGAAAACTCAACATCGAATATCCTACATACTTTAACATCACTGTTTGACGGAGATAAAATCGGTAAGATAATGTCATTTATATCCTCGCTTGAGGCGATTGAAGTAAATGACGATAAAATAAAACAAATAGCAAATACCCTGAAAGAAGAAAAAATAAAAGCAGCAATGAACGGATTATCAATTGAAGATAAAGACTTCGGCAGCAGACTCGATAATTTAAGAAAAAACAGAAAGAGAGAAAAATAATGACAAACGCTGAAAAGAAAAACATCATAAGAGAACTTCTTGAAAAAGGAAAAGAGAAAGGTTCTCTTACATACACAGAGATCAACGAACGCCTCGAAAAACTTGAATTCACTCAAGATCAGATGAATATTCTTTACGATGAATTCAGAAATGCCGGAATTGAAATTGAAGAAGCATTTTCTGTCGCAGAACTGGATGAGTTGAAAGATATCGAAGAAGAAATCAACAACTTACCTATAGATCCTGCAGATATGGAAGCCTTGCTCCAGTCTGAAGGTATTACTATTGATGACCCCGTAAAAATTTATCTCCATGAAATTGGTAAAGTACCTCTTCTTACAACGGATATGGAAGCTGAAATCGCGGACAGAATTGCGGCTGGAGATCAGGAAGCAAAAAAGATTCTTAACGAGGCAAACTTGCGTCTTGTTGTAAGTATTGCGAAAAGATATGTGGGCAGGGGACTCCTGTTCCTTGATCTTATACAGGAAGGAAACCTTGGTCTTATCAAAGCCGTAGATAAATTCGACCCCAACAAAGGTTATAAATTCTCAACATACGCAACATGGTGGATCAGACAGGCTATTACAAGAGCTATTGGAGATGAGGCAAGAACTATCAGAATTCCTGTGCATATGGTTGAAACGATCAACAGACTTCTCAAAACAGAAAGAGAACTTGTTCAGGATCTCGGTAAACAGCCTCAGGCAAGTGAAATAGCTGAAAAACTCAATATGCCCGTAGAAAAAGTACGTGAGATCATGAAAGTTGCTCTTGACCCTGTATCTCTTGAAGCCCCTGTAGGCGAAGAAGAAGACAGTCACCTCGGAGATTTCATTCCGGATACAGACATTCCCGCGCCTTCAGATGTTGCATCACAAACACTCCTCAAAGAAGAACTTAACGAAGTCCTCAAAACTCTCAGCGACAGAGAAGCAAGAGTTCTCAGACTCAGATTTGGACTTGATGACGGCCGCACAAGAACGCTTGAAGAAGTTGGCAGGGAATTCCAGGTAACAAGAGAAAGAATCCGTCAGATCGAAGCTAAAGCCCTCAGAAAGCTCAGACATCCCAGCAGAAGCAAGAGATTGAAAGATTTCCTTGATTGATAAAAATTTACAAGTAAATTGCTTTCAACTAACTGTTAAAAAGCATAAAAAAATTACTGCAAACTCAATTTTGAGCTTGCAGTATATTTTTTGTTGTCATTTTTAATTACATCAAATAGGATTTGATACCTTCGGGAGCATTTGCAGCGTCGTAGCTTGCTGTCATAACGATATTTACGTTAGGAGCAACCTTATCGATAGCTTTAACACAAGCTTCGAAAGCAGCCATATCATCACCGCAGAACTTAAGTACAGAGTCAACGAAGATATCTGTAATATCATAGTTACCTGCAACAAGACCGCAAACAAATCCATAGAATTTATCGAAATTATCGATACCGTATTCAGATGCGTTTACCAATCTTGCATTGATACCGATGTCGTATCCGAGAGCAGCGTCCTTTTCGATACAAACAACATTGCCGTAATCTTTAGAAACAGCTTCTTTAACAAGAGAAATCAATGTTTTTGTTTTTCCCATGCCCTTAAGTCCCATAATAATTTTTGTCATATTAATGCACTCCTTTAAGTGAATTCTTTGCTTTTCTTATATTATAGCACAAAAAAAGAAGAATTGCAATAGGTTTTGAAAAAAAATTTTTATTTTTTTTAATTAAACCTTATAATCTTTTCTCAAGAGCCTCTTTTTCAGCTTCATAACCGGGTTTTCCGAGCAACGCAAACATATTTTTCTTGTAGGATTCAACCCCGGGCTGATCGAAAGGATTAACTCCGAGAAGATATCCTGAAATAGCACAAGCCTTCTCATAGAAATAAATCAACTGACCGATAGAGTATTCAGAGAAATCAGCAAGTTCGAGAACTGTATTGGGAACTCCACCGCTTACATGAGCAAGGACTGTACCCTTAAATGCGTTTTCATTGATCTCATGCATTGTTTTTCCTGCAAGGAAATTCAATCCGTCGAGATTTCCTTCGTTTTCTTTTACAACATAATCATACTTGGACTTTTTAACCCAGATAACAGTTTCGCAAAGATTTCTGATACCCTGCTGAACATACTGACCAAGAGAGTGAAGGTCTGTAGAAAAAATCATTGCAGAAGGGAAGAGACCTTTATTGTCTTTGCCTTCACTTTCGCCGTAAAGCTGTTTTATCCATTCGCCGAAACACCAGAATGCAGGTTCGTATGAAACAGTAATTTCTGTTGTAATACCTTTTCTGTAAAGAATATTTCTGAGAGCGGCATATTTATATGCATCGTTCTCGTCCATATTGGGATTCGAATAGAGCTTCTGAGCCGCTGCAGCGCCTTCCATCAAAGAGTCGATGTCAATACCTGCCACTGCGATAGGAAGAAGTCCTACAGCCGTAAGAACGCTGAAACGACCACCAACATCGTCGGGAATAACAAAGCTTTCATAGCCTTCTTCTGTTGCGAGTTTTTTAAGTGTTCCGCGGGCTTTATCTGTTGTCGCATAAATTCTCTTCTTTGCGCCTTCTTTGCCGTATCTGTTTTCGAGATATTCTTTCATTACACGGAATGCGATTGCAGGTTCGGTTGTTGTGCCTGATTTGGAAATAATATTAACAGAAACATCCTTACCTTCGCAAAGAGACATTATTTCGGTAAGATATGTGGAACTGATATTATTTCCGAGGAAATAAATTTCAGGTGTATCCTTTTTAAGACTATTGTAATAAGGAGATTTTACAAGTTCAATAACAGCTCTTGCGCCGAGATAAGAACCGCCGATACCGATAACGATAAGAACCTGGCTGTCTGATTTAATTCTTTCAGCAGCAGCCTTAATGCGTGAAAACTCTTCCTTATCATAATTTGTAGGGAGTTCTACCCAGCCAAGGAAATCGTTTCCAAGACCTGTTTTATTTTCAACCATTTCATGAGCTGTGCCTATATAAGGTTTTATAGCTTCAAACTCATGGTCTCCGATAAACTCCTTAAGATATTTTGTGTTAAGTTTGATTGCCTGATCCATACTTTGGACTCCTTTTATATTTTGTAAATATATAAATATTTTATATACTGAATTCAGTATCCGTATAATCCGGAAGGTTCTGGGTTCTGTGAGGTACACGTTTCAACGGATCGTACTTAAATTTACGACAGTCTGAAACTGAGGTTACAATACCGTATTTATTGCAAAGACATTCAGAACCATTTGACAACATATAGCCGTGCGCACAGTAAGCGCAATTCTTTTCTATTTTATTTTTGAACATTTACCCTGCCTCCTGTCGGACAATTATCGAATGTATAGCATATTATACCACCTAATTTCGAATTTGTAAAGATGTAAAATAAAAAAAAATGAATTTGTCAACAGAATTTTGGAAAAAGTCATTTACAAAATCAATCTTTTATTATATAATATATACTGAGGAATAATTTTAAAAGGTGAAATGATATTTTGAATACAACTACATACGGTTCATACGAACTTATCGAAAAGGAATCAATAGCAAAAGTACAAGCTATAACAAATCTCAAATACACCGAGACGGGCAGACGAATGAAGTTCTATACTCAAACTTTCGGTTGCCAGCAAAATGTAAGTGATACGGAGAAGATCGACGGAATGCTTTCCGAAATGGGATTTGACCCAACTGATGATAAATGGGAAGCGGACATAATTATCTATAACACATGCGCAGTCCGCGAGCACGCAGAACAAAGGGTCTTCGGAAAAATAGGAGAACTGGTTCAATACAAAAGAAAAAAACCGGGTTTGATAATCGGTATCTGCGGATGCATGATGCAGCAGGAACACATCATCGATGATATCCGAAAAAAATACAAGCATATAAATATGGTTTTCGGTACAGCAGCGATCTACAGATTACCAACAAACTTATACACAGTGCTTGCAAGCGGGGACAGAGTTTTTGATACAGACCTGACATCAAACATAACCGAGGATGTTCCCATCCGCAGAACAAGCAAATTCTCGGCATGGGTATCTATAATGTACGGATGCAATAACTTCTGCTCGTACTGCATTGTACCATATACAAGAGGCAGAGAAAGAAGCAGACATCCGCAAGTTGTTTTGAACGAGATACGACAGTTAATAAATGACGGATATAAAGAAATTACCCTTCTCGGCCAAAACGTAAACTCTTACGGTAATGGAACTGATTGGGGTTACAACTTCTCAAAACTGCTAAAAGAAATAAATGATATCCCAGGAGATTTCAGAATAAGATTTATGACATCTCATCCAAAAGATGCAACAAAAGAGCTTATAGATACTATTGCTTCCGGTGAAAAAATCTGTAAACACTTACATCTTCCGTTCCAATCCGGAAACAACCGGATCCTTGAAAAAATGAACAGGCGGTATACAAGAGAAACGTATATTGATCTGGTGCGGTATGCAAAAGAAAAGATTCCCGATGTCGTTCTTACAAGTGACGTTATAGTAGGTTTTCCAACCGAAACAGATGAGGAATTTGAAGATACAATTTCTCTCATCAAAGAAGTAGGTTTTGGCGGACTTTTTACTTTTATTTATTCCGTAAGAAAAGGAACTCCTGCAGAAAAAATGCAACAAGTTCCGGAAGAAGATAAAAAACGCCGTTTTGAAAAACTTGTACAGCTTCAGACCGAAAGATCCTTTGAATTCAACTCACAGTATCTGAATAAAACAGTCAGAGTTTTATGTGACGGTAAAGCCGAAAATAAAGAAGGAACATTTACGGGAAGAACAGAAGGCGGAATAATTGTAAATTTCAGCGGAGAAAATATTTCCGCAGGAGAATTCTATGATATTAAAATAACGAAAACGCTCAACTGGGCTTTATTCGGTAATATAGTTAATAATTAAAAGGAGATATACGAACATGAATCAGATCGTAGAAAAAGCAAAAGAACTCGGCGAACTTCTCAAACAGAGCGATGAGTTCAAAAATTACAATGAGGTAAAGGCTAAATATGAAGCCGATACAGAACTTCAGACACTTATCAGTGACTTCAATCTTAAAAAGATGGCTGTTATGAACCAGATGCAGAATGAAGAAAATCCTGATGAAGAAAAACTCAAGGCTCTTCAGGAAGAAATGCGTACAGCATATTCCGCAGTTATGACAAACGCAACAATGTCAGAATTTCTTAAAGCGAAAGAAACTTTCGAGAACCTTGTAAACGAAATGTACGGCATCATAAACTTTGCAGTTACAGGTGTAGCTCCCGGTGGATGTGACGGTTCAAGCTGTGCATCTTGCGGCGGCGGTTGTCACGGTTGATGCAAATTTCAATAGCACAATAAAAATTTGACGGTAAAAGGGTCAAAAAAGACCCTTTCCGTCCTGTCTTGAAGACATGGGGGAATATATGGCAAAAACAGGATTATCACCAATGATGCAGCAATATGTGAATATGAAAGAACAGTACAGAGATACTATTCTTTTTTATAGACTCGGAGATTTTTACGAAATGTTCTTCGAGGATGCAATTCTTGCAAGCAAAGAGTTGGATATAACATTAACCGGCAGGGATTGCGGCTTGGACGAAAGGGCTCCAATGTGCGGAGTTCCATTCCATAGCGTGGACGGATACATTGCCCGACTGGTTGCAAAGGGCTATAAAGTAGCTATCTGCGAACAGTTCAAAGCTGCAGATTCAAAAGAAGTTACTGAACGTAAAGTAGTAAGAATCATAACTCCGGGAACTGTTACTGAACCTGGAATGCTTGAAGAAGGAAAAAACAGCTATATTCTCGCTATAAACCAGACAGAGAAAGATATAACACTCTGTTTTGCCGACATATCTACAGGTGAAATATATATTTCCGATGAGTATGATGTGTCCGACCCTCATTTTGTCAATGAAATCACGAGATTTTCTCCCAAAGAAATCTATATAAAACAGGAACTCAAAAATAACCTGCTTATCAAAAACTATGTTTCAATGACAAACGAATGCACACTCTCAGTGTGTTACGATGAAAAAACAGATGATGAATATGTAGATATTGCAACTACACATTTAAATAACGACAAACAGTACGGAACAAACAGAAAGCAGATTATCTGCTTCGGATTTTTACTTGATTATTTACACAAAACACAGTTTTGCGATTTAAAACACCTTACAGACATTTCACTCCTTGGCAACAGACAATTCATGGAACTTGACAGTTTCACATGGAGAAATCTCGAACTCACGGAAACAATGCGTTCAAAAGAAAAAAAAGGGTCACTTCTTGGACTTCTGGATAAAACGGAAACTCCGATGGGCGCGAGACTCCTCAGGAGATTTTTAGAAAAACCGCTTACAAACGTTGATGACATAAACAAGAGACTTGAAGCTGTAAGAATTTTTATACAAAATATTTTTGAAACAGGCGAGATATCTTCGAGCCTAAAATATGTAAAAGATACAGAAAGACTTATATCAAAGGTAATTTATGATACTATAACTCCAAGAGATATCAGAAGTCTTGTAGCTTCACTGAAAGCCCTTCCGATGATAAAAAAGAACCTCGAAAACATTAAGGAACAGTCTTCATTGCTTTCATTTATTTACGATGAGATCGGAGATCATGATGTTTTAGCAGAGCATCTCGATCGGGCAATAAAAGAGACACCTCCTGCTGTTATAAGAGAAGGGGATTTCATCAAAGACGGATATAACGACCGAATAGATGAGTTAAGGGCATTAAGAGATAATTCAACTTCTGTTCTTGCACAGATGGAAGCTGCAGAAAAAGAAAAAACAGGAATTAAAAATCTCAGATTCAATTACAATAAAGTTTTCGGCTATTATATTGAGGTAACAAAATCATATCTGGATCTTGTACCTGAAAATTACATAAGAAAACAGACCCTTGTAAATGCAGAAAGATTTATAACTCCGGAATTAAAAGAACTTGAGACAAAGCTTCTTTCCGCAGGTGATGAGATAATATCTCTGGAGCTCGAACTTTACGAACAAATAAAAGAAATTTTAAGAGAAAACACCGAATCAATAAAAAGAACATCTACCGCAATCGCATATATCGATGTTCTTGTATCATTTGCTGAAATCGCCCAAAAACAGAATTACTGCGAACCAACCGTTAATTACGGAAATATTCTTGATATAAAAAACGGAAGACATCCGGTTATAGAATCAATTCTTAAAAATGAGATATTCGTCCCTAATGACACATACCTCGATACATTCGAAAACAGAAGTGCTTTGATCACAGGTCCAAACATGGCAGGTAAATCCACCTATATGAGACAAACAGCGCTTATCACAATAATGGCTCAGATAGGATCATTTGTCCCTGCAACAACAGCTGTAATAGGCGTTGTTGACAAGATCTTTACAAGAGTCGGAGCATCAGATGACCTTGCTTCAGGTCAATCGACATTCATGGTAGAAATGAATGAAGTTGCATACATTCTTGATAATGCAACATCAAAGAGCCTGCTGATCTTTGATGAAATAGGCCGCGGCACGAGCACATACGACGGAATGAGCATTGCAAGAGCAGTACTTGAACACGTTACAGAAAAGATCAAAGCAAGAACAATGTTCTCAACGCATTATCACGAGCTCACGAGACTCGAAGGTGAACTTATCGGCCTTAAAAACTACAATATCGCAGCTAAGAAAAAAGGTAAAGACATCTTGTTCCTCAGAAAAATACTGAGAGGTGGAACAGATGACAGCTACGGTATCGATGTTGCAAGGCTTGCAGGCGTGTCAGATTCAGTTATAAGACGTGCTGAAAAAATACTCCAAAAGCTTGAATCAGATTCACCCAAACAAACCAATAAAACAGAACTCAATGATTTCCAGTTAGCACTCCAGCCCTTGGAAAACGATGAGATCATTGAAGAACTTAAGAAAACAGATGTTACGGTACTCACACCGCTTGAAGCAATGAATGTCCTCTATAAACTTTCAGAAAAAGCAAAAAAAGCAGAAATAAAATGAGACCTGAATCACGAAAGGATATCCCAAAATGCCCGAAATAAATCTTCTGACAACTGAAATAAGCGACCTTATAGCTGCGGGGGAAGTCATTGAAAGACCTTCTTCTGTAGTTAAAGAGTTGGTTGAAAACTCTATCGACGCAGGCTCAACCCAGATTTCAGTAGAAATAACAGGTGGCGGTTTAAAAACAATTAAAGTTTCCGATAACGGATGCGGAATGAATTCTGACAATGCAGAAAAATGTTTCCTTAAACACGCAACAAGCAAAATTAAAAACAAAGAAGATCTGTTTTCGATCAGCACCTTGGGATTCAGAGGTGAAGCTCTTCCATCAATTGCAGCAGTCTCAAAAATCAGACTTGTCACAAAAGAAAAAGAAGGAGTACTCGGCTATGAAATAATAAACGAGGCGGGGGAAATAAAAAGCCGAAAAGAGATCGGTGCTGCTGACGGAACAAGCTTTGAGGTTTCAGATTTATTTTTTAATACTCCCGCACGTCTGAAATTCATGAAAAGTGAGCAGGCTGAAACAGGAGTAATAAACTCGCTTATTGAAAAGCTTGCACTTTCGCATCCTGATATTTCATTCAAGTTCATATCAAACGGAAACATCAAACTGTTTACACCCGGGAACGGAAAAATATCAGACGCTATATATGCTATCTATGGCAGAGATTTTGCATCAAGACTGCTTCAGGTAAATTACGAAGAGGGAAATGTTAAAGTTAAGGGTTTTACAGGAAAACCACTGCTAAACAAACCGAACCGTAACTTTCAGATATTCTTTGTAAACGGAAGACTTATCCGATCAAGGGTATTGCAGCAGTCATTGGAACAAGCCTACAGAAATGCAATGCTTGTTGGAAGATATCCTTGCTGCATACTCTTCCTGACAATACCTTTTGCAGAAGTTGATATAAATGTTCATCCAAGTAAAACAGAAATTAAATTTGCAGAGGATACATACATATCAAACCACATATCAAAAGCAATTTCAATGTCTTTGAGAAACGATGTAGGTATTTTTCAAGTTGAAGACAAACAAAAAATCGTAAAAAGACCTGAAATTCCTCAGGAGATAATACAACCTAAACAGATAGAAGCAAAAAATGAAACGGCAGAAGAGAAAAAGATAGCCATAAAACCATCTCAAGAAACTACTGAAATTAAGACAGAAAAGGCCACAAAACAGGAGCCTCAAAAACGAGTTGAAGTAACCGAAATATTTGGAACATGGCAAATATCCACCGAATCAGAAGAGATTCAGACTGAAACAGAGCTGAAGCCAATAACAGATGACAGCAAATCAAACAGTCTGGAGACTCAGGTTGCATCAGAAATACTTCCTATAGAAAAAATAACGGAAATTCCCGAGATAAAAATCACATCCGACAAAAAAGAAACGGAAACAGAACCTGTAAGTGAGTCCAACAATCCTGTACAGGAACTGCTTTTTGAAGAACAACAGCCGGAAACTTCGAATGCTGACAGAGAACAGGATATTCCACAAGAAGTGATCCAAACAGAAATAATTCCTATAAAGGAACCTGTTTTCAGAATGATCGGGGAAGCGTTCAAGACATACATTATAATTGAAACCGAGGATGAACTGCTTCTTATTGACAAACATGCCCTTCACGAAAGAATGATTTTTGAACGGCTGAAAAAAGATTCAGGAGTTTCATCACAAATATTACTGACCCCTTACGTTTGCAATCTCGGAATATCCGAAAATGAAATCATTGCATCTCACAGAGAAGAACTTCTAAGATTAGGGTTTGATATCAGTGATTTCGGAACAGCATTGATGATACGAGAAATTCCGGATATAGTGAACACAGAAGATATTGAGTATATTCTTTCAAAAGCAGCAGAAAATTTTAAAACAAACAAAAATATCTCTGAAGAAATATTTGACGAACTTCTCTATATCGTTGCATGTAAAGCCGCAATCAAAAGCGGATTCAATACGACAGAGGCAGAATTGGAGAGTTTGATCAAAGAATATCTCAGAAACAAAGAAAACTTAAGATACTGTCCGCATGGCAGACCTATAACTATAAGTTTTACTGAAAAATTTATTGAAAAACAATTTAAAAGGATCATATAATGAACAACAATACAGTAGTCGTTATCGTTGGACCAACAGCTTCAGGAAAAAGCAAGCTGGCAGTTGATGTATGCAAAGAAATTAACGGAGAAGTGGTTTCTGCAGACTCTATGCAAATATACAAAAAAATGGATATAGGAACAGCTAAAGCTTTACCAGAGGAACAGCAGGGAATACCGCATCATCTAATTGACATAATTGAACCAAGTGAAAACTACAGTTTGGAAAATTTTCTCCATGACTGTGAAAGCGTCGTAGATGACATACTGCAACGCGGTAAAACTCCCGTTATCGCAGGTGGTACAGGTTTATATATCTCTTCGTTTATAAATTCGCTGGAGCTTTCCGAAACAAAAACCGATACAGACTACCGTGAAGCATTGGAAGAGATCGGAAACAAGGCCGGAAATCTAACACTGAAACAACTGCTTTTCGGAATAGACAAAGATTCTTATGTTAAGCTGAAAACAAACGACAGAAAACGTATTATACGTGCTCTCGAAGTTTACAGGACGACAGGTAAGACAATAACACAAAACAATGAAACCTCACAGGGAAAACAAAAGTACGATTTTATAATATTCGGACTTAGCTGTGACAACAGAGAATTTCTATACGAGCGCATAAATCGCAGAGTTGACGAAATGATAAAATGTGGCCTTGAAGAAGAAGCTCGTATGCTATACAAAAGTGATTTATCAGCCACCGCAAGACAGGCAATCGGCTATAAAGAGCTGTTTGAGTACTTTGAAGGGAAAATCTCCCTTAAAGAAGCAATCGACAACCTTAAACAATGTAGCAGAAATTATGCTAAAAGGCAAATTACATGGTTCAAAAAAGACAAAAATATTACATGGCTACCCATCGACGAAAAAAAATATGAAGAAATTCAAGGAAAACCTATTATAGCGGAAGTTCTTGCTACAATAGAATTTCCTACTGCTTATGTAACAGGGAGTAATTCTGCCACTGTAGA
>JAZTZU010000092.1:0-35314 GCA_045637625.1 Eubacteriales bacterium
GGGGTTCCCCGCACCCCTCCCCTAAAACTTGATAGAAAGTTTTTTACCAAATATTTCTTATCCGACACTATATCTGTGTTAGCTATCGGTTCTTATATAAAAAGTATCAGCATCGGTTTTCTTGAAAAGGGCTTGGGAAAAACTTCTTTTTCCGCGAAAAGAAGTTTTTCCCAATACTTATCCAATATTAAATTATACAAATTTTCTGACTTCAGCGATGAATCGCTCGTCAAGCTCGGAAAAACGATATCCCTTGTGGTAAATGAGAACATCTCGGTATATCTTTTTATTTTCAGAACATTTCCGTTCAACAAGTCCGTATCTATCAAGCATTTTTTCAGGTGTCGGCGATACCCACATGAACGTATTCGGCAAACGGCTGAGAAGTTCCATCTGCGAAGCTCTTTCAAAAACGTAAATACGTTTATCTACAAATTCTGAGAGTTCTGCCTTTTTCGTGTCGATCAACGGAAGAGACGGAACATAAGGGTCGGCATGGGCGATCTCTATGTAATTTGAAAGCTCTTTCAAGTGAATATCATCTTCTCTTGAAAGCGGATTTTCAGGAGACATCAGCGCAACGTAAGAAAACTCTCGGATCAATTCGCTCGAAAACCCCTTTTCATGGAAAAGAGTCTTGAAATATGATTCAAAAGGCTTCTGATAACGGATGATACCCAACTTATAATCTTCCTGGAGCATATTGTTTATTGCCCTCATGGAGTTTGTTTCTTTATAAAAAAGCTCTGCCGGCTCGGAAGTGCTGATTGATTTTGAAAATTCCGTAAAAGCCTCTGCGATATAAGCAGCTCTCGGAACAGAGACGGAAAAACTCTGTTTTTTGTTGGATGAGCCTTTGTACATCATCTCAACGGCATCAACCTGAGCAATTATTTTTCTCGCATACATCATGAACTCTTCACCTTGAGGTGTAAGCGAAATACCTTTGGAGGTACGCTTAAAGATTGTTATCCCCAAAGACTCTTCAAGTTCTTTTATTGCACGGCTGAGGTTGGGCTGACCCATATAAAGATTCTCTGCAGCCTTATTTATAGAACGTGTTTTTTCAACTTCAACAGCGTATTTCAAATGAAGGATATTCATTATCAAAGTCCCTTTCACATTTTTCGATTTATCATATATATTATAACACTATCTTGTTTTAATCATAAGAAAATAATAGAAACTTTAAATGAATAAATCAGTAAAAAAATTAGCGAATATCTATTATTTTCATAAATGGAAGTTTTTTCATAGACTGGCGGATAAGAAATTCCGCAGCTTCAAGCTTTTCGGACTTTAAAGCATGAGAATATTTATCAAAAACAAGCTCCACAGTACCGCTCTTTTTAAACTCCTCGCATAAAGTAGCCTCAAGAACATCAAAAAGCTCCTCGTAAAGAAATTTCCAACCATCGCACAAAACTATTGGCGAAATTACTATACCGCAAGGGAAATCCGCATACGTAAGTTTATTTATACTGTGAATTCTTGCACCCAACGGAGATGTCTGAGGTTCGGTAGTCCTTATAGCTTCTTCCGGATTAACTTTCATCCGAATAATGGTTCTTCTCCTATGAACAGCAGAAAAAAACTCCGATGAAGGAGCAAATGCAGTTGAAAAAGTCATAAAACCGCGTTCCCCATTGGCAAATTCTTCAACAAGCCACCGCAAATTACCGTCGATCCTATCCTCCGCAACCAGATCACTGAATTCCCCGACTTCAAACCGGGAATCGCGGCTTTTGGCAGCTTCAGCAAGAAGTCTTATCATGATCTCTTCACGGTTTACATAGATGTAAAAGCACTTACCTTTACATTTCGGATGATAGCCTATAGCAGAGGTAAACGGAACAGAAATATCCGCAACACGATTTCCGGAATAATAAGGCTCCCGACCTCTTACAGTAAGATATACGGTGTCGGAATTTACATTAAAAAATTCTCCGGAAGAATCAAAAGGTCTGCGTATTCCGCATTTTTCAACCCCAAACCACTCCGAAGAAGAGTACTTTTCATGGAGTTTGCCTCCCAGCGGATATCCGATAGCATCCCCGTCATAAAAAACCTTGTCAAAATGAGAAAAATACAATTCTGACACCGCAAAAATCCTCCAAATACATTTTTGAATATCAGTATGTACAAAAAAATGGTTATATATTCAAAATTTCTTTTGTAAAAAGGCTTGACAAACCGTAAATTTTGTGCTATAATATACAAGCAAATAAATACGGACGATTAGCTCAGCTGGTAGAGCATTCGCTTGACGTGCGAAGGGTCAGGGATTCGAGTTCCTTATCGTCCACCAAATATAACAATAAGAGGATCTGTTTTTACAGAACCTCTTATTTTTTATAAAAATTCAGGCATTTAAAACACTTGAAAATATTATTTTTTACGAAAAACGCACTTTTAGCCGCAAAATTTATTTTAATAATTCTCGACCTTGAAATTTCACTAAAATCATGGTATACTTTCAAGTAGGAATCATTACTCGATTTGTTTTAACTTTTATAAGCCGCAGATTGCGACAGAAACGGAGATCAAATTGAAATACAAAAACGCAAAAGATCTTTTACCAGCAGAACTCCTCAACGAAATACAACAGTATGCTGACGGGGAACTTCTATACATACCAAAAAAGACAGCAAGAAGCGCCTGGGGAGAAAAAAACGGTACAAGAACAGAACTTCAAAGACGAAACAAGAAGATTGCCTGTGAATTCAAACACGGAAAGACCCTCGATGAACTTTCCGACAGATATTGCCTGTCTTCGGATACTCTCAGGAAAATAATTATGACAACAAAAACAAGCCCTTGCAGCAAAGATTGCTCCAAGTAAGAAAAACTGCCCAATACGGACAGTTTTTTTTATTTTACCTATTGAATTTTAAAGAAAATCATGGTATAATTAAATAAAAAAAGAAAGGCTCGAAAGACATGAGCAATTTAATTGAAAAACAAATCAGAAGAGAGGAAATTTATGACGGTGCGGTACTCCATGTTGTCAAAGACACAGTAGAGCTGCCAAACGGAAAAGAAAGTCTGAGAGAATTCTGCCTCCATGTGGGTGCTGTCTGCGTCCTGCCGCTGCTTGAGGATGGAACCGTAATCATGGAAAGACAGTTCAGATACGCCCACAACCGTGTATTTTTTGAGATTCCTGCAGGAAAATTGAACTTCAAAGGAGAAGACCCTCTGGATGCCGCAAAACGCGAGCTTCGGGAAGAAACAGGAGCTACCGCAGGGAAATATACATTCCTCGGAGAGTTGGACACATCCCCTGCCCTGCTTGACGAAAAAATTCATATGTATCTGGCAGAAGATCTGACTTTCGGAGACCGAGATCTTGACTATGATGAATTTCTCGATGTGGAAAAAGTTCCGCTGGCAGAACTTTATGAAATGGTAATGAACGGAGAAATTAAAGACGCAAAAACTCAGATCGCCGTTCTGAAAGTATGGAATCTTAAAAAGTAAATATTTTTCTTCCAAAAAGAAAACCGATATATGAACTTCAAATAGTTTTATTTACTATTGAAACTCATAGCAAAAGTTTTTTTGAAAGGATGCGGGGGGAACAATTTTACCAAAATGTTCCCCCGCTATATAAATCATTTTCTAATAACAACTCTCGAACCATGAAACGATCTCTGTGTAGATGTCGCCTTCGACGATCTCGCTATGGAGGTCGTTTCCTGTATTTATGCGATACATCGGGAATTCATAGGAGTAATAATCCTCACCGCCGTATCGGAAAACAAGGCCATTATTTTCAGCATAATATCTGTTAAAGTTTATGGACAACTGTTCCTCCGGTTCAGGTGCTGCAAGTGAAAAAATCGTAGCACCAAGCAGATCGTCATACATTGTGTTGTGGGTAATCTCCAGACTTCCGCCATCGGTAACGTTATTTATACGCCAGATAAAAATATGATGTCCTACAGGATTTGGCCAGATTTCAGACACCCTGGGGCTATTTTCACCTGCAGAAGAAAAGCCACCGCCTGCATTTACGCAGATATTCTTTGAGAAGAGCGAGTTTATGGGAACTCTGTCACGAACTTCATACGCAGAAAGTCCGCAATTCACAAAAAGATTATTCTCAAAAAGCATATTTACAAAAGGTTCGCCATCACAGTCACTGCGCTGAACAATACCTGAATCGTAAATATTATCAAAAAGGCACTTTCTTACACATACGTCAAACGCAAAATTCCAAAGATCCACCGCATTTCCGCATCTAAGCTTCTTTTCTCGGTTGCGAACTGCACCGCCGATAAATCTGAACACACATTTTTCCAATGTGATTCTCTGACAGGTTGCAGAAAAACCGTTCTTTGAGCAATTTTCAAAACATATATTTTTCAAAAGCACATCATGCTCTGCAGTGCAAAGATAACCACCGCAATCAAGAGAGCATTCGATGGATGAATATGCCACCGCAGGATTTTTTGTACTGTAAAGAAGCAATTTATAACTGTCATTCTCCTCACAGAAGAACCACTCGCCTTGATGTTTAAGCTCCTTTTCAGACCAACGCAAAACACCGCAGGAAGCACCGTTATCAAAAATCAGATTTCCCGGTTCACCTTCAAGTTTTCCTGAAAAAACCCAAACATTACGTTTCACTTTGGTCCAAAGCTCTTCATCGGCCATAAACTGAGAACCGAGAAAAACAGGTTTGCTTCCGGGCCCGTATGAATCATACGTTACAGGTTTTCTGAACTGTCCGTTAACGACTTTCAATCTGCCACGATAAATACTTCCGCGCTTAAAAAGAACGGTATCTCCCGCAACAAGATCCAGCTTCAGGTAATCTTGCTTCGGGTTGAGGGAACTGAGTCCGTCATTGGAGTCATCGCCTCGAATATTATCTATGTAATAAACCATGTTGCTGTTCCTTTATTTTTTCAACACATACGTCATTTCAGACGTTTTTCAATCAACTATCTCTATTTCAGCGGGAGCTTCAATTTTTTTAGTTACCGAGCCATCGGGATTTTCGTCCAACTGAATATTAACATTACCGAAAGGTGTGGGATAAACAGCCTTTATGTGCTTCAACCCACTCATATTGGGAGAAATTCTCAACTTTCTGCAAGCAGGTTCCAGAATTTCAATACCGAGAACAAACCTTGTAATATACGGAACGGGACCGGAAGCCCAACCATGACAGAAACTGTGACGGTAACCCTTATAGCAGTATCCGCCATAATTTCCATGGACATCGACTTTTCCATCAGGAGTTATTTCATCTATTCTCGCAGCATTTTCAGCCCATTCAATATCAAAATCTTCCCAGAAAGTTGTAGCTCCAAGATCAAGCATTGCACCCCAATATTCCTTCATTGCCGCAAGCGCACCGTTGTAATTTCCTGCAAGTGCTTTAGCTGCAAGTGTATGATATCCGAGGAATGTGGAATAACCCTTGACACCACCGACGGAAATAACTTCTTCTTCCATTTTTTTCGCATCTTCAACCCCTGAATATGCAAGGAGAGAAGCTGCCTGCTTGGAACCGGCAGGAGACGGTATATATGTTTTAAGCTTAGATATCGCTTCCCTGCATTTTTCAACAGTTTCAACAGCTGAGAGTGCAGATGCAAGCTTTTCACCGGCTTCAAGCGCCATAACCATCATTCCGTGAAGACCTGCATGAGTTGCTTCGGGATTTGCCTGATTCGGCCAATCTATGAATCTGCAATCAGGCATGTTTTCTGAACCGTTTTCTTTTACAAGACCTGCAACGACATCAATAAGAGCCAACAAATAATCACTCTGTTCGGAAAGATACTCAAGACTTCCGAATTTCATGTACCAGTCATAGTGAATAAGTATCCACCACAACGAATAGGAAGACATACCGTTCATCCATGTACCGACAGGAGTTATATCACGAATAAGATCAAGGGATTTGGGAACGACCTCATTATAACCGAAAACAGATGCAATTGTAAGACATTCTATCTGCATATCGCCGATCCACACAAGACGGTCACGTTTGATTCCGTCCCAAAGATATTCCTGCATACACATATGTGTAGTGTGAACAGAAGTTCTCCAAATATCATTAACAAGCTCATCATCGCATTCAAAAGAACCTTTAAATTCTATATCTCTGTAAATCAGAACCCCTGTTACGGACTGTATTTCAATTCTGGCATTATCATCAAGAAGATCTATCTTTACAAATCTGAAACCGGACTCATTTGTCTCATTCGCACTGAGGAAGCCTACATTCCAAACGAAATCTCTGTTTGCATGGTCATTTTTAGCAGTCAGTCCCTCGCCCACATCGGACATTGTTTCCATAACGGATTCACCGAAACGGATACGCACATTTACTCTGTTGGGAGAAACACTTTTTACGATAAAACGCATTGCCCCGTGCATTTCGATACCGAAATCAAAAATAACGGAAGATTTCACACCGTCTTTATTTTCCAGAACACAGCAATCAGATCCGTTCATGTGGACCTGAACTCTTTCATCTTCAAAAACAGCTGTCTTATTATCGAAACTTTCAAGCATATTTTCAGAGCCGCAAACTACACCCTCGCAATGAACAACCCTCTGCGGCAAAACATATCTTCTTGTTCGACAATCACTTTCAGCCTTGGACAATTTAGAAAAAAATTCATTGGTCTTCATATGCAAATATCCTTTCGGTCAGTTATTTTCAATAAGCTCTATCACCTTGGAAAGAACTTTTTCAGCGGTTGTATTTCTTATCTGGTCACGTTCTCCGTCAAGATGAAGCTCTCCGACAAAAAATTTATCTATACTTCTTAAATAAACAGCTACATAAACAAGCCCTACAGGCTTTTCGGGCGTCCCACCCGTAGGTCCTGCAATACCTGTGATTCCTGTACCGATATCACTTCCGGCAAGACTGCAAACACCTTTCGCCATAAAGCCTGCAACTTCAGCGCAAACAGCACCTTTTTCCTCAAGAAGCTTTACCGGAACACCCAATACTTTAGTTTTTATTCTGTTCGCATAAGCAACAACACCAAGCTCAAAAACTTCGGAACTGCCGCTTACATCTGTAATCTTTTTTGCTAAAAGGCCTCCTGTGCAGGATTCAGCACACGCAATTTTCAACTCTTTTTCTCTGAGGAGAGCAACCAGTTTTTCTGAATTTGTCATACGGAAACCCTCTCGATTCTTTCAATTATACCGTCGAGAATATCTGAAGGAAGCTTAGCCTCTTCACGTTCAATTTCTTCAATGGACGGATTTGTTTTGGGGTGTTTAGGTGTAAATACAGTACAGCAATCCTCATAAGGAAGCACGGAAATATCGAAAGCCCCGATCTGACGAGAAACATTGATAATATCCTGCTTATCTGAACCGATAAGAGGTCTGAATACAGGCATAGTTGCAACAGCATCTGTGCAAGCTATAGCCCCCATTGTCTGGGAAGCGACCTGTCCAAGGCTTTCACCCGTTATTATCGCCTTAGCATTATACTTGTCTGCAAGAGCACATGCGATCCTGAGCATATAGCGACGCATTATTACAGTAAAATAATCTTCATTACAGCAATCGCGGATCTTTTCCTGAATTTCGGTAAAAGGTACAACAAAAACATCCATATGACCGCAATATTCACGGAGAACTTTTGCAAGAGACAAAACCTTATCTCTGGCTCTTTCACTTGTATATGGTGGACTTTCAAAATGAATGGAAGAAACTCTCAATCCGCGTTTTGCCATTGAATATCCTGCAACAGGACTGTCAATACCACCTGAAAGCATGAGCAATGCGTGACCGCTTACTCCACAGGGCAATCCGCCTGCTCCGCGAATCGGGTCAGCGTGGATATAAGCAAAACCTTCACGGATCTCAACTGTGACCGTCAACTCAGGATTATGAACATCAACCTTCAGATTTGAAAATTCATCCAAAAGATATTCACCCATAAGAGCCATTATCTGAGGAGAATTGAGAGGATAACTCTTATCTGCACGTTTCGCATTTACTTTGAAAGTTTTTGCCGTCATAAGGTCCATTCTGAGATAAGACTTTGTTTCGGCTTTGATATTTTCAAAATCAATATCGGTTTTAGCCGCCTTGACTACTGTTACGATACCGAAGATTTTTGCACAGGATTCGAGAACGGCATCCATATCGACATCTTCCTCGTCAAATTCCACATAGACTGTGGACTGAGCTGCTTTGACTTTTGCTGTTCCGAATTTTTTCATTGAGTTTCTGATATTTTTCAATAAAAGATCTTCAAATTTATTTCGATTCAAACCCTTGAGAACCATTTCCCCAAGTTTTATGAGAATTATTTCTTTCATTTTTACCGTACCTTTCTGTGGCGGTTCAACGCACTTTGATAATATCCGCAAGTCCTTGTTTCAAGGTCTCGCAAAAAATCCTGATTTCTTCTTCTGTATTGTCAAAGGAGAAGCTTATACGCAATGCGGATTTTGAATATTCGGGCATACCGATGGCTTTAAAAACATGACTTGCTTTTTTCGACGAACAAGCTGAACCTGTCGAGACACATATATCGCGTTCCGAGAGATAATGCAGCAAATTTTCCGAAAGATATTCAGGAAAAACAGCATTAAAAACATAGGGAGAAGATCTTTCCGGCGAAACTTCAATAAATCCTGTATCTGAAAGAAGTTCACGTGTAAGATTTTTCAATTTAAGAGCATGTGCTTTATGAGTAGATCGCTCAGAGAATTGTATGTTCACAGCCTCAGCCCAAGCCTCAGCACCGGGGAGATTTTCCGTACCGGAAGCAAGACCACGTTCCTGACCTCCACCGCTTATAACAGGGAGAAGATTTACACCTTTTTTAACATACAAAGCGCCAATACCTTTGGGCGCATGATTCTTATGACCCGAAAAGCTTGCCATATCCGCAAAAGAATAGGATATTTCTTCTTTGAGAAAACCCTGAACCGCATCTGTATGAAAAACTGCAGAAGAAAGTTTTTTTGTCAGACGACAAAGCTCCTTTACAGGATTCACAGCACCTGTTTCATTATTTACGTGCATGATACTGACAAATATAGTATCTTTATCAAGAACTTTCAACAGAGAATCTTCTGTAATTATTCCGCTTTCAGGTTCAAGATACACGACATCAAGTTTATCTTCAAAAAGCTTAAAACATTCCAAAACTGAAGGATGTTCGTAGGCGGAAGTAATTACTTTTCCTTTTCTTTTATTCGAAAGATATCCTTTTATTGCCAAATTATTGGAAGCAGATCCTCCGGATGTGAAATAAAGACAGGAATCATCAACACCTGCTGCATCCGCAATGGTTTTTCTGCAATAATCAAGTCTTTTAGATGCCAAATACCCCTCTTTATGGAGAGACGACGGATTTCCGTAGAAATCACACATTGCTTTCACTGCAGCATTGGCAGCTTCAGGCAAAACCTTGGTAGTCGCAGCGCTATCTAAATATATCATAGTCAAATATCCTCATCAATAACGGAACCGTTTTCAAACTCATCAGAACCTATACCCAAAACTTTTGCAGCTTCATCCTCGGGCATAGCTTCAACACTTTTAAGTTTACGCAACACAGCCCTGGTTCTCGTAGTCATAAGCTTATTAAGCTCGCTGTCGGCAGAATCAAAACGCTTTTTAACCATCTGAAGAGCGCTTTCAAAGTTGCCAAACTCTGTTTTTATCGCACCCAAAAGGTTCCAGACCTCGTGAGAGCGTTTTTCTATGGCAAGAGTACGGAATCCCATCTGAAGGCTGTTAAGAAGCGCAGATATGGTTGTAGGACCTGCAATATTGATACTGTAATCGCGGGCAATAGTTTCAAGAAGTCCGGGACGACGTACAACTTCAGCATACAGACTTTCTGTAGGAAGAAACATTATCGCAAAATCCGTTGTATTGGGAGGATCAATATACTTATCATGAATATCTTTTGCATTTTTCTTTATGATAGTCTCAAGAGCCTTTGCGGCATGATCTATCTGAGCATTGTCGGACGTATCATAAGCATCAAGAAGTGCATTATACACATCCAAAGGAAATTTTGCGTCAATCGGCAAATAAACGGGGGCATCATACTCGCCTTTTCCGGGAAGCTTCACCGCAAATTCAACAACATCCCGGCTTCCGACCTTAGTAGCGAAATTCGTAACGTACTGTTCCGGAGTAAGTATCTGTTCGAGAATTCTTGAAAGCTGCATTTCACCGAAAATTCCGCGGGTTTTAACATTCGAGAGGATCTTTTTCAAATCTCCTACCCCGCTTGCCAAAGACTGCATTTCACCAAGACTCTTATGAACCTGCTCAAGCTGACTTCCCACAAGTTTGAAAGATTCACTTACACGCTCATTGAGAGTCTTCTGCAATTTCTCATCAACTGAAAGCCGTATCTCTTCAAGCTGTTTACGGTTGTCATCCTGAAGCTGCTTGATCGACTCTGAAACAGAATTCCGAACTGATTCAAGACGTTGATCCTGAGATGTACGTAATTCAGCCATTCGGGAATCTATCCCCTTTGAAACAAGAGAAATCTGTTCACCGAAAGAACTGAGAGATTGCTGCTGTATCTGTGAATTTGTACGGAGACTTTCATTTATAACAGCCGTTACATTCCGCTGAACACTGTCGAGACGGTTTTCCAGCTCACGACGAGTTTCATCAAGCTTCTTGGTTGAATCATATTCACGTGTTGAATTTTTAATTTTAGAAACGATCACAAGGCTGACAATAGCTAAAATCGCAGTAATCACCGAAAAAACAGCGCATATCGCAATCAATACAGTATCCATGAAAATCCCCTTTCATTTTATATTTTAACGAGTTTTGCAAATGTGGTCATGAGCTTTTTAACTCCGACCTTTTCAAATTTAACTTCAACAAGAGTATCCGAAGACATTTCCGTAACAGAAAGGATCTCACCTTCGCCGAAGATCTTATGCTTGACACGGTCACCTACGGCGAAGCCGTCAGTTTTCTTTTCATGCTGAGGAACAACATTTACAGTATTTGTAAACAACTTTTTATCTGCAAGTCTTCTCTCAGGCTTCTTTTGGCGTTCAAGAGGTTTCTTGTCTCGGTGATCAATATATTCTTCGGGAAGTTCCTTAACAAATCTTGACGGGAATGCGGGACGAGGATTTCCGTAAATCATTCGTGAAGAAACTGAGATTATGTAAAGCTTTTCACGCGCACGGGTAAGTGCCACATAACAAAGACGGCGTTCCTCTTCGACACCTGCATCTTCGTAAACAGCCTGAGGTGTGGGGAAAATACCTTCTTCAAAACCGGGAAGGAATACGACATCAAATTCAAGACCTTTTGCACAATGCATGGTCATAAGAGTTACTGCAGGTTCATTCTCATCAAGATTATCAATAGCACTGATAAGCGCAGTATCCTCCAGATATCCGAGGAGAGTCGGATTTTCAGATTTCTTTTCAAACTGTACAATATTATTGAAAAGTTCCCGAACGTTCAAAACTCTGTTTTCGGAATCAGACAAATGCAGATTACTCATAAGCATTTTCTCATATTCAATAGTATCAACCACATATGTGAAAAGCTCTGAAACTGTACATTTTTTTGATTTCGCAGCAAAATCGTCTATCATTGCGGCAAATTTCATCAATTTTTCCGCAGAACGCTGAAGTTCAGGGTAATTATATGCATTCCTGATAACATCGAAAAGGGGGATTCCGGTTTTTTCGGAAACTTCAATAACCTTTTCAACACTCGTTTCACCGATTCCGCGCTTCGGTTCGTTAATTATACGAACAAGTCTTGTCCTGTCGTTGGGATTGTTTATAACGTTGAAATAGGCAAGAATATCCTGAATTTCCTTACGTCTGAAGAATGGCTGTCCGCCAAAAACCTTATAAGGAATTCCGTTTCCTTTAAGAGCCATTTCCACAGAAGTTGACTGTGCATTTGTACGGTAAAGAACGCAGAAATCATTATATGAACGGTTATCGGTAGAAATACCTGTAAGGATAGATTTAACGATAAATTCACTTTCTTCGTACTGAGTAGGCAGATTGCAGACAGTGATCTTTTCACCGACCTCATTGGTTGTCCACATATTTTTACCCTTACGTTTTGCATTGTTTGAAATAACAGCATTCGCAGCATTAAGAATTGTCTGAGTAGAACGGTAGTTCTGTTCAAGACGAACAACTTCTGTTCCCTCGAAATGTTTTTCAAATCCAAGGATATTTTCAACAGAAGCCCCCATAAATCTATAGATACTCTGGTCATCGTCTCCGACAACGCAAATTCTGCCGTCATGGCAAAGAAGGGATATCAGCTTATATTGCAAATTATTGGTATCCTGATACTCGTCAACAAGAACATATTTAAAGCGATTATGTAGATTTTTTCTGACTCTTTCATTTTCGGAAAGAAGTCTGACAGTATAAAGAATAAGGTCATCAAAATCGAAGGCATTTGCCTTTTTAAGCTCTGCTGTATACTGTCTGTAAATTTCGGGAAGTTTTTCAAATTCCCCATCACATGTATATGTTTCACAGTTTTCAAGAGATGTTTTAGCTCTGGAGATCACACGGGCAATTGTTTTTGCATTGTATTTTTCTTCAAGCTCTTTCCTTTTAATAATACCGTCAATAAGCTTCTGACTGTCATTTTCATCGTAAATCGTGAAATTTCTGTCGTAGCCCAAAAGATCGGCATACATTCTGAGAATTCTTACACAAGTGGCATGAAACGTAAGAGCCCACAACTGCATAGACGAAATGCAGTACTTGGATTGAAGCCTTTCTTTCATTTCGTTTGCGGCTTTATTTGTAAATGTAATCGCAAGAAGATTTTCGGAGGGGATATTATCTACGCTCATCAGCTTCTGATAACGAGAACCGCTCCTGAGGCTGAGATTTTCAACAGCCTGTTCAAGAAGAGCGACATCGTTCTCGGAAAGATCCTCAGGACAAGCTGAAGAGTTGTAGGAATTTCCGTATTTTATAAGATAACCGATCTTACTGATGATGGTGGTTGTTTTACCACTTCCCGCACCGGCAAGAATAAGCACAGGGCCATCATTGGCATAAACAGCCTTTCGCTGCATATCATTCAGATTTGAAAATTCAGCATCTATAATACGCCTTCGTGCCTCCAAAAATTTTTCTTTTAATGTTTTATTTTTATCTGACATAACTATCTCCACAGCCCAAAAAGCTGAATATATATTATTTGTATTTCACGGAATTCTGCCTGTTTCGAAGAGTAAAAAACACCTTACCCCGAAAAGGCGGAAATATCGCATGATACTAAAATTATACACCAAAATTGTCGAAAAAGCAAGACCCCAAAAGAGTTTTTTTAAATAATTAGATTTTATTTAAGATTTACGAATAAGAACTTCATAAAAAGGTATAATAATTGCAGTTAATTATTATTTTTTTAGTAGAATGGAACCTCTTATGAAAAAGAAATATTTGACACTTTCAGCCCTTGCAATGATCTTTGTCATCTCGGTAACGGTATGTATAAATTTCCTTTCCGACGTAAAAACCGAAGCTCTTTCAAAATACGGCTCAACGGGTACGGAAGTCTCACAAATTCAAAAGAAACTTAAAAACTGGGGATATTATTCCGGAGATATTGACGGAATATTCGGGACACAAACGAAAAACGCAGTAATGCTTTTTCAGCAGAAAAACGGACTGACCGTTGACGGAATCGCGGGAATGCAAACACTCAGAGCGATGGGAATCTCGTCAACAACATCAAGCTCAGATAAAGTTACCTCTATACCAATAAAATACGGAGCCAGGGGAAACGATGTAAAAACAGTACAGTCAAAGTTGAAAACTTGGGGCTACTATGACGGGGCGGTTGACGGAATATTCGGCTCAGGGACTAAAAAAGCTGTCACATCTTTCCAAAAAAGAAACGGATTAACGGCAGACGGAATTATAGGGACACAAACGTTGAAAGCTCTCGGACTTTCAACCTCCGGCGCAAGCTCTGTCGGACAGAATTCCACATCAGGAAACGATGAATATCTGTTGGCAAGGATAATTTCCGCAGAGGCTCGCGGAGAACCATACTCAGGACAGGTTGCTGTCGGAGCGGTAGTTCTGAACCGTGTAGACCATCCATCTTTTCCCAATACAATTGCAGGGGTTATTTACCAAAAAGGAGCATTTACAGCTCTTGATGACGGTCAGTTTGACCAACCTATTGCCGAAAGTGCATACAGAGCCGCAAGAGATGCACTTGCAGGAAGTGACCCTACAGGAGGATGTATTTACTATTATAATCCTGTTACCGCAACAAATGCATGGATCAGGACACTGCCAATAACAACACGTATCGGGAAACACGTATTCTCCTTGGGGAAATAGCTTTAAGAGGATATAAACTTAATATTTTTCTGAAGTGACTCATTAAGATAATTTCCGCAAAAATCACAATATTCAGCTGAATTAAAAAATCAAGGATATATACCCAATTAAAATCCATGTCACAAACTTAAAGCCGAAACCTTATAAAAAGGAAAACCTATTGTTTTTTGAAAAGCAATAGGTTTTCTCTTAATTATTCCGAATAAAATGAAAATTGAGCTACAAAAAGATCAATCCTCAAGAGAGGATGTTACATCCCGTTCAAAAACACCCTGAGTGTGATTTCCGACATCACCGCTTCGGTGCGAATTTTTCATATAAACCGCTGTTATTTTATTTGCCGGATCAACCCAGAAATGCGTTCCATAAGCCCCGCTCCAACCGAAAGAACCGACAGGAAGATCTTTATACTCGTCTTTAACGATAACTCTCATACCCAAACCCCAAACGGTGTCCCCTTTCATGAGATGGGAAAGCTGAGGAGAAGACATTTCCTTTATTGTCTCTTCTTTCAAAACACCCTTGCCACCCAAAAGCATTTCGGCAAATTTGGAATAATCCTCCGCCGTTGAAGCCAAACCTCCCGCACCGCAGTAACAGGTATGAGGGACCCCCTCAAAAACACAGCCCGGGGCAATTTCGTCAATAGTATTCTTTCCATTCTCGCTGTTATGCATGGGAACAAATTTCCCCCATTGTTCTTCAGTCGGATCAAAAGTGGTATTAGTCATCCCCAAAGGTATGAATATTTCATCCTGAAAGAACTCTTCAAGAGATTTTCCGGAAAGGATTTCAACAATTCTGCCTAAAACATCAAACGCCATTGCAGGACTGTACATCGGAACAGAACCCGGTTCAAACGAAAGAAATGTTTCAGAATAATAGTCAACACTTTTTTCGAGACTGTCTCTGCAGTTTTCAGGACGTTTATCCCATGCCCTAACACCCATAACATTGGAACCGAGTCCGCTTGAATGAGTCAGAAGATCTCGTATTCTTATCTGCTTTTCAGCCTTAGCTTCAAATATAGCGTTGCCGTTATCATCCAATTTGCCGATATTCATTTCGGCAAAAGCAGGTAAATATTTTGATACAGGATCGTCTATTGAAAGCAACCCGCGGTCTCTTAATATCATAATGGCAACAGCTGTAATCGGTTTGCTCATTGAAGCGATTCTGTAGAGCGTATCATCCGAAATTTCGCCAAAAAGATCATTTGTAAATACTCCTTTGAATACACGCTCACCGTTCTGATTTACTATTATTGTCATTCCGCAAATACAGCCGTTTTCAATATCAGAAGCAGCATGAGCCTGTATTTTCTTCGCCAAAAGTTCTTTGTTTAATCTTTTCATACCTACAATCCCTCCGAATATTTTATGCAAACCAATTATACCACAACTTCCGAAAAAAGTCAAGGATAGGACCTTACAATAAGAACCTGAACTATCAATAAAATAAATCTTCATTATTGAAATTTTTACTTGACACGCCCAGAAAATTCTGCTATAATATAAAAAAAACACACATGACATTAAAAAATTCACTAAAAAATTATTGAGGTCATCTTTGCTGTGTATAAAACAATATCTAAACAAAAAAAGGGAGAACAAAACCATGAAATACGAAGCAACCGCAGAATACAAACTGAACGACTATATAAGCCCTCTCTGGAGCAGCGATATAATAGTAAATGAAACAATTATGTTTGCGGATTGGGACATTGAAGGACAATTCTACATAAAAGGACTTTTATACCCCGCAGAAGAGATTTATACCGTATATTCAGCTGATCTTAAAACAGAATATATTAAAGGAAAGGATTGGGACATTCTCAACGGAAAAATCGTCAGATATAAAGACTCCGCAATCCCACTTATGACAGAAGAAAGATATTATCCGGAAAATCCCGAACAGGGAACTTTTTTCGGATCAACAGTTGAAGGTCATAAAAATATAATGTTCGGCGAAAGCGATACAATGATTAAATGGCAGGTTGCCGTAACATATAAACGTGCAGGAAACTGGGAAGGTCCGTTACCAACAGTACAGACAGAAAAAGTGGCTTCTTTCATTGAAAAACTCAAAAATGGCAAAGAAGTAACAATAGTTTTCTACGGAGACAGTATCACAACAGGCGCCAATTCCTCCGGTCCTATAGGCGTTGAACCTAAAGTTCCCGGATTTGCCCAGATGATTACTGAATTTATTGCAGAAAAATACGGATACAAAGTAAGCAAAGAAGCAGACCCGTTCAATTTTGATCTTACTGAAACTCCTCTCAACGGAGAAAGAGTCATCCATTACATAAACACAGCCGTTGGTGGAACAACTTCAAGATGGGGAAATGAAGAGCTTGAAGACAGAGTTATAAAATACAACCCGGATCTTATGGTTCTCGGTTTCGGAATGAATGAGGGCGGCTCAAGCATGGAAGACTTTACCGCATCAATCTCAAAACTTGTGGGAAGAGTTCAGGAAGCATGCCCCGAAACAGATACCGTAATATTGGCAACAATGCTCCCACACCACAGAGTTGCAGGATTCTATGGAAAACAGTATCAGCAGGAAGAGGCGCTGAAAGACCTTGCGCAGAACAGAACTGAACTTAACACCTCAAAAATTTCAGTTGCAGAAGTGACCTCGGTACACAAATATGTCCTCGAACACAAAGAATTTTATGACATGACAGGTAATAATGTTAACCACCCCAATGATTTCTTGGCAAGAATTTACGCAAATGTAATTCTCAGAACAATGTTCGGAGATTATATGAAATAATATAATTCAACAAACACGGAAAAATCAAAACGCTTAAAAAGAAAGGTTAAACAAAGATGGAACCAAAGGATTATACAGTTGTTAAAATTGAGGGCGAGTATGCCTATCTGAGAGCAGACGGAGATTCTGCGGAAAACGATCTTTTCATTGCAATGGCGCTTCTTCCTCCGGGTGTTGATATTGGCAGCAGACTGCATTATGAGATGCTATGTTACACCATTATTGAGTAATGACTCTTCATCTTTTCAGAGAATCGTTTTTTGGAGGATAACAACATGAAATTCAAATTTGACCACGATCTTCATATCCACTCGCATTTATCCCTCTGCTCAAACGAACCGACGCAGACGACTTCAAACCTCTTGAAGTATGCTGAAGAAACGGGACTGAATACAATCTGTATTACAAACCATTTTTGGGACGAATCCGTTCCAGGGGCTTCGGATTGGTATAAGATCCAGAATTTCGATTATATTTCGCAGGATGTTCCCCTGCCTCAGTCCGAAAAAGTCTCTGTTAATTTCGGCTGCGAAACTGAGCTCGATAAATATTTCACATTGGGGCTCTCTCCTTTGAATTTTGACAAATTCGATTTTGTGATCATACCCACAACGCATATGCACATGAAAGACTTCACTATTTCAGCCGCTGATATGGAGAGCAATGAACGCCGTGCAGAATTATGGTGTGAACGTCTCGAAACTGTTTTGAATATGAACCTTCCGTTCCATAAAATAGGAATCGCGCATCTTGCTTCAGGTACGATTGCAAAAAGAGCAGATCTACTGCAAATTTTGCAGCTTATTCCGGCAACTAAAATGCAGGAACTTTTTTCAAAAGCCGCAAAACTCGGTGTCGGTATTGAATTGAACTCTAAAGATATGAGTTTTAATGACTCGGAAAAGGATATTATACTCAAACCTTTTCGTATCGCAAAAGCATGCGGATGCAAATTTTATTGCGGCAGCGATTCCCACAGATTCCCACAAGGTTCAGAACTCCGAAAGATATTTGAACGCGCTATTGATATATTGAATCTTGAGGAATCGGATAAAATCGACTTTCTGATTTAAACACAGGCTATAAACTTCTTCATTTTTAAGGGAGATTTTTGGTATGAATCAAAATTATGATATTGCGGCATATATTTGGCCTGCTTACACAGGTGATGAACCACGGACAAGAATGTTTTGGCCGGAAGGTATCGGAGAATGGCAATCGGTAAAAAATTCAAAACCTAAGGAAAACGGTTATCATTGGAACAGAAAACCCCTCTGGGGCTATCGAAATGAAGCCGACCCCGCTGTCATGAAAGAGCAGATCGAACAGGCTTCAGCTCACGGAGTCAATGTTTTCATTTACGATTGGTATTGGTTTGACAATCGTCCTTTTCTTGAAAACTGTCTCAACGACGGTTTTCTGAATGCTGAAAACAGCACCGATATGAAGTTTTATCTGATGTGGGCAAACCACGACGCGAACAATTATTGGAATATCGACCTCTCCGATGATTTCGGAGATACAGTTATCTGGCAAGGAGCTGTTGACCGCAAAGGTTTTGAGACTGTAGCAAACCGAGTTATCAGTAAATATTTTTCTCAACCCAATTACTATAAGATCAACGGCTGCCCTGTATTTATGATTTACGATGTAAACAATCTGATTTCAGGCCTCGGAGGAATTGAAAGCACTAAAGAGGCAATTTCATGGTTCAGAGAGAGGACAAAAGCGGCAGGTTTTCCTGATCTTCATTTGCAGATCACCATCTGGGGTGAAAACGCAGTAAATCTCAGCGGATTCGATTCAAATCTGAAAGGCTCAACGAAAGATATTGTAAAACTTCTCGGTGCAGACAGTGTTACACACTATCAGTTTGTCCACTTTACTTATATCGACCGCGATTACTGTGAAATTCTTGAAGATGTAAAAAAGGAATGGGACCGTATCGACAAAGAATACACCGTACCATATTACCCGCATATTTCATGCGGTTGGGACAACAATCCACGATTCAGAAAATTCAGAGGCGGCATAGTAAAGAATAATACTCCCGAAAATTTCGAAAAGGCATTGCGGATGGCAAAAGATTACATAGATACTCACCCCCAAATAAAGCCTTTGATAACTGTAAACTCATGGAACGAATGGACTGAAACAAGTTATCTGCAACCTGATAACCTTTACGGATACGGATATCTTGAAGCAATTAAAAAGGTCTTTTCAGAAAATTAAATATTATGTATTGACGTTATTTGATCAGAATGGAGGTTATTATGAAAGACATTCAGCTTTTGCTTGAAAAGGAAACGAATAAAATTGGTTTCCACTATATGATAAATAATGGCTTAAAAGAGATGGCTGCAAATGCAGTTGAGTTTGTTGTGGATAAAAAAAACGGTATCGTATATGCGGTTTATTTGTCAAGCAGCTTTTCTATTGGAGAAAGTAGTGAGCTTGTAAATCTTGCAAAGTTTAATATAATGCAACCAACCAATGTTGAATGGATAAATGTCTTTGATATGAAGAAGGATTTCAACGGCGCCGAACTGTCTGAATGTAATATTATTGATCTTGATAGCGAAACTGTCAGAATTTTTGCTGTTAATTTGGCATCGTATGAATATTATTATAAGGATGTAAACAAGAAAACGCTGGAGGTCTCTGAAAAGAAAATAGTTAAGTTTAAAATAGATAACGACTCGAAACCCGTTGATTTTAATAAAGATAACATAAATGATCTTATTTCATCTCACAGAGGACAGCTTTTTTCCTATTTACAGTTCACTACCGCCATACTTAAAGTCGGCGATTATTTTTATACGACAGTTTGTGGTGGAAATGCTGTTGGTAATTTCTTGTTTATGAAATCAACTGACGGGGAGTGTTGGACGTTTGTTTCTATGGTTCATCATGTTGTGAATTATGAGGCAATGCTTGCTTATCACGACAATAAATTCTGGGTGATGTGCAGAAACGGTGCAACAACCGTAACTGACGAAAAACAGCAAAATTTATTATTTTCTGAAGATGGTATCATCTGGAAACAAAGCAATCTTGAACTTACAACTTCGGATACAAGACCTTACCTGTTTAACTACCAAGGCGATTTATATCTTGCCTACTCCTCTCCGATGTCAAATGATTACTCTACAGTTCGACCCTGGAGATGTAATATCCATGTCGGCAAAATTGTATCTTCGGACGGAGTTGAATCTTTTGATGAGATAATTTATAAAGAAAGCAAGTTTGGTATTGTATATTACGCTCTCAAAGATTGGTATGGGAAGATGATAATGCTATATTCTTCGGGAGAATTACATCCAACGGAGGGGTTGATGGACGGATGGTCTCAAGGCAAGGATTGTTTAAATTATACTGTTTTACATTCACAGGAGCCACAGCTGACGTTTAAAAGACAATAGCACTATTCAACTGGGAGTAGAAAAATTCTCTTAAAACAAGTTATTGCTTTTTCCGAGATCTTATGCTATAATTATATCAGGATAAGCGCTGATCCAAATAAATTTTGGAGGAACCAACAATGATGAATCTTGGTAATAAAATTAAGAGTTTAAGAAAACAGAAAAATATTTCTCAGGAAGTTCTGGCGAACTATCTCGGAGTGTCTTTTCAGGCTGTTTCCAAGTGGGAGAACGGCACTACTATGCCCGATGTTCTGATGATACCTGCCATTGCGTCATTTTTCGGCGTTTCAACCGATGAACTTTTTGATTTCAATTTATTTGAAATGGAAAAACAGGTTACTGCTGTTTGTGATGAAGCATATAAATTCCGCTTTACGGATATGGCAGAGTCTGAACGTATTTTACGTGAAGGGTTACAGAGATTTCCCGGAAACGAAATTATCCTGAATAATTTACTGTACACTTTAGATTTTCATACAAGAGCAGATGAAGTTATCAATCTTTGCAAAACACTCATTGAATCAACAAAAGATGATTCGGTTAAATACGATGCCTGCCGAATTCTGGCTATGTGCTACCAGGAAAACGGACAGAAAGATCTGATAAAACCGACACTTGAGATGATACCTGAAATATACTTCACAAAATTGGAGCTTATGGCAAGTATGCTGGATGGCGAAGACAGTTACCGTGCGGCTCAACTTCACAAAAATATTTGTGCAGAAGATCTTATCAGCATGTTGATCGTGGTAGGTAAGAGACTGAAAGAAAACGGCGAAAATGAAAAAGCTGTTTTACAGTTTAAGATCGCACAAAAAGTTATGGAAGCTTTCAAGGATGATTTCATTGAAGAAAAATGGTTTAAAGGAACTGTTTACGACTACACAGCCGAATACCGTAACGAAATAGATAAATTGCTCAATGAATAAAATTTTTTCACTGAAAACGCACCGCATATCTGATGATATGCGGTTTTTTCATCTTCAGAAATATTTTTCCAACAAACCTATTGACTTTCAAGTCTTGGTATGATATAATTAAAGAGGCGATGTAGTAAAGTTTTACTTCTTTGTTTTATTGGGAGGAACCTATGAATTACACTATTCCACTTGCTCAGGATCATATTGAAATTGCACGCTCTGAACATCCAAGAGCCGAATATATGTACTCTCCGCACATTCTTACTTTGAAATGCGGTCGCATCGTCGCAAGCTACGATATTTCGTGCAACGATTGCCATATAAAGGTTTCCGATGACGGGGGTTTGACCTGGGTTGAAAAGCATTCGTTTGTTATGTTTCATGCGAGACTTTTTCTTGATGGAGAACGAATTTATATTCTGGGTCATGACCGAAACTCAATAAGGATAAGTTATTCGGATGATAACGGCGAAACCTGGAGCAAGTTGTTTCAGATCGGTGCCGATGGGTTGTGGCATCAGGCTCCATGCAGTGTTTGCTACAGCAACGGTTATGTTTATCTTGTAATGGAGGAAGCTATACGTTTGGATTCTGACGACCCTCCGTTTGGCAATTATTGGACACCAAATATTCTTGGACTTGTTGTTATGAGAGGTAAACTGGGTTCTGACCTTACGAAAGAAGAAAACTGGCTTTTTTCAAACACAGTCAGGTTCAGAGATATTATAAAAAATGAAAATGAACTTGAATGGTTTGGAATTCCCTTTTTAAAAGATGCTTGGTTACCGGAAAACCAGGTAGGAACTATGGATGCGAAGGACTATCAGAATCATTATGACTACGAGAAGGATGAAGAAGGAATTCCATTTTATACACATCCTATCGGTTGGCTTGAGACAAATATAGTTCAGATCAACGATCCGAAGCATTTCTGGTATGATAAAACAGGAAAGACATTTCATTTATTTTCACGGGGGCACACCGCAGGAAGTGGCTATTGCTGTGTAATGAAAGCCGTTGAAAGAATCCGTGACGGTAAGGAAGTTATCGACATTGAATGTGAAACGGTTCCTTCCGGTAAGAAACTTTTGTTTTTGCCTATGCCGGGCGGTCAGATGAAATTTTATATTCTCTATGATGAAAAGACAAAACTTTATTGGCTGCTGTCAACTCAGGCTACAGATACAATGTGCAGAATTGAGCATTTTCCCGAAAACCGTTACAATATTCCCTGCGATGAACGCGACAGACTTGCCTTGCATTTCTCTAAAAATATGGTAGATTGGGTCTTTGCGGGACTTGTTGCGAAAAGCGGTAATTCGGGGCAGGCACGTCATTATGCAAGTATGGATATTGACGGAGAAGATCTTATTATCGCCTCCCGTTCCGGAGATAAGGATGCTTTGAATGCACATTGCGGAAACCTTATTACATTCCATAGAATAAAAAATTTCAGAGAGCTTGTCTATTAGCTTCTTGAGTAATCCAACTGTTTCCAGATTTGAATTAAATATAAGAATATTCAGGAGATGTTATTACGGTTTTGTATGTGGCTTTTTGAAAACACTGTTTTCTTTTATGATTTGATATAATTATAAATATAATACTAATTAAATAAAGGATGATATTTATGAAAAAAGCTTCTGTTGTAGTTTTGGCAGGTCAATCAAATGCTGTGGGCGTTGGATTTGTTAAATGTTTATCAGACCATTTTTCCGAGTCTAAGATTGATAAATTGCAAAACGGTCATAAAAATGTAATGATCAATTATAACTCCCATGATAAAGAAAGCGGAGGATTCGGTCCTGTTACCTTCGGTTGTACTGAGGTCGCAAAATATACTCTCGGTCCTGAAGTCGGAATTGCCGAAAATCTTAGTTTAAGGTATCCCGAACATGAAATTTTTATTGTAAAATGCGCTTTCGGCGGAGCTGATCTTCATAGTGAATGGATTTCCCCCTCAGCTCGCAACGAAAATACGAAAACGCCTAATTGCAGAAAGCCTGTCGGTTGGTGCTACGATGCTCTTATTAAGATCATGAATGAGAGTCTTGAGTATTTGGAAGGTCAAGGATATACCCCCGAAATAAAAGGATTCTGTTGGATGCAGGGCGAAAGTGATGCTGATACAATAGAACGTGTTACTGAATATGAGTCTCTTTATAATACAATGCTTTCAGATTTTAATACAGCTTATGAAAAATATTTAAAAAACTGCATTTATGTCGATGCCGGAATTTCCGATATTTGGAAGTGTTACAAAGAGATGAATTCATTTAAATTGAATTACTCTAAAAAGGCCGATAACAGACGTTATTTTGATACTTTGGCGCACGGTTTGACCACAAAAAATGAACCTAAGGAAGAACCCGATATTTATCATTACGATTCGGACAGTATTCTTAAGCTCGGAGAACTGTTCGGAGCACATATTGAATTATAAATTTAATTAAGGAGTACTCGTCATGGAAAAAATAATAAATTACGAAAATCTGAGATCTTTTGCTTATGTCAGCGATAAAATCTGCGAAAAGCCAATTAAAGGAATAGTTGTGGATCTTTTTGGTTTGGGGGATATGACTATGTTCTGGGAAGACCCCGATATTGCAGAAGAATGTGCAAAAGCAGGAATTCTTTATGTTATCCCCTACAACAACCCTTGGGCTTGGATGAATCCTCAGTCCATAGCGTTCACAGACGAAATTATGGATGTGATTTTTGAAAAATACGGACTTGAAGAAAACACTCCGGTCGTTGCTGTCGGCGGAAGTATGGGTGGCTTGGCGTCTCTTGTTTATACCAAATATGCAAAACGTACACCCGTTGCATGTCTTGCAAACTGCCCGGTTTGCGATCTCCCGTATCATTACACAGAAAGACCCGATCTTCCCCGAACACTTTACAGCGCATTTTTCAATGAAGAAGGATCTTTGGACGATGTAATGAAAAAATACTCCCCATATCATCTTGCAGCGGAAATGCCCGATATAGAGTATCACATTTTCCATTGTGATGCAGACGGAGCTGTAAATATCGAAAAACACTCAAACAAATTTGTTGAAGCAATGAAAGCTTGCGGTAAAAATGTTACATACGACATAGTTCCTGACAGAAATCATTGCGATCTGACACCTGAGGCACGTGAAAAATACAACAAATATATGTTTGACAGCATTCTCGGCTAAAATCATATTTGCAGAATATATTTAACTATAAATAACATCCTAAAATCAAATATTTTATGTCTTTTTCAGAAAAGCTATTGTATTTTCCCGAAAACAGATGTATAATGTTAGATGAAATAAACACAGGGGAGCTTGTATTTGCAGGCTGAGAGGAAGTAACCAAACTTCGACCCTATAACCTGATGCGGATAATGCCGCCGTAGGAAGTCATACTATAGGATTTTTTACAGGAGGCATCCACAAAGGATTGTCTCCTGCTTTTATTTTATAATTTAATACACGGGGAGCTTGCAGAGGAAATTTCCGAGTACAGGCTGAGAGGAAGGTGAAACCTTCGACCCATATACCTGATTTGGATAATGCCAACGTAGGGACTTTTGTGTATATCACGGGGAACTTCCAGATCGGAGGTTCCCTTTAATTTTATGTTAGGAGGTTGGATCATGGTTAAAGTAAACGGAATTGATCTGAATATTACAGGAAAAACCATATCTGAATATCTGAAAACGACGGACTACGATCCCAAAAGAATCGCCATAGAACGTAACGGAGACATTGTATTCAAGTCTCAATATGATGATACAGTTCTTGAAGACGGTGACAGTGTGGAAATAGTTAGTTTTGTAGGGGGTGGTTGATTGATCCCGTCTGAAAAAGAATGGGTGGATGCATTGATTTCCCGTCATGGAACTGAATTTCACAACAGTTTTTCTTCTGCAACAGTTGCAATATGCGGGTTGGGAGGTCTTGGCTCAAATATTGCGATATCTTTGGCGAGAGCAGGTATCGGAAAGCTTTTGCTGATAGATTTTGACCTCGTAGATATCACAAATCTTCATAGACAGCAATACAAGGCAACTCAAATCGGAAGATACAAAACGGAGGCTCTTGCAGAAAATCTGGCAGAGATCGCACCTTATACCAAAATTGAAACAGTAACGGCTAAAATTACCGAGGGCAACTTTGCAGAGTTATTAAAAGATTCAGATATAGTATGTGAGGCATTTGACAACGCAGAATCAAAAGCCATGCTTGTAAACAATGTTCTGGAGCAATTACCTGACTGTTATTTGGTTGCATCATCAGGGATGGCAGGCTTAAACACCCCAAACACTATCAAGACACGAAAAATCACAAAAAGATTCTACCTGTGCGGTGATGAAATCAGCGATGTAGCAGATACCGTTGGGCTTGTTGCCCCTCGTGTTATGCTTTGCGCGGCCCATCAGGCACTAACAGTACTGCGTATTCTCGCAGGCGAATATAAAGTATAAAAAAGAAGGTTTTATTATGATTAACAACGATAAACTCATCATTGGCGGCCATGAATTTAATTCACGTTTTATTTTAGGCTCCGGCAAATATTCAATGAAGCTCATCGAGGCTGCGGTAAAAGATGCGGGAGCAGAAATCATCACTCTTGCGGTTCGCCGTGCAAACACAAAGGATAACGAAAATATTTTGGACTACATTCCCGAAGGAATAACTCTCCTGCCAAACACCTCAGGTGCAAGAAACGCAGAGGAAGCAGTCCGAATTGCACGTCTTGCAAGAGAATTGGGATGCGGAAATTTTGTTAAGGTAGAAATTATGAGGGACACGAAATATCTGCTGCCTGACAATCAGGAAACCATAAAAGCTACCGAGATTCTGGCAAACGAGGGTTTTGTTGTAATGACCTATATGTACCCGGATCTTAATGCAGCCCGTGACATGGTAAATGCAGGAGCTGCCACAATTATGCCGCTGGCATCTCCAATCGGTTCAAATAAAGGTCTTGCAACGAAAGAATTTATCCAGATACTTATTGACGAAATAGACCTTCCCATTATCGTGGATGCAGGTATCGGCAGACCATCACAGGCGTGTGAAGCAATGGAAATGGGTGCGTCTGCCATTATGGCAAATACAGCCCTTGCAACAGCAGGAGATCTTCCGATGATGGCAGCGGCTTTCCGTCAGGCTATCGAAGCGGGAAGAAAAGCTTACCTGTCAGGGCTCGGAAGAGTTCTCACACGAGGTGCATCGGCGTCAGATCCTCTTACAGGATTTCTCAGGGATTAAGGTGATGGTGATGGAAAATAAATTCTATGTTGATTCGGAATATTTATCATTTGAAGCACTTGAGAAAAAACACAAATTGGAGACAGACCCTTCCTGCCGTAAAAATCATATGGAATATCTCCCGGGAATGGAGATCATTGAATCCGATATCTGTAAACAGGTTATAGCTCAGATGAATTCTTATGACTATTCCATTTATACTGCCCGTGATGTTCGTGCAGCTCTCGACCATAAGGCTTGTAGTATTGAGGATTTCAAAGCTCTACTCTCCCCTGCCGCAGAACCTTTTCTGGAAGAAATGGCTCAGAAAGCACGTATTGAGACAAGCAAACATTTCGGCAACACCGTTTATTTATTTACACCGCTGTATATTGCAAACTACTGCGAAAACTACTGCGTTTACTGCGGATTCAACTGCTACAACCATATAAACCGAATGAAACTGAACATGGAGCAGATCGAGAACGAAATGAAAGTTATTGCCGCCTCTGGCATGGAAGAGATTCTGATCCTTACGGGCGAAAGCCGTACACAGAGCGATGTGAGCTATATCGGGCAAGCGGTCAAACTGGCAAGGAAGTATTTCCGTATGGTTGGCCTCGAAATATATCCTGTAAATACCGACGAATACAAATACCTTCACGAATGCGGAGCTGACTATGTAACAGTTTTCCAGGAAACATATGATGCCGACACATATGAAAAGCTCCATTTGCTTGGACATAAACGTGTATGGCCTTACCGTTTTGATGCGCAGGAACGAGCTCTCCGAGGAGGAATGCGTGGAGTAGCATTCTCAGCCCTTCTCGGTTTGTCAGATTTCAGAAAAGATGCTTTGGCAAGTGCCCTACATGTATATTACCTGCAGCGAAAATATCCCCATGCGGAAATGTCCCTGTCCTGCCCAAGACTCCGTCCAATAATCAATAATGAGAAAATAAACCCTCTCGATGTAGGAGAAAAACAGCTGTGTCAGATCCTCTGCGCCTACCGTATTTTCCTGCCGTTTGTTGGAATTACAGTTTCTTCCCGTGAAAGCGCAGAATTCCGAAACGGTATAGTTAAAATTGCCGCAACAAAGGTCTCTGCAGGAGTTTCTACGGGTATAGGAGACCATGAAAACAAATATAGCGGAAAGGAAATTTCAGACGTAAAGGGTGACGAACAGTTTGAGATCGACGACAGCCGCAGTTTTGAAAAAATGTACAATGATTTATCCGGCGAAGGTTTACAACCGGTTCTGAACGATTATTTATATGTATGAGGAAAAGAAAATGAAAAAATTTGATCCAAGTTTATATTTTATTACAGACAGTACGAACTATACCGAAGAAGAATTTCTTTATCGGGTAGAACAGGCTTTAAAGGGTGGAGTTACACTTCTCCAGCTTCGTGAAAAGAACAAAAACACTCGTGAGTATATTGAAATTGCAGAGAAAGTACACTGTATTGCAAAGAATTACAATGTTCCGCTGATTATTGACGACCGCGTGGATGTTGCCCTTGCTGTAGATGCAGAAGGAGTTCACGTAGGTGCCGAAGATATGCCCGTAGAAACAGCAAGACGGTTGATGGGAAAGGACAAGATAGTTGGAGCAACAGCCAAAACTGTTCCTTGGGCACAAGAAGCATTTAAACAGGGGGCAGATTATCTTGGTGTAGGGGCAATATTCCCAACCACAACAAAAGTAAAAACTGTTTTAACCTCAACAGAGACCCTTCGTGATATATGTAATTCTGTTCCGATTCCTGCAAATGCCATCGGTGGTCTGAACAAAGACAACATTGATATTCTTGAAGGGATTCCTGTTGCCGGAATTTGTGTTGTTTCTGCAATCATGAAAGCTGAAGACCCCAAAACTGCGGCAGAAGAACTTAAAAAAAGAGCTACGGAGCTGCGCTTATGCTGAAAGGTGCAATTTTTGACCTTGACGGAACTATTCTTGATTCAATGTTTATTTGGGACACTATCGGTGAAGATTATCTCAGATCAATAGGTAAAGAACCTCATGAAGATCTGAAAAAAACATTTATGACTTTCACATTGGAAGAATCCGCTGAATATTACCGCAAGAACTACGGTGTTACCCTTTCAGTCAAAGAAATAACAGCAGGCGTAAATACAATGATAGAAAACATCTACAAAACGAAAGTCATGCCTAAACAGGGAATCACAGAATACATTCGTTTCCTGAAAGAGACGAACGTTAAAATGTGCATTGCAACAGCAACAGACCGACATATTGCAGAGGAAACTTTAGAGCGAATTGGTATACGGCACTTTTTCTCCGAAATATTTACCTGCACAGATATCGGCTCAGGAAAAGAAACACCCAAGATATACCGTACAGCTCTAAAACATCTCGGAACAAAAAAAGAAGAAACCTATGTTTTTGAAGACTCTTTGTTCGCACTACAAACTGCAAAATCAGACGGTTTTCCAACCGTTGGAGTTTATGACAGACACGAAAACAGGCAGGACGAAATGAAAAGGATTTCAAACTACTATATATATGATTTTTCCGACCCTGTATTGAAGACAATTTAAAACGCAGCGGCATATCGGGGGCACCACCTTGCGCCGCTATATAAAACGATGCTGACAAATGAAAGGAGAAAAAATATGAAAATGAAAACAGCATTGACCATTGCAGGGAGTGACTGCAGTGGAGGCGCCGGTATTCAGGCAGATTTGAAAACAATGACAATGAATGGTGTTTATGCAATGAGTGCGATCACATCATTGACAGCTCAGAACACAACCGGTGTAAAATCAATTTTGGACTCAACTCCCCAATTTTTAAAGGATCAGATAGATGCGATTTTTGAAGATATCAGACCTGATGCTGTAAAAACAGGCATGGTATCTTCAATCGACCTGATAAAAATCATTGCTGATCGGCTGAACTATTATAAAGCAGAAAATATCGTTGTTGACACAGTTATGGTTGCAACAAGCGGAGCAAGACTTATCAGCGAAGATGCAGTAGACACGTTTAAAAAGCATCTGATACCTCTCGCAACAGTTGTCACCCCCAATATTCCGGAAGCAGAAGTTTTGTCGGACATATTGATACGTGATGAGAAAGCAATGATCAACGCCGCAAAAAAGATCAGTGAGACATACAGTTGCGCAGTTTTGCTTAAAGGCGGACACAGAATAAACGATGCAAATGACCTTTTATATAAAAACGGGGAATACCGTTGGTTTAATGGAACACGTATAAATAACCCCAATACTCATGGTACAGGATGCACTTTATCCTCTGCCATCGCTGCAAATCTCGCAAAAGGTTATACTCTTGAAGAATCCATCCAACGCGCAAAAGATTATATTTCAGGAGCTCTTGCAGATATGCTCGATTTGGGACAGGGTTCGGGTCCTATGAACCACGCATTTGACCTGACAGGTCAGTTTTCAAAATAAAACATGCTTGAAAGGAAAAAAACAATGAGAAATTACACAACACAGATGGATGCCGCAAAAAAGGGAATCATCACACCGGAAATGAAGATCGTTGCCGAAAAAGAATACAGAACGGAAGAGGATATCCGAGAGCTTGTAGCTAAAGGTCAGGTAGCTATTTGCGCAAACAAACTCCATACCTGCATTGACCCCAACGGTATAGGCTCTATGCTCAGGACCAAAATAAATGTAAATCTTGGTGTCTCCCGAGACTGTAAGGACTACAACATAGAAATGGAAAAAGTAATGGCGGCAGTTAACATGGGAGCTGAAGCAATTATGGACCTGTCCTCCCACGGAAATACCCAACCATTTCGCAGAAAACTGACAAGTGAATGTCCTGCAATGATAGGAACTGTTCCCGTCTATGACAGCGTAATTCATTACCAGCGAGATCTTGCAACACTTACCGCAAAGGATTTTATTGACGTGGTTCGTCTTCATGCTGAAGACGGGGTTGACTTTGTAACACTTCATTGCGGGATAACACGCAAAACAATTGATCAAATAAGAAAACACAAGCGAAAAATGAACATTGTTTCCCGTGGAGGTTCACTGGTCTTTGCCTGGATGTGCATGACAGGAGAGGAAAACCCCTTTTATGAATACTACGATGAAATTCTTGAAATCTGCCGTGAATACGACGTAACGGTTTCTCTTGGTGATGCCTGCCGTCCGGGCTGCCTTGCTGACGGCAGTGACGTATGCCAGATTGAGGAACTTGTACGTCTTGGAGAACTTACAAAACGCGCTTGGGAAAGGGATGTTCAAGTTATGGTTGAGGGTCCGGGACATATGCCGATGGATCAGATTGAAGCAAATATGAAAATTCAGCAGACAATCTGTATGGGGGCGCCCTTCTATGTACTTGGTCCAATTGTAACCGATATTGCCCCTGGGTACGACCATATTACATCCGCTATAGGAGGAGCTATTGCCGCAGCAAGCGGTGCAGCATTCCTTTGCTATGTTACTCCCGCCGAACATTTGGCTCTTCCCAATGTGGAAGACGTAAAGCAAGGAATTATCGCCTCAAAAATTGCAGCTCATGCAGCAGACATCGCAAAAAAGATTCCACACGCAAGAGATATAGATGACCGCATGGGAGACGCACGTCGAAAGCTCGATTGGGATGAACAATGGAACTGTTCTCTTGACCCCGAAACGGCAAAGCGTATTCGTGACGAAAGAAAGCCTGAACATGACGACACCTGCTCTATGTGCGGAAAATTCTGTGCCGTCCGAAGCATGAATAAAGCCCTTAACGGAGAATACATAGATATACTGTAAATATAAAACAAAAAAATCTCACTTCTGATCATTTTGATAAAAGTGAGATTTTTACTGATATAAAATCTATACGTTTCGATATATAGTCACAGCAAAAACCCTTACTGTATTCAAGTGTATTCAATTCTCATTCCAGATTTTAACGACATTTTCGATGTAAAAGAGTCAATTACAAAATCAGGGACTCGCCTTTTCTGCGGAAAAGAGCGGGGTCGGCTCTGAAGTGCCACCGGACTGTCATTCACTACTCGCCCTTCGAGTCCCTGATGGGTACATATAAATCCTAAAAAACATACAGATTGGTATATTTTTTAGGATTTAGCTCGTTGTACGAAAAGATACTCATCAGATACGATCGACAATAGGATTTTTTCCCGTATGTACCTCGGTGATTTAAAGGTACTTTTCTCTGTATTTAATTGGTGTTTCCCCCATATGTCTTTTAAAGAGTTTTGAAAAATATGAATAATCCAAAAAACCTGAACGTTCAGCAATTTCGGAAAGAGACAGACTGTTCTTGTAAAGTTCAATTAAGTGGCAAGCATTATCTATTCTAACAGATGTTAAAAACTCAGTAGGTGTTTTTCCCGTTCTTTTTTTGAAGACTGTTCTGATGTAATCTTTTGAATATCCGCTGAAATTCAATACTGTGGAAACATTAAATTCCGAATCATTAGCACTAATTGATATTTTACGTATTATCTCTTTTATAGCAGAATTTGTAACATCGCTGTCATCCATAATAGTATTCAAAAACGTAGCATATGTTTTGCACAAACTATCAAGATAATCATGAGACGCGAAACGATTATAAAAGATAATCTCTACCAAGGTTTTGCCTTCTGATATTTCATTATCCTTTAGGATTATTGGAAATTTAAAATCAAACACCCATCCAAAATTATAGCAAATACAAGTATTTTTAAATCCTGATAGTGAAACAGAACCATGCTCAATGTTTGGAGGTACAATAATTATTGTTCCGGGAACAAACGGGTATTCTTTATCTTTTGTCTTTAAAAAACCTGTCCCCTCTGTATAATACATTATTTCGTAATTCTTGTGCGAATGTAAAGGATAAGAAATAGTTCCATCCTGTGTTCGACTTATTTGAATATTCATAGTATCACGAACCTTTATTTATTTTTTCTACAAATATTATTATACCAAATATAATTAAAAAATGCAATATCAATCTAAAATAAAAAATCATACTTTTTCTGAAATCTATTTTTTATACAAAAAAAAATATGTATAGTTATAACATTCACTCAAAATTTATGTTATCATATATTTAAAGCAAATTATAGTTTGAACTATCAACGGAGGAATTTTATGCTTTGCGGAATTGCAATGACATTATCTCATTCATCACCTGAAGAATGGGCAAAAAAGCACAAAGAGATGGGGTTATCAGCGGTTATCTTTCCTTTGAATTACACAGCACCAACCACTCAGATTGATTCATATGTAAAAGCGGCAAAAGAGGCAGAGCTCTTAATCGCTGAAGTCGGCTCATGGTGTAACCCATTGGATAGTGATATAAAAAAGAGAACCAAGAATTTAGATATGTGTATCAAACAGCTTGAACTTGCAGAATATATCGGTGCCTCATGCTGTGTAAATATAACAGGTACCGATGGGGAGATATGGGACGGCAGCTATGCTTCAAATTACTCTGAAAAACTCTATACGGAAGCTGTATTATCTATTCAAAAAATAATTGATTCCGTTAATCCGAAATTGACACGTTATACGATAGAGCCAATGCCACACATGATTCCGGATTCTCCGGAGGCATATCTTAAGCTCTTAAAAGATGTAAACCGCAATGGATTTGGAGTACATCTTGATGTTGTCAATATGATTACATCTCCCAGAGTTTATTTTAACAACAAAGAATTAACGGAAAGATGCTTCAGACTTTTAGGAGATTACATATGCAGTTGCCATGTAAAAGATTCGTTGTTAGAACATTCTTTAACCGTATCAATTAAAGAAGTTCCTTGCGGTAAAGGCGGCTTTGATATTAAATATTATCTGGATAAAATTAACGAAAAAAATTTACCAGCAATAATAGAACATTTGTCAGAAGAACAGGCTTACCGTAATGCCTTGGCGTATATTAACACATTATATAGGGAGAATTTATAAAATGGATAAAATAAAAATCGGTATTTTAGGTGCAAGCAGAGGTATGGATTTTTCAAACAGGATCTTGAAGAATTATGAATACGCTTGTTTGACTGCGGTATGTGAATCATATGACGTTTTAAGAGAGAAAACGGATATTTTCCTTAAAGAAAATGGCTTTGAGGCAAAATGTTACGAAAATTATGATGAGTTCCTTGATTCCGGAATTGATGCCGTAATAATTGCAAACTTTGCAAACGAACATTTTGAGTATGCCATTCGGGCATTGGAAAAAGGAATACACGTATATAGCGAAGTACAGCCGGTTCAAACTCTTGCGGAAGCATGTGCTTTATGTGATGCCGTTGAAAAAAGCGGTTGTGTGTATGCTTATGGAGAAAACTATTGTTTTTCAGACAGCGTTATGGCGTTGAGGCAAGCGTGTGAAGATGAGATTGTGGGCGAAATTTTCTGCATGGAAGGTACATTCATAAACGATTGTTCAGCTAAATGGCATTTATTAACGCGAGGCATTCGTAACCATTGGAGAAACTACGTGCCATCAACGTTTTATTGTACACACAGTATCGGTCCGTTGTTTTTTGCCACAGGCAGACGAGCTGTAAGAGTAAACGGATTAGAAATCCCACGTATGGATTATATGGCAGAGAAAGGTGCTCGCTCAGGAAGTGCAGGAATGGAAGTTATGGAGCTTGATAACGGTGGAATAGCAAGAAGTCTCAACGGAAATTTACGCCACCCATATGAAGCAAGTTTTCGCCTGATTGGTTCTAATGGTTCTCTCAAAGGCGATTCAGGTTGTTTGCAAGTATTAAAACGTAACGGAGATTTTACTTATGACATTCAGAACATTCCTTTGAAATATAAAAAATACAAGTATCGCCCAACGGGAGAAGAAAAGTTTGTTGCAAACGGAGACTATACCGCCTTCGGATATTTTATAGGATCAATTTTAGGCGATGAAGAGGGAAAAAAATACAGTATTGATATATATAGCGCTTTAGATATGGCATTACCGGGATTGCTTGCCTATCGTTCAATAGTTGACGGTGGAAAACCTTATGTGGTTCCTGATTTGAGAAATATGTGTGTTCGTGATAAATATAGAAATGACCATTATAGTACAGACCCAAGAACCGACGAAGAATTCAGATTACCTACAACAAAAAGCGGAAATCCTGATATTGACGATGATATATATACATCAATACAAAACCATTTTGCAGAAGTAAATCTAAAACCGGGTATGAATTAAACAGAACTTAAACTATACAGTAAGGATGAAAGAAACACATGAAAAATTTATACAATTTTAAAAAGGGTATGGGTATAGGTGGTTGGCTAACAAATTATAAACGTTTCAATGTCTTACCTCTCGCCCTTCGAGTCTCCGATGGTTAAATTTGATCAGGGACTCGCCTTTTCTGCGGAAAAGAGCTGGGTCGGCTCTGAAGTGCCACCGGCACTTCATTCACCCCCGACCCTTCGAGTCCCTGATGGGTACATATAAAGCACAAGAACCATACCATTTGGTATGCTTCTTATGCTTGGTGGACCATCAGGGACTCGAACCCCGGACCAACCGGTTATGAGCCGGTAGCTCTAACCAACTGAGCTAATGGTCCAAATATAGGAGCGGTAAATTCCGCTGTTATGTTAAGCAAGGACTTTTCATCCTGCAATTTTG
>JAZTZU010000093.1:0-10158 GCA_045637625.1 Eubacteriales bacterium
TCCAAAAAAGAAAACCGATATATGGGGATTATAAAAAGGCTGTGCTGCCTTCTTATTTTGTGTTTCAATATAGGTTTTCCATACGATTTCCAAAAAAACTTTTAACGGAGTATTTTCAATGTTTCAGTTCACGGAAAAAGAAAAAACGGTTCCCCAAGCCCCTTTCCGGTAAAATCCGGTTATGAATAAAAATGTGTATAACTGTAGTCGAATCACTTTTTAAATTTCCCAAAGTATCGGTTTTCTGGGTGGGGGAGTGGGGGCGGGTATCTTTTTTCGTGAAAAGATACCCGCCCCCATAAGAATATGTTTCTTGATATTAAATTACTGATTTACAAGGCTTTTTGAGTCTCCTGCTTCGCCGAGAATGTCGCGGACACGAACGAGGTAAGATGTGATCTTGGAAGGATCAGCTGCGTCGATCTCAAAGATTCTGCCGCCTCTTCTTGCATCGTCATGGCTTGCATGGTAGCTGAGGAATCCGTCGTAAGAAAGTTCAATGCCTGCGTAATCCATTCTGAAGTCATTATCGTGGTCGTGACCGAAGCACATAGCTTTGATGTCGCCTCTCTGAAGAGCTGCGCCTACCAAGCCGTTGTTAACGATCGCACAAGCTACGTTTTCGCCCTGAATGCCCTTGTATCTGAATTTTGTTCTGTCAACAGCGCCGTAAGCGAGTTCGGGAACAGGAATGTGCATATAAGCCATAGCCGGAATCTTTGCGCCGTTATGCTGTTCCATTTCAACGGAAGTCTGATAGTACCACATTACCTGGTCGAAGTGTACGCCGTCATAGTCTCCGTCAGCACAGTTTGTTGCGTGGAAGAATCTCGTTTCTTCGGGGAGATTGAATTGTTTTTTCATCTCCGGCACAGAGTGGTGAGAGTCGAATCCGAATACATTGAAGAGGATCTTTTCGCCTTTTGCATCATAAACGGGGAGAACGTAGTTGCCTGTTCCTGAAATGTTTTCGGGACCTGCTTTTGATACGCAATGGGGATAAGATTCATAAATGGGCTGATGCATTTCGTTGGGGAGACCGTAGTTATCGTCGTGGTTGCCGTAAACATGAGCCCAGGGAATACCTGCGTTTTCCATGGGTGCGGAAAGAGCATCAAGCATTTCTTTAAGCTGTTCCTGATTTTCAATGTGAATGTAACCGGGACCTGCAACGTCACCGCCAAGGAGTACGAGATTAGGTTTATGTACATCGATAAGAGCCTGAAGAGCTGCTACTGTTTTTTTAGCTGCAAAGCCTTTGCCTCCGTGTATATCGGAAACCATAAGAATTTTGTATTTTCCGTCTTCGCTGAATCTGAGGGGGACTTTTGTGTATAAAGCTTCTTTTAAATTATCTGTCATGATTTTGATTCCTTTCGGTTTTATAATTATTTCCATTCTCCGTCTTTTACGATTCTGAAGTTCTTTCTTTCTCCTGCACTTCTGTAAGAAATAAGAGCTGTCTTGCTTGCATTGTCGCATGTGCAGGTCATGCCGTCTTCTTCTATCTTAACGGGGTAAGGAGTTCTGATTCTGATATTTGTAGTGATCTTGTCTGCTGCCTGGCAGTCTATAGCTATTTTTCCGTCCTGTTCTTCCATTGAGAAGATTCTTGCGGATGTACCGATCACGCGGAGAGTTTCACCTTCGATTTTTGAGAAATCAAAGAAGAGGCCATCCTGTCCGGGGAGAAGTTTGACTTCGTTAATAATTTCAAATGCAGGGTCATACATATTAGCGAAGAGACCTTTTTCAACAAACGGTGTTTCATTTTCGTTTTCATCGAATACTGCTGCAACGAGATACGGACCTCTGCGTTCGGAGATGCAGTTTGTTCTGTCCCACTTGTATCCCATTGTTTCGATAGCTTTTGTGAAGAAGTTTCTCCATTCTTCAGCTTTATCTCTTGACCAACAGAATGATGAGGGGGATGTGTTCCAGATCGCAATGCAACCCTTATCTACTTTGTAGATTCCAGATTTTCCGGATTCAAGAGGTTCTATGTTAAGGAGATCAAAGAGCTGTTCTGCTGCTGAATTGTATTTTCCTGTCCAGAAACTGTCTATTTTATGGAATGGGTCAAAACCGTCGCCAACGTAAACGAGTGTTCCACCTGCGCGTACCCAGTTTGCAAGAGCAGCATTTTCTTCGGGATAGTCAGGCTTGCAGAATTCATAACTCATTACGATAACATCGTAGTCGTCAAGATATCCGAGGTATCTTCTTGCGTTGTCAAGAAGTACCGGGCGTACGGGCATACCGTGTTTGAGGAGGGGAAGGCTGAGTCCGTAGAAACCGGGAAGCATCTGTGTGATTTCGAAATTATATCTCATTTCGTCGTCGCCGTTGCCTTTGAAAAGAACGTTTTCAAATTCGCGGAGTTCTTCCTCGGAAGTTCTGAGTACTGTGCCGACTTCGTTTGCTTTGACTTTTTTCAGGATGCCGTCGGGATAGCCTCTCTGGTAGAGAGATGTGTCACTGATAAGAATACCTGTTTTTACGGGAGTTGTGGATTCTCCGAGTTCAAGGTCTCCCAGCATCTGGAAGTTGTTGCTGAGGATCGTTGCGTATTCATCGGGAATATCTATTGCATTGGGGTCGTTTTTAGGATATTTACCGCCGAAGATTCTGCGAGGCCAGGGACATATTTCAAAGGTGTTGATCTTCGGATGAAGGAGTGACGCTGAAACTGTTTTGAGGTAGTTGTAACGGTAGTCGTCCCAATCATAATAGTCCATGTCTTCAATGGGGTCGTGGAGGAACCACATTCTTCTGCCTGTACCTTTAACAAGTTCCTGCATTACACCGTATTCAAGATATGCGGTTTCAAATGTTCTTTCCTTGATAACGCCTTCGTAAGCATTCCTTTCGCGTGAAGTACCTGTCCAGATCTGTGCGATGTATCCGTCTACTGTGGGAACTTCTGTAAGTGAAGCTTCGGGGCTGACGATCTTCCACTGTGTGTAGTTCAGCAAGCTGTGGGTCGGAACATAAAATCTGATGAGTTTATTGTATTTTGTGAGTGCGTAGTTTTTGATTGCAGCGCTGACTCTGTCAATTGTTCTCTTGTAAAGGTAAGCCTTAAGACGGGCACATTTATAGCGGGCGTCGATGGATGAATGGGGAGCTTCCCACGGTTTTTTGTAGTACATTTCAAACTCACGTTTGAATGCGGGGGAGTATCCTCCTCTGTCCCAGAATTCCGGTTCTTCGACATGGATAGCTTCAACGCCAAGATCTACAGCAATCTTAAGTTTTTCTGTCAGGTAGTCTGCAAATGTGATGCTTGGAACCATGTAAGGACAGTCGTGGCCGTGCATGATCCGATTGCCGAATCTGTCTTCCTGAGCTTCGTCCCAATGGTCGATTCCATCCCATTCTCCGTAAAGATAGTCTTTGTAATATCCCCATGAAATACCGGACATCAGATGGATAACGTAACCTGCATCTCTGTAATCTTTAATTCTCTGTGCGAGTGTTTCGTTGATTCTGTAAACCATAACGAAGTCGCTCTGGACATCGAATATTTTTTGGAATTCACCGGATTCCTGAAAACCGGTGAGTTCTTCATGTTTATCTCTTATATATGCCATAATAATCTCTCCTTTGATCTGAGATTTTTTCTTTAGCTTATTATAGCACAAAAAAACTTAAAAGGCAATAGGTTTTTGAAAAAAAATAAATTTTTTTATTTATATACGGAACTTTTTCCCTTTTGTATCGTCTAATTAAATGATAAAAATAATAGCCGAAAGGATTGGATAAATTATGAAAAAGTACATGATTGGATTTCTTGCCGCAATGCTGTGTCTCGGTGCTTCAGCTTGTGATAACTTGAAACCTCAGATTAAGGAGGGGGAACTTTTTTTGAACGGAGCTTCAGGTGTTTCTTCCTCAGATATAGACGGTAATATTTCGAATTACAATGATTTATCCGAGGATGATTGGGTCGTCGTCCTTAAAGAATTCAACGAAACTATGGGATTGAAATTTACTGAATTTGTTGCGAATATCCCGTCTGAATTTGAGTTGAAAAGTTTTTATTCTCTCAGCCTTCCGGATTCCTCTTCAGGGGAAAAGGTCTATGCTCTTCATGATTACGTTTTTTATTTTGAGGCTGAAAATAGTAAAAAGTTAGATATCTCCGTTTCTCCTTTTGGTGTTCCTGCTTATGATACTGTTGTTGAAAGTGCTTCACCCATACATTGCAGTTTGAACGGTTCGACAGTTACCGGTTACAAGCTTAACGGAAGTTTTTATGCGTTCATGCACCACGGGGAACTTGATTATATTATTGAAGTCAGCGGTTTTTCCGAAGATGAGTTTGAATCGTTGATAGTATCTCTTACGGAAAAGAAAGTTGGAGCAGATGTTATTCTTTCAAACCGAAGCGGGAAAACTTCCAATGTGTTGAGTCCGTCAGATTCTGAGTTTTTCAGTCTGATTATTTCAGATGAAAGCAGATATGTCCAGACCATGCCAAACTGTCTTATGGATTGTTATCTCAATGTTGACGGAGTTGACATGCAGTATCATTCAGATTGCGGAAATCTGGTGAGATTTGATAACGGGAAATGTCTGACCCTTACCGAAGAAGAAAAACTTCAGCTGAATGAAGTTTTTGGAAAATATATGACTCTCGGTTTTGCAAGGAAAAATGACTCTGTTTCCGTAAGTGAGCCTGTATCTGAGAATGAACCTGTTGCGGAAGATATTCAATCTCCCGAAAATGAACCGTTGAGCGTGCTTGTGGGGCCGACTTCGAGGAATTCAAACGAACCGAATGCTTATGTGAAATCTGTATCGGAAACTCATGCAAATAAGATTTTCTCTGTTTTGTCCGATGAAAACCGTTTCGTTGAAGGTACTGGGGATTGCCTGAACGACTGTGTAGTTGTTGTAAGTGGAACTATATATTATTATCATTCCGATTGCGGAACTTTTAATGATAATGCAAACAACAGGAGCTTTAATCTGACTGATTCCGAGAGAGCTGATATCAACGGTATCATTTCTGAATATATTGAACTTGGTAGCGACAGTATTTCTTCCGAGCCCGAACCTGCCGAGCCTGCACCTGTTCAGCCTGTAGCACACATAAACTGGGGTATTTCTTTTGATGTGGAAAAAGTTTCACCCACGGGGCTGACGCTTGTTTGTACGCAGGAAAAAGGTGTGGTTCTTGGTGATTTTATCACAGGTCAGGCTTATGTTCTTGAAGTCAAAGGCGTGTATGACTGGGAAGAGGTCGAGCCCATTATTGATGAGATCTATTGGAATGAAATTGCGTATCTCATAAACGTAAACGGCGTTACGAAATGGGAAATTGACTGGTCAAAGCTTTATGGAGAACTCCCCGTAGGTGAATACCGAATTTATAAAGAAGTCTGCGGTCATATCAATATGGCTGATACCGAAAGCAGAAAATTCTACGGTTTTTTTGAAATAGGAGAACCTCCTGTTCCCGTTGTTGACGATGAGTGGGGTATCAAGTTTGAAGCAAGCGAAGCTACCCCGACAGGTATTAAGCTTGGTATTATGCAGTACGGCGGAGAGCATCCCGAATACCGCTATCTTCTGGATAATTCTTTTTGGATAGAAAAGTATGTGGACGGCAAATGGGAGTTTGTTCCTTATATAATTGACGAGGTTGCATGGCCTGTTGAGTCATTGAATCAGATCAATAACAGTTCTTTTTCGTTTACCGTAAACTGGAACTATTATTACGGTGAACTTCCCGTGGGAAAATACAGATATTGCAGAAATGTTGTAGTTTACGGGGTAGTTGAAAGCGGAAGCGACGAAACGGTTACTTTAAAAAAACCGTATTATGCGGAATTTGAGATCGTTGACTCATGGGGAGTAACACTTTCCGTGAAAAATGTAACCCCCGAAAGTCTTACAATAATTTGCGAGCAAAACGGTGGTTCAGATGCTACGGAACTTCTTACGGGAAGTTTTTATACCATTCAGCAATTTGTCGGAGGCGATTGGGTAGATATTGACTATTTGCCCCATGAATATGATATAGCATGGACGGCAGAGGGGTGGATTATCCCCGTAAACAGTAAAGTCGAATGGGATATGAATTGGGCATGGCTTTACGGACAGCTTGCTCCGGGTAAATACAGGATAGGTAAAGAAGTTATGTATTTCAGAGGGACAGGGGATTACGATAAGAAAATGTTTTACGCAGAATTTGAAATAAATTAAGGAGAGAACCTTATGAACTGTTGTGTTTGCGGTCATCGCCCACGGTACTGCTGTTAGAATTGAAGAAGTATAGAATTAGGGGTTGGTTCTAAATGAGCCAGCCCCTTTTGTGTAATGGGTTTTAGTTTTTATAAGATATCAGCTCTTCCACCGATTTTCTCTTTTTTGTCCTCAAGGGGTCGCCCTCTTTTGCGTAACCGAGGGTTATTACCAGGCGGACGGGTTTATCTACGCCGCAGATTTCACGAACTTTTTTATCGTCAAACCAACCGAGTATACAAGTGGAAAGTCCTTGCGCAGTAGCTTCTGCTGTGAGATATGCGGTGGCAATTCCGATATCAATGGAACGGTAGTCGTTATTTTTGATTTTTGCGCCAAATGCGGCTGTTTTTACGTAATCCTCTTCGGATATGACAAGTATCACGGGCGCTTGGGGTGCAAATTTGTTCATTCCCATTCCCATAGTGGTTGCTGCCACCTTTTTTGCCGCTTCTCCTGTGCATACGGTTATATGATAGGGCTGACCGTTGCATGCTGAGGGTGCAAGGCGTGCCGCTTCAAGTATTGCTTCAAGCTTTTCGTTTTCAACAGGTCTGTTTTCGTCGTAATTTCTGCAGGATTGGCGTGCTTTTGCAATTTCAATAAAGTTCATTTCGGGTCTCCTTTGAGTTTTTTCTTCAATAATATTATAGCATATATTAAAACAGTTTTCAAGCCTTTAAATGAATAAAATTGAAAAAGATTCATTATAAAAATGAAGCCCCCGAAATTGGGGGGCTTATACTGTAATCAAATAGTTTATTTCTTCACGATCATCCAGCAGCCTTCTGCGCCGATGCCGTTTTCGGGCGGTGTGAGGTCACCTTTTTCGATGAGTTCTTCAATGACCGTGTTTAAAACGGGCATACCTGCAAGGAGATTTGCGAGTCGCCACTCATTCATAAGATGTTCCGGTACGTTATCTTTAATGAGTTTTGCCATTTTTTCAGCAACTTTTTCCGCTTCTTTGTTGAGGTATTCTTTAGCCATTCTTTTTGATATGTCGAAAAGCTTCTTTTCGTTTTCACTATCTGTAACAAGGATTTTTGTGTAAAGAGTTTCACCGTCTTTGTATAGATATCCGCATTCAACTGCTTTTGCCGCATGTTCTTTTTCTAAATCAGAAAGATCGTTGATATCAATACCGTCTATTGCGTTGATTGCAAGCTGCAGTTGGGGATCTGTGGAAATATTATGGCCGCAGGAAAAATGCTTTTGAATATTTGAATCATAAATATTCGTCAGTTTTACCCTTGAATATCCACAGATGTTTTCGGCAGAGATACCATCGCAACCGCCGCCGTAGCTGATGCCTGTATTTTCATTACAGAAAAGTGAAAAAGGTCGGTCGGGCTTTTTGAGTTCGGGAAAATATTTTTTCTCCAGAACTTCTTCAACCTTAAAATTCAAAATATTCGCCATTCCTTGTATGTTCTGCCAAAGAATAAGATTTAAGTCAACCTTTTTGTTAAGATATGGGAATGCAAGGTAATCTTTTTCGTTTTTTTCGATGAATTCAGTAATCACTTTGCTTACGGCAGGTATCTGCTCTTTATAAATTTCGTGAGCCTTTTCAATTACTCCTTTTTCAAGAAGGATTACGTTGATTATGTATTTTCCGTTATCCAACTTTCTGAGCCAACCATATTTGCCGTTTACTCCGCGAGTGAGGATCTCAAGCTCTTCTTCTACGTAAACTGTGGGGACATTCAGCTCTGCGGCGATTTCGGAAGCACTCATAGCTTTCTTTCTGCAAAGCCAGACGATATGATAAGAAAACTGCCTTGTGCATACACTTCTTGGGTCGCCCCAACCTGGACTACCTGTTCCCCATATTTCAAATTCAAGATTGCTTAATGTTACGGGTTTATTTTTGATTTCATTCATTTCTTCTACCTCATTTCTGATTTTGTTCCTTGCGGAAAATAACCTCTGACGGACTGCCGTTTCGCTTGTTCCTTGCTTTTTAGCGATTTCTGCCGTGGATACTCCGTCGATGTAGAACATTATCATAACTTCTCTGTACGCCTTGGTCAGGAATGAGATTCTGCGGTAAACAGCGCTTAAAAGCTCCGAACTGTCATCGTCTTCATCCTCTTCTGCGGCGATCAATGGAAGAATCTCTTCCGAATCTCCGTCATAGAAGGCTTCGGCGTGTCTTTTTCTCTTTTCTGAAAATTTTGCATAGACATTTCGCGCAACTTTCCAAACGAAAGGGAAAAGCTCCTTAATATCTCCCTCAGAATTTGAGACTTTTACAAGCTCTAAAATTATTTCCGAGCAAAGGTCTTGTGCTTCGTAACCGTCGTTAGTCCTCGCGTAACAGAATCCGTACAGCTTTTCGATAAGTTCTTCGTTGATGATTTTCAGCAATTCTTGTTTTTTCATTGTTTTTTCTCCGAGCTATTGATCAATGCTTTCACCTATATAGTGAAAGAGAAGAGCCAAATGTTAGGTGGGTAGAAGAAAATTTAATTAAATAATTTTACTCAGCTCTTCGAGGTCTTTTTCTGTAGTTGCCCAGCTGGTGCAGAAGCGGACCACGGCGCGGTCTTCGTCAAGTCTTTCCCAGAATTCAAAAACGACTTTTTCTTGCAGTTCAGCCATTTTGTCGTTGTCAAGAATAAAGAATTGCTGATTTGTTGGTGAGTCGATGAATATTTCGTATCCCTTGTCTTTAAACATTTTTTTCATCTTTTCAGCCATTTCGATTGCGTTTTTGCTGATTTCAAAATATAGTCCGTCGGTGAAAAGGGTATCGAACTGAACGCCCAGAAGTCTGCCTTTAGCCAGGAGTGCTCCGTTCTGCTTGATGAAAGTGAAAAAGTGTTTGGGGGAATTTTTGTGTGTGAAAACCACCGCTTCACCGCAAAGCGCCCCTACTTTCGTGCCTCCGAAGTAGAAAACGTCGCAAAGTTCGTTTATATCAGACAGGGTAACGTCCGTGTTTTTGCTCATGAGTCCGTATCCGAGACGTGCGCCGTCCATGAACAGGGGAATGTCAAATTTCTTGCATACCTCCGAAAGGGCTTCCAGTTCTGATTTCGTGTATAAAGTTCCGTATTCCGTGGGATGAGAAATGTAGACCATTCCGGGGAATACCATGTGTTCGTAGCTTGGATCTGCGTAGAAGTTTTTGATAAACTTTTCCACATCTTCAGCGCAAAGCTTGCCGTCCTTGCCTGGAATTTGCAGGACTTTGTGCCCCGAAGCCTCAATGGCTCCCGCCTCGTGAAGGCTTACATGTCCCGTTGTTGCGGCAATTACGCCCTCGTAGCTTTGGAGCATGGAGTCTATAACGATTTTGTTCGTCTGTGTTCCGCCCGTGAGAAGATGAACTTCTGCGTTTGGATTTCCGCAAGCGGCTTTGATCTTTTCTTTTGCGTTGGCTGTGTAGGGGTCGTTTCCGTAACCGGGATAAGCCTCCATGTTTGTTTCAATAAATTTTTCTAATATCTTCGGGTGTGCACCCATTACATAATCACATTCAAAATGAAGCATAACTGATTCTCCAATTATTTTTTTTATTCAGTATATCATAAAATCAGCGGAATTGCAATATTTATATTCGAAAAAACATGAAATTAAGAAGAAAAAATTAGCTGAGGGGGAATTTTTTTTTGTTTAAGGTTTCGTCTTTTTGGGGGGTAAAAAAGATAAAAGATAAATATTTTCAGAAATGTCACAATAACCCTATTGACAAATCAAGATTTTTGGTGTATAATATATAAGCTGTTTTGTGCGAAGCACGGTAAGAATGGCGACAATGTGGCGGAATAGCTCAGTTGGCTAGAGCACTCGGTTCATACCCGAACGGTCGCCGGTTCAAATCCAGCTTCCGCTACCACATACGGCCCGTTGGTCAAGCGGTTAAGACACGGCCCTTTCACGGCTGAAACACGAGTT
>JAZTZU010000094.1:0-11845 GCA_045637625.1 Eubacteriales bacterium
GCTCCTTCCACCGCTAATCGCGGTCCCTACGATGTCACTTTGTGACATTGTGACCTCCCGGAGGGAGGTTGTATATAGCTCCCTCCGGGAGGGAGCTGGCGGCGTACGCCGACTGAGGGAGAAGGCGAAATACAGCTTTTACAAAATTTTGCATTCTGCACTACCCAAGAGATATTCACAAAAAATTCACATTCCACATTCTGCATTTTGAATTTTTTAGTGGAACTTTTTTCTTGTTTTGTCGTCTAATAAGTAAAAGATAAAAAATATAACTTTGGAGAGTGAAAAACATGAAAAAATATCTTTCAACAATCGCAATGCTTCTGGCAATTATTCTGACAGCTTCCTGCGCAGCTCAGATTCCCGGAGAGATCGACACCCCACCAGAACAGATGAAGACTGAAGAGATCGAATACTTCATAAACGAAGAGGAATTTCTCGCTTATGTGGAAGAATACTTCATGAACAGTTATTATTCGGGACCGGATCTCATCGAAGAAGATGCAATGATCGTAGCACCCAGCATCGCCCCTATAGCCCCGATGCCCTCACCTGCACCCACACCAACAGCGCCGACAGCACCTGCACCGGTGCCTGTAGAGCCTTCTCCCGCACCTGTAGCGCCCAACGCACCTTCCAAAAACGAAACGACAGACGACAGCAGCGACTTCTCCTCAACAAATGTTCAGGTCGAAGGAATTGATGAAGGCGACATTCTCAAAACAGACGGTAAATATATTTACATCATCAACAGAGATCTCTTCACCATCGTGGACATTCAGGATGACGAACCGGAAGAAATATCATCCATATCAATCAATAATGGCACGGATTACCGCTACATAAACGAAATGTACATCAAGGGCGACTATGCAATATTGATCTACAACGAAAATGTAGCCGAAGAACACAGATATACAGACGGCTCCAAATTCGTTGACGATCCTACAGGAACATATGTACCCCAGCCCTATATTTACTACACATACAAAAACTACACAACCATAGCAATATATGATATCTCTGACAGGGAAAACCCCTTTGAAGCAAGAAAGCTCTCATTTGAAGGCAGCCTCGTTTCTTCAAGAGAAATGAACGGAAAACTCTATCTTGTAAACAACAAATATTTTTACCGCTACAACACAATGCCCGCGGTCACGGATATTTTGCCCGAGATCAACGACAGCATTACAGGAGACTGCACTCCTGAGGTAACAGATATAGCAAAATGTATCTGGGATGAACCGCAGACAAATATCATGACCATTGCCATAATAGACTATCATTCCGATGAAAGTCCCGAAACTTTGCACCTTCTCGGAAGCGGTTCAGATATCTACATGAACTCTCAGAATCTTTACGTTTTCAACGACACATGGACAAACGACGGTTCTCAGACAGATATCGCAAAATATTCCATAACAAACGGAATTCAGGCAATCGGCACAGCAAGAGCTCCGGGTTATGCTTCGACCCAGTTCTCCTATGACGAATACAACGGCAAATTCAGAATTGCCACCACCGCAAATATCTATAACGGCGAAAAATATATGAACATGAACAATATTTATGTTTTCGACATAAACATGGAACTTTGCGGAAGTCTCACAGGTCTTGCTCCCGATGAAAGCATAAAATCCGCACGTTTTATGGGTGACACAGCTTATCTGGTAACATTCAGACAGGTAGACCCCTTGTTCGTAATTGACATGAGTGAAAACGACCCGGTAGTTCTCGGAGAACTTAAAGTCCCCGGTTTCTCAACATATCTCCACCCTGTCGGTGACGGCCTCCTCCTTGGAATCGGAAGCGAAACAGTTGATAACGTTTACGGTGACTGGGTTTCAACATCTGTTTCGGGTCTTAAAGTTTCCCTTTTCGATGTTTCCGATCCTGCGAATCCCACAGAATTGGATGTGGAAAACTATGTAGGCGGTAAAAACGCATACAGCGTCGCAAAAGACAACCACAATGCTTTTGTATATTCCGCAAGCACAAACACAGGCTATTTCCCCCTGACAACATACGATGAAATGTGGACAAACACAGAGACACTCGCAGAAGTCAAAATTTCAAAAGACGGACTTGAAGTAAATGTTGCAGATCTTGAAAAGATCTATGATACGTATTCAGAATCACGTGTATGCTACTCGGGTAAGAACATCTATCTCTACAGAAGCAACTCGATAACAAAGCTTGACAGGGAAAGTCTTGAATTCATTTGTGAAATCAGCCTCTCTACCCCTTGACAAATCCAAAAAATAGTATTATAATTACGGTATAGAAATATACCGTAATTATTTTATTTAAGAGAGGAATATATAAAATGAAAGCAATAGTAACTATCAGCGGCTACGGTGATAAGACGATCAGAACCATGAGCTTTATTGAACACATCAAAAAGCTCTCCGAAAAGGATTGCCCCAAAGTAGTATTTCTGCCCACAGCGGGCTTTGACAATTTCACACCCGAAACGGAAGCTTATCAGGATTTCGTTGACGCAGGCTGTGATGTCCATGTGCTCAAGCTTTCCGAATACAAAAAAGGAAGCAAAAAGCTCGAAAAAATAATCATGTCCGCAGATATCATTTATGCAATCGGCGGAAATCTCATGAGAGTTATGAGTGAATTCACAAGAACAGGTGCGGACGAGCTTTTCAGAAGAGCACATGAAGAAAACGGGGCAATCCTTTGCGGTATCAGCTCCGGTGCGATGTGCTGGTACGACAGAGGATATGACGACTGCGGCCTTGACGGCTCATTCATGTTCGTTAAATGCCTCGGATTCCTCCCCTACAGCTTCTGCCCCCATTATAATGCGACAAAATGGAAGACTTATACAGAAGCAGTCAAATACCAGAGCTTCCCCGGAATTTCCGCAGAAGACGGTGCCGCTATCGAATTCAAAGACGGAAAATACAGAGTTCTCCACGAAATGGAAGACCGCCACGCATACCTCTTCCACCCAGAAATGGGCTACAAGAAAACAAAGCTCAACAAAAAAGCAACACTCCTCAATGAGGGTGTTCCCAAAGTAGAAGAATAATCAATAGTATTTTACATGGGGGCGGGTACCTTTTCACGAAAAAAGGTACCCGCCCCCATACCCCCACCCGGAAAACCGAATACGGGCTAAATTATATTTCATGTTGCTTTCCCCGAAGTCGGTTTTCTTCTTTTGAAGGGGTCAAAGTGGGAGAATTTCTTCTTTTTCCGCGAAAAGAAGAAATTCTCCCACTTAATTATAAAATATATTTATTCCAAAGTTTCAAGATATTCTTCGAGGCAAAGGCCGCTTTCCTTGATGAGTTTTGCGTTTTCGATGCCGACGAATCGGTAATGCCAAGGCTCAAAAATTATCTTTGTGATGTCCTGCTTATCTTTTGGGTAACGGAGAATAAAGCCGTAATCCCACGCATTTTCAGCAAGCCATTTTGCAGCGGCTGTTTCAGCATATCCTGCATCAAGGACCTGATATGAAGGAGTTACAACGTCCATACAAAGACCTGTCTGATGTTCGCTTGTACCGGGAATTGCAATTATCGTGGCTGTTTTTGCGTAAGCGTCATCAGCGTTCCAGCCGTTTGAGATGTAATAATTGTATTTATTATCAAAAAGTGTCTGCTGAAGAGATTTCGCACGGTAAGACGAACACAGCTGAAGAGTTATACCGTCGGCTTTCGCTGCGGCAATCATATCCCTTGCATAAGAAGCTGCGCGAATATCCAGCTTATAGTTTCCCTGAACAGTTTCAAGCTCCCCGACCTCGAAATCATCAGGCAAGGGATTATCAACATTTGCAAGGATCAGAAGCGGATCGTTTTTGGAAGAAACATACTGGGTTTCAGAAGATTCACCCTCCTGAACAGCAGGGATTTCAGGCTCAACCGGAACTGTGGGGTCCTCGGGAACGTTCGGTTCAACCGGAACTTCGGGAGTCACGGGAGTTTCAGGTTCTGAAGGCTCAACAGGGGTTTCATTTTCCGAAGATGCCCCCTGTTCCGGTTCAACAGGAGCGGGAACATCTGGAACTTCAGGAATGATCGGATCCTTTTCGGGAATAACATTGCCCGAATTATTGATCTCAGGCTTAGCATCTTCCCCTTCAACACCATCTGCGGGAACAAAAATGCATAACAGAATCAACCCCATGCCCAACAGAATACAAATTACCGCGGCCAGGATCATGGGAAGCGAAGATTTTTTAAATGTCAAAACAAATTCTACCTTTCATTTTTTTACTGACATTGGTTTGACGGCAAAAACAGAAAAAAGTTCCGCCTTTAAATTTGAATTTTTTACAAACCCAATTCGTCAAGAACCTGGGAGTTCGTCAGATACATAATATCCTCATGACCGGAGATCTTTTTAAAGAATTCCTCAATAACTTCCCAGTTGTCGTAAGGATCAAGCTCATAAGCGTGTCCCCAGACATAGAAAAGTCCGCTTTCAGCTTCAATGAATTTATCCGCAAGCTCAAAAAGTTTCTTATTTACTCTCAAGCCGTCAGAACCATCTACGTGCGCTGCTGTAGGATTCCAGATCAAAGGATTTTCGGGAAAATCAAAAGTTCCTGTACTTACTACAGTTCTTGCGTAACGAATTCCCTTTTCACCGAGACGGCGTGCGGTTTCTTCGTCGAAACAACCTCCGGGATACGCATGACCGTTGACCTTGTAACCGACAAGGGCTGAAAGCGCTTCCATATCTCCGACAACTTCTTTTGTAAAACGTTCTTCGTCAAGTCCTACAAGTGAGGGATGAGTAACGCTGTGTGTTGCAACCTCATGACCGGCATAAAGTTCTTTAACTTCTTCGGGCTCTATGTGGAAATGCTCAAAAGTTACGCCGCAAGAGGTATGTATATGAGTTCTGTCGGAAAAGATTCCCGAATTCACGTTAAACGTACATTTGAGTCCGTATTTATTTAAAAGCTCAACGAGCCTCTTATCCTGCAGAACATTATCGTCATAGCTGAGTGTAAACATTTTCTTTTTCATAGTCTGACCTCATTTTCTTTTTTTATTTATAATACCACATATAGCGAAAAAATTCAAGAGAACAGAGATAAAATATCGGTGAAATTTTCTGTAAAAGTGACAAAAAACAGTACTTGACAAAAATAGTTAGAAACTTACTGTAAGATTTTATAATTTGTTCGCTTTACCCTATTGATTTTTTCTTAAAAATAGTATATAATATAATACGGAAGACGGGTCTTGCGTGACCTTGCGTGTGAACCATGTCAGGCAGGGAACTGAGCAGCATTAAGCATTTACGAGGTGCACAGCAAGGAACCCGTCTTCCTTTTATTATATTCACATAAAAACGAAAAGATATCTTTTGAAAAAACACAGAAGATATCTCTATAACTATATCTATAAAGATTCCAAGGGGAAACAAATGCACTACGCTCTTTATCGAAAATACCGTCCGCTGACATTTTCAGACGTTGTGGGACAAAACCACATAACAAAAACTCTGACAAATCAGATCTCGACAAATCAACTTTCACATGCATACCTTTTCTGCGGAACACGCGGAACAGGTAAGACGACTTGCGCAAAAATTCTTTCAAGAGCCGTAAACTGCCTTAACCCCATCAACGGTGAACCCTGCAACGAATGCGAAGTCTGCAAGGGTATTCTCGACGGAAGTATTTTTGATGTAATGGAAATAGACGCAGCGTCAAACAACGGCGTGGAAAACATCCGACAGATACGCGATGAAATAATTTATACCCCCGTAAAGGCAAAATATAAAGTTTATATTATAGACGAAGTCCATATGCTTTCCGCAGGAGCTTTCAACGCATTGCTCAAAACATTGGAAGAACCTCCGGCTCATGTAATTTTCATTCTGGCAACAACAGAATCTCATAAAATTCCGGCAACAATACTTTCAAGATGTCAGAGATTTGACTTCAGAAGACTTTCCGTCAAAGACATATCAGATCAGATATACAAAATTCTTAAACTTGAAAATAAAACAGCCGACGATAAGACTGTAAGACTTGTTGCAACGCTTGCAGACGGCTCGGTGAGAGACTCACTTTCGATCCTCGAAAAAGTATCCGAGTCAAGCTCTTACGAGGAAGCAGAAGCCCTTTTAGGCGTCATCGGAAGAGGAAAGCTCTATAATATTGCGGAAAGTATGGCAGATGAAAATATAGATACGCTTTATAAATTCGTCGATGAGCTTTACTTCTCCTCAAAAGATCTGAGCCTCATGATAAACGAACTTACAGCAGTATTCAGAGATCTTTTGGCTGTAAAATCAGCGATTTCCGCAGAAAAATTTCTTGACAAGAGCGAAGAAGACATAAAAGCACTGAGAGCACTTGCAAAAAAATACTCTTACGAGCATATAGTTTATGCAATGGATACTCTTTTTGAAGCATCAAATTCTTTCTCAAGAAGCCCCGATAAGAGAGCCGCAGCAGAGCTTTGTCTTGTAAAAATAGCAAAACCCTCATTTGCGGAAAACAATGATGCTTTAATTGCAAGAATGGGGAAATTGGAAGGTCAGCTAAAAGACCTCGAAACAAACGGGGTTAAAGTTGCAGCTGATTTTATTCCCAAAAAAACAGAACAGCAAGAACCTCTGAAACAGATTCAGCCTGAACAAACAAGAAAAGAGCCTGAACCTGCTCCCCCAAAAACAGAAGTTCCCCTCAGACCGGAACCTGAAGAGCCACCGATGCCGGACTTCGACGACAGCATGATCCCACCGCCGCCGGAAGAATACCTGCCTCCCGTACCGATGGACGAATTCTTTGAAGAAGTACCTCTCCCGGAAGAAAAACCGACACAACCCCAAATTGAAGAGGCAAAACCGATTCCCAAACCGATTCAGAATTCCGCACCGACAGAAACTGAAACAGACAGCGGTGACGGAGGTCCATGGCAGGAGCTTATGGCGTTGAAAGACATTGCAGATACGGTGAGAGAAAAAGACAGAGGTCTGGGTGCACTTTTAGCAAACTACTGCAGAGCGGTATACAACAAAAAACAAGTAATGTTCCTTTGCAGCAATGACAGAGATCTGACCGATCTGAAAACACCTCAGAGCATTGCAAAACTTTCGGAAGCCCTCGAAAAAAACAGACGTATCGGCTACGAAGTAAAAGTTGCAAAGGGCAACATAAATGACTACGTAAAACATAATTCAACATACGAAAACATTGAAAGCAACGGTTATTTTGACTTCAACTGATGACCGTTACAAACACATGAAAGGTAAGGTAAACACACATGAAAGTAAGAATCCCTCAGGGTCCGAGCCAGCAGGAACTTTTGAGAAAAGTACAGCAGGCGCAGGAAAATATGGAAAAGAAGCAGGAAGAGCTCAACAACAGAGAATTTGAAGTTACTTCCGGCGGCGGAATGGTAAAGATCAAGATCATGGGTACAAAAGAAGTTAAATCCATCAAGATCGACCCCTCCGTTATAAGCAATGAACCCGAAGATATGGAAATGCTTGAAGATATGCTTATCGCAGCTGTGAACGAAGCAATTGAAACAGTTGAAAAGACAACAAGCAATGAAATGGGCAAGATCACAGGCGGACTCAATATCCCCGGTATGCCCGGCATGGGTTTCTGAGATAAACCATGTCTTATCAAGTCAACGCATTGGAAATACTTGCGGAAAACTTCCGCAGGCTTCCCGGAATAGGCGCAAAATCCGCCCAAAGATTGGCGCTTCATGTGCTTAATATGCCCGACGAACAGGCTCAGGCATTTGCGGAAGCTATAATCAACGCAAAAAATCTGATACACAGATGTCCGGAATGCTGCAACCTGACAGACGGAGAAAAATGTTCTGTTTGCGGAGATCCGAGACGGGACAACTCTGTTATCTGCGTAGTATCCGCGCCTTCAGATGTTATCGCAATAGAAAAAACTGCAGGTTACAACGGTCTCTATCATGTACTCCACGGAGTTATTTCTCCTTTGGACAACATAGGCCCGGCGGAACTTTGTATCAAAGAACTCGTTCAGAGATTGGGCAATGATGAAGTGAAAGAAGTAATTCTTGCAACAAGTCCGACAGTCGAAGGCGACACAACGGCTCTTTATATTGCAAAACTCATCAAACCTTTGGGTGTTGCAGTAACAAGACTTGCGTACGGTATTCCTGTGGGAAGCGACCTTGAATACGCAGACGAGCTGACACTTTCAAAAGCCATAGAAAACAGAAGAGAAGTCTGAATTCGAAAGGACAATAGCTTTGTTTACAAACATAACACCTACAGACAGACACTCCGCAGCGCAATACAGCCCTCTCGCCCTGGCGTATCTGGGTGACAGCGTTTACGAGCTTAATGTCAGGGAGCATTTACTGCTCAAAGCAAACAAATCAAACGGAAAACTTCACACAGAAGCACTGAAATATGTAAGCGCTTCCGCACAGGCGAAATTTTTCGAAAAGATATCACCTATTTTAACAGAAGACGAACTTACAGTTTTCAAGCGAGGCAGAAATTCCAACGCCTCGCCGCACAAAAACAGCGATGTTGGAGAATACAAAACGGCAACAGGACTCGAAACGCTTATAGGATATTTATACCTTTCGGGACAGAGCGACCGTTTAACTGAAATTTTCAACATAATATTTGAAGCAGAAAAGATTTAAATTTTATAAGAAAGAAGAGGAGACTAAACAATGTTTAATTCCGAAATCCTTCCCGATTGGCAAGATATAAAAGTTATTTCAAAAAACAGACTCCCCTCCCGTACATATTTTATCCCTTACGGAAATCCCGAAGACTGCCTTGCATCCAAAACAGAAGCCCGCGAAAACATCAGATCCGACAGATTCATGCTCCTGAACGGAATGTGGGACTTCAAATACTACAGATCCATAGTTGATGTACCTCATGATTTCGTGACAGCAGACCTTGGCGGCAAAGAAGAATACGTACCTTCCGTATGGCAGGCTCAGGGATATGAAAAATGGCACTATACAAATGTACAGATGCCCGTTCCCGTACTTCCACCCCTTGTACCCACACATAATCCCGTAGGTATTTACAAAAGAAAATTCACTGTTCCCGCATCTTTCAAGGGAATGAATGTTAAAATATCCTTCCTCGGCGTTGTAAGTGCATTCCATGTTTACATCAACGGCGAACTTGTCGGCTACGATCAGGTAAGCCACATGACAGGCGAATTTGACATCACCGATAAACTCAGAGACGGAGAAAACGACATCTGCGTTATCGTTTACAAATGGTGCAACGGTACATATCTTGAAGACCAGGACTTCTTCCGCTGCAACGGTATTTTCAGAGATGTTTTCCTCATGGCTCAGCCCGAAAAATCAGTTGAAGACTTCCGGTTCACATCTGAAAAGATCGAAGACTCCGCTGATTTCAATGCAAAACTCAATGTAAAAACATCCTCTGACTGCAAGGTTAAAATGACCCTTAAAGACGGGGACAAAGTTATTTACGAAGCTGAAAAGGATTCCGAAAACAATGTTTGCGAATTCGACTTCAAAGTAGAATCTCCCGTTCTCTGGAACGCTGAAAAACCTTACCTCTATACACTTATTATTTCTGCGGACAATAATGAATTTATCAAACATAATGTTGGCTTCAAGACAGTTACCATCGACGGCGATGTTTTCAAAGTAAACGGTGTTGCAATTAAGATCAGAGGTGTAAACCGCCACGACAGTCATCCCGAAAAAGGATATGCGGTAGATTTCAACGACATGATCAAAGATCTTACCGTAATGAAAACACTCAACGTTAACGCTATCAGAACATCTCACTATCCCAATGATCCCATTATTCTTGAGCTTGCAGATGAAATGGGCTTCTATATAATCGATGAAGCAGACCTCGAAACTCACGGTCTCCACGACTGGAGCTTCACATCCCAGCATCCTGATTGGACAGAGCAGTATGTTGACAGAGCTGAAAGAATGGCTCAGCGCGACAAGAACCACGCAAGCATCATCATGTGGTCCCTCGGTAACGAAAGCGGCTGGGGCTTCAACCACGACAGAATGGCTGACAAGATCAAAGAGATCATTCCCGATGCGAAGATCCACTACTGCGAACACAGAACAAAATATGATGTTCACAGCAGCATGTACACAGATCCAATCAGCATGGAAAGAATTGCAACTTACGATGAAACATACAGCGACTACAGAAACTTCCCCGGTGAAAACCATCAGGCAGACAAAGCGCCCTTCTTCCTTTGCGAATATGCTCACGCCATGGGTATCGGCCCCGGCAGCTTCAAGGAATACTGGGATGTTATCTACAAATATCCCCGTCTCATGGGTGGTTGCGTCTGGGAATGGTGTGACCATGCAGTAGCGCACAAACACGAAGACGGAACAGTTACATATACATACGGCGGCGACCACGGCGAATATCCCCACGATGGAAACTTCTGCGTGGACGGTCTCGTTCTTCCCGACAGAACTCCTTCAACGGCAGCTCTTGAAATGAAACAGGCTTACAGCCCCCTCACAGTTGAATTCTGCGAAAAATGCGGAAAGATCAAACTGATAAACAGACTTGACTTCACAAACATTTCCGAGTACGACCTCGTTTGGGAACTTCTCAGAAACGGTAAAAAGGTTTCCGAAGGCAAATTTGAAAATATCTCAATTGAGCCTCACGATGCTCTTCCCGTTGAAATTCCTGCAGAAATCGGAAACGATGCTGAATATGCACTGACGATCAAAATTATCGATAACCGCGGAAAATGCTACCTCGAAAAAGATCATATCTGCGCAACTCATCAGATTCTTCTCAACAAATACGAACCCAAGGCTGACTGCGTTTGCGACGAAAAACTTACAGTCGAAGAAAAACCCTGCTGCATCAAATTCGCAGGCAAAAACTTCACCGCAAAATTCTCAAAGGCTGACGGAACATTTGAAAGCTACATCTACAACGGAAAAGAACTTATAAACAAAGAACCTCAGTACCCCGAAAGAAGAGGATTCACAAGACTCCCCGCAGGTATCAAACCCAATGTATGGAGAGCTCTCACAGACAACGACGCCTTCTTCAAATACGGAGGCGACAGCTCTTCAGAACACATTCTCGATAAATTGTGGCAGTTTGTGACAGGTGTAAAACTTCTTTCCGTAACAGATACAGAAGCTAAGATCCGCGTAAACATGAAACTTGCAGCACCCAAAGTTGACCATACAGCGAAGATCACCGCTGAATTCATCATCAAAGGCTGCGGCGAGATTACGGTAACAGAACAGTTTGAACCTGAAAGACCCAACATGCCGTTCCTCCCCAGATTCGGTATTCTCTTTGAAATGCCCACAGAATTTGACAAGTGCACATGGTACGGAAGAGGTCTCAACGAAAGCTATCCCGACATGAACCTCTCTTCAGTTCTCGGAGTTTTCGACAGCAATGTCAAAGATATGCACAACTACTACCTCAGACCTCAGGAAAGCGGAAACAAGAGCGAATGCAGATATGCAGTTGTTCACAACGGAGAAGCAGGCTTTGCAATTTACTCCGAAACACCTTTCCACTTCTCAGCTCACAAATACACCGTAGACGATCTCTGCAAATGGGGTCACGCTGAAGATGTGAAAGACATGGGTCTTACACAGGTAAGCGTTGACGGATTCATGAGCGGTATCGGCAGTTCAATCTGCGGCCCCAGACCTCTCGAGGAATATCTCCTCGACGGAAACAAAGCATATAAATTCTCTTTCAAGATCAAAGGCATAGATCTCACAAAAGATTCTGCTGAAGATTATTGGACGAAATAAATCAAATAAAGACCTCCTCAGACGAGGAGGTCTGCGAATTCGTTTAGCAAAACAAAAAGAATTAACCCAATAGGTGT
>JAZTZU010000095.1:0-20223 GCA_045637625.1 Eubacteriales bacterium
CTCCTTGGCCCACAGACCGACATGGCTACGACCCGCCTTGCCGCCTTCGCCGCCCCAGGTAGCTCTCCAGCCGCCGGAGTTGTAATAGGACTGTGTTCTGTACCATTCTGTGATGATCCATACAGCACGTTTCATTTCGCCGAGTTCACCGCTCTGAACCATTTCTCTGAGCTTCTGCCATGCGGGACGTGTTCTCTGGTTGAACATGATACCGAAAACTTTGCCGGATTTTACAGCGGCTTCGTTTTCTTCACGTACAGCTTTTGTGTAAACGCCTGCAGGTTTTTCGGAAAGAACGTGGAGTCCTGCTTCGAAAGCTGCGATTGCGATGGTCGGATGGTCATAATGGGGTGTAGCGATAAGTACTGCATCTACAAGACCGGAGTTGATGATCTCATCGGAAGAGAGGAATGCGGGGATATTTTCATTTTTAAGTGCCTTTTTTGCATTTTCGATTCTGGCGGGATCAATATCGCAGATTGCGGTGATCTCCATATTTTTATGAGCGCCGTTCATATAATCTCTTATATGGCTGGAACCCATGTTGCCGAGACCGATAATGCCAAGTCTTACTTTATTCATGGTTTGTAAACCTCCAATTTTTATTACTTTACATGATTATACCAAAATAAAACGTGTCTGTCAAGGTTTGAAATAAGGTTTTTGCGATAAGTAAACATTTTGTTCATATTTTTATTTTCAGAAACTATTGTTTAATTCGAAAAAATATGATATAATTAAAGCAAAATACTTTTATAAGGAAATTTGTGCCCATGAGAATACAAAAATTTATTGCAGATTGCGGCCACTGCTCAAGAAGAGCCGCTGAAGTTCTCGTAGAACAAGGTAAGGTCATTGTCAATAATCAGCCTGCAACTATCGGTATGGATATTGATCCCGAAAACGATCGCGTGGTTTGCGAGGGAAAAAGACTTCATCTTAAAGTTTGCGAAAAGCAGTACTTTATGTTTTACAAGCCAAGAGGTGTTATCACTTCGATGAAGGCTCAGGACGACAGAAGCGTCGTTGGTGAAATGATAAAAAATATCAAAGGCAGAGTTTATCCTGTCGGCCGTCTTGACAGAGACAGTGAAGGTATCCTTCTCCTCACCGATGACGGTGAACTTGCTCTCAGACTTACTCATCCCCGTTACCATGTAAACAAAACATATCGTGTAACTGTACGCGGTTACGTTGAAGAATCTAAGCTTATACAGCTTCGAAACGGTGTTGAACTTGACGACGGTATGACTCTTCCCGCCACAGTTTCGGTTCAGTCTATGAAAAATGAAAAGGGCAGCAATGTTGAAGAATACAAGGAAACAAAAGACAGTTTTGACGACAATGCTCCGGAGATAGTAAAAACTGCTCTTCATATCACGATCTCAGAAGGAAGAAACCGTCAGATCAGACGTATGTGTGAAGCTGTCGGTCTTGAGGTCATGCTCCTTAAGAGAGTTGCTATCGGGGACCTTTCCATCGGACATCTTGCTCCTGGAGAGTACAGACCTCTTTCCGAAAAGGAAAAAGATCTTCTCCTTAACAGTGTCGGTCTTGAATATGTCCGCAAAAAAGGCGTTCAGCGTCCTGCGAAGGATAACAGAAAGCATTATGGCAGAGAGAAGAGCGTTCATGAAAAACGTGTTCTCAAGCGCCTTAAAAACAATGAATATAAATCTAAAAAATAATATATTTTACTACGAAAGGACTGCGCACCATGATAAAGTACATATTATCCCTTGATCAGGGAACAACAAGCTCCAGAAGTATTGTGTTTGACAGCGAGGGGCAACCTGTTGCAATGGCTCAAAGAGAGTTCAAGCAGATATATCCTCAGCCCGGTTATGTTGAACATGATCCCTATGATATACTGACCTCTCAGCTTGAAACTGCAAAGGAAGCAATCGCAAAAGCAGGTCTTCAGCCTTCGGACATTTCCGCTATCGGTATTACAAACCAGAGAGAAACCACTATCATGTGGGAAAAGGCTACAGGCAGACCGATTTATAACGCTATCGTCTGGCAGTGCCGCAGAACCGCTCCTATTTGTGACAAACTGAAAGAAGACGGCTATGAAAGCATGATCTTTGAGCGTACAGGTCTCAAAACCGATGCGTATTTCTCCGCAACAAAAATAAAATGGATACTGGATAATGTTCCCGGTGCCCGTGAAAAGGCTCAGCGCGGTGACTTGCTTTTCGGAACAGTTGATACTTATATTCTCTGGTGCCTGACTGGGGTTCATGCGACAGATTATACAAATGCCGCAAGAACTATGCTTTTCAATATCAATACACTTGATTGGGACGACGCTCTTCTTCGTTTGTTTGATATTCCCGGATGTCTCCTTCCCCAGGTTTATCCTTCTGTTCATAATTTCGGAAAGACAAAAGCAGATGTTTTCGGTGCGGAAGTTCCCGTTACAGGTATTGCGGGAGACCAGCATGCGGCTCTCTTCGGTCAGTGCTGCTTCAATCCCGGTGATACAAAAAATACTTACGGTACAGGCTGCTTCCTTATCATGAATACAGGTAACACTCCCCGTTATCCCAAGAACGGTATGCTTACGACTATTGCGTGGGGTACAGATGACGAGGTTGTATATGCTCTCGAGGGCAGTGTTTTCGTAGGCGGCGCAGTTCTCCAATGGTTGAGAGATGAGATGGGTCTTATCAAAACAGCCCAGGAAGCCGACAGAATCGCTGAAAGTACCAAGGACAGTGACGGGGTTGTATTTGTTCCCGCATTTACAGGGCTTGGTGCTCCTTACTGGGATATGTATGCAAGGGGAACCATTTCAGGTCTTACAAGAGGTACAAAGCCCTGCCACATCATTCGTGCGGCTCTTGAAAGTATCGCACTCCAATCATATGACGTGCTTAAGGCAATGACTGACGACCTGAAAATGCCTATTCCCGAACTTCGTGTTGACGGCGGTGCTTCAAGAAGTGATTTCCTTATGCAGTTGCAGGCTGATTTGCTTAAGGTTGCTGTAAACAGACCTCTTAATACTGAAACTACCGCTCAGGGTGTTGCTTTCATGGCAGGTCTTGGCGCAGGAATCTTCAGCAGTAAGGAAGAAATAAAGAACCTTCGTAAAACAGGAAGACTCTTTAAGCCTGAAATGAGTACTGAAGCTCGTGAAAAGCTTCTCACCGATTGGCATAACGGTATCGGACGTACTGTTACAAAATAATTAAACGGTAATGTAAAAAGCCTTTACCTTGTATAAATTTATGCATAAAAACTTGTGGATTATTCATTTTTAAAAAACCGCATAACCAATGGGTTTTACCTGCTTTTCCAAAAAGTGCTGTGGAAAACCTTTTTGTTGGAAATCCCCATAATTCAAGGTTTTTTGAGGTTTTGTGCATAATGATGGATGGGGTTTTCCACAGTTTCCACAAGTATGAATATTCATTTCTGTGGAAAAACCTGTTCAAAACGTTGAAAACCTTGATTTTAAGCGGTTTTTTCAACTGTTTAAACTGAATTTTCCACAGAAGCGGTTTTTTCTTAGTTTGAAAAAAAGGCTGTAACCGAGCGGAAAATTGAGGTAAGGTCTTTAGGCTTTACAAAAAAACATATAATCAATACTCTGAATAAATGTCGAAACGGAGGACTAATTATGAAAAATTTACTTAAAGGATTCAAAAGAAGTAATTTCCAATTTTGCAATATGGCAGAGGAAGACGATTTTTCTCTGATTGAAACTGCAGAAGATGGCATAAGCCTTATTCCGGAAGCTTATACGGGTATGTATTGCGACCCCGAAGGAAAGAAGAATCTTGATAATGCGGCTTTTATGTACGTGGATGTCAAAGGGGATTTTGTTTCAAGAGTTCATCTTGACCTTGACTTTGTCCATGCTGAAGATGCCGCTGCTGTAATGGTTTATGACAATGCTCAGAACTGGGCTACTCTTAATTTTGAAAAATCAAATTTCAGAACAAAAGCCGTTGCCTCCTGCGTTACAAAAGACGGTTTTTCCGATAAAGCAGCAGGTCCCGACTATCCCTGGCCCACACTTTGGCTCCATGTTGTTCGTAAAGGTTCAAATATCGCATTTTTCTATTCACCTGACGGTGTGAACAAGCATCTTATCAGACATTTTAACTTTTCTGCTTCCGAAACGATCCGTCTCGGTCTGACGGCTCTTTCTCCCAACGGTAACGGCGATTCAACAATGAATTTCTATTCGTTTGAATTGAAAGAAAACTTCACTGTTCACGATCTTACTGAGGGTAACTGACGTGGCTGAAAAGGAACTGACAGAGATTCAGAAACTGTATGAAAAGATCCCGTCATTCATGTGCAAGGAAGACTGCATGGAATGTTGCGATAATCAGATACAGTTTGCGCCCGAAGAGTTGGAGCGTATGCCGAAGGTAGATTGGCCCGACAGTTGGTGTCCTCATCTGAAAAACAACCGCTGTTCAATCTATCAATGCAGAGGGTTCATCTGCCGCATCTACGGCTCATCGGAACTCTTCCCTTGTCCCCACGGCTACGGTCCCGAAAAACCGCTTACCGCAGAGGAAACAAGAGCTTTGTTCAAGGAATACGTGAGACTAAAGACGGAACAGGAAAAAAATGCGGAATGCAAAATGCAGGATGCAGAATGAAATATTAGGTATTAGGTATTAGGTTTTAGGTATTAGGTATTAGGTTTTAGGTGTTAGGTATTAGAGATATTAGGCTCCTGATTCTTATGCCCTACGGACTATTAACAAGACAATAATATAAAGGAATGAATAAATTGGATTACAACTATCTGGCGGAACTTTTGTATCCGCACATTAAAACTACACCTGAGGATATGGAAAAGAAATATCCCGCACGTGATCTGCCCGAAGGTGCGAGAGTTATGAGAATCGCTCCCAGTCCCACAGGATATCTCCACATCGGTGCGCTGTATCAGGCAATGGCAAACGAAAGAAGTGCGCATCTTTCAGGCGGTAAATTCTACTTCAGAATTGAAGACACTGACTCCAAACGTGAGGTTCAGGGTGCTGCAGAGCTCTTTATCACAATGTTTGGTAAATACGGAATTCAGTTTGACGAAGGTGCTGTTATAGACGGTGATAACGGTAATTACGGTCCTTACAGACAGAGCCAGCGTACTGAAATTTACCAGACTTTCGCCAAGAAACTGGTTCAGGACGGCAGAGCTTATCCTTGCTTCTGTACAGATGAAGAATTGGAAGAAATTCATAAACAGCAGGAAGCTGACGGCGCTAACCCCGGTTATTACGGCAAATACGCAAAATGGAGAGATGCTTCGATCGAAGATATAGAAGCGGCTCTTAAAGAAAATAAACCTTATGTTATCAGACTTAAGTCTCTCGGCGATGCTTCAAAGAGAGTAAAAGTTACCGATGCTATCAAGGGTGAGCTTGAATTTCCCCAGAATGAGCAGGATTTTGTAATTCTCAAATCCAACGGAACACCTCCGTATCATTTCGCTCATGCGGTTGACGACCACCTTATGCACACCACCCATGTCATGAGAGGCGAGGAATGGCTTGCAACTCTTCCGTGGCACGTTGAATTGTTTGATGCCCTTGGCTTCAAACGTCCCGTATACTGTCACACAGCGACTCTCATGAAGCTTGACGGCGGTTCAAAGAGAAAGATCTCCAAACGTAAGGACCCTGAAGCCGATCTTGCGTTCTATATCAAAGAAGGATATCCCAAAGACGGTCTTCTTGAATATGTTATGACACTTCTCAACTCTAACTTTGAAGACTGGAGAAGAGCAAATCCCACAGCTTCCATGAACGATTTCCAGTTCTCCTTCAAGAAAATGAGTGTGTCCGGTGCACTTTTCGATATTCAGAAGCTTTATGACGTTTGTAAGGATGTTATCTCACGTATGACAGCTGAGGACGCTTACGAGAATGTTGCTGCCTGGGCGAAGGATAACGACCCCGAATTCTATGAACTTCTTGCTGCGGATAAGGCTTATGCGGTTGAAATTCTCGGCATTGGCAGAGGCGGCAAAAAGCCCCGTAAGGACTTCGGTCTCTGGAGCGAGGTCAAGGATTATATGGGATTCTTCTACGATTCACTTTTTGCGGGCAACAGAGATTATCCCGAAAATCTTGACAAAGCTGAAATCAAAAAGATTCTGGAAAAATACGTTGATATTTTTGATGAAAACGACGAGCAGAATGTCTGGTTTGACAGGCTTAAGGCTCTTGCTGACAGCGAAGGCTATGCTTCCGATATGAAAGCATATAAGCAGGATCCCACAGCATTCAAGGGAAGTGTTGCAGATATTGCAATGATGCTCAGAGTTGCTGTAACAGGAAAACAGGTATCCCCCGACACTTACTGCGTAATGAAGATACTCGGAAAAGAAAAAGTTCTTTCCCGTATTTCTGCCGCAGCTGCGGAACTTTAAAATAAAGAAAAAGAGGAATAGACATGGAAGAAACAACATCTAATTTTATCCACGAGATAATTGACAGCGATCTCGAAAGCGGCAGAGAAACTCACGTTCATACACGTTTCCCGCCCGAACCCAACGGTTATCTCCATATAGGAAGTGCAAAAGCTATCTGGATAAACTCCGGTACAGCAAAAAAATATAACGGTGAGTTCAATCTCCGTTACGACGATACAAACCCCGTAAAGGAAGACGACGAATATGTTCGCTCCATCGAAGAAGACCTTCGTTGGCTCGGAGCTGAACCCAACCATATTTTCTACGGCTCAGACTATTTTGAAAAGTGCTACGAATTTGCGGTAAAACTTATCAAAGACGGCAAGGCTTATGTTTGTGATCTTAACGCAGAAGAAATGCGTGCTTACAGAGGTACACTTACTGAACCCGGTAAGGAAAGCCCTTACAGAAACCGTTCCGTAGAAGAAAACCTTGATCTTTTTGAAAGAATGAAGAACGGTGAATTTGCCGACGGAACAAAAACTCTCCGTGCAAAAATTGACATGGCTTCTCCCAACATGAATATGAGAGACCCTGCCATCTACAGAATCCTTCACACACATCATCACCGTCAGGGCGATAAATGGTGTATCTATCCGCTTTATGACTATGCTCACCCCATTCAGGACGCTCTTGAAGGCATTACACACTCACTTTGTTCAATCGAATTTGAAAACCACAGACCCCTTTATAACTGGGTAGTTGACAATATCGGATTTGAACAGAAGCCCCATCAGTATGAATTTGCACGCCTGAACCTCACTTACACAGTAATGAGTAAGCGTTATCTTCGTGAGCTTGTTGAAACGGGCAGAGTTGACGGCTGGGATGACCCACGTATGCCTACACTTTGCGGTATGAGAAGAAGAGGCTATACACCTTCTTCCATCATCGAATTCGTAAAAAAAGCAGGGGTTGCAAAAGCTTACAGTATCGTTGACATTGAGCTTCTCGAACATTGCATCAGAGATGAACTCAATACTTCCGCTCAGAGAAGAATTGCTCTCCTCGACCCCATAAAGGTTACTATAACAAACTATCCCGAAGATAAGACAGAGGAGTTTGAGGTTACAAATAATCCTCAGGATCCCGAAGCAGGAACAAGAAAGGTTACTTTCTCCAAGCATATTTACATTGATAAATCTGACTTTGCGGAAGTTCCTCCTCCAAAGTTCTTCAGACTCAAACCCGGCGGAGAAGTTCGTCTTATGGGTTCATACATCATTAAGTATGAAGATGTTATCAAGGATGAAAACGGCAATATTACAGAAATTCTCTGTACATGCGACCTTGAAACAGGTTGCGGAAATCCCGTTGACGGAAGAAAAGTCAAAGGTACTATCCATTGGCTTTCAGAAGTTAATGCCGATGACGCTGAAATTCATCTTTATGACCGTCTCTTTACCCTTGCAAACGTTTTTGACATTCCCGAAGGTAAAACATATACGGACTATCTGAATCCCAACTCCCTGACCGTTGTGAATGCCAAGGTTGAAAAATGCCTTGCTTCCGCTGAAAAGGGTGAAAAATTCCAGTTCGTTCGTACAGGCTATTTCTGCAAAGATACAAAATACGAAAACTGCTACAACCAGATCGTAAGCCTCAAAGACAGCTATAAGGCGTAATTTAATAGAATAGTATATTTATGGGAGGACCTTTCTTTTCGTGTGAAAAGCAAGGTCCTCCCAAACCCTCCCCAAAGAAAAGCTGGATTGGGAAAGTGGATTTAAATAAAAAGAACTGCTATCGTAGTAAAGAATACAAATAAGCAAATATTTGGATATACAGAAACAGTAAAAGAATATATGCTTTTATTTTGCAAATATTTTGCACATAAAATACTTGACAAATACAATAAAATGTAGTATAATATATGTGCATAATAAGTGCGAAAGAGGTGTATTATGGGAACAGTAAATGTTACTATCCGAATGGATGAAGAATTAAAAAACCAAGCGGATGAACTTTTCGCGGATTTAGGGTTAAGTTTTACAGCCGCAGTTACTGCGTTTGCCAAACAGGCTGTCCGTGAACAGAAAATACCTTTCATGCTTTCCCGTGATGTGCCGAACAGGGAAGTTCTGGAGCTTATCCGAAAGTATTCCGAAAAGTCAGAAAAAATTGATTGATCCTACCTTAAAATATAAAAAAGCTCTTTACAGCCGATGAGTGAGTGGTTGTAAAGAGCTTTTTGCTTGGTATTTTATGGTGAATGTAAAATTAAACTTTTCTTTTTTTATAATTTCCCCCAATGAGTTTTAGGGGAATGGGTGCGGGGAAACTCCCCTTGTTCCTAAAAGGGGGTTTCCCCGCAAAAAATATTTAACTAATCAATATCTCAGTGTCCAGCACTGGAGGCGGAGACGGTCTGAAAGGTAGTCATCCATCAGGCTGTCGCTGTATATCCATGTTCCTTTGTAATTCAGATCACGGAGTTCAGGGAAGTCGTCAAGAGAGTTCAACTGCGGACGCGGTGTCAGAACGATATCTTCTTTTCCGCACAGAGTTTCAAGCATTGCAAAGAGGAAATCTGCCGCACCGAGAAGTTTGTCTCCTACACGTACTTCTTCGGGAATGAAGAATGGCCCCTCGTCGGGTCTGAGGATGTTTGACGCAGCTTCTTTTATTGCGGATGATTTAACTACTGTATTCTCTGAAATGCCTGCAGGGGATTTTAAGAACCCGTAAACGCGTTTTACTTCATATTCTTCTGCGCCTGCAAGGAAATTCAATGCCGCATCAAAGATTTCAGATATGGAGAGGGAAACAGGATTTGAAACAGGGGCAAAATCAGCTTCAAGTGCTGCCTTTATAGCAGGGATATCCGATTTTCTGACCGTTCTGTTCTGCTTGTCTTTTATGCTTTCCCAATATTCTCCGGGAGTGGTTATTTCAAAGCGGCTGTCGTTTTTGATGCTGCGGATAAGGCGTCTGTACAGATCAAAATATTTTTCGATATCTTCGTCAGAGCGTCTGTGGCAGGGGGTCCATTTTCCGTATTCGCAGAGGTTTTCTTTGTTGTAGTTTACTGCATCCCAGAACTCGTCAAAGATAAATCTGTTTGGATGGTCATAAATTATAGCCTTTTCACGGGTTGCAAGTCTGTCTTTGAGTTCATCTATGATGCTGTCATCTCCGGAATATCTGTCAAAAATGTCACCCTCAAACCAAACAGTATAGTCAAGCTGAAGAGCTCCGCAGTAGAAAATATCCTTGCCTTCCTTTGTCGGAAGTACAGAATCCGCATAAACGGGAATACCCAATTCGTTATATATTATCATTGCTGCATAAGAACGGCTTGGTCCGGGAGGAACAGCGGCATAGAAATTTTCGTTTCCGAAAACTGCCTTGACCATCCCCATGCCTTCACATTCTTCTTTAAGAAGTCTGCCTGCGGCTCTGTTGAAATCTTCAATATCTGTGTATTCTATCAATGTGGGATGAACGGTATGATCCTTTGTGTGGAAATCTATTTCATGACGGTTAAGTCGGTCTATCAGATCAAAGCGTTTGCTTTTTATGAGTTCCTGTGCGACTCTGCCTACGGTCATAAAACTTCCTTTGCATCCTTCTTCTGTCAGGATATCTGCCATTTTGGCTGCCGCTTCGGTAGATTCTACAGTTGTGAAATCTTCTGTATCATAACAGAACATTATTTTTGTTTTAGCCATGATTGAACCTCTTTTCTTATGTGAATAAAACAAAAGAACATAAAAGATCGCTCTTCTATGTTCCGATTTGTTTTTTTAATTATTTTGCCATTGCAGCGATCTGAGCCTTTTTACGAGCAGCATTGTTCTTGTGAAGAATACCTTTCGCAACAGCTTTATCGAGAACCTTGTATGCAGTCTTGAGAGCAGCGGGATTTTCTTTAACTTCAGCCTGGAGCTTCTTAAGATTTGTTCTGAGTACAGATTTCTGGATCTTGTTCTGCATAGTTTTAGCGCTGATTACTTTGCAACGCTTCTTTGCGGACTTAATATTGGGCATAACTGTCACCTCCGTACAAGTATTAGGATAATTATTTCTTATCTATTCTATCAGAAAATTATGTCATTTGCAAGACCTAAACTTATTATTTGCGGAAAAGTTCAAATATAGGTGTCAGGTATCAGGTGTTAGGTGCTAGGTATTAGGTATTAGGTATTAGGTATCAGGTGTTGGGGGTTGGGTATTGGGTTTGGAGATTTTGTTCCGATGAGGCCTGCTGCCTGAAACATAATATCTAATTTATTCCTAATTTAGGCTTGAGGAATCTTCCTGTGTGTGAATTCGGATTATTTGCTATTTCGTGGGGTGTTCCCGTGCCTACGATCGTACCGCCTCTGAAGCCGCCTTCCGGACCGAGGTCGATGATGTGGTCTGCACATTTGATAACGTCAAGGTTGTGTTCGATGACAATTACGGTATTTCCTGCGTTTACAAGCTTCTGGAGGACTTCGATCAGCTTGTGAACGTCGGCAGTATGGAGACCTGTAGTTGGTTCGTCAAGGATATATACTGTATTTCCCGTGCCTCGTTTTGCAAGCTCCGTGGCAAGTTTAACTCTCTGTGCTTCACCGCCGGAAAGTGTTGTTGAGGGCTGACCTATTTTGATGTATCCGAGACCTACTTCGTAAAGTGTTTCAAGTTTGCGGTAGATATTCGGGATATTTTCAAAGAGCTTCATGCCTTCTTCAACGGTCATTTCCAGAACATCGTTGATATTTTTATCCTTGAATTTTATCTCAAGAGTTTCTCTGTTGTAACGTTTGCCTCCGCAGACATCGCACTGCACGTAAATATCCGGCAGAAAGTGCATTTCAATTTTAACAATACCGTCGCCTCCGCAGGCTTCACATCTGCCGCCGCTTACGTTGAAAGAGAATCTGCTTGCGGTGTATCCCTTTGCTTTTGCATCGTTTGTCTGTGCAAAAAGTTCACGTATATCATTGAACATCCCCGTATAGGTTGCAGGGTTTGAACGTGGAGTTCTTCCGATGGGACTCTGGTCGATATTTACTACCTTGTCCACATTTTCAAGTCCGAGGATTCCGTCACATTTTCCCGGAATAAGTCTTGAGTTGTAAACATGGATCATCAGGTTTTTATAAAGAATTTCATTTACAAGGCTTGATTTTCCTGAGCCTGAAACGCCTGTGACACAAGTGAAAACGCCTAATGGGAAATCAACATCTATGCCTTTAAGGTTGTGCTCTGTTGCTCCTTTTACGGTGATGAATTTACCGTTGTTTTCGCGGACCTTTTTCGGTACGGGTATGAATTTTTTACCTGAAAGATACTGACCTGTTATGGAACCTTCATCGTTCATTACCTCTTCGGGAGTTCCTTTTGAAACGATATGACCTCCGTGAATTCCTGCTCCGGGACCGATGTCCACAAGGTAATCTGCCGCAAGCATAGTGTCTTCGTCATGCTCTACCACAACCAAAGTGTTTCCAAGGTCACGAAGATGTCTCAGCGTATCAAGCAGTTTGTTATTGTCGCGTTGATGCAGACCTATACTCGGTTCGTCAAGAATGTAGATGCAGCCCATGAGGGAAGATCCTATCTGGGTCGCAAGTCTGATTCTCTGTGCCTCACCGCCTGAGAGCGTTCCCGCAGAACGGGAAAGGGTAAGATAATCAAGTCCCACACTTTCCAGAAATCCCAGACGTTCACGGATCTCCTTCAGGATCAGTTCTGCTATGTTCATGTCTCGCGGCGAAAGCTGAAGCTTGTTCACAAAATCCAATTCGTCGCTGATTGCAAGTTCTGAAAAGTCGTTTATGTTTATTCCTCCAACAGTTACCGCCAGGGAAACGGGATTCAGTCTTGCTCCGTGACAGTCAGGGCAGACATTGTTGGACATAAGAGCTTCCATTTCCGTTCTGACGGTACTGCTTTGCGTCTGCTTGTATCTTCTTTCAAGGGTTGTGATGATGCCTTCGTGCAAATCGCTGCCATAGAGAAGGTCGTCAAGAGCCTCTTCCGAGTATTTTTCAATGGGGTCGGCAACCGTCAGTCCGTATTTTTTCAGAACCTGAGTGAAAACTTTCATCAAGGTAGGGTTTTGCGCAATATTTCCGAATCCCGTTGCGTTTATCGCACCATCCATAAGGGAGACCTTTTTGTTCGGGATAACAAGATTTTTGTCTATCGCCATAATATATCCCAGACCTGAACATGTTTTACATGCACCCATCGGGTTATTGAATGAAAACATTCTTGGTGTCAGCTCTTCGATGCCTATATCATGCTCCGGGCAGGAGTATCTTTGTGAAAACATTTGTTCTCTGCCGCTGTCATCTGCAAATACAACGAGGACGAGGCCTCTTGAAAGCTGTGAGGCTGTTTCACAGGAGTCGAAAAGACGTTTTCTTACGCCGTCACGTATGGAAAGTCGGTCAACTACGATTTCAATATCATGTTTTTTGTTTTTTTCAAGCGGAATCTGCTCTTGAAGATCGTAAATTATCCCGTCAACACGGACACGTACAAATCCGCTTTTTCTGTATTCTTCAAACTGCTTCTGATATTCGCCTTTTCTTCCTCTGATAACAGGGGCAAGTATCTGTATTCTGGAACCTTCTTCGTAGTCAAGAATTGTATCCACAATCTTATCAAGCGGCTGCTGTTTTATTTCAAGACCGCAAATAGGACAATGGGGGATACCTACGCGTGCGTAGAGCAGACGGAGGTAGTCGTGAATCTCGGTTATTGTTCCGACTGTTGAACGAGGGTTTCTTGATGTCGTTTTCTGATCTATGGAAATTGCAGGGGAGAGACCTTCAATGTAGTCAACGTCGGGTTTTTCCATCTGGCCGAGAAACTGACGTGCATAAGCGGAAAGAGATTCAACGTAGCGGCGTTGTCCCTCTGCGTAGATCGTATCAAAAGCCAGCGAGCTTTTTCCCGAGCCTGACAGACCTGTAAATACTACAAGCTTGTCACGTGGAATTTCGAGGTCAACGTTCTTTAAGTTGTTGGCGCGAGCGCCTTTTACAAATATATTATTTCTCATGGGGTTCCTCTCTTATATTGGGTCAGGTGTTAGGTTTTAGGTGTTAGGTATTAGGTATTAGGTATTAGGTGTTAGGTGTTAGCTATTAGATTTTAGGGGGTAGATCACTCAATTGTTTTATCATTGCGGCGAGCATTTTACCGACTTCGTTGCTTAATTGTATCGATGTGTATAGTTGTTTGTCTGTTAAATAACCTATTCTTTTACAAATATTTAACTGCGTAAATAATTCGGCATTAGACCCTTTCGCAATATATAAGAAATTTATATATTCTTTTATTCCATGCCTGCTTTGTCCTTCTGCAATATTTGATGGTATAGAAATTGCAGATCTTCTCATCTGATTTGATAAGGCAAAGGTTTCATCTTTGGGCAAAAGCTTTACTATACGATATGTTTCTTCTGCTAAATCCATTGCTTTTTGCCAGACCAATAGGTCTTTAAAACTTTTGATTTCCATAAATAATACTCCATAGGCAATAGGTGTTAGGTGATAGGTATTAGGTGTTAGGTGATAGGTTTTAGGTGTTAGGCAATAGGTTTTAGGTGATAGGTTATAGGTTATAGGTTATAGGTGTTAGATTCTAGGTGTTAGGTAATAGGTTATAGGTTCTGGGTGTTAGGTAATAGGTGTCAGGTTTTAGGTATTGGGTGAGATACTGTAAAACTGAAGATCTTGTCAATTTGAAGATTTATGTTTTTTTGATTTCCACAAGTCATAAGGTCAATCTAAAACCTAAAACCTAAAACCTAAAACCTAACACCTAACACCTAAAACCTAATACCTATTTCTCTTTCTCTTTCTTCAGCTTGTTTATTTCATCACGAAGTTGGGCTGCGTATTCATATTCAAGCTGTTTTGCGGCGTTTTGCATTTCCTGTGTCAGGCGTTCGATGAGGTCTTCCCGTTCTGCCTTTGTCATTTTCTTTGTCGCTGACGGCTTTTCCGCTTTCTTTACTTCTTCCGGGGACACAGTTATTGCAAGAGGATTGCTGATCTGTTTTATTATCGTCTTCGGAACGATTCCATGTTCCTTGTTGTAAGCCTCCTGGATTCCGCGTCGTCTTTCTGTTTCCTTTATCGCTCTTTCCATTGAGGGGGTTACGCTGTCTGCATACATGATAACTTTGCCTTCTGCATTTCTTGCCGCACGGCCGATTATCTGTATCAAGGAGGTTTCGTTTCTCAGAAAACCTTCTTTGTCCGCGTCAAGAATTGCAATCAGAGATACTTCGGGCAGGTCGAGACCTTCTCTTAAAAGGTTGATTCCGACGATTACATCGAATTCTCCCATACGCAGATCACGTAAAATTTCAATTCGTTCGAGGGTGTCAATGTCATGGTGCATGTAACGTACTCTGATGTCAAGACCTTTCAGGTATGAAGACAATGATTCTGCCAACCTCTTCGTAAGCGTTACGACGATAACTCTTTCTTTTTTTTCTATTCTTGCATATATTTCCGAAACAAGATCATCTATCTGATTTTCTGTCGGTCTTACGGAAATTTCAGGGTCAAGCAACCCTGTAGGTCTGATGATCTGCTCTGCAACAACCTCGGCTTTTTCTTTTTCGTACTGAGCAGGAGTTGCTGAAACATATAAAACCTGATTCATTTTGCTTTCGAATTCTTCGAAGTTTAATGGTCTGTTGTCATATGCCGACGGGAGTCTGAACCCAAAGTCAACAAGGTTTGTTTTTCTTGCTCTGTCGCCTCCGCTCATTCCGCGCACCTGAGGTACTGTAACATGGCTTTCGTCTATTATGGTTATAAAATCTTCGGGGAAATAGTCCAGAAGTGTATAAGGTGTTGAGCCTGGGGCTCTTCCGGACAGAACTCTCGAATAGTTTTCAACGCCTTTGCAGTAGCCCATCTGACGAAGAAATTCAATATCGTACAGGGTTCGCTCTTTTATTCTCTGCGCTTCAATAAGTTTTTTGTTTTCAGTGAACCAGTCGATCCGCTCATCAAGCTCTTTCATTATTTCACTGATCGCATCTTCCATTTTATCCGGGTCTGTAACATAATGCATCGCAGGATATATTGCAACATGCCTCATCCTTGAGATAACTTCTCCCGTTATGTGGTTTATTTCTGATATCCTGTCCACAATATCATCAAAAAATTCGATTCGGATACATTTTTCATCGTTTGCCGCAGGAAATATCTCCATAACGTCGCCTTTGATCCTGAATGTTCCTCGGACAAAATCATAATCATTCCTTGTGTATCGGATCCCGATAAGCTGTTTTGCCACATCGTTCATGTCTACCTGTTGATTTTCTCTGACAGAAACTATCATTTTTTGATATGAATCCGGATCTCCGAGGGTATAAATACAGGATACACTTGCTACAATGATTACATCTCTTCTCTCAAAAAGTGAGTAGGTTGCGGAGTGTCGGAGCCTGTCTATCTCTTCGTTTATTTCCATATCTTTTTCGATATAGGTATCCGTATGCGGCAGATATGCTTCAGGCTGATAGTAGTCATAATAGCTCACGAAATATTCTACTGCATTTTCGGGGAAAAACTCTTTCAATTCGCTGCACAGCTGTGCCGCCAAAGTTTTATTGTGGGCGAGAACGAGGGTCGGTCTCTGCAAGTTCTGTATAACATTCGCCATTGTAAATGTTTTACCGCTGCCGGTTACCCCCAACAGAACTGTATCTTTATTCCCTGCCTGAAAACTTTCGGTTATTTTACGTATGGCTTCAGGCTGATCTCCCGAAGGTTTGTATTTGCTGTGTATTTTAAACTCTCCCATTAGCAACCTCTCAAAGTTCGAATAAATACTTTACTCTGTATTATACCACATCTCACACTATGTGTCAAGCCCATTTCTTGAAACAATATCACATTTTGCAATAATTTCATCTGTTGCTAATGAATTTTTTTGAATATACTTCTAACTGCTTTTCTTTTTGAAATGGGTATGGGAAAAACTTTTTCTCTTCATCTGAAAAGAAAAAGTTTTTCCCATACATTATCTTAATGAGTCGTCCTCATTGCTGTATTATTTATTGATTTCTTTCAGTACTTCCAGCTGTTCAGGATCTATGGAACCGTCAACACGGACAGCGCAGTCTATGGAAACAACTCCGCCTTTTTCGTGGACTCTGTTTACATAATCTCTCATGTAAGCGCCGTCGTATCTTGTGCCGGGAGCTCCCCAGTTTACGGGACTGAGGTAGGAAAGTGTGTGCCACTGAGCGCCGTCAATGAATCTTTGGTCAGGAACATCTTCAAAGCTCAGCATTTCGCCTGTGGTGAAGTCGTCGCTGACACTGTATCCGTAAACTCTGTCGCCTTTAACTCCGCAGTTGAGAGATACGAGTGCATTGGGGTTACCTGCTTTGACTCCTGCCGCCATAATGGCAAGCTTTTCTTCATCGTAACCGTTGAAGTCATAACAGCCGTCCACCCACCAGAGTTTGATCTTGTCTCCGTATCTCTTGCTGTATTCAGCGGCAACGGAAGCCCATTTTGTAACGAATTCAACAGATACGGGATCTTTCGGATGTTCCCAGGGAATTTCTGTGAAATTGCCCATACTCTTTCCTGCCTGAGGATCATTGAGGGGGCCGTCGCCTGTGTAATAAAGTCCAAGGGGAATGTCGTATTTATCAAGAGATTTTATAAGATCTGCAATAAGGTCTCTTTCGCAGCAAGCTTCTCCGGGCTTATAACCTGTTATCTTGTTATATGTTTCGTTTGGTGCGAGCATATACTGTGATCTCTGCATGATAGTAATTATATAGTATCCTGCGCCTGCTTCGTGCAGCTGCTTTGCCAGAAGATCGGTATCGAATTTGTTTACGTATTCGTTCCATCCGTACAGCTCACTTGCTGCTTTTCCGGGATGTTCGGGATCTAATTGGGCTCCATAAAGATAGTGGTTGAAAACACCCCATCTTTTATTATAAAACCAGTCTGTTTTATGCATGATTTTCTCTCCTTTTATATGTATAATATTTAGTCGTCATTAAAAATTTTATTGATCTGATTTTCAAACATACTTGTTGTTATGTCAAGTTGCTCTGTAATTGTTTTTGTCCTGTTGCTCAGAGTTGCAAGGAATTCGTCGAACTTTTCATGCAGGTCCCCGAACTGTGCGTAATAATTGTACTGGTGATTCTCTGACATATAGAAATATTCTTCCATACTTTTTTCGTTAAAGAACATTGTTGTTTTGAATTCATCAATAATTGTTTCTTTTGTATAATCAGGAATTTCTTCAAACCAGATGGATACAAAATCAGCCGAAAGTTCAGCGTCAGCGGATATCGGGCAAACAATATATCCTGTATCTCTTTGTATATATGTGGAACAAACACTTCCGTATTCAACATCCGGACCGTAGGGGAAACTGATAAAGTCGATATCTTCAAAAACGTACATGGCTGTACTGAGCACTACGCTGTTTGTCAGACAAAACGGAGAATTTTCTTCTTCCCAGAAGTTCGTGCCGTTTTCGACCTCATGGCTGCAAAGATTGTCGTCATAAAGGCTTCTGGCAAACTCAATACCTTTTACCGCTTTTGGAGAAGTCAATCCGTATGAATATTTCCCTGTGGTTTCATTATATTCCACTACCTGTCCGCCGTTAGCCAGAACACTTGTGGTAACAAGCACTCTGTTGTCAAGGTTTGTCAACGGTATTATATCAACGGAGCTTCCGACATTTACGGTACAGGCTTCGAGGATTTCCTTGAATCTGTCGAATGTCCACTGTTTGTTTTCTTTGAGCTCATGTACATTTATGTCGATGTAATCTCTGAGAAGTTCGTTGTTTACTATAAGACCTCCGACAAAACCGTTACCTACTCCGTGATATGCCGGCATAATTCCATAATAATCGCCCTTAAACGAAGCACTTGTCAGATAAATCTCATTACCGTATTTTTCATGGTCTGTCAAATCAAGGGAAGTGTGGTTCCACGGAGTTATGAAGTTTCCGTTATAGAGTATTATTGTGTCAATGGCGTTTGTGGTAATGAACGAATAATCTGCCGTTCCTGCCACTATCTGCGGAACATAATAAGTTGTCATATTATATTTCGCTCTGCCGCAGCCTCTTACTGTAAAAGTACAGTTATATGTTTCTTCGATATCATTAAGCCTTGCAATCAATGCATCCTGCCCTACTGTAAGAGCTGCGCCGCCATCTCCTGATAATGACGGGTCATAAGAGGCCTCACCGCCCGATGTTGTCAGAAGTACGAACTCGAAGCCTTCAAAGTCAATCACGGCTTCGCCATCTTCCGGCATAAAAGACAACAAAGAAACGCCGGTGCTTGCGCATGAATTCAGTATGAAAATAACTGTTAATAACAGGGTTGTAAATAAACGTTTTCTCATGATCGTAACTCCTTACCATATTGTATTCTGTTTTTGCTTTAGCCGTTTAGCGGCTCGTCTGGGGAATGCTTTGCTTTATATTATCATTATACAATATTGTGGGCTTTTTTGCAATATATAAATCTTTCAATCATATATACAAATCTTCCATCTTGACAAATCTGTATATTTGTGGTACTATATAGGAGACGGAATTCTGTATATAAAAATAGCTTTTTGGGAGATGGAATTTATATGCTTGAAAATGATGGATATTACGGAATCGAAAAAGTTGCGGCGGCTGACTTTGCACATCATTTGAATGTTATATCCGGTCTTCATGTCGGTATTCATGACCTGAGACGCACAAAGGTTGTCTCTGCAGGAGACGGTGTTAATAATATCTGTGAATACTGCAAGGAAAAAAGCGCTGTTTTCAACGAACGGTGTATATGCAGCGATAAGAAATTCTTGAATCTTGTTACCGAAAAACAGCAGACCATGGTTTATTTGTGCCATCTCGGCTTGTCGGAAGCTCTTATACCCATTGTTGAGGGCGGAAATACTGTCGGGGTTATTTTTCTCGGACAGGCTCGGACAGAGGGTCTTGCGCCCACATTTGAAGAGCTTTATCTGAAATTATCGGAGCTTGACCCTTTAAAATTTTCTGAAAGCCGTAAAGAAAAGCTTCGAAATGCCTACGAAAATACCGTAAGCATTACCCGTGAAAAATTGGACAGCCTTATTGCGTTGTCCGAATTCATAGCCAAAAGCATCTATGTCAACCGTTGGCTCAATATCCAAGCTGTTACTTCTGAGCAAAATTTCAGATATTACATGGACGGCATAGATCTGGTACATATTCCGTTGACATCTTTTTCGGTTGAAAAAATTTCTGAGGAGCTGAATATTTCATATTCTCAGTTGAACAGGCTTTCGCAGTCTGTTTTCGGTAAACCTCTTAAGCAGTATGTTCTTCATGTTAAAATTTCAGCGGCAGCGCGCCTGCTCTCGGAGAACCCTGATATGTCCGTGCGTGATATTTCGGAAACTGTCGGCATAGAAAACACATATTATTTCTCCAGAATATTTTCCGAGCGAATGGGCGTTTCCTGCACCGAGTACCGCAAAAAACAGGTTGATTAAATTGAAAAAAATATTCGGGAAACCTTATTTTTACGGCAAAATAAGGTTTCCCGAACCCTTCCAACAAAACCGAACCGGGTGTCTTTTCAATTTAATTCTTTTTATGTGTTTCATATTTTTACTTCTCCAATCCATCCGCCCCCGCACATCGTGCGCGGGCGGGGGGTGCTTAGGGTAACTGAATCAATCCCACCAATCTCTCGGATGCTGAGAAAGATCGAGTTCGTCAACAGCAATATTTGTTTCATAATCCATATAGATACACTTTATACCGTGTTTAATATA
>JAZTZU010000096.1:0-23442 GCA_045637625.1 Eubacteriales bacterium
CAAAGCTTTTGATAACTATGTTGTAATTCTTGAAAGTGAAGGCAAATCCAGCATGATCTACAAGCATGCAATTTCTACGATCATACCTTCAAAAAATATTCCTATATTCTCAAATGATTAAGTATGATAAAATATTCATAGGTTTGTTCTATGCCTTTGCAATTCTTGCAATCATATATTTCTCAGTTTCAATTATAAACGGTTCATTTTTTACTGATGAGCTGACATCGGAAACATTGGACGAAATATCTTACGATAAATCCATTCCGATTGAAGGGATCTCTTTAAGAAATGAAACAATGCTGTATGCAACCGAGCAATATTATTCCATTCGATATCTGGCAAAGAATGGTTCAAGAGTTTCAAAGACCTCAGAATACGCAGCATACCTGACAAGCCAACCGGACGAAGAAAACAGAGAACGGCTTCTGTATCTTTACAGAAAAATCAAACAGCTCGAAGACACCGTCAGCAGAATTACAAGATATGATATCATAACTATTGACGAAAAAATCAAAGATGAACTCCAAGGATATTTATCTATATCACAAAACAGCACTTTTGATGATAAAATTGAAAAGATCGATAATATTCAAATATCAATGAATCAAAAAAAGATATCCAAAGAGGGCGATACATATTTCTACCATACATTGTCAGAGCTTGAAACGGAATTAAAATCTGTAATCGCTCAAAGTTCGGCAAATGAAAAATACTTATATACAAATTCCGCCGGATATTTTACATCAGTATACGATGGTTATGAGTATCTTAATTATAATGATTATATCGACTTGACAGTCGCAGACTATAATCATCTTATATCAAAAAAAGCAATGGATCTTCCGGAGCTTTATGTAGGTAAAATACAGAACGAACCAATATGGAAGTATTACTCTTTGATGTCAGTTGAAAATGCCTCAACCTTATATGCCGGTAAGACAGTCTATCTTGAATTTGATTCAAAACAAAATGAAAAATTCAAAGTAAGAACACAGGTTGAATATATATCAAAGGCTGTTGACGGAAACGTAGCGGTAACATTCTCATGCAATACTCTTAACAATAACATCTTCGATATTCGAAAAGATTCATGCCGAATGATAATGCAAACCTACACAGGGTTCAAGGTATCTTCTGAAGCATTGAGAGTTCATGACGGAGAAACAGGCGTGTATGTATTATCGGGACAAAGAGTAATATTTAAACCCGTTGAGATATTATACTCCACAGAAGATTTTTCAGTCATAACATCAAAAAACAAAACCGGTAACAAGATACTGAAAGCAAAAGACGAGATCGTTATCGGCGGACATGATTTATTTGACGGAAAAATATTAAATCTATCTTAAAAAGAGGACTTTAAAGTGTTTACACAAAGGTTGAAAACCTTAAGAGAAACTATTGAAAAAGTAAATCCTGACAATCGAAATATAACAATTGTCGGGGTAACAAAATACACAGAAATACCCAAGATCAACGATACTGTAAAAGGAGAGCTTGGTGATCTTGCGGAAAATAAAGTCCAAAGACTCATAGAGTTAAAGGCTCAGAATGTTCCCGCAAAACTTCATCTTATCGGACATTTGCAGACAAACAAAGCAAAACAGGCGGTAGCATGTGCAGATCTTATTCAGTCAGTTGATTCACTTAAGGTTCTTAATGAAATCAGCAAAGAATCAAAAAAAATAGATAAGATACAAGACATATTGATTCAGGTAAATATTGCTCATGAAGATGCTAAATTCGGTCTTTACGAAAGCGAAGCAGCTGAGCTTATAAAAATCGCAACAGAAACCGGAAATATAAATCTTTGTGGACTTATGACGATAATGCCCATTGAATTCAATGAAGATAACTACAAGAAGATGGAAGAGTTCTATCAGACTCAAAAAAACAAATATCCTCAGTTGAAAATACTTTCAATGGGAATGACTAACGATTTTGAAACAGCAATTCGCTACGGGTCTACAATGATCAGAGTAGGGTCGTATTTATTCAAATAGATAAAAATGAAAGGAAGTATATTATGAGCCTCTTAAAGAAATTCCTCGGCGATGAGGACGATATTAACGAAATGGAGTCCGATTCCACATTACAAGGCTATCAGGATCTCTCCGCTCCAGAAGACTACAGCAAACCCAAACCACAGTTTGTACTTGCAAAACCCGAAAAGAGAGATGAACTTCTCAGTATAGCAGATCAGCTTCTTAACAGAAAAACAGTTATTTTGAATCTTGAACTTGTAACCCAGGATACACGCCGTTTTGTAGATTTTCTCAGCGGTGTCGCATACGCATTGAACGGTCAGGTAAAAAAAGTAGCAATTCATACATATCTGATAATTCCCGGAGGTCTTGAAATTTCCGGCGATATCTTCGATGATATCGAAGGGGACATGAGCTTCTAAATGCAAGCGGAAGAAAAAGAACTTCTTTTAAAAAAGACGGATCATATGATCTCTGTACTGACCAAAAGCGGAAAAACTCAGTTTTTTGGATTTCTTTCAGAAGAAGATTTCGACTTTATTTCTCAATATTTATCAAAAAGGAATGTACGATTCGATAAATACGGTGGTATAGAAAACTCGGAAAGAGCCTTTCTGAGTTTATTTGAAGGAGATCCTCCCGAAAGATATGAGTACCCAATCTCAGTACTTAAAATCAAACTTGCAAAAAATGCAAAAGAACAATCGCACAGAAACTATCTCGGAAGCATACTTGCTTTGGGAATCGACAGGAAAGTAATCGGAGATATTGTGATATGCGGGAATGAAGCTTTTGTTTCAGTAAATAACGATTTCACAAATTTTCTGATGACAGAGCTTATTAAAATCGGCAACGAAACCTGTACAGTATCCGCAGTTGAAGATCCTTCACATATCGTCAGAAATACAGAATTCAAAGATATTACAATTTCTGTGGCGTCCAACAGACTTGATGCAATAGTTTCTGAATTGACAAATTTACCAAGAGATAAGGCAAAAGACTTTATAACCAAAGGCCTTGTTTCTGTTAACGGAGAAGAAATTCTTTCTCCAGTAAAAGAACTTAAGCCTGACAGCAAGATCGTTGTCAGAAAACACGGAAAATTTATCTTTGTCGAAGAAAATGGAAATACCAAAAGCGGCAGGATAAGACTAACATTTAAAAAGTATATGTAAATAATAAAGAAGGGGTGTTCTTGATGCTTTCTCCAAAAGACATCGAAACAAAAGAATTCAGTCGCTCTAAAATGGGTGGCTATAAACCTGAAGAAGTTGACGATTTTCTTGATCAGATACTTTCAGACTATGTTGTTTTGCTTGAAGAAAAAGAGCTTCTCAACAAGAAGATCAACACACTAACGGAAAAGATCGAAGTTTATCGTGACGAACAGGATAAACAAAAGTATTCCGCAGTAAATAACCAAAGAAACTACGACGACGTTATCGCCAATGCAAAAAAGAAGGCCGATAAACTCGTTTATGAAGCTCAGGATTATGCAAAAAAACTTATTGAAGCTGCAAAAGTCGAAGCTGAAAGACAGCAGCAAGTTAAAAGTCAGTTGACAGCTGAAGTTGAAGATTTCAAATCAAAGCTTCTTTCTATCTACGAAAACCACGTCAAACTGATTTCAAGCATTCCTGTAATTAAAAGAGATGATGACTACCAGACATCCGCAACCCTTGAAATGTTGAAAGTTGCGACAGCAGATGTTCAAGACATCAAAAATGAACCTACCGAAATTGAAAAAATGGAATCTGAGGCAGATGAGCTGATTTCTGAAATTGAAGACAGAAGCTCCACAATCGTTATGCCTTCAATCAGCGCAAAAATAAGCGAAAATAAAGCTATTGAGACAGATAAAGATGAGGTTCGTAAATTCTCAAGAGTCAGACACATTGAAGCTTCCAAACAGGACGATTTTGACGATGATGATTCTCTCGAAGATGAATACAAAAAAGCTTCAAAGCGTATTATCGGAAACAAGGATCTTGATGAGGAAGACGAAGAAAAGGCTGAAAAGGTAAGAGGTCTTTTTGACAGCAAACCCAAAAGAGGTCTTTTTGGAAATAAAAAAATAAAACCCGTAAAAAAGAAGAAATACGACGATGACGATGATGACGATGATTTCGACATTGACGATGACGACGATTTTTACGATGATGATGACGAATAATTTTAACAGGGGAGCCAGACTTTATAATGGATTATAATTCTACACTGAATTTACCGAAAACAGATTTTCCCATGAGAGCAGGTTTGCCTCAGAGAGAACCTGAAATGCTTAAAAAATGGAATGAAGGCGAAGTTTATCAGAAACTTCAGGAAAAAAATAAGGATAAACCTAAATTTGTACTTCACGACGGACCTCCATTCTCAAACGGTAATATCCACATGGGTACAGCTATGAACAAAGTTCTTAAAGACTTTGTTATGCGATACAAATCTATGAACGGATATTGCACACCTTACACACCCGGTTGGGATAACCACGGTATGCCTATCGAGAGTGCAATCATAAAGAAGAATAAATTGGACAGAAAAAAGATGTCCATTCCCGAATTCAGAAATGCTTGCGAAGCTTTTGCGAAAGATTTTGTTGATATCCAGAGAAATCAGTTTATCAGACTTGGTGTTCTTGCTGACTGGTACAAACCTTATTTGGCAATGGATCCCGCATTTGAAGCAAAAGAAGTTAAAGTTTTCGGCGAAATGTATAAAAAAGGCTATATCTACAAGGGTCTTAAACCTGTATATTGGTGTCCTGTAGACGAAACAGCGCTTGCTGAAGCTGAAATTGAATACAAAGATGCACCTTGTACATCAATCTACGTAAAATTTAAGGTTGAAGACGACAAAGGAAAGCTTGCTCAGTATGGTGATATAAACAACATGTATTTCATCATCTGGACAACAACAACATGGACACTTCCCGGAAACCTTGCAATTGCACTCCATCCGTCCGAAAGCTATGTACTTGCAGAGGCTGCTAACGGTGAAAAATATATTCTTGCAGAAGCTCTTCTTAAAAAGACAATGCAGGCAGGCGGTATTGATGAATACAAAATCGTAGAATACTTTAAAGGTTCCGATTTTGAATATATGACCGCAAAACATCCGTTTATAGACAGAACAAGCCTCCTTGTTACTGCTGAATATGTCACAATGGACAGCGGTACAGGTTGTGTTCATACAGCTCCCGGATTCGGTGCAGACGACTATAATACATGCCGCAGATACAAGATGGACATGATCGTTCCCGTTGACGCAAGAGGTTATCAAACAGAAGAGGCAGGAAAATTTGCCGGACTCAGATATGACGAATCCAACGAAGCAATTCTTGCAGATCTTAAGGAAACAAAAGCACTCTTTGCAAGTGAAGATGTTGTTCACTCTTATCCCCATTGTTGGAGATGTAAGAACCCAATTATCTTCAGAGCAACACCTCAGTGGTTCTGCAGCGTAGAATCATTTAAAGAAGAGGCTGTCAATGCATGTAAAAATGTTACATGGTCTCCCGAATGGGGCGGCGAAAGAATCACCCAAATGATTCTTGAACGTTCAGACTGGTGTATTTCCAGACAGAGACATTGGGGTCTTCCTATCCCCGTATTCTACTGTAAAGATTGCGGAAAACCCGTTTGCGACGAAACAACTATAAATACCGTTTCAGAACTCTTTGGCTCAGAAGGTTCCAATGCATGGTATCTTAAAGAAGCAGAAGAGATCATTCCTAACGGATACAAATGTCCTCATTGCGGAGGAATCCACTTTACAAAAGAAACAGACACTCTTGACTGCTGGTTCGATTCAGGATCTTCTCACTATTGCGTTCTCGGTGAAAATGAATGGCCTGCAGATATGTACCTTGAAGGTGCTGACCAGTACAGAGGCTGGTTCCAGTCTTCGCTTCTTACAGCTGTTGGAGCTCTCGGTAAAGGTGCTCCCTATAAAAACGTTCTTACGCATGGTTGGGTTGTTGACGGTGAAGGTAAAGCAATGCATAAATCTCTCGGGAACTCCATTGCTCCCGAAGAAATTATTTCCAAATATGGCGCAGACCTTCTCAGACTTTGGGTTGCATCTTCCGACTACAGAGCCGATGTAAGAGTTTCTGACGATATTTTCAAACAGCTTTCTCAGGCTTATCTTAAAATCAGAAATACTGCAAGATATTTCCTTGGAAATCTCGACGGATTTGACGCTGATAATCTTGTTAAACCCGAAGAAATGCTTCCGCTTGATAAGTGGGCAATATCAGCTCTTAACGATCTCATGAAGAGAGTCAAAGCAGGTTATGAAGCATATGAATATCATATTGTTTACCACGCTATAAGAAACTTCTGCGTAGTTGAAATGTCCAACTTCTACATGGACGTTATAAAAGATACTCTTTACTGTGAAGCAAAAGACGGTATCAAGAGAAGAAGTGCGCAGACAGCTATGTACCTCATTCTCGATGCTATGGTAAAAATGCTTGCTCCTATCCTTTCTTTCACAGCAGATGAAATCTGGAAAGCAATGCCTCACAGAAACGGTGACGATTCTGAAAACGTAGCATTTAACCAAATGGCTCAGCCTTATGAAGAATATCAGCTCGATGTTAACACAATGTATGAATTTGAAGAGTTCATCAAGCTCAGAGATGATATCAACCTTCTCCTTGAAGAAGCAAGAAGCTCTAAACTTATCGGTAAACCTCTTGAAGCAGCAGTTACACTTTATTGCAACGATAAAGCTTATGACAAACTTGCTGATAAGGTTGAAATGATCAAAATGATCACAATCGTTTCCGATGTTACTCTTGTAAAAGGTTCTGAAGGTAAAGCTTGCGAACACTTTGAAGGCGTTTCAGCTATTGTAACAAAAGCAGAAGGTGAAAAGTGTGAACGTTGCTGGATGTACAGCCATGATGTAGGCTCAGACAGTGAACATCCCACTCTTTGTCCCAGATGCGCAGCTGTAGTTAAAGAATAAACGATGAAAAACACTAACATACTTAAATATATCAGATTTGCCGTGATCTCAATCATAGGCATAACAATAGATCAAATAGTAAAGGCTTGGGCTTATAATGAGCTCAGGCCTGTTGGTTCTATTCCGCTGATTCAGGATGTGTTCCATTTCACCTACAGGGAAAATACGGGTGCAGCATTCAGTTTTCTCGAAGGAAACAATGTTTTCTTTATAATTCTGACATCATGTGTCATATTGATGTTGCTCTGGCTTCTTTTATCAGAAAGAGTCATGAATAAAGTTGCTGAATACTGCGTCCTGTTTATTTCAATGGGTGGTTTGGGGAATCTCATCGACCGATTCAATTATGAATTTGTTGTTGACATGTTTGATTTCACATTGATAAATTTTGCCGTATTCAATGTTGCAGATATCTATGTAACATGTGGAAGTATTCTTTTTCTGATCATATTCCTTTTTACAAAAGGAGAAGTAATTGATCTTGAATCAAGAAAGAAAAACAAAGAACCAAACGAAGATGTAACACAAAATGAGAATTGAAATCGAAAACGAAACACTTGAAAAGACAGCAGGGGAGAACGACGAAAAAAAACGTCTTGACAGTTTTTGTTCGGAAGCTTTTGAACTTACACGATCCGGTGCCGTTATACAGATCGAAGACGGAAACATAACGGTAAACGGAAAAGTTGAATCAAAAAACTATCGAATAAAAATCGGTGATGTCATATCATTTGAACCTCCAGAACCGAAATCTGCTGAAATAACTCCGGAAGATATCCCAATTGATATTGCATACGAAGATGAACACCTTATAGTGGTCAACAAGCCCCAGGGGATGGTCGTTCACCCAGCATACGGTAACGAGTCAGGGACTTTAGTAAACGCGCTCCTGCACTATTGTGGCGACTCTCTTTCGGGAATAAATGGTATCATACGCCCTGGAATCGTTCATCGGATAGATAAAGACACAAGCGGATTACTTATAGTTGCCAAAACAAATGATGCACATTTAGGGCTTGCTGAACAAATAAAGGAACACAGTTTCACAAGACGTTATCAAGCAATCAATGTGGGCTATTTTAAAGAGCCTACAGGGACGATAGACCTCCCCATAGGCAGACACCCCGTTGACAGAAAAAAGATGGCTGTAACCAATCAGAACTCCCGAAATGCAGTCACTCATTATAGAACCATAGAAGAACTCTGCGGATTCTCCCATATGGAATTTGACCTTGAAACAGGAAGAACCCATCAGATAAGAGTCCACACATCCCATATGGGACATCCGATTCTCGGAGACCCTGTATATTCAAATACAAAAAAATATTCGGAAAAGTTCCACTTGCAAGGTCAATGCCTTCATGCTAAGTTTATTGAGTTCGTTCACCCAATAACAAATGAAGTCATTTCTCTTGACAGCGAAATTCCCGAATATATGAAAGATGTAATTGACAAACTCAGAAACAAATAAACATTAAAAGACAGAGAACCAAAAGATTCTCTGTCTTAATTTCTAATCAAATATTAGAGAAGGCTGTTGTAAAGAGCTGTGATTTCTTCAACGCTTGTTTCTCTGGGGTTGCCGGGACGGCAAGCATCGTCAAATGCGGACTGAGCAAGGAATGCAACGTCTTCGGGTTTAACGATCTCTTTGAGGTCAGCAGGAATGCCAACATCAGCAGAAAGTTTCTTAACAGCATCGATAGCAGCTTTTCTGTATTCTTCAACTGTCATGTTTTCTGTACCTTCAACACCCATAGCAGCTGCGATGTATTTGTATTTATCGCCTGTAGCGGGAGCATTGTATTCCATAACTGTGGGAAGAATGATAGCGTTAGCTACGCCGTGAGGTGTATCGTAAAGAGCTCCAAGAGGATGAGCCATGGAGTGAACAATACCGAGACCTACGTTAGAGAAGCCCATACCTGCAACGTACTGACCGAGAGCCATACCGTCTCTGCCTTCTTTTTCGTTGTTTACAGCACCGCGAAGGGAAGCAGCAATGATTCTGATAGCTTCAATGTGGAACATGTCAGAAAGAGCCCAAGCGCCTTTTGTGATGTAACCTTCGATAGCGTGTGTAAGAGCATCCATACCTGTTGCAGCTGTGAGACCTTTGGGCATTGTAGCCATCATATCGGGGTCAACAACAGCAACTACGGGAATATCGTGAACGTCTACGCAAACCATTTTTCTGTTCTTTTCAGCGTCTGTGATAACATAGTTGATTGTTACTTCAGCAGCAGTACCTGCAGTTGTGGGAACTGCGATGATAGGAACGCATTTGTTTGTTGTGGGAGCAACACCTTCAAGGGAACGTACATCAGCAAATTCAGGGTTTGTGATGATGATACCGATAGCTTTAGCTGTGTCCATAGAAGAACCGCCGCCGATAGCTACGATACAGTCAGCACCGCAAGCTTTGAAAGCTTCTACGCCTGCCTGTACATTTTCAATTGTGGGGTTGGGTTTGATTTCGGAGAATACAGCATATTCAATAGCCGCATTGTCAAGAACATCAAGAACTTTCTTTGTAACGCCGAATTTAATAAGGTCGGGGTCGGAAGCTACAAATACTTTCTTAAAGTTTCTTGCTTTTACTTCATCAGCGATAGCTGCAATAGCGCCAGCGCCATGATAGGAAGTTTCGTTTAATACAAATCTGTTCATTGGAGTGATATCCTTTCTTATATAAATATTTACGTTTATAGTATACACTAAAATAAACGGAAAGTCAATAGCAATTTGCAGAATTTTTTTCAAAATAGAAACCCGCTTACAGCTAATATCATAAAACACAACGAACACACAGATTCATTCTGTAACAAAAAATAAACAAATAAGCGTATATTTTACAAATTGTTTCCATTTAGGGGCTTGCAAAATCTTAAAAAGTGTGCTATAATATATGAGCTGTGAAAAACAAGCATATGTATCCGTAGCTCAGCAGGATAGAGCAACTGCCTTCTAAGCAGTAGGTTGGGGGTTCGAGTCCCTCCGGGTACGCCACTAATGAGAGGTAATAGTTGAATAGATAGTGGAAATTATCTATTATCTGTTATCTCTCAAAAATTTTATATTGGGGCATCGCCAAGTCGGTAAGGCACAGGACTTTGACTCCTGTACTCGCTGGTTCGAGTCCAGCTGTCCCAGCCAAAAAATCCAAGTATTAACCTTGGATTTTTTCATTTATGCAGCAGGCATAACATCATTTGCCCGTAAGGGCAACATCATTTCGAGCGAAGCGAGAACATCATTGCCACTTGCGGCACAAATGAACGAGGTTGCACTTCGTGCAAATGATGTGCTTCGCAATGATGTGGGCTTTCGCCCAATGAAGTTGAGCTTCGCGCAAACGGAATTAGACCGTTCGCTCGTTTTTTCGACTCTGAAGTTTTTCGAAATTTTGTAGATGCATTTCGGGCATTTCGGGTCTGTAGCCGGATTCGACGGGGCGAAATGCATTTTCCAACCATTTGGCGATTTAAATTGGGTAATAATTTTCTAATTCGACAAATGATATCTTCATTTCAAACGGAAAATATGCTATAATTTAATCACAAAAGAAAAAGGAGGCTAACGATTATGAGTATCGGAAAAAATATCGCAAAATATAGAAAAGCAAAAGGATTAACACAAGAGGTATTGGGTGCAAAACTTGGCGTAACCAACCAAGCCGTATCAAAATGGGAATCGGAAGTTTCGATGCCCGACGTGATGCTTCTTCCCGAAATTGCAAACGCTTTGAATATTACCTTGGATGATTTTTACGGCATAGCAAAAGAACCCGAAAAGATATCTTGTTCAGCCGATGATTTCCCGGCTTTCTGTCATCAAAAACTCATTGAATTATTTTACTATAACACAAAAATGCGATTCACGCATATCGGTTCATCGGACAAAGAACAATTGGAATTCCAAATCAAAAAGTTAATGGAAAGTTGCAGAATCGGTTGCCTTTCCAATACGGAAGGTGCAATTGTCACAACAGAGGATTTTTCATTCATCGATAGCACCTATAAAGCCGCCAATAGTGAAAATGTCATTAAAAGTCAAGCCGATGATTATACGCTTATGTATTTGACTGATAAGAACTTCCGAAAAGTTTTTTATTATCAGTACAAGACAGCTTTTGAAAGATCAAAGGAGAATAATACAGAATTCACTTTTGATGAGATTATGACCGGTTGCAATCTTACAGAGGCTGAAACCGCAGCAACTTTGAGGCTCTTAAAGGATACCCGCATCAATGAAGTTTACACCGACACGGCAACCAAAACAAAAAAATATGTATTTTTGATTTCAAATGCCTTGTATGCTCATGCAATCTACAAGCTTGCCGATCTGTTGTCCGAGGATGCTTGCTGGACGGTTGTGAGAGATACGTCTATGATTTCTGACTATGCTTTCGAGAAATAATTACATAGGCTTCGTTGCAAGCATGGCGTTAAAAGTCTGGTAGACCGCGGAACCTTTTAACCCCCATCATCGCAAAGGGGTTAGTGTACCCTCTGCAAAACCGACGTACATCTAAATCAGCCACACACGGCTTTGAATCTAAATCGGACACACATCACAAAAAATCCAAGTACTAACCTTGGATTTTTTCATCTATGCAGCAGGCATAAGTACTCAGATCAACCACAACTTAAAAATATTCACTTTCAGATTTTCATTTTTTGAACAAACCACTTGACATTGAACAACTCTTATGATAGAATAATAAAGTAAACTTTGATTAACTAATCCGAAAAATGGAGGATTATATGCAGACTATAAGATTATCAGACTATGGAATACTTCCCAATACGGATATAACATTATCTCTTTATAAATTATTTTTACAACATCCCAATGATACAGAGTTTCTTTTTGAAACGGGAGACTATTACTTCAGCCCTCATGAAGAAATGCATTTTGACTACAGGCTATCCAACACAGACGTTTTACCGCACAGGGTTCTCGGTATTTGGATGAAGGGAATGAAAAACTGCGTCTTGAACGGCAATGGTGCGTGTTTTTGGTTCGAGGGTCAAATGCAGTCAGTAACGATGGATCATTGTGAAAATGTTAAGATAACCAATTTTACTTTAAACTGGAAAAAGCCTTTAGTTTCAGAAGGCGTCGTTATTTCACGAAACAAAGACACTATTGACGTATATATAGACCAAGTAAAATTTCCGCATCGATTCATCAACGGTATTTTGGAATTTGATTGCGGTGCAGGAGAATGGTTCGGTTTATGGAATCGTTTCATAGCTTTCGAGCCTCATAATCTTACAGTAAGAAAGAATACTGCAGATATTAGCTTTGATCAAATTTCAAAAGTCAGAGACAATGTTTACTCATTATATCTCAGAAAGAACTACGACGTTAAAGTAGGGGACTTGCTGAATTTGAGACACAGTCCAAGATCTCATGCCAATATCTTTTCGGAAAAATGCATCAATATTACGGTCGAAGATGTAACCGTTTTTTCAGGCAGCGGTCTTGGTTGTCTAGCTCAGTTCTGTAAGGATATTACATACAGAAGAGTTCATTTTCTCACCGATAAAGCTTCAGGCAGACTTGTTTCTGGAGGACATGACGATGGTATGCACCTTACCTGCAACTCGGGAACAGTTACAGTTTCTGAATGCACATTTCACGCGCTCATGGATGACCCTATAAACGTTCATGGGTGCTGCGTAACGTGTGATGAGGTTGTAGATGAATACACACTCAGATGCCGTTACAGACACCCACAAGCTTGCGGATTCCATTATTGGACAGACGAGGGTGATACAATAAGCTTCATCGAAAGAAAAACCATGCAGACAATAGGGAAGTCTACTGTCAGATCATATACACTTGAAAACAGAGATACATTTTTACTGTCATTTAATGAGTCGTTACCAGAATGCATTATTGATTTAGCAAACAAGGGAGACTGTCTTGCGCTGGATAACCTGAGCAACACGGTGGATTTTATTTGCACAAAAAACAGATTCGGAAGCTGTCGCGCACGAGGAGTTCTAATATCCACCGCAGGAAAAATACTAATAAAAAACAACTTATTTGAATCTTCGGGTTCTGCAATTCTTGTCGCAGGAGACTCCAATGAATGGTTTGAATCGGGAGAATGCCACGATGTTGAGATAACAGAAAACTTCTTCACGGATTCTTGCATGAGTTCTGTATTTCAGTTCTGCAACGGTATTATCAGTATATGTCCAGTAGTTCCTGAGCCTGACGTTGACAGACCGTATCACAAAAACATCCGAATCACTAAAAATACTTTTGATTGTTCTGACGTGCCAGTTTTATATGCATTTTCATGTGAGAATTTAAATTTAAGCGATAACCGTATTTTCAAAAGTCCTGCTTCGAGTGTTACAAAACATGATTGCGGCAAGATCAAGCTTGAATATTGCAAGAATGCCTTGATAGAACGTAACGAATGGATTGGTATTTTTAACGATTCAAATATTACGGACTCCGAAAATTGCAGTGGAATAGTAGAGAATATATAATCACGATAAAATTCTGAAAGGATAGGAACTTCACTATGAATATTAAAAAGGTTTCAAACATAATGGCAGGACAGGACGGAGCAATCTGGAATAATTATTTATTCAGAATGAGCGATTTAGGAGATTGCTACGTTTATGATATTAATGATAAGTCTGAAAATCCGACTTTATTGACCTCTTTCAAAATGGATAAATCTGATATCATCGTTCCACACGCAAATTCAGTTGTATTCGGAGCCGAATACTATTGCGATGGTGATGAATTTCCGATTCTTTACAGCAATATATATAATAACTATGCTAATAGTGAGGATCCACTAAGAGGTACATGTTGTGTATACCGCATTTTCAGAGAAAACGGAAATTTGACTTCTAAGTTAATCCAGATAATAAAGATCGGTTTCGTTGAGGATACTTCACTTTGGAGATCTTCCGTTGATAAGGATGACGTAAGACCTTACGGAAACTTTGTTGTTGACAGAGAAAAGGGGATTTACTACGCATTCACAATGAGGGATTACTGTAATCAAACAAGATATTTTTCATTTAATCTTCCTAAATTGTCAGATGGGATTTACGATGATAGCTACGGAGTTAAAGTTGTTATTTTGAAGTTCAAAGACATCGTTAAGCATTTTGATTGCGAGTATCACAGATACTTACAAGGCGCATGCTGTCATAAGGGACTGATTTATTCCTTGGAGGGTTTTTGTCACGGATCTGAAAATATACCCGCTTTACGCATTATAGACCCTGAAAGAGAATCTCAAATACTTTATAGAGAGTTTTATGATTTTGGTCTCGAAAATGAACCTGAATTCATAGATTTCTGCGGTGAAGTGTGCTATTACGGAGATGGATCAGGAAATTTATATACCATAGAGTTTTAAGAAAAACAACTCTGATTCCCATAAAACATAAAGAGGTTTTAAAATCATGAACACCTACATAACCAAATCATTAAATCAGATCAAAACAATTCTAACATCAAGCAACAATATATCTTATGAAGAAATCGATTCAATAATTGGTGATATTGAAATGATGAAAATGGAAATCGAACAGCATATAGAAAACATGGATGAAACAGAAAAGAATCTTGAGCTGAAAAAATCCGCAGAACATTCAATTCAAAAATTAACAGAAGTATTAGAAGTCTTGGAAGATATAAACGACTCGGAGAAAACAGAACACACGCGAAATGAGCTTACAAAAGAAATAGCAGATCTGATTGACGAGATCTGCTATTGATAAAATCCAAACAGTTCCTTTCACTGACAAAAAATCAAGACCGACAGCGAATAATAAAACAGAAACAAACATCATTCAACCTCAATTTTATAATCAAGAGGTCTGTTTTATTACAAACTATCGGTCTTTAATATTTAAAATATGCCGGTAACAAAGATTTCAATACCTATAAATACAAGAATAAGGCCACCGATCAAAGTAAACTTTCCTGAAAGACTCTCGCATCTTTTTCCTATTTCTGTAGCACACAGTCTTCCAAGCTCAACACCTGAAATACAGATTGCAAAAGTTACAACGGCTATAATCAAAGCACACACGACAGCCATAAGTAAACCGTAATCTGAGATAGTAAAACCAACTGAAAGTGCATCTATTGAAGTTGCAACGCCCTGAACAAGAAGCCCTGCAAGCCCCATTTCTTTTTTCTCACACTCACAGTCTCCGCCCTTCATACCATCATATATCATTTTCCCGCCTATGTAACAGAGCAAAACAAGAGCTATCCACGGAATAAATTTTTCGAAGGCTTCGAAATATTGAACTACAGTATGCACGCAGACCCAACCTATAAGAGGCATCAAAGCCTGAAACAGTGCAAATAAACCCGCTATCCCAAGCCTTTTGCCGGCTTTCATCTTGGGATCATTCAAACCGTTTGCCAAAGATACAGAAAAAGCATCCATAGCAAGTCCGACACCCAAAAGAATACTGTTAAAGAAAAAAATAAAACTCCAATCCATTTTTATAGTCCGTCCTTTATTCAAATTTATGCAAAAAAAAGATACCGCATCAAGCCGTATCAAAACAAACCCACAAACTGGCTCATTAATTCTATCAAATTTAAAGCAGATTGTCAATAGGTTTTTCCGAATTGTTAAAAAGAGACATATATTTATTTTCAAATTATCCCCTTGACTTATCGGTTATTTTATGATAAAATTGTATTATAAAAATCGAATTGAAATCTCCGCAGTTTAAGCCTTGATTTCAACTCCCAATTTATATTACAGAATTAAATGAAGAATGGAGATCAGAATGAAACAGCAAGAAATTTTTGGTTCAGCCCAGTGGGTGTCACCTAACGGAAAAAGCGATACACCATATATTCGAGGAGAATTTACGATAAACAAAGAGATAAAAAATGCTGAAATTTTTATCTGCGGGTTGGGCTTTTTTGAACTGACGTTAAACGGAAAGAAAGTGAGCGATGACCTTTTTACTCCGGCAAACACAGATTATCATCCCGCTGACAGACATTGCACAAGAAAATACGGAGAAAGACTCTCTCACAGAATCTATTCTATGAAGTACGACATCAAAGAATTCCTTGCAGAGAAAAACTGTATTGGTGTCACCTTGGGACCGGGTTGGTATAAAAATGATGGATATGACACTTTTGGCTGGAATTTCTCCTATGGTGAAGTTAAACTCATTTTCAATATATCAATAAAATATGCCGATGGGTCATGCGAAAATATTATTTCATCATCAAAAGATCTGAAATGGACTCAAAGCCCTTATGTTATTTCAAGAATTAAAAAGGGTGATCACCAGGATTTTAACACATACAGACTTGACGGTTGGAATCTCGTTGGATATAATGATTCCGAATGGAACAATCTTGAAGAAGTTTCAATTCCTGAAACAGAGTTTTATATTCAAAATTGTCCTTCCGATAAAGTTATCCGAGAAATCAAACCAAAACTCATAAAAGAAACAGCAGACGGCTATATATACGATATGGGTGAAAACATTACAGGAACACCTATCATCAAAACGAAAAACAATGAAGCCTGCACGATAAAACTTGTATGCTCCGAAAGGCTTGACGAAAACGGAGAAATAGAAGAATACACAACGCACGATCAAAACAGTACTTTTATTTCAGACGGAACAGACAGGGAATATAAGCTGAAATTCGCTATTTATGCTTTCAGATACGCAATGGTAAGTAAAAACGCGGAAATCATCAGCTGTGAAGTCATCCATACAGATCTGCCTGTAACATCATATTTCAAGTGTGACAACGAAATATTAAATTGGTATTATGATGCATATATCAGAACTCAACTTGATAACATACATTGTTGTATTCCATCAGACTGCCCACATATTGAAAGACTTGGGTACACCGGCGACGGGGAATTGACCTGTGAATGTGCCATGATGATGCTTGACTCCGAAAGAATGTACCGAAAATGGATGGAAGATATTTCAGACTGCCAGGACACGGTAAGCGGCCATGTGCAGTACACAGCGCCGTACTCTCAAAGCGGGGGAGGCCCCGGTGGATGGGGCTGTGCAATAATAGAAGTTCCTTACACTTTCTATAAAATATTCGGCGACATGTCAGTCCTTGACAGATTTATACCAAAGACTCTTAAATATTTCGAATACCTTGACGCACACAGCGAAAACGACCTTGTTGTAAGTGATCAACCAGGTCTTTGGTGCCTCGGTGATTGGTGCACACCTGAAGATATTGAAATCCCTCAGCCTTTTGTAAATAACTATTTTTATATCAAGAGCATAAACAGAGTTCTTGAATACTGTGAGCTGACAGGGAATTCCGAACTCGCAGAAAAAATGGAAGAATTAAAATCCCGTAAAGTAAAAGCTGTTATTGACAATTATTTCAATGCTGAAACAGGAGATTTTGCCGATAATATTCAAGGAGCAAACGCATTTGCTTATGATATAGGACTTGGTGACGAAAGGACCTTTGCAAACATCGTAAAACGATACACAGAATACGGAATGTATGATACCGGTATATTTGGCACAGACATCGTAACAAGAGTTCTTTTCGAAAACGGACATGAACAGTTGGCATACGACCTTATGACAACCGACAAACTCTACTCATTTAACACCTGGATGACTGCAGGAAGCACAACACTTCCCGAATATTGGACTTTTAAACGTTCTCAGAATCATCCAATGTTCGGAGCTGTAGCTAAGTACCTGTTCACATATCTTCTCGGCATAGTAAATGACGACAACGCTTACGAATCGGTTACTATTGAACCTAAGTTTGTAGACGGACTTAATTGTGCTGAAGGATATTTAACCGTCAAAAACGGAAAGATCGGTGTTAAATACGAAAAAACAGAAAGCTCCATACATATGGAAATTGAAATACCCGAAAACACAACAGCAATACTTTCATACAAAGACAAGATCTATGAGCTTGAATGCGGTTTGACAAAATTTATTCTTAGTAAATAGGATTCCCATATAAGAAAAGGCAGAGATTATTTTTCTCTGCTTTTTCCATAATTGCTTTCTTGTACATATACAGTTCATATTTATTTAAAGAAAAACCTCCACAAAAGATTAACCGATACAACATCTCTGACACTATATAAGTGAAAGCTTTCAAAACACAGGAGAACAACAATGACAGACAAAAAAGCATTTGAATTACTGTCCGAAAATCTGACAGCAATATACGGTTTTGCTTTTTCAAAGCTATACGACAAGGATAAAGTGGATGATCTTGCATCCGAAATAGTATATGAAATTATTACTTCGGTGCAAAATTTGCAAAATGAAGAAGCCTTTTGGGGCTTTGCTTGGAAAATTGCGGAAAATACTTTCAGGCGCTTTATCCGTAAGACAGAGCTTACAGCTCAACCCGTAGAACTGACAGAAGAAAACATCGGCGTGTATGATCTTTCACCAGAACAGGAATATATACAAAAGGAAACTGAAAGTGAAGAATTATATCTGCTTCGCCGAGAGCTTTCTCTTTTGAAGAAAACACACCGTGAGGTCTGCGTTGCTTATTACATCGATAACAAAAGTTGTTCTCAAATCGCAAAAGAGCAAAACATCAGCGTTGAAATGGTAAAATACCATTTGTTTAAAACACGCAAATTATTGAAGGAAGGTATCGGTATGACGAGAACACTTGGAGAAAAAAGCTACAACCCCGGAACGTTCAGGCTTGACTTTTGGGGTGATTGGAACAAATACAATGACTTATTCAAGAGAAAATTGCCGGGCTCTATTGTGCTTGCCGCATATTATGAAGCAATGACAGCAGAGGCGCTGTCTGTGGAGCTTGGAGTTTCAATGCCTTATCTTGAGGAAGAAATTGAGATTTTAGAGGCTGCCGGAGTGCTGAAAAGAACAGGAGACAAGTATCAGACAAATATTGTCATAATAACAGATGCGTACGAAAAAGAATTTATAAAAAATACCTCTGCGGTATATTCAGATGTTGCACAATCGATATTTGATAGAGTATCAAGATTCATACCTGAAATTCGAACACTTGATTTTAAAGGAAACGATTACGATGATAACAGATTGTTATTTGGAATCTTGAACCTCATATTTGTCAGAGGGTTCCTTTTAGCAAGAGAAAAATCACCTCTTGGAAACCCAAACAAGCTTGCTTTGGGAGGCAACGGTTGGATATTCGGATACGACAACGATTATGTAAATCATCATTTTAAAGGCGTTTCATTGGAAACATGGAATGAAAGCGGTACTGCATGGTTTTCTGCTGAAAATTATAAAGTGATAAGTCAAGCGCAAATATACGATCACTACGATTTCCGTAATAAAGCAAAAGCTATTTGGGATGCGGTTCTTAATAAAGAGGCTGATAAAAACAATCCGTCACTCCCATGGTTGATTGAAAACAAATTCATTCTTTGCGCAGATAATAAGCTTTCTGCAAATTTCCCGGTATTTAACAAAAAGTCATTTGAGCAAATTTGTGAGATACTGTCGGATATAATTGAAGAAGTGGCAAATTGTATGATTGACATTTCTGATAAAGCCGAAAAAATTCTTGCAGAACATGCACCTGAATCCGTAAAAAAACAATGCGGAGACATTGCGAAGATCCATCACCGTCTTGACGTAGCAGCTTTCTTGTTAGAGGAGCTTATCAAGGAAAAGAAACTTACCGTTCCGAATGAAAAAATGCCGATTTGTATGTGGGGTGTGAAAGTCTAAAAAATGTTGCCGAGAGTAACCATTTGGTCACTCTCGGCAGTTAATTATTTCTTTGAAAGCTGATCTTTATGATACTGGAGCATATACAAACCGTAATATCTTCCTTTTTGTTCAAGGAGTTCAAAATGGTTACCCTGCTCAATTATCTTACCTTTGGAAAGAACTATAATATTATCAGCATGCTGTATAGTTGACAAACGATGAGCGACCATCAGCATTGTTCCTATATTCATCATTTTTTCCAACGAATCCTGAATAAGAATCTCAGTTTCAGTATCAATATTTGCCGTTGCCTCATCAAGTATCATGATCTCAGGTTTATGTATAATGGTTCTGGCAAAAGACAAAAGCTGCCTCTGTCCGGCGGAGAAATTGTTTCCTCTCTCTCTGACTTCTTCATCAAGCCCCTTAGGCAATTTATCAATAAAATGATCCGCATTAACATATCTGCAGGCCTCAAGTATTTCTTCATCAGTAAACTTTTCTTCACGCAAAGCAATGTTTGAACGTATCGTTCCCGAAAATAAAAATACATCCTGAAGCATCTGCCCGAAATGTTTACGCAACGAAGAAATTTTTATATTCTTAATGTCGATACCGTCAACCAGAATCTGACCCTTTTGAATATCATAGTTTCTGCAAAGCAAGGAAAGTATTGTGGTCTTACCTGACCCCGTGGACCCTACAAAAGCCACAGTCTGACCTGCCGAAACTTTAAATGAAACATCTTTCAGAACCCACTCATCGTCTTTATATGCAAACCATACATTTTTGAATTCAATATTACCCTCAACTTTTTCAAGCTCAACAGAGCTCTCTGAATCGGTTACAAGAGGTTTCATATCAAAGATAGTAAAGATCTTCTCCGCTGAAGCAAAAGCCGACTGCAGCCAGTTAAATTGCTCTGCCAAGCTCTGTATAGGATTAAAGAACTTTGAAATATACATATAGAAAGAAACAAGAACTCCGCCTGTAATAGTTTGCCCGAGAAAAACAGCATTGTCAATATAACCTTTACCTCCAAGATACAGCAAACAAAGCACCGATGAAATATAAAGCATATACACAATAGGTCTGAATACGCCAAAGACCAAGATCTGCTGCCGCTTAGAACGTCCAAGATTTGTATTTTTATCTGAAAATTCCTGCATTTTTCTATCTTCACGATTGAAAATCTGCGTTATCTTCATTCCGGAAAGATTTTCGGAGAGATATGTATTTATATCGGTGGTGCAGTCCTTAACTTTACGATAGGCTTTCCTTGAAAATTTCCTGAATATAATCGTAAACAAAATTATAAAAGGAACAAAGCACAGGACCATAAATGTAAGCTTGTAGTTAAGACAGAACATTGCAACAAGCACACCGATTATGATAAACGAATTTTTTACAAGGTTTACTATGATATTTGTAAACATCATGGATATTGCATTTGTATCGTTTGTTACTCGGGTAACAAGCTTTCCTACAGGTATATTGTTAAGCTGTGCATGGGAAAGACTTTCGATATGAACAAACAGATCTTCTCTGATCTTAGAAACAATCTTTTGACCTGTTTTCTGAAGAACTATAGCCTGAACATATGAGCAGAAAACAGATATGAGCAAGATAACCGCATATATCAAAACAAAAAGCAGAAGATGACTCATTTCAAAATCTTCTTTGATCAACTCTTCGATATATCCGATAAGCAGCGGCGAAATAATATCATATGCAATAGAAAACAGCATAACAAAACCAACAATGATAAAGCTTGCAGTATGCGGCTTGGCATACTTTAAAAGCCTGCGGGTTATTTCTCCGTCTTTCATATTGCGGTCAAATCCAATAGCTTCTTTTTTATCCTTCATTAAAACAAAGGCGACAATAAAGATTATTGAAAATATACCTATTATTGCAGAAATCAAGATTATGGGATAATACTCACGCATGCTCTTCACCTCCATGTTCCTCATCAAGTTTCTGAAGTTCAACCATCGTCTTATATTCAGGACAGGAAGCTATCAATTCGGAATGTTTGCCAACAGCGGAAATTCGTCCGTCATTGATAAATATTATCTTGTCCATCTGTTCAACGGTTGTAATTCTGTGAGCTATAAGAATTGTAGTTTTACCTTTTCGGTTCTTACGCAAATTGTCAAGTATAGTCTTCTCAGTTTTGGTATCAACAGCAGAAACGGAATCGTCAAGAATAAGAATTGGTGCATCCTTCATTAAAGCTCTTGCAATGGAAATTCTCTGCTTTTGTCCACCGGAAACAGTAACTCCTCGTTCACCAAGAACAGTTTTGTATCCATCTGTAAATTCTGAGATATTAGAATCGACGTCAGAATTCTTTGCAGCCAGTACAACATCATCAAAAGTTCCATCGTCAGTTGCAAAAGAAATATTATTTTCTATTGTATCACTGAAAAGAAAATTATCCTGAGGTACATATGCAGCATATTTTCTGACGGTTTTTATCGGTATAGTATTAACATCGTGTCCGTCAATAAATACAGTTCCGTCCGGAACATTATATGTACGAAGGATCAAATCCACAATTGTCGTTTTACCTGATCCTGTCTTACCAATAATACCAACATTTTCCCCTGCAAAAATTTCAAATGAAACGTCTTCAAGGACATTGAAACTTCCGTCGGGGTATTTGAAACTGAGATTTCTAAATTCAATATTTCCCTTGATATCCCCGGGATCTTTCACATCAGGAGCATCGACAACATCACACGGCGCATCGATCAGTTCGCTTATACGGGAAAGGGAAGCCTGTCCGCGAGATTGCATTTCAATCAGCTGAGAAACAGCCATTACAGGCCAAACAATAGAAGTAAAATAACTGATAAATTCAACAAGTTCTCCTGAATTAAACTTACCAATATAAACGAGATATCCACCGTATCCGAGAATTATACATATAACCGACTCAACAAACAACGTAACAAAAATATTCAATAAAGTAGAAGCTTTGGTATATTCCACATTAGCATCTTCATTTTTTACATTGAGTTTTTTAAAGGCCAACAATTCAAGAAATTCCTTAACAAAAGCCTTGACCACAGCAATACCCGAAAAATTCTCCTGTGAAAAATCTGAAATATCTGAAAAGGCAGCCTGTCTGACTTCCCATTTTTTACGCATATATTTTCCTACTATAGTACCTACTATAAGAAGTAAAGCCATCGGTATCAACGTCAGAAGAGCAAGGAATCCGTTCATGCGCCACATTTTATATACTGCAAGCCCACCAAGAAGTATTGCATCAAAAAACATCAGAATACCTGACCCGAAACAGTCCTGAACAGTTTCAAGGTCGTTAGTAAACAAAGACATCAGGTTTCCGACCTTATGTACCTGATAATATTGCTGAGAAAGATTTCTGCAATGATCAAACATCCTCTTTCGGATATCTGTTTCAACCTTAAGGCCTGAACCAAAAAAACAGATTCTCCATAAAAAACGGCCTATAACCATAAACAAAATAATAAAGATCATCGGCAAGCAAATACTGTCAAGCAGAAAATCAATATTAAATTCCTGCATAACCCCATTAACTTCTACATACCCGTCATTTATACCGTTTATAACCATCTTATAAAGACGAGGAACCTCAAGCTGAAGCACATCGACTAAAACAAGAGCCAGAATTCCAAGTAACAGGACAGGTGAGTACTTTAAATAATACTTATTAATATGTTTTCCGAATATCATAATTATATCTCCGATTAAGTCGGATCGTAGCCATGTCG
>JAZTZU010000097.1:0-15397 GCA_045637625.1 Eubacteriales bacterium
TACGATCCGACTTAGTTCTTATAGGTCTATTATATCATAAATACTTTCGTGTTTATGATATAATTAGCAATTTCGCCGCTACCGCATTGTCAAAGCGGCGAATAATAATTATTTACAATTATTATATCATGAATTGTGTGAAAAATCAATACATCGCTCATTTCATCACTCAAAGTTCATAATTAAATGAGTGATGCTCTTATGTGTATTATAAAGACCTGCAGGGAGAATATCCTTGCAGGTTTTTGTGATATACTTATATATTTTCGTTTAATTATTCTCGTTTTCTTCATTAGGTTCTCCGAACAGTATCTTCATGAAATTTCGTCTTCCGTAAAGGATTCGGATGATGTAAACTTCATAATTCTCTATTTTGTAGAATGCAGGATAGTTTCCACAGTTGAGAAAACGGTATGGAACTTTAATATCAATGATTGAGGATAGCTGTGCTCCGATTGAGGGAAACGGTTCCAACTGACGTATCCTTTTCAAGATCATAGATGTTGATTTATCGCCGTTTTTAACAATTACCAGCGATAAAGTGATTCTGTCAGGTTCAAAGCTTTTATTTATAATAGGCGCAGACCAACCTTGTTTCTTCCATACGCTGAAGATGTTGGGGATGCCGCTACCTGCATGTCCACCTACGTCAATACGATAACAACTTGCAAGTTAAAATAGGATGTTAATGTTTTGTGTATTTTGATTATAAACACGAAAATAGTAGTTGTACTCGCAAATTAATTATTTTTTCATAAATATACCATTGATAAACCCTATTAAATAGGGTATAATATATGTAGGATATTTTTAGGAGAATTAATTATGACTCGTTCTTTTATTTAATTGCCTTTGTTCAGATCTAAATGGGAAAGTTTTGGTTTAAATGACGCTGATCTTAGACGGCTCCAAATTGCACTTTTAGCTGATCCTAAAGTCGGTGCTGTTATGCAAGGAACAGGCGGTGTTCGTAAAATGCGATTTGCATTTGAACATCAAGGAAAAAGTGGCGGTATAAGAGTTATATATGTTGATTTTGAAATATATGAGAAAATATATCTACTTACTGCATATACTAAAAATGAAAAAGACAATCTGACAAAAGATGAGCGAAATGAGATTAAAAAGCTAATTACTATACTTGAAAATCAACTCAAAGAAGAATAGGACAAGGTGGTTTTGGTTATGAGTATTTTTGATGAAATTAAAACTGGATTGAATCAGGCAATAGAATATGAAAAAGGAAATCTTGAGGCTCGTAAAACAACAATGAGCGTTTCACCAGTAGAGACTTTTACTTCTGTCGAAATTAAAGAGATAAGACACCGTACGGGGATGACTCAAGTATTATTTGCTAAGTATATGGGTGTATCTGTAAAAACAGTAGAATCTTGGGAGTCAGGTAGAAATCATCCTGAAGGTTCATCTTGCAGATTATTAGCTCTTACAAAACGAGATCCATCGTTTCCTGTTGCATCTGGGATTGTTGTTTTATAAACAGTCTTATATCTATAGAGTATAAATTCCTTAGGTTCAATATTTGGTAGTGCTACAAGTGACGGAATTATCGTTGCTTGTGTTGTTTCAAATACAAATGTACTGTAAAATTTTCCGAGGAAAAAACACGGAAAAATCCGTAAAAACGATCAGGATTGTTCCGAAAATCTCGGAAAATCACCTAAGCCAATCGTCGCCATTCCATGTGCCACACCTGGGATGACGACTCTACAATATACCCTCGTACTTGATAATAAACAGTTGTAGATCGCCTCCACCACTCATTTTCAAGTAAATGCTAAATTTACAAAATACGCCTCATAACCAATCTTTACTGGCTATGAGGCGCATGGCTTTTTTGAGGCAAGGATAGCCTTATCCCGTGAAATTATATGATTTTGCAAATTTTAAACTTCAAACAGGCAGCAGAAACCTGAAACAATTAACAACACCGAATCTGAAAAGTCAAAACAGGGGAGAGGCGTTTGGTGTTAATCCCGAATCTTTATCTGCCGTCAGATAATAGTTTGATGTCATTATAAAATTATACTACTTTTAAACGATGGCAGTCGTTGAAAAGTCCTTGTAGCCCGCTCCGACGTTAGCGTAGAGCTTTCCGCTCAATGTGACAGCACTGTCACCGTTGCCAATGAAGTCTGTATATTTTATGAATTATATCATATCTTTTATGGCTTGTTGATAGTGGATATTTTATAATTATTACGGTCCCGTCTTTCTGTCATTCAATGGGATTTTACGGCTTTTTGCACATGATGGCAGTTTTTTATATTGATATGAGTGTCGTTATCTGCTATAATATAGAGGATGTTAAATACTCTTAAAAATTTATGAAATTAAGGAGATCGATGATGAAATTACCATATTCATATGAGAAAATTCGTGCTTATTTAGCAACACAGAAAACAGATATACGTAATCAATTGATCGGACTTGCAAAAATTCCATCGGTTTGCAGTAACGCAGAAGAGGGTTCTCCCTTCGGTGTAGCCTGCAGAGCAGCATTGGATGAAGTATGCACTCTTTGGAAAAACAATAACTATCAAGTCAAAACCTGTTATTCACACGGATACTCAGTTGCTTCTGCAGGGAACTCAGCAGGAAAACACAGTATAGGTTTGTTTGCTCATGCCGATGTTGTGCCTCCCGGAGATGATTGGCTTTTTACTGCACCGTTTGAGCCGATTGAAAAAGAAGGCTTTATAATCGGTCGAGGGGTATATGATAATAAAGCCGGTATTTTGATGGCGCTTTATGCTGTCAAAGCAATTGAAGCTCTTAATATTCCGCTTCGGTCCCGCATTCTTTTATTTGTTGGGACAGACGAGGAATCAGGTATGGCAGATATTCAGGCATTCGTTCAAAATGAGGATATGCCCGATATTTCTCTTGTTCCCGATAACGGATTCCCATTATGCCGAGGAGAGAGAGGTATTTTCCGCTGGTATGCAATCAGCAATACTCCATTTTCCGATGCTGTTATTTCGGTTTCAGGAGGTGAGGCATTCAATGTCGTGTTGGGAACGGCACATGTTGTGCTTCGCAGAACTGCTGAGGTTGAGGAATACTTGTCGGAGGCTACTGCTGAGAACGGTTCTTTGAGCTTGGAGTTAAGAGATAATGAGTTGTATCTTTGGGCTCACGGAATTACGGGACACGCTTCAGCACCGGGAAAAGCTGTGCATGCAGTCTATTTGTTGTCAAGACTGCTTTCCGAATGTTATTTACTTCCGGAATCCGATCGTGGCGTATTTGCTGATGCGATGAGGCTTACCGAGGATTGTTATGGTAAAGGCTTCGATATTGCTTTCCGTGATGAAGATTTCGGCACGTTAACCTGTACCAATGGTATTGCATCATGTGACAACGGCAGACTTTCGCTGACTTTTGACTGTCGCTACGGAATAAGCAGGTCTCCCGAACAAATGGAAAATGCTGTTAAAGAAAAGCTTTCCTCCATGGGATGGACTTTCCGTCTGTGCGAAAACAGCCAAGGTTATCAGATATCCGAAGACTCACCCTTTGTTCGGACTTTGCTTGACACCTATGATTTGTGCATTGGCAGTTCAGGTTCCCGTTCCTATTTGAGCGCAGGTGGAACTTATGCTCGATATTTGAACAACGCTTTCAGTATGTGCGATACTCCGCGACCAATACCTTTTGCTGTTCCTAAAGGGCATGGTAGTGCTCACCAACCGGATGAAATGATTTCGCTTGAAGGTATATTGGATTCAGCTACGATCTTGACCGAAATGATTCTGTCCGCAGATGAACAGCTTGGATGAGTATACTCAGTTTTTATTTCTCAGATTCCTTACATCCTTTTTTGCGATATTCTATAGGTGTCATGCCGTATTTTTTGACAAATTCACGGTAAAAACAACACTTTGATTGAAATCCTACCGCAAGGCTGATTTGCTCAACTGTTTTGCCTCCACAAGCGAGGAGGTTTGCAGCCGTTTCAATTCGCTTTTCAATGATTACACGGTGTAATGTCATTCCGTAGCGTTCTTTTGCGATGCGGGCAAGCTGACGTTCGCTTATGTAGAGTTGTTTTGCTATTTCTGATTCTGTTATGGATTCTGTGAATTTATTATATACAAAATAATCAAGGTGTACCAGAAGAGACTGCATTTCAGTCTTTCCGTGAAGACCTCGCGATTTGTCACCAATCTTGATGTCTATGGAATCCATCTGCTTCAGGCTCATCAGAATCAGAAACAGCTTCATTGCAGGGATGTGTTTCGGTATATTTTCGGGGTCAAGAAAAATGTCGCGTACCTTTTGAAACATTTGTGTATCGTCAATATATTTACGAAGCAGATCATTTCTTGCAAAGCCGTCTAAATAAGAGTAAAGATCTTCAGTGTCGTATCGGACAGCTTTTTTTGTGTATGTAAAACCTATTGAAAACCATGTTGCATCCTCGGACGACTTTGTTCTTCTGTGCGAATATGTTCCGGGGATAAGAAGGGTCTCACCTCGCTTCAACTCAATTTCGCCGTAGGATGTCATCAGTGTAATGCTTCCGTTTCCGCAGACAAACAGTTCATGGTATGAATGGCTGTGAGGTGTGATGCAAGCGGGATCCTCATCGTTGATAGTGTCCGGGGGATCAAGGACAAGATACAGCCGGAGATTTTCAATAGCTACGTTATATTCTCTCCGTTTTCCGCAAATCGTTTTGATCATATAGCTTTGTTTTCCTTCCAATAAGTATTTATGATATAATCGGCAATTAATAATCAGTTTCAATTATTATAGCATATTTTAGCAGCAAAATCAACTGTATTCGTATATTTTTCTGCCAAAATATCTCTTGATGTCTCTTTATTATCTTTACATAACTCAGCCTGTATGCTATAATTAGATCAATAGCACGAGATACTCTGTCATTATATGGGGTGTGTGCACCATAATTTACAAAAAAAGAGAGGACTTTATTATGCGTAAAATAAAATTCGGTATTTTCGGTCTCGGTCGCGGAAAATCATTCGTCCATGAGCTTCGTCAAATGGAGGATACTGAACTTACAGCGATTTTTGATAAAGACCCGAAGAGGGTAGAAGAGGCTCTGGAAATGTGCGAGGTCAAGCCGAGGGTCTGCAATTCTTACGATGAATTGCTGGACAGCGGTATTGATGCCGTTATCCTTTGCAACTATTTTCACGAGCATGCGCCATATGCTATCCGTGCCTTCGAACGCGGAGTTGCCGTATTCAGCGAATGTACTGCTGCATCAACACTCAAGCAATGTGCAGAACTGTGTGATGCATATGAGAAATACAACGGTAAATACATGTTGGCAGAAAATTACCCTTTCACAGCTTCTATGCTTGCTATCGAAAAGAAGTGCAGAGAGGGAAAGTTCGGTCGAATTCTTTATGCTGAGGGTGAATACAATCACACAGGTACTTATGAAACATTGAAGCAGTTGACGCCGTTTCCCTATCATTGGCGCGCGTATCTGGCACGCACTTATTACAGCACACATTCCCTCGGTCCGTTGATGTACTGCACAAAGCAGAATCCTATAAATGTCAGCGCCTTTGCCGTGCATTCCGACGTTCTTGAAAAGGAAATTGATTTTCGCCAAAATTACGATGCCTTTGCCATGATGACCTGCAGAACCGAGGATGGAGCGCTGTTCCGTTTTAACGGTAACGCCCATATGGGTTCTCTCAGTGGCTACCGTATTGTCGGTGAACGCGGTAGCGGTGAAACAGGCCGTTCTCTCGGAACTCAGGTAAACGTTCACTACCACGAATGGTGCAGACCCGAAGATGAGGTCACAGATACGACCTTTACACCAAGCTTTGAGGATATATATGATAAAGCAAAGGGAAGCGGTCACGGTGGTGGAGACTATTGTACCGTAAGAATTTTCCTTGATTACATCAAGGGAGGAGAAACACCTTTCTTCGATGTCTACCGCGGATGTGTTATGTCTGCCGTTGCTATCTACGGATGGAGAAGCTGTCTTGAAAACGGCCGTGTATACAATATTCCCGATTTCCGTGACAAGGCACAGCGCGATGCTGTCAGAAACGACGACCTTACACCGTTCCCCGATGAAAACGGTAACAATATCTCTTTACCTTGTCATACCTGATAGGAGGATATCAAAATGTCTGAAGATAAAACAACGTTTATTTCTACCGATAATCCGATATTCCGTTATAAAAAACTGAAGCTCCCGACGATTACCGAAGCTGCCGTTCGCCACGGTATAGTTTACCGTCCAGAGGAAACTCTGTTTAACTATCCTGCATGGCCATCTGTCTGCTCTGATGAGAATGGAGTGCTTTATGCTACCTCGTCTGCCTTTGGCTCTCAGCATATATGTCCGTTTGCAAAATATGCTTTGTACATCAGCCGAGATCAGGGAAAAACATGGTCATTACCAATGATTCTGACAGACTCATATGTAGCAGACGGTCATGGCGGCATTGTATATCTTGGCGGCGGTAAGCTTATTGCAAGCTGGTCGTATCATCCCGGGGATGTTCTCTATGAGACCTATTGGGGACGTATAACCAATACACTGTTCGGTGGAAAAGGGTCGCCTTTCGGTCGAGTGCGCCAGGCAATGCTGGAAATGTATCCCACACTTCCTCCCGAAAAGATGGTTGGTGGGTCCTTTATCCGCATTTCCGAAGACTACGGTGTCACCTGGGGCAAACCTATCCGTGTACCAATAGCATCTCCTCACGGTCCCTGTCAGCTTCCCGACGGAACTGTTCTTTATCTCGGAAAAGAGTACTATGCTTCCACCGAAGGAACGTTTAAAGCCTATGAAAGGGGCTTTTCCGAAAGGCTTCAGCCGAATGACTTTAAAGAATATATCGAAAAAATGGGGGATATGCGTTGTGGACTTGAAAGCGGAAAAACACCTATCTTCGCATATGCCTCCACAGACTGCGGCTTAACTTGGGAGAAGCGAGGTCTCTGCGAAAAGCCCGATGATCTTGATTGGTACGATTCACATGAGCCTCACGCAACCGTGCTTCCCGACGGTACAATTCTTGGTGTCATCCGTGTGGAAAGAGAGGGCGAATACGAAAATGACTTCACTCTTTATACCACACGTTCCAATGACGGAGGTTATACTTGGAGCGAATGGGTATGCACTCATGTCAGCGGTTCTCCGGGACATCTTTTGCAGCATTCCTCAGGTGCGCTTGTTTGCTCTTTCGGACGAAGATGTGGTGGGGCTCTTGGTGAATACGCCATTGTCAGCCACGACGGAGGTCTCACCTGGACGGAAGAATACGAGATTAGTCGCGGGCAGAGTTCAGATCTCGGCTATCCTGCATCTGTAGAGCTTCCCGACCACTCTATTCTGACGGTTTACTACCAGCATTACATCGATCCCGAAACCGGAAATGATGACGAATATCCATCAATTCTTTGTACACAATGGCAGCTTAAATGATGTTCTCATGTGAAAATAAGCAAGTGACAGGCTTATTTAGTATAGAACAAGAGTTCGTATTTAAATTAAAGACATAAAATAACCAAAAATTCTTGTTTAAGTTTTAAAATATTGAAATCCACCGAATATTTTTTGGTGGATTTCATTGGTTGTTGCGATTCAGAACTGTAAATGATCATATCACAAAATCGTACCAGATAACATTTTTTTGGGGCTTGCATTTTCTTCTTGAGTATGTTATAATTAATATATAAATAATCTGTATCCTGAGAGCTGATCGGGAGATATTATACTGCTCTATATTATCGTTAAAACGATGAATTCCTACTCTATGTATTGAGGGGTTTAATTAAATGTGATTTTATTACTGACTAACTGAAAGGGGGCGTCCGGAGCATGAAGGAACGCACATATATAGCTATCGACCTCAAGAGCTTTTATGCTTCGGTTGAGTGTCGGGAGCTTGGATTGGATCCGATGGATACAAACCTTGTCGTTGCGGATGAGAGTCGTACCGACAAAACAATCTGCCTTGCTGTTACCCCATCTCTTAAAAGCTATGGTATCTCAGGACGCGGACGCCTGTTTGAAGTAAAGCAGCGCGTCAAGGAAGCAAACGCAAAAAGACGGTACGACGCACCGGGCAGGAAGCTTGAAGGATCGTCGCACTTCTTCTCCGAGCTGCAAGCCAATCCTGAGCTTGCGATTGACTTCATTATTGCACCTCCGAGAATGGCTTATTACATGGAGTACAGCACGAGGATTTACGAAGTCTACATGAAGTATATCGCACCGGAAGACATCGTTGTGTATTCCATAGACGAGGTGTTCATGGATGTCACAGACTACGTGATTACATACAAACTCTCTCCGCATGACCTTGCTATGAAGATCATTCTTGATGTCCTTGAGACAACGGGCATTACGGCAACAGCCGGTATAGGAACGAATCTTTTTTTATGCAAAGCTGCTATGGATATAGTAGCAAAGCACATTCCGGCAGACGAAAACGGTGTCCGCATTGCCGAGCTTGACGAGATGAGCTATCGCAAAACTTTGTGGACGCACCAACCGCTCACTGATTTCTGGAGAGTAGGACGTGGATATGCAAAGAAACTTGAAGAAAACGGCATATTCACTATGGGCGATGTTGCACGACGATCTCTTACCGATGAAGACTTATTGTATAAGCTCTTCGGCAAGAATGCGGAGCTTCTGATCGACCATGCGTGGGGCTGGGAGCCTACTACTATCGAAGCAATCAAAGCATACAGACCGAGTACCAACAGCTTAGGCTCTGGACAAGTTCTGCACTGTCCTTACGAGGCAGATAAGGCAAAGCTCGTTCTCAGAGAGATGGCTGACCTTCTCGTTCTGGACTTAGTGGACAAGGGGCTTGTCACAGATCAGATTGTTGTTACGGTTGGTTATGATATAGAAAACCTTACCGATCCTGAACGAAGCAAAAAGTATCATGGAGCTGTCGTTAAGGATCACTACGGACGGCAGATACCGAAACATGCTCACGGTACTGCAAACCTTGACGGTCATACATCATCTACGAAGAAAATAATGTGTGCTACATCCGAACTGTTTGACCGAATCGTTGATAAAAACCTTCTCGTTCGTCGGTTGAATATCGTCGCAAACCATGTCCTGCCCGAAGCAGAAGCTCCGAAGAAGAATGGTGGGTATGAACAGCTTGATCTTTTCACGGATTATTCGGCTCTTGAGGTTAAACAAGAACAAGAACGTGCAGAGCTTGAGCGTGAAAAGAAAATGCAAAAAGCTATGTTGAGCATCAAGAAGAAATTTGGAAAAAATGCCATCCTCAAAGGCCTGAACTTAGAAGAGGGTGCAACAACGAAAGATCGCAACGAGCAGATCGGGGGTCATAAGGCGTAACGAAATATGGAGTTGAAAATGAGTTATATTAGAAAAGCACGAAAAGAAGATTTGGCGAGAATTGCTGAGATTGAAGTTTTCAATTATCGTCTAAACTTCTACCCTATATTCCAGAATGATAGCTTTTACTTTAACGACTTTCAGGTTATTTCTCGAATGAAAGAACATGAATACAGCCTGGGTAATTTTTGGGTGTACGACGATGGTGTGGTAAAAGGGTTTATTCATGTTGAAAACGAAGAAATTAAGAAGCTGTTTGTTGAGCCGATTCTTCAAGGAAAGTCTATCGGAGCTACATTGTTGGATTATGCTATTGTCGAATTGAATGCACAATTTCTTTGGGCATTAGAGAAAAATGTGAAGGCAATTACTTTCTATGAGCGACACGGTTTTCATTTGACAAGCGATAAGAAGTTTGAAGAAGATACGACGGAATACCTTGTTCGGTTAGAAAGGTGAGCGCAGTGTCAGGAGGTGTGGTATGACTAGTAGAGAAAATCAGTACGCGGACATAATCAATCTACCTCATCATGTCTCTGCAACCAGACCGCAGATGTCCATGATGGATCGCGCAGCTCAGTTCTCTCCCTTCGCAGCTCTCACCGGTTACGACGCAGCCATCAAAGAAACCGGGCGTCTGACGAACGAAAAGATTGAAATGGACGAAGAGGCTCTGAACATCCTAAACATGAAGTTCCAGATCCTCGTTGACAGTCTGGACTATGAGCCGGAAGTCACATTCACTTATTTCAAACCGGATGAGCGAAAAGCCGGGGGAGCATACATTGAAGTGACCGGTACGGTGAAAAAAGTGGATGACTTTGAGAGGTTGATCGTGTTGCAGAACGGAACGAAAATACTGATGAATGACATTCTGAGCATTGATGGAGACATCTTTGCGTCAATAGGCTAAAGAGGATACTGTTCTTTTCCGGTAGGGAATATCTTATCCTTTTGAGATTTTTCGACAATGTATATGAAATAATTAAAGTTTATGGGTGAGTCAACTTTTGAACTATAGACTTTTTGACAGGGGAGGTTCAATATGCCGTTACAAATAATAAGACAAGACATTACAAAAATTGAGGTTGATGCCATTGTAAATACGACTAATGAAGAAATGGTCGGTTACAGTGGGGTTGACTTGGCTGTGCGTAGAGCTGCAGGGACGGAATTGGATGATGCTTGCAAAAAAATAGCACCTCTTGGGCTTGGTGAGGCTAAGATTACAGACGGTTATAATCTTCCATGCCGTTATGTTATTCATACTTCAGGTCCATTCTGGGAAGGCGGGTTGCGTGGCGAAAAGGTTCTTTTGCGTTCATGTTATATTGAGGCATTGAAGCTGGCTGTTCAATATGGATGTCAATCCGTTGCTTTTCCGTTGATTTCTTCCGGTGCATACGGATATCCCAAAGATCAGGTTCTGAAATTCGCAATCAAGACAGTTTCTGAATTTTTGGAAGATCATGACATTGAGGTTTACATCTGCGTGTTCGATAGGGAAGCGTATACGTTTAGTCGAGAGCTTTTTGATGATATTCAATCTTTTATTGACGATGATTTCTGTGAGTATGAGAATGAATTGTCTGACAGTTTTTCCAAAGTCCTTGAATCAAATGAGCCCCCTGTTCTTTTAAAGGCAATGATGAAGCCCTTGACAGCTTTATCTGAAGACAAGGTTGCCCGGAAAACCGCTGATAGAAGTGTCAAAAATCAATCACTCTCCGAATATCTGAAGACAATGGATAAACCTTTTGCTTATAAATTGCTTACATGGATAGATGCAAAAGGAATGACTGACGTTGAATGCTATAAGAAGGCTAACGTGGACAAGAAGACTTTTTCAAAAATTAAATGTAACCCCACAACATATAAGCCTTCGAAACAAACGGCAGTTGCATTTGCCATTGCTTTGGAATTGAATCTTGAAGAAACTCAGGATCTGCTTGCTTCTGCCGGTTTGACTTTATCTCGCAGTTTTACTTTTGATAAGATTATCAGGTATTTTATTCAGAAGGAAATATATGATATTAATGAGATAAATGAGGCTCTGTTTGAGTTTGATCAGGTTCTTTTGGGTGTTTGATTAAATGTTGTAAGAAAAAGTCTCCCGTCAAGCGACCAAAACATGCTCCAAATATGCTATAATATGACTGTAAGGTAAATCAATGCAGTCATATTTTTTTATATTTGGAGGAATTTTTATTATGAAAAACAACATTACAGAACTTGTATTTATTATTGACAGAAGCGGCTCTATGGCAGGGTTCGAAGATGACACGATAGGTGGTTTCAATGCCACCGTTCAGAAACAGAAAGAACAGGACGGGAAAGTTTATGTTTCAACAGTTTTGTTTTCAAACGATAGTACTGTCGTTCATGATCGTGTTGATATTAACGATATTAAACCTATGACTCGGGAAAATTATCGTGTGGGTGGCTGTACAGCGCTGTTGGATGCTGTCGGAGATGCAGTTCGACATATCGGTAATATACATAAATATGCACGGCCTGAAGACGTACCTGAGCATACAATATTTGTCATTACCACAGACGGAATGGAAAATGCAAGCCGTAAATATTCATCAGGTAAAATAAAAGAATTGATAAAAAGTCGAACAGAGAATTCAGGTTGGGAATTTATCTTCCTCGCAGCCAATATTGATGCCGTTGAAACCGCTGAAACTATTGGAATCAATAGCGACAGAGCTGCAAACTACCGTCAGTCAAAGAAAGGTGTAGAAAAAAGCTATTTTGCGATGAGCCATGCTATTACAAGTTTAAGATGTAATTGCGCAGATGAATTGAATCTTTCTGAATATCTTAAAGAGGATTGAGTTTAGTTATATTTTTCGAAGATGGAAATACCGTCATTCAGGTATTCCCATCTTCATTTTTTTGTCCGATAGCAGCATTTACCCATCAGAATTACGTTTTGATTACTGATGGTTATCATGCTTGGTTGATGACACAAAATTCTGTGTTTTGGACTATTCTAATTGTGGAAAAAAAAGCGAACAATTTGCGAAATTGTGAGATACTCAATGGCTTTAGCAGGCTAAATATGGTATAATTATAATGATATATTGGAGTATTCTGCCAATATAATTATCTATAAGAAAAGAGGAAAAAAGAATGAAAATCAGGATATCACTTGCTTGATCCAGAGCTCTCTTACTATGATCTTGTGCAGACCTCTGCTGTTATTGATCCCGATGCCGGTATGGTATATTATGAGGCAAGAATCCCTGTTCCTACAGATTTGATTACTGTTCAGGATGGTATGAAGGTTGGCTTTGAAGTTGCATTTACTAATGCTACAACAGAAGCTGAAGGTCGTGTAGGTTGCGTTTCCTGGTCTAAATACGGTTCTTTGATCTGGAAATGGACAAGTCCCGCAGGTACAGCAGTACTTGTAGATGATTACAATCATAACCTTGTAAAACACGAAGCAAAAGATGCCACTTACGAGGCTTCAGGTAATAAACAGTATTTTGAATGTACATCCTGCGGAAGACTTTATGAAGATGCTGATGCGAAAGTTGAAACAACTCTTGATAAAGTAACTATTCCTCAGATTACAACAATTCCTGTTACAGGTATCAATCTTGATGCTGTTTCCGTTCGTCTTATAAATGGTAATGACGTAAAACTTGTTGCAACTGTTTCTCCGGAAAATGCAACAAACAAAGCAGTTGAATGGATTTCTTCTGATGAAACTGTTGTTACGGTTTCTGACGGTATTGTTTCTGCTGTTGGTCTTGGTTCTGCGGTTATTACTGCAAAAACCGTTGATGGTGACTATGCTGCAGTATGTTCAGTATATGTCATTTGTGAACACGATCTTGTTCGTAAAGATTGTGCAGTCGCTACTTGTACAACTAAGGGTACAGAAACTTCCGAAGGTAAAGATTATTACTATTACTGCGTTGCCTGTGATGTTATGTATAGTAATGAAAACAAGGACAAAACTGTAGAACTCGTATCTGTTCCTGTTGATCCTTCAAATCACAGTATTTCAGAACATAAAGCAGTTGAGGCTACTTATGTTTCTGCAGGTAATATTCTCTATTATGAATGTGTTCTTTGCTCTAAACTCTTCGAAGATTCAGATTGTTCAATAGAAACAGACAGAAGTAAGGTGGTTATTCCCCAGAAACTTCAGGTTTCTTCTGAAGGTACAGTTGAAATTGCAGTGGATGAAATTGTAGAAGTTGCAGTTAAGGATGAAGATACCAATACTGTAACAATTCCGCTTGACAATACTGTCGACCAGGAAACAGGTGAAGTTGTTGCTGTTACGGTAGTAACTCTTCCTGTTGAAGTTGTAAGTGATGCTTCGGACAGTAATGCATCTCTTGAACTTAAAACTGCAGACTCTTCCATTAAGTTTGATAATAAGGCTCTTTCAACAATTGCGGATGCAGTTGGTTCAAATGATGGCTCTAAAGTAGAACTTGAAGTTCAGCTCAAAGCTCCTGAAGAAGCTCTTGAAGAAGACCAGGTTTCTGCTGTTGAAACTCACAATGTTGAAGAAATTACAGTTGTAGTTTCCGCATCCATCGTGGTTGACGGCAAACCTGTTGGTTCTGAATCCGATGGCGGATTTAATGGCGGTTCAGCTACTATTTCAATTCCGTTCATTCCTGCAGAAGGTTCTTCTGCTTCAGATTACAGTATTCTGTATGTTCCTGATGATGGTGAAGCTGTTCTTGTTGATGCTAAATATGATACGGCTTCAAAGTGCCTTGTATTTACTACAGAACACTTGTCTGAATATGCTATCGTTAAGATTCATAAGTGCAACTTCTCCGAGTTGAAATTGAATGGTGTATATCATTGGTATGAATGTACCTGTGGTGAACAAAGCGAATATGTAAAACACGAATATGTAAACAAGAACAACAATGATTACCATTGGGCAGAATGTTCCGGTTGCGGTGATATTATTAATAAATCCGCTCATAGACCTGGCGCTGCAGCAACAGAAACAACGGCTCAGGTATGTGCTGACTGTGGATTCGTTATTGCAAATATTCTTGGTCATAGTTGCGAAAAACATCTGACCAAAATTGACGCTGTAAAAGTTGATTGTGATACAGACGGAAGCATTGCATATTATCTTTGTGAATGTGGCAGAATGTTTAAGGATATCAGCGCAAAAGTTGAGATCTTCAATAAGTCTGAATTAGTGATTCTTTCCAAAGGACATGTGGATTCTGATAACGATAAGCTTTGCGATGTTTGCGACGATGTCCTCCATACATGTAAGTTTAAACTTAAATCTGATGCGTTTAAACATTGGTCCGAATGTTCTTGCGGTGAAGTAATGAATGTTGCGGAACACATAGAAAGTTCCTGGATTATAGACGTTGAGCCTGAAGCCTTTGAGGATGGTTCGAAACACACCGAATGTGTTATCTGCGGATTTATCCTTCAGGCAGAGTCTATGGATAACCTTGGCTGGTACGACGAAAATATGTTCTGGTATACACAGATCGTATGTAATAAGGAATTTACAATATCTGCTTCTGCAACCAATGGTGGTATGATTTCCGATGTTGGTGATTCTATTGTTAAATATGGTACGACTAAGAACTATATTATCAAACCTTTTGACGGCTATAGAATCAAATCCGTATATATCAACGGCAAGAATATTGGCGTACTTGACGAATATAAGTTTAATTTCATCAGGTCTTCCACAACGATTCATGTTGAATTTGAAGAAATTCAATAAATAGTGGATATTATTTGGCGTTGGTTATTGTAAAAATAAAGCTTTCTGAATAGTTTGTGATATGCACCTCCGAGGTCGGATAAACTTTGGGGCGTGCATATCATTTATTGTTTTTCTGAATACATCTCAAACTGCCTTTCTTTTTGAAATGAGTAGAAAAGGGGGTGGCTCAGTTAGATGCAGAAGGCGGGATTTAGCACTCGTCGGCGTACGTGGGTACGGTAGAGGGCTAAATCGCGACTAAAAAGCCCCTTAAATTAAGGAAATCCACCGAAAATTCTCGGTGGATTTCGACATCT
>JAZTZU010000098.1:0-41163 GCA_045637625.1 Eubacteriales bacterium
CAAAGAAACCGGAATGTTGTTAATTATATTATTCCCAAACTTGCTTTTCTTGAAGGGGTGTGAAGAAACTTTCTTTCATGGAAAAGAAAGTTTCCCCGAATGCTTTCAAAGAAACCGGACTGTTGTTAATTATATTATTCCCAAGCTTGCTTTTCTTGAAGGGGTGTGGGGAAACTTCTTTTCACACGAAAAGAAGTCTCCCCAATGCTTTCAAAGAAACCGGATTGTTGTTGATTATATTATTCCCAAACTTGCTTTTCTTGGAGGGGTGTGGGGAACCTTCTTTTCATATGAAAAGAAGGTTCCCCACAAAAAAAATCTCAAATTCAATCTTTATAATACTTTTCGAGCTCGTTGACCGGAGCAGGTCCGTCAATTATCATTATATCGTCGAACGTTTTGTAGAAACGCTGTCCCATCTGCTGGTCAAGTGCCATATATAAGGTTTCCATATTGAAATGCGGCGTAAGCTCAACAACATCGTAGACCTTTTCATAGAAAACGAAATTATCTTTTTTCTTGAAATTTACAAAACAGTTTATTTCATTGGTTTCGGTGTTGACCTCAAATATGAAATGCGTCCAGCGATTGGTTATTGATTCCTCGTAGTGATCTGTCTCAACTTCCATTCTTTCAAGGGGCGCAAAGTCCGTATCCTTGATATAAATGCCTGATTTTGTGCCGTAAGGTGCGATAGTAAAGCTCTTTTCACCCTCTTTTTTATTTGAGAAAAGGTCGAGCCATCTTGTATCTTCTGTAGTATAGAACCAGAAAGCAAATGAAAAGATGTTTGAATGTCTGATTCCTTCAACCTTAAGAACTCCGTTTCCGAATTCACCGCTTTTGCCGATGAGCCCGTTGTTGTATGTTTTTACGAGCCCTTTTTCAGTGGTGACTTTGCACTTGCCCGTAACATCTTCGATTCCGTTTTCAAAGGTCTGCCAGAAGAGTATGTTATTTTCGTCAATGAAGTTTCCAATATATTCAGGCTCGCCTTTTTCGGGCTGTCTTTCTATTTTGCATTTGTTTATAATTATCTGCGGATAAATTTCTTTTTTGTCGGTAACTCCTGCATCTTCAAAAATTCCGATGGGCAACTGTGCTGCATAACTGTCGGGATCGAATTCGGGCGCTTCAATTCCGAGCGCATGGAGTACGATAGATGGGAAATCTCTGATATGAACATCTCCGATCTGACTGTTCATTACATTTTTACCCGCAACGCCGAGGAATACAAATCTTTCCCCGTCAGACCATGAGCCGTGGCTTCCGCCTACAGTTCCGCCGTGATCTGCTGTTACAATAAACAATGTGTCTTCGGTAAAGCCTCGTTCATCGTATTTTGCAAGAAGCTTACCCAGAAGCTCGTCATTGTGTTCGATCTCATCGAGATGCTGTTTGTATCCGTATCCTCCGCTGTGACCTGCGCCGTCAACTCCGTCAAACTGAATAAACAAAAGTTTGGGATCGTGGTCGTCAAGATATTTCAGAATTCTTTCGCAGAGTCCGTTTTCTTCACCGACATCAAGAACATCAGCTCCGCCGTCGGGGGAAATTATTTCCATTGCGATCGGGGACCAATCTGTAAAAGCTGCAGTTTCAGCGTCGGGAAAAGCCTTTTTGACATGACCGAATATTGTGGGTAATTCGGGGATCGGGTGCATTCCGTGCTCCTGTTTATGAACTTCGGGAATAGCTCCGATAAGCATGCATGGCCAGTTTACTGAGCTGACTGTCGGATATGCCGCCATTGCTTCATAAGTTGTTGCTCCGTTTGCAAACAGTTTATCCATATTGGGGGTATTCGCGTTTTTGTTGAAAGCACCCATGCCGTCAATGCCCAACATAAAAACTCTTTTGTAAGAACCGAATGTTTTCTCCATAGCATTCTCTCCTTTGGGCTCGAAAATTTTTTTATTTAATTATACCTTAAAAATTTTCCTGTGTCAAGTATTAAAAGTGTAATTTTGTAAATTTTTTTTCCAAATAATACTTGACATAAGTGGTTGAGTATGCTATAATGTAAATGTAATGATTTATCTTACAAAAATTATATTCAAAAAGGAGACCACCGCTATGTTGAAAAGAATTATCCCTCTGTTTTTGTGTTGCCTTATGCTCGTTGCCTGCAACAATTCCGCTGTTACCTTATTGCCATTTATTGATGTGAATGACACAAAAATAGATTATGACGGAGAGGTCATTACAGCGTTTAAGCAGTCTAACATGATTTGGGCGTACAGTGATAATAACTCACCCCAAGCAGAAGCTTTATGGAAAAGAATTCATGATGTTGAAGAGAAACTTAATGTTAAAATTGAAATGTCAACCAAAGGCGAAGATGGATTCCGTGATTATTTTATGGTGAACTTTGCTGCAGGTTCGGCGAAAGTAGATTTGATTTATAAATCTTCCGGTAATGATCTATGGTTTTTAGCAGAAGCGGGATATCTTCTTCCAATCACAGATTATCCTGAATATATAGATCTTTCCGAAACCGATAAATACGGTGAACCCGGTGTGCTTGAAGCAGCTATGCACAATGGTATACCTTATGCCGTTCAGCCTACATATTGGCCCGGACTTCAAGGTATTGAGTGTTTCTTTATTGCCTATAATACAGATAAATTTGCTTCAAACGGTATTTCAGACCTTCATGAATATTACGAAAACAGAACCTGGACTTGGGATACTTTTAAAAGTGTTTTGACCAAAGTTGAACCCGTAGTTCGTGAAGACGAATATATATTCTCTTCACACGGTGGATATTTGATGAATACACTTTTCCTGTCAAATGGGTTTGACTATGTTACCTTTGTAGACGGTGTTCCAACATTTGATCTTAGTCCTAAGGAAGCTCTTAATGCGATAGAATTTTATAAAGAACTTACGGAGTTTGGGGATAAATTAGATCTTGATGCAGGTAGATGGGAATATTCAAATTTTGCAAATGGAAATGAGTTTATGACCATGACAACAGCGGCTACTGTAACGACCGGAACCATTGCTTACGGTTCTGTTCCGTATGGTATTATGCCATTCCCAAGCGGTCCTGATATCGAATACGGTAAATGGGCTCAGTCAGTTACTAGAATTTATGGCCTTTCAATTCCTATCAGTGCAAAAGAACCGACTGTTGTAGCTCATGTGATCAACGAACTCTGTGAGCCTATGGAAGAATTCGGCGGCTCAAAAGAAGGGCTTAAACAATATTATAGAGATAATGTTTTTTCTTCGGATATTGATGCTGAGATCTATTTTGATGTTGAAAGAAATGTCAGATATGACTACGATGATGCAGGACTTATCGAAGAATATACTGTTAAAATAGCCGAGAGTCTTGATGTCGCAACTCCCGCTGAACTTATTCAAAAAAATAAAAACGTGGTAGAAAGAATATTTACACAATACATCGAGCCGAATCTTACGGGCTATCTTATTGAGCATATGAACATTGAATAATAATCAAAAGTAGATATAAATTACACAGAAAAGGAGATTCCGGTTATGTTGAAAAGAATTATCCCGCTTTTGCTCGCATGTTTTCTTCTTGTGGCTTGTAACTCTTCCTCTGTAAGCCTGCTGTCATTTATTGATCCCGATGCCTCAGGGCTCGATTATGGCGGGGAAGTTATCCAGGCATTCAATACCGAGGGTGATATCTGGTCGTACAAAGATGATAATACACCTCAATCCGAAGCTCTTTGGAAACGTATTGACGATGTTGAAAAGAAGCTGAATGTTGAAATTGAGATGGTTTACGACGGGGAAAATATTGTAGAACTTTATACTGCGCAGGCAGCTGCAGGTTCGGTTAAAACCGATCTTATATACAGAAGTAACGGTAACAACCTTTGGTATCTTGCGAGGTCAGGCGTTCTTTGTCCGATTACTGATTTCCCGCAGTTTATAGATCTTTCGGATACAGGAAAGTTTGGTATGCCGGGGAATCTTGAAGCTGCAATGCATAACGGTATTCCGTATGCTGTTCAGCCTGTTCAATGGCCAGGTCTTCAGGGTGTTGAGTGTTTTGTCGTTGCATATAATCCCGGAGAATTTGCTTCAAAAGGCCTTACAGGATTGCATGAATATTATGAGAATAAGACCTGGACATGGGATACAATGAAGTCCTTTTTTGATAAAGCTGTTCCCGCATTAGGCGAGGGTGAGGTTTTGTTTGAGGCTCATGGAGGCTTTTTGCTTAATACTCTTTTCCTTTCCAACGGTTTTGATTATATAACTTTCGTTGACGGTGTCCCTACGTTTGACCTTACACCTTCGGAAGCTCTTAAAGCTATAGATTATCTTAAAGAGTTGAACACCTACGGCGAAAAGATCGAGATCGGTACAGATACAGATGACAGATGGGATTATACCACATTTATTGATGGAGATGCTTTGACTGTTCTGACTACAGCTCAGGCTGTTACAACGGAAGATATCGCATACGAAGCAAATTTTGAGTATAATATTATGCCTTTCCCTTGCGGACCCGATGTCGAGTACGGAAGATGGGCTCAGAGTGTCTGCCGTATTTACGGTTTGGCTGTTACTATCGGTGCTGATGAACCCGAAGTTGTGGCTCATGTGATCAGCGAACTTTGTGAACCCTTTGAGGAGTTCGGAGGATCTATTGACGGACTCAAGGAATATTACAGGAACAATATTTTTACTTCAGATCTTGATGTTGAAATATATTTTGCAATAGATGACTATGTAAGATATGACTATGATGATGCAGGGTTGATAAACGATTATACCAACGTGATTGCCCAGAATATTGATAGCTCTTCAGCCATAGAGCTTATCCAGAAGAATAAAAATATTGCTGAACAGGCATATCAGAATTATCTGGAAGGAAATCTCAAAGGTTATCTTATTGAGCATCTGAATATTGAATAAAAATGGAATAAAATATAATTGCGGGGAAACCATTGTTTATAAAAACAGGTTTCCCCGTACCATTTTCAGAAAATTTGTGTAAAGCATTTTCAATGTTTTATGGTGATGCTTATTTTGATAATTATATTCCCAATTTTGCTTTTCTTGGAGGGGTGTTGGGAAACTTCTTTTCACATGAAAAGAAGTTTCCCCACAAGAAGATTTTTTTTAGCCTTTGTAATATTTTTCGAGTTCTTCTGCGGGTGCAGGACCGTCAATGATCATAACATCGTCAACGACCTTGTAGAAGAGTTCGTCGTTGCACTGGTCGCATGCCATGAGAAGATTTTCCATGTTGAAATGAGGCGCAAGCTCTCTGTCAAACGCAAGAGTTTCAACTTTCTTGAAGTTTACATATCCGTTGATCTCATTTTTAACTGTGTCAACTTCAAACATAAAATGTACCCAGATATTTGCAACCGCATTTTCGGAAGAGTTTGTCTGCATATTGTCTACCTGGTCTCCGTTGGGCTCTTTTACGAAAATACCAACATTTTCACCGAGAGGCGCAAGTGTGAAACTGGGATTTTTGCCGTCTTTGTTGGAGAAAAGGTCCAGCCATCTGGAGTCTGTCGTTGTGTAGTACCACATTGCAAATGTGAATATTTCAGAATGTTCAACGCCTTCAATTTTCAGAATGCCATTGCCGTATTCACCGCTTTTGCCAATGAAACCGTTGTTGTAAGTTTTGATAAGACCTTTTTCTGTGGAAACTTTGCATTTTCCGGAAACATCTTCTGTTCCGTTTTCGAAGTTCTGCCAGAACTTGATTCTGTTTTCGTCTATAAAGTTGCCGATATATTCTGAAGAATCTTTTGTGGGTTCAAGTCTTTCCTTGTGTTCGAAAATTTCCTGTTTGGGGTAAATTTCAACCCTATTTTCGATTCCTGCGTCTTCAAAAATTCCGAGAGGCATCTGTGCTGCATATCTTCTGGGGTTGAATTCGGGTGCATTTACACCGAGCGCATGAAGGACTATTGCAGGGAAGTCTCTGAGGGAAACCTCACCGATCTGACCTTTTTTAATATTTTTGCCTGCAACTCCGAGGAATACAAGCTTTTCTCCGTCAGTCCATCCACCGTGTCCGCCACCGTGACCGTTTCCACCGGGTGTGCCGCCGTGGTCAGCTGTGACAATGAAAAGTGTGTCTTCAAAAATTCCTTTTTCTTCGTATTTTGCAATGAGCTTTCCAAGCATTCCGTCAACATGAGTAATTCTTTCGAGATGTTTCGGAGAACCGTAACCTGCGTTGTGACCGGCACCGTCAACGCTGTCGAACTGAATGAACAGCATTTTGGGTTCGTGGTCATCAAGGTATGTGAGAAGTCTTTCGCAAAGCTCATCGTCGTGACCTACGTCATATGCTGTAAGGCCTCCGTCGGGAGAGATTATCTCTCTTGCAATGGGTGACCAGTCTGTGAATGCAGCGGTTTCCGCATCGGGATAAACATCTTTGATGAACTTGAAAACTGTCGGTAATTCGGGGATAGGATGCATATCACCGTTTGTCAGTTTGTGAACTTCAGGGGTTGCACCTGTGAGCATGGAAGTCCAGCATTGTGCGCTTATAGTTGGTCTTGAAGCCAAAGCGACATAAGTGGTTGCTCCGTTTTCAAAAAGTTTGTCCATATTGGGTGTGTCTGTCATCTGGTTGAACGCTCCCATGCCGTCAATACCAAGCATGAATACGCGTTTATAAGAGCCGAAAGTGTTTGCCATTTTTATCTGTCTCCTTTTCAGTGAATAATAATTTCAGTAGTATTGTATCATATTTTCAGCGATATTTCAAGGGGGAACTTGATCTTTTTTACATCTGATATAACAATTCGGAAAGGTCGCTTACGCTTTCGCAGATGAAAGTTGCTTTTTCTTTTTCCATTTCATCACGACCGCCGTAACCGAAAAGAACCCCGATCGAGTCCATTCCGAAATGGTTTGCGCCGATGATGTCAAACTTTGTATCACCGACCATTATCACATCTGACATGTCTGTAATTCCGCAGGTTTCAAGAGCGTAACTGATAACATCTTCTTTTTTCGTGCGTGTTTCATCCATGTTTGCGCCGGCAATGTATTCAAAATATTTTGCAATGTCGTGTTTCTCAAGTATCTGCCGTGCAAATATCTCAGGTTTTGATGTGGCGACGATCACTCTTTTTCCGAGTTTGTTTAAGTTATCCAGCAGCTCAGGAATTCCCTCATAAACGGTGTTTTCCCAAATACCTGTAACTTTGTAGTATTCTCTGTAGAAGTCCGTAGCTTCGACAGCTTTTTCGTGGGAAAAACCGTAAAAATCCATAAAGGAATTTATAAGAGGTGGTCCGATAAATCTGAACAGTTCGGATCTGTCATGGACTTCTATTCCGTATTTTTTCAACGCGTACATTACGGAATTTGTAACCCCTGTTCCCGAATCTGTGATTGTGCCGTCAAGGTCGAAAAGTATAACACTGTAATTTTTTTTCATGTTTGTCTCCGTGAAATTGTTTGTCATGGTAATTATATCATACTGTTGTCCGTTTGTCAAGTGATTTTATTTGATAAAATAATAAAGTGTTTCCCAAATGTATTGACAAATCTAAAATTGTATGTTACAATATGAGTATCTTAAGTACGATTATAGAAAGAAGTGTTTTTATGAAAACAAAAATTATAAGTATGTTGCTTTCGCTGTCTATGATGTTGACAGTACTTGCGGCGTGCAACAACGAACCTGTTGATCCTGTGGAAAACCCCGACGATCAGCAGCAGGAAGAAAATCAAGGAAATGAGGGTGACAAAGTGATTTCAGATGTGCTTGACCTTGTGGTTGACGGTGTTTCCGATTACGTGATCGTAAGAGGAGAAAATGCTTATGTTTCTGAAGTTACCGCATCAACGGAGCTTCAAAACTATATCAAACAGATCAGCGGTGTTGAGATTCCAATCGTGACAGATGCAACGGCTCCCGTTGAAAAAGAAATCGTTGTCGGTAAAACAAACCGTGAAGCAGAGGGTGATTTTGACCGCACAGAACTCGGAACTGACGGATTTATAATTAAAACCAACGACGAAAAACTTTTCCTCGTTGGCGGTGAACAGAGAGGAACTCTTTACTCTGTTTACACTTTCCTTGAAGAGTATCTCGGATGTCGTTTCTACGCCCACGATTTTGAAAAAGTTCCTGAAACGAAAACGATCTCTTTGGAAAAAATCGAAGAGAACAAACAGATTCCCGTATTTGAGACAAGAAACTCTTTCTGGTTTGATATGTATAACCATAGTCTCAGCGCAAAGCTTAAGCTGAACTGCCGCAGAGGCAGAGGTGACTTGCCCGCTGAACTCGGTGGAAGCCTTTCATGGGCAGGCGGCGAATGTCATACATTATACGCTCTTGCGGAAATGACAGGTGATCCGATGTGGAACGAACCTTGTCTTACAAGCGAAGATGTGTATCAGACTGTTCTTAAAAATGTAAGAGCTTTACTTGCCGCAAAACCAACAGCGAAATATATTTCTATTTCGCAAAACGACAGCGATAACAGACGTGAAGGCTGTGAATGCGATAACTGCATGGCACTTTATAACAAATACGGTTGCTGGACAGGTCCTTATCTTGAATTTGTGAACAGAGTTGCAAGGGAGATAAAGGACGAATATCCCGATGTTATGATCCACACCTTCGCATACAGATTCACAAGGCTTGTACCTGAAAATCTTATCCCCGAAGATAACGTAATGATTCAGCTTTGTACAATTGAAGGTTGCTTCAGACATCCTCTCGAAGATTATAAAGAGCTTACACCTGCAGATAAGTATAATTATATTGACGACTTTGCGGCTCTCCTTAAAGACTGGGCAAAAGTTTGCAATTATCTTTCTGTATGGGACTACACAACAGACTTCGGTCATTACTCATTGACTTTTGCAAACTTTGACTCATTGCGTCAGAATATGAAACTGTTTGCTGACAACAACGTTAAGAACCTTTTTGAACAGGGTGCTTATCAGTCAGAAAACGGAGAATTCGGAGAGCTCAGAGGTTATGTTATTGCAAGACTCCTTTGGGATCCCTACATGAGCGAAGAAGAATACTGGGCAATGATCGACGAATTCCTCGTTGATTACTACGGTCCCGGAGGTCTCAAGATCAGAGAATATATCGACCTTACTTTGGAAGCAACAAAAGATATTCACATGGGAATTGGTATATCCCCTGAAGAGCTTTACCCGATGCCTGAAGTTGTGGAAGTAAACCCTGCCGGTACATATCCTCCCGAACTCAATGCGGATATGATCATCAATTACAAAAATTATGATTGGACAAAATATTGGACATGGTTCAAAGATGTCAAGGAAGAACATAAGATCGTAACCGAAGGCAAGCGTCTTTTTGCGGAAGCAATGGCTATGGCGGAAACAGATGCTCAGAAGAGCAGAATAGAAAAGTGTTCAATCCAGGTTGATTATCTCGAATCCTGCTACCTTGAATTCAAACTGTCAAGGGGTATTGGATCTATAGGAAAAATAATTTCCAATTTCTATAACGACAATCCCGATGCGGTTGCAAGTGAATTGAAATCCTCTTTGAGAATCGAGATTCTGAAATATGTAAACGAACAGGTTTATGCAGACTATATCGAGTTCAACCGTCAGTTGGTGGAAAAGATGCTCAAATACGGAATCCATAACGTAAGAGAGAGCTTTTGGATGAACGCAGATACAGATATAAACTTCAAAAATCCTCCCTACGACTGGGATGACTGATCTTCATAAAATGGAAGCTTGTTAAGTATATTTGAGGGAAAGGCTTTTTTCAGAAAAAGTCTTTCCCTCATTTTTTTGCACAACTGCAAATTTCTTTGTTTTTTTCGAAAAAAACGCCCTTTTCCACTTGACAAGAACTCATTTTGCGTGTATAATAAAATTGGAAATATATTTACTCAAAAAAGGAGACCGAAAAATGCCTATTACTCTTGATAAGAAAAATCTCCGTTTTACTCTTAAAACGGATAATACCATGTATGTAATGGAAATGCTTTACGGTAAATTCCCCGTACATCTCTATTACGGCAAAAAAACAAGCAAAAAAGACTTCCCCAACTCAAATGCAGGCGTAGCATTCCAAGCATATTATGAAGAACACGGTGAAGAATTCTATCCCGACTCCAGAACAATGGAATTTCCTTTCTATGGAAGCGGTGACTTCCGTGCTGCTGCTCTTAAGCTCAGAAACGGTACAACAGGCGGCGATACAACGCTCTTCACTTATAAAAATGCAAAGAAACTCAAAGGCAGAGTTGATATCCCCGGAGTTCCCTGCGCTGATGCAGATGAAAATACCGAAACTCTTGAATTGACACTTGTTGATGAATTTACAAAATGCGAACTGAAACTTTATTACACCGTTTTCCCCGAAAGCGATGTTATTTCACGTTATTTCGTTCTTAACAATAAAGGCAAGACTGAACTTTCAATTGAAAAATGTATGAGCCTTTGTCTTGATATTCCCAGAGACGGTTTTGACATTATCAGTTTCTTCGGTTCTCATTGCCACGAAAGAAAATATCAGAGAAATGCTGCTGTTCACGGAATTCAGAGCATTTACAGCCGCAGAGGTGCTTCAAGCCATCAGTTGAACCCCTTCATGATGCTTGTTGACAGCAAGACAACAGAAGAAAAAGGCGAAGCATACGGCTTTAACTTCTGCCATAGCGGTAACTTTCTTAATGAAGTCGAGGTTTCCGCATATGCGTTGAAAGAAAGAACACGTGTTCTTGTAGGTCTCGGTCAGGAATGCTTCAAATGGCTCCTTAAACCCGGTGAAAGCTTTGCATCTCCCGAAGCTATCGTTTCTTACAGCGACAAAGGTATCGGTCAGGTTTCAAGAAATATGCATAAGTTTATCAGAAATCATATTCTTCCTAAAGATCCTTACGAAAAAAGACCTGTTGTTCTTAACTCCTGGGAAGCATTCTATTTCGACATTGATGCTAAACTTATGGTTGATTTTGCAAAAGAAGCTGCAAAATATAATATGGACATGCTTGTTATGGACGACGGTTGGTTCGGTGCCCGTGTAAACGACAGAGCAGGTCTCGGTGACTGGTTTGAAAATAAAGAAAGATTCCCCAAAGGTCTCAAACCTTTTGCAGAAGAGGTTAAGGCTCAGGGCGTTAAGTTCGGTATCTGGATTGAACCTGAAATGGTTAACCCCGACAGTGATCTTTTCAGAGCTCATCCCGATTGGATCCAGGAAACTCCCGGATATGAACCCCTTCTCTGGAGAACTCAGTATGTTCTTGATATGGCAAATCCCGAGGTTATTCAGTATCTTAAGGATTCTTTCTCCAAGACTTTCAAAGATGTTCCCATTGACTACTTCAAATGGGATATGAACCGTCATCTTACAACCGTTTATTCTAAAGCTCTTCCTCCCGAAAGACAGGGCGAAGCTGCATACCGTCATATGCTCGGTGTTTACGAACTCTTCAGATGGCTCCGTGAACTTTACCCCAATGCTATGATTGAAAACTGCAGTGGTGGCGGCGGCCGTTACGACCTCGGTATGATGAAATACAGTACTCAGATCTGGACAAGTGACAGAACCGATCCTAAGTGGAGAACTATCATTCAGCACGGTTCTACATTCGGTTATCCCACAACAACAATGAGCTGCCACGTTGCTCATGTTGAAGACTGCCGTAACCCCAGATTCCTTGACTACAGATTCAGAGTCGCTATGAACGGTCCTATCGGTTACGAACTCAATGTTCTTGACCTTGAAGATTCCATCAAGCAGACAATGAAGGCTCAGGTAAATGAATACAGAAAGTACGAAGATCTTATCCTCAGAGGCGATTTCTACAGACTTTTGAATCCTGTAACTGATGATATGAGATACGCTTACTATTTTGTAAACGACGATAACAGCCAGATCCTCATGACATATCTTCAGAATGAAGGAGATCCCAAGCAGAAGAAATATAAGCTCAAGGTTTCCAGAGCCGACAGAGATGCAACTTATGTCGATCAGATCAACGGCGGCAAATACACAGGCGCAGAACTCCGCGCAGGTATCGTAGTTGAAAGCGATAAAGAAGAACAGTATTCCAAGATGTTCTGGTTCTGCAAAGCGTAATTTAATTAAATAGTTTTATAGAGGGATATTTATGGGAAAAACCATTTTTTGTAAAAATAGGTTTTTCCCATACCCTTTTCCAAAAAAACTTTTGTTGTGTTTTACGCACGGTATGCTTATATTTAAATTTCTGTAAGCTACCTCAAGAGCGGTTTTGTTGGAAGGGGTGCGGGGAGACCTTATTTTTCCGCGAAAATAAGGTCTCCCCGCCTATTATTTTACGGTTTCCCCTCCTATTTTTGTATAATAATTATGTCCGACCATTTAAGTTATGAAATTCTTTTAAACAAATGCCCTTGCGGTATTGCTAAAAATGCGGATATATGTTATAATAAGCAGTAGAATCAAAATGGATTACTATTGGCATTTATATTTTCAAGTTTGGAGTAACATATTTATGAGTTTGCAGATTCCTAAACATTACGAACCGACTCTGACTGTCAGACAGACACTTAAAGCGGTTAAAATAATCAAAGACGTGTTTGAAGTTGAGCTTGCTAAGGAACTTAATCTCGACCGTGTTTCCGCACCTCTTTTTGTTAAGAGCAGCAGTGGTCTGAATGATAACCTTAACGGCGTTGAACGTCCTGTTTCTTTCCTTTTTGAGGGTGAGACTGTGGAGATCGTTCACTCTCTTGCGAAGTGGAAAAGACTTGCGCTGAAAGAGTATGGGTTTGAGCCTTACAGAGGTCTTTATACCGACATGAATGCGATCAGAGCGGATGAAGATCCCGATAACTTCCATTCCCTTTACGTTGACCAGTGGGACTGGGAACTTGTTATCAACCGTGAAGACAGAAATCTTGAATTCCTCAAAAAAACTGTCCGCAAGATAGCTGATGCAATCAGCAATACAAGAACTCTTTTGAGCAAAACCTATCCCAAAACTCAGATCGAATCATTGATCGATAAACACGTTTTCTTTATAACAACGCAGGAACTTGAAAATATGTACCCCAATCTTACTCCGAAGGAAAGAGAGAATGCTATTGTAAAACAGCACTCCACTGTTTTTCTTATGCAGGTGGGTGATGTCCTCAGCAGCGGTGAGCGTCATGACGGAAGAGCTCCCGACTACGATGACTGGACTCTTAACGGTGATCTGCTCTATTATTTTGAACCCCTTGATTGTGCCCTTGAAATTATGTCAATGGGTATCAGAGTTGACGAAAAGGCTCTGAGTGAACAGTTGAAAAAAGCAAATGCCGAAGACCGAAAGGATCTTCCTTTCCACAAGAAATTACTTGCAGGGGAACTTCCCCTTACAATGGGCGGCGGTATCGGTCAGTCAAGACTTTGCATGCTCCTGCTTCAAAAAGCTCATATCGGCGAGGTTCAGGTATCTCTGTGGCCCGACGAGATGAGAGCTGTCTGTGAAGAACATAATATACATATACTGTAAAATCCTGAAAGAAGGTTAAAATACATTGAGAACTGAAATTAGAGAATTGTATGAAAAAATAGGTCAGATCGACGGTATGAAGGTTTCCGTTGCAGGCTGGCTCAGAACTGTTAGAGATTCAAAGGCTTTCGGATTCCTTGAAGTAAATGACGGCAGCTGCTTCCGTTCAGTGCAGGTAGTTGTTGAAGCCGATATCCTTGAAAACTACAAATCCATCGTAAAACTCAACGTTGGTTCTGCTGTAAGAGTTACAGGTACTATCGTTGAAACTCCCACAATGAAACAGCCCTTTGAAATTAAGGCTGAATCTGTTGAGATCGAGGGTGCTTCCACTCCCGATTATCCTCTCCAGAAGAAACGTCACTCTCTTGAGTTCCTCCGTGAGATCGCACATCTGAGACCTCGTGCAAATACTTTTGCCGCTGTTTTCAGAGTACGTTCCGCTGCGGCTCAGGCTATTCACAAATTCTTCGCTGAAAAGCACTTTGTGTATGTAAATACACCTCTTATCACAGCATCTGACTGTGAAGGTGCAGGCGAAATGTTCAAGGTTACAACTCTTGATCTTGATAATGTACCCAAGAATGAAGACGGATCCGTTGATTTTAAACAGGATTTCTTTGAAAAAGCTGCAAACCTTACAGTTTCCGGTCAGCTTGAAGCAGAATGTTACGCACTTGCTTTCGGTAAGGTTTATACTTTCGGTCCCACATTCAGAGCTGAAAACTCAAATACTGCACGTCATGCTGCGGAATTCTGGATGATCGAACCTGAAATCGCTTTTGCAGATCTTAAAGATGATATGCAGCTTGCTCATGACCTTATCAAATACGTTATCAGATACGTTCTTGAAAACTGTGCTGATGATATGAAATTCTTCAACGATTTCATTGATAAAGGTCTTATCGAAAGACTTACAGCTCTTGTTAACTCCGAATTTGCACATGTTACATATACTGAAGCAGTGGAAATTCTTGAACAGCATAAAGATCAGTTTGAATATCCCGTATTCTGGGGCTGTGACCTTCAGTCTGAACACGAAAGATATCTTACTGAACAGGTTTACAAACGTCCTGTATTCGTTACTGATTATCCCAAGGAAATCAAAGCTTTCTATATGCGCTTGAACGATGACGGCAAGACTGTTGCGGCTATGGACCTTCTCGTTCCCGGTGTCGGTGAACTTATCGGCGGAAGCCAGAGAGAAGAACGTCTTGATATGCTCACAGAAAGACTTGCTGAACTCGGTCTTGACGAAAAGGATTACTGGTGGTATCTTGACCTCAGAAAGTTCGGCGGAACAAAACATGCAGGTTTCGGTATGGGCTTTGAACGTCTTATTATGTATTTGACAGGTATGGGTAATATCAGAGACGTAATTCCTTTCCCCAGAACAGTAGGAAACGCTGAATTCTAATAAATTTTCACCTATTCTTAAATCAGAAGGATTTGAAATTATAAATGATAAAATCAAAGTCAAAGGCGGAACTTTCAGAACTTCATGAAAGTCTTCTCCGACAGTATGATGAATATAAAGCTAAAGGCCTGAAACTTGATATGTCAAGAGGAAAGCCCTGTAAGGATCAGCTTGATATTACAGAAGATCTTCTTACGGTTATCAAGACAAATGATGACTGTATTGACAGTACAGGTTTTGATTGCCGCAACTACGGTATTCTTGACGGTATTCCCGAAGCGAAAAAAATGTTTGCTGATCTTATGGAAGTTTCTGTCGATGAAGTTATTGTCGGCGGTAACAGCAGCCTTAACATGATGTACGATTCCATTGTCAGGGCGATGTTATTTGGTGTTGATGGTGTTTCCGAGCCTTGGGGCAAACAGGCAAAGGTTTCATTTATCTGTCCCGTTCCCGGTTACGACAGGCATTTTTCAGTCTGTGAAAGCCTCGGTATCAACATGATACCTGTACCTCTCAATGCTGACGGTCCCGATATGGATCTTGTGGAAAAACTCGTTGCAGAAGATGACTCTGTCAAAGGTATGTGGAATGTTCCCAAATACAGCAATCCTACAGGTATTACATACAGTGATGCTGTTGTGAGAAGAATAGCTTCCATGAAGCCAAAGGCAAAGGATTTCAGAGTTTTCTGGGATAATGCCTATCTTATTCATGACCTTAACGACGAAGGAGATAAACTTCTCAATATTATTGAAGAGGCAAAGAAGTACGGAAATGAGGATATGATCTATATTTTCATGTCAACTTCCAAGATCTCTTTCCCCGGTGCAGGTGTTGCAGCTATGGCAGCAAGCGCAAAAAATATTGCATATATCAAGAAAAATATGTTTGCGCAAACCATCGGTCCCGATAAATTGAACCAGCTCAGACATGTCCGTTATTATAAAACAGCAGACGGTGTCCGTGAGTATATGAAAAAACATTCGGCTATTATCAAGCCCCGTTTCGATGTTGTTTTGGAATTCCTTTCCAAAGAGCTTGGAGGTCTTGGTGTTGCAGAATGGTTTGAGCCCAACGGGGGTTATTTTGTTTCGGTAAACGTTGAAAACGGCTGTGCAAAGAGAGTTGTTTCTTTGCTTAAAGATGCAGGCGTTGCTATGACCGGTGCCGGCGCAACATTCCCCTACGGTAAAGACCCCGACGATAAAAACATACGTATTGCTCCGACTTATCCCCCCATTGAAGAACTCAGAATTGCTATGGAACTCTTCTGCATCTGCGCAAAGCTTGCAGCTGTTGAAAAATATCTGGAGACAAAGTGAGTTTGGATTTTTTAAGAGGAATATGTACAGGAACTTTTTCAAAGATACAGCTCTTTGAAAACAGGAAAGGATAATATTATGAACATTAAAGACGGAAAGAACACCGGAAAAGCAATATTCGGAATAGCGGATATTGTACGGGTATTTTCGTCTTTTTCCGTTTCCCCTCATAAAGCGATCGGTAAACAGAATTCCGAACTGAGCTTCGGTTCTCTTGTGATACCTGCGCTTACGTACATATTCTTCGCAATTCAGCTTGTCCTCGACAGATTTTCTTTTGTTCCCACCATGACGGGTATCAAGGCCCTGCTTACTGTATTCATTTCTCTTATTGTAGGCGTTGTGCTGAGCCTTGTATCTGCCGGACTTCTCTATGCAATTCTGAATCTCAAAGCAATAAAGTCGGATTATCAATGCGTTCTTCTCGGTAATGATTTTTCATATATCATACCCTTTATAATAGTTTTCATCGGGCTTCTTGTCCGTCTTATATTCTCTGTTCCCACAACCATCACATTCGGGATCTCAGCACTTTTGTTTATGCTGATACCGTACGGAAGAATGGCTAAGGAACTTTTGCAGAAGGATATCCTTTGGTATGTTTTTGCCGTTGCGGCAAACGGTATCCTTAATGTTTTTGCCGTGAACATTATTTTGTTCTCGGTCAACTGAGGAGGTCTGAAATGGTAAAGATCAATAAAAATTCCGTTATCGGAATATCTTCTCTTGCTGTCTTTATGATTTTCGGTATCGTTGGGATCGGCGGCGGAGTGCTTAAATATGTCCTTTTCGGATTTCTTCATGTCATTCTTGCGGCGGCAACCTTTGTTCTTATGGGTTTTGCCGTTGAAGGGAATGGAAAAGGTCTCAGAGACAGCAATTATTTCTGGTGCGATCTTGCGCCTTTTGCGATAATTCTTGTCATTGCAAAAATTGTGGCAGGTTGGGATTTTTACATCGTTTTTTATTTCCTCGGAATGATTTTTCTTACCTTGAACGAGACTTTAAAACGTCTTGATAACGGTGCGGATCTCAAGAATTTTGAGTTTTACAAGCCTATAGCTGTAGGCCTTGGCTCTGTCATTTTTTACGTTGCCTTTTCTTTTGCGGGAGGTGCACCGGTATGATTAAGAGTTTGCTTAAGTATTTATTGATGTCTGTTTTTACAGTTTCGTTGTTCGCTCTTACTTTTTCAGCGGAGAGTGACATTTCTGCCGAAGATAATATGCCGGTTTCTCAATCAAGTTCAAATGCGGAACTTGCGAGGGTCGGTAATGACTGTCTTTGCGGCCGTGAATATTATACGGAAGATGTTGGCGAACATTCCAAATATGACTGTATAAAATGCGGTAAAAATATGTATGCCTGCACCTGTAACTGTTGGTGCGGTGCCGTGACTGTTCTTGATACTACAGGGGCTTATGGTGGTGTTTCACCTCGTCTGTGTTCAGGTTGCAATAAGCCTTGTCCAGAGTGTGACTGTCGCGACGATAAGGCTGAAGTCCTTGCGGCGGAAAAGCTCCGTATTAACGGAGAGGTTTCACCCTTGAATCTTCCCAGACCTGAGAACGGATGGAGCCTGTTCTTCGCACTTTTCACTCTTCTGTTGGTCACGGGGGCTGCAGTTTACCTGCCAAGGGCTCAGTTTATTGCAGCAAAGTCTTCTGTTAAAGAGGATTCTGTTGATATTTCAGAAATTATTTCTTTCGGAACCGGGCTTGATTATTCTGAAAAAGCTGAAAAGGCTTATGAAGTTCCCGAAGAGACGAGGACTGATGTTAAAAAGTCCTCTGCTAAACCTGTTCAGTCAAAGAGTTCAGGGATTTCTGTTTATGAAAAAATAAATATTCCATGGATGACCTCTGCCGGTAATATTATAAGTGTAAATAATGCGGCAGCAAAAGTTATCGTCAATGAAAGCGAAGTTATCAGCGGCGATGTTATTACCGTCAGCGAGCTTTCTGAGAAACTTATGTCCGGAGAAGTCTCTCAGACTTCCAGGGAAGCACGTTTCCCCGAATTTTTCGGTGTTTCTGATGATTCGGTTTCTGAAAGTGAGGGGGATAATTCATGACTTATATTCTTACTGATTCCGAATTGAATACATTGGTCGGATTTTATGGTATTTTGCCTGAAAGTCTTTCTCCATACAGGATCTCACCGGAAGCCAGAACGGAAAAAACACTGTCTTCCCTGCAGAAAACAGGTCTTGTTGAAAATTCCGAAAATGATTTTTATCTTAGTGAAGATGGCAGAGTCGTTGCGGAACTTCTTGCCGCTCCGGGTGTTTGCATTAAATTCCTCAAGAAAACAGACGGAACTTCTGTTACTGTTTTCGCTGATGATCCGACTGAACCTAAGGTCTGGTGTGTTTGCGTCAGAACCTACGAGCCTACGGTGAATGTTCTGAAAATTTTCCTTTCAAAGGATTCTGCGGTAAATTTCCTTCGTAAAGAAATTTTTGTTCCCAAAACGGAATTTACCGAGGACTTTGATATAGACGTTTCCCTTTCTTATGAAGAGTGGGTGATTTTCGGACTTTCTCAGATGTGCTATATGCGTTTGCAGTCTGCAGGAGAAACTTATTTTGATTCTGAAAACGAGTGGCTTTCAGATAAGGATATTTTCAGCGAGAAATTCCTTGCTTTTCTCACTCAGGATACAGATATAGATCCGGAAGCTTTTTCCTCTGAGGAAAAGCGAAATGCACTGTATTCATCTCTTTGTGATAAAGGTGTTTTTGTACGTAACGGTGAAGACTTTATGTTTAAGTACTCCGACAGTGCTAAGATCTGGCTTGATAATGATGTTTCCTATGATTCTGTCAAGGTGGTTTATGCCAATACTGCGGGTTCGGCTTATACACTCATGCTGACTTTGCGTATCAACGGCGTAACCTCTATGCACGATACGGGGGACGGTGTCAGAATCGTTTCTTCAAAGACAGTGCCGTTCTCGGCTTATCTTTCTTAAAAAGGGTTTTAAATATGTTTTATTATATCAGCGGCAAACTTGCTGTCTGTCAGCCGAATCTTGCGGTTATTGACTGCGGTGGGGTCGGATACAAGTGCGCCATTACAATGAATACTTACAAGGCAATATCCGGTAAGGAAGATGTCAAGCTTTTTACTTATCTCAATGTTAAGGAAGATGCACTTGATATTTACGGGTTTGAAACTGAACAGGAGATGCAGTTTTTCACTCTTCTTATTTCCATAAGCGGTGTCGGTCCGAAGGTCGCTATCGCGATCCTCTCAGAGCTTCAGCCTGATACTTTTGCGAACTGCATAATAACTTCCGATGTGAAGAGGCTTACAAAGGCTCAGGGTGTCGGTACGAAACTTGCACAGAGAATTTGTCTGGAACTTAAAGACAAGATCGCCAAGACAAAGGCTTCTGAGGGCTCGGATATCGTTTCCGAAGATATGCCTGCAGATGATGTCCTTGCGGATGCTGTTGCTGTTCTTATGGCTCTCGGATATTCCAAAAATGAATCTCAGAATGCTGTATCAAAGTGTTCTGCTGATGAAACAAACGCTATCGTTAAACAGGCTTTACGCTTTTTGGCGAAAAACATATAGATTTATCGGAAACAGACGTATTTCACATCTGTTTCCGTTGCGGCATAATTATATAAAAGAGGTACAATTATGGATATGGATATGGAGTTCGACGAGAGACTTCTTTCGGCCCGAACCATTAAAAATGAGGATGATTCAGAATCCTCGCTCCGTCCCCATCGACTTGACGAATATGTGGGACAGGACAAAGTTAAGGAAAATCTTAAAATATATATAGAAGCCGCCAAAAGAAGAGGGGAGTCTTTGGACCATATCCTTCTTTACGGACCTCCCGGTTTGGGTAAAACCACTTTGGCGAATATTGTTGCTGCCGAAATGGGAGTTTCAATCAGAATCACGAGCGGTCCTGCTTTGGAAAAAACAGGTGATATTGTGGCTCTGCTGACGAATCTCCAGGACGGGGATGTTTTGTTTATAGACGAGATCCATCGCCTTTCCCGCACTGTGGAGGAGATACTTTATCCTGCAATGGAAGATTTTGAGTTTGATGTCATTATCGGAAAGGGGCCGTCTGCCCGTTCCATCCGTTTTGATCTTCCCAAATTTACGCTTGTGGGTGCAACAACACGTTCGGGTCAGTTGGCGGCACCTTTCAGGGATAGATTCGGTGTGCTTTGCCGCCTTGAGCTTTACAGTACAGCGGAATTGTCTCAGATCGTTACACGTTCAGCAGGAATTCTTGGTATAAAAATAACCGATGACGGGGCAAGAGAAATTGCTTCACGTTCAAGAGGTACGCCTCGAATTGCAAACAGACTTCTTCGCAGAGTCCGTGACTTCGCTGATGTTATGGGCAACGGTGTTGTTGATGTTGAAATTGCCAATATGGCACTTTCCCGTCTTGAGATCGACCACCTGGGACTTGACAGCCTTGACCGACGTATGCTTGAAGCTATAATCAGAAGTTTTAACGGAGGTCCCGTAGGTCTGGATACTCTTGCGGCGCTTGTAGGGGAAGAAAGTATAACGATCGAAGATGTTTATGAGCCGTATCTTATGCAGCTGGGATTTTTGAACAGAACTCCTCGCGGCAGATGCGTTACAAAAGCTGCCTATGATCATCTGGGAATTACTTTCCCCATGGCTCAGAATAATTATCAGACTACATTTACCGATCAGGAGTAGTATATGAATTCTATTCAATGGATCATTCTTTTTGTTGCTGTTTTATTGTTCTTTTTTCTTGCCGTTGTAGCTTATTTTTGTAAGTTTGCGATAGTCAGGACTGACGATCAAAAAAAATCCAAAAAAGAAGTGCATCATCCAAATCCCGAATTTGAATCTAAATACATGGCTCGTATAAAAGACGGTATAAATTGGTTTAAGGCTCAGGACCTTCAACGTTTTTGGATTTCATCTCATGACGGTCTGAATCTTGCCGCCGATTATCTTCCTGCAGAAAATTCCGTCGGTACGATAATCGTGGTTCATGGGTACCGATCCAATAACTGTCTGGATTTTTCCTGTGTTTTTCAGGTGTATCATGAATGGGGATACAACATCCTGGCGGTACACGACCGAGCTCACGGCGAGAGCGAGGGTAAATATATAGGATTTGGTATCCTTGACAGATATGATGTTCTTGCATGGACAAAATTTGCTGCGGAAAAATTCGGCGGTAATATTTTTCTTGACGGTATGTCTATGGGCGCTTCCACGGTTCTTATGACTTCCGGTTTTGCTTTGCCTGAAAATGTCAAAGGAATAATTGCGGATTGCGGATTTACTTCTCCGTGGGAAGAGTGTAAGTATGTTCTTAAACGCAATTTTAGGCTTCCTGCTTTTCCTCTGCTGCCTGTTTGCTCTTTTGCAGTCAAACTTGTTGCAGGTTACGCCCTTGACGATTACAGCACGTTGGAGGCTCTGAAAAACAATAAGATACCGGTTTTGTTTATTCATGGCGGTAACGACGGTTTTGTTCCGACGTATATGGGGCATCTGAATTATGAGGCTTGTGTTGCTGAAAAGGAACTTCTGATAATCGACGGTGCTGATCATGCGGAAAGTTATCTGAAAGAACCTGAGCGCTGCACCGCTGTTTTGAAGGACTTTTTGGATAAATACAATAAATAATTTTTTGATATTTGCGTGGGAATCATTAAGATAATTTGTGGGAAAAACTTTTTCTTTTCGGATGAAAAGTAAAAGTTTTTCCCACACCCATTTCAAAAAGAAAAGCAGTTTAAGGTGTTTATGGACAGGCTGCAATACTTATACAATAAAGGAACCTGTCACATCTTTTTCCAAAACTCGTTAGAGGGCTAAGTATAAATAATTTCTTTCAACTCGCTTTTCTTGGAAAAGGGTATGGGGGAAACCTTATTTTCATGCGAAAATAAGGTTTCCCCCATAAAAAATATTCTCTAAAATAAATCAGTCTCTGTTAGGAGCTACCCAGTATACAGCATTTTTGATAACTGTCTGAATGTTCTTGTCTCTGTATGTGGGATTTGTTTCGTGTCCGGGCTGGAAGTAGAAGACTTTGCCTCTGCCTCTGTAGTAAGCGCAGCCGGAACGGAATGTTCTGCCTGTTTCGTAACCTGTAACATATACAAGTTCGTCAGGCTGAGGAACGTCGTAGAATTCAACGAATCTTTCTTCAACGGGAAGTTCGAAGAGTTCGGGAACACCCTTTGTGATGGGATGTCCGGGGCGTACGCAGTTGATAGTATGCTTTCCGAATCCGTCTACGCTAAGACCGCAAGTCGTTCCCATAAGGCGAATGAAAGGCTTGCAGAAGTGTGCTGAATGGAGAGGCACAAAGCCGCCGCCGTTAAGAACGAATTTCTGTACTTTTTCAGCAATCTCATCGGGAACGTCTCTGTGTTTTACGTGGCCCCACCAGATAATAACATCTGTGTTTGCAAGAAGTTCGTCTGTGATTCCGCAGTTTTCGTCGTCGTAAAGAGTCGCTGTCTTTACATCGAGGTTCTTGTCTGTTCTGAGGAAGTTTGCAATAGCATTGTGCATGAATTCGGGATATGTTGCTTTTACGTCGTCCTGAAATTGGTCTTGGTGATGTTCGCACCAAACGAGTACTCTGATCATTGGTATGTACCTCCAAAATTTTTATTTCGTTTATAATGATACCATATTTTCCTGAAAAAGTCAAGGGGATATGAGGTTGATTTTAATGTTTTTTTCGGGGAAAACAGTTTTTTGATCCGTTTTCCCCGAAAAAGTTTTTGATTATTTCTTTTCAATATTGCACTCAACTGAACTGTCGTCTGTGATTCTGATTATTTCAGATTTCAGCTTGAATTTTTTGTTCAGTAAGTACAGCCCGAAAACATATGCGGCAATCATCGGTATCATTGCCAAAAGAGAAACGGGGGATAGAGTGTATAGCCCGTATCCGATGAATATCAGTGCCACGGGTATCAGAAAAATGTATGCCATTATGTATATTGCACGCTGATCTTCGCTGACTTCTATCTCTACGTTGTCTCCGATTTTTGCTCCGATATTGTTGAGAACTTTCATATCCACATCTTTTCCGCTGCAGATCGCATAGTTTGAACAGCTTTCGCAGGCTTTTGGCCTTGGTGTTCTTACGTGAGCGTAGCTTCCGCTGAGTTTATATACATTACCTTTTACGATCATTTTTAACTCCTATCGGTTCTGTATGACACCGTAACTCCGTCGCTTATGGGTAAAATTACTGTTTTCATGTCTGTATCCTGTTCTAATGTATTCAGAAATTCATCCAGACGGTTGATTATTGTTTTATTTCTTCGAATGTCAGGGATTCCTGTGGCAACCATACCGTTGAACAGGACATTGTCAGTTATAATTACTCCATTTTTTTGCAGAAGTCTTTGACACTCTTTATAAAAAGTGGGATACTGTCCCTTGGCTGCGTCCAGGAATATGAGATCGTAGCTGTCATCCGGCAAGGTCTTCAGGATTTCAACTGCATCACCTTCAAGCATTGTAATGAAATCTTCCGCTTCAAAATTTTTGAAATTTTCCTTTGCGGGTGGGATCATTACGGGATTCCGTTCTATTGTTGTGATTTTTGCCTCTGGAGCGGCAGAGTGCATCAGCAGGGCGGAGAAGCCGATACATGTTCCTATTTCAAGAATATTTTTCGGTTGCTTCAGCATGCATATTATTTCCAGCAGATCCGCTGTTTCAGGTTCTGCGACGGGAAATTTTTCTTCACGTGCTTTTCGCTCAAGCTCTCCAAGTTTACTGTCTTTTTCTCTGCGAATCTTGCGCATATATTCTGTAATATGAGCAAACACAAGTCCGTCTTTTTCCATTTGAATCTCCGTTAGCCTAAATATTTTCTTACGTTTTGAAGATGTTCTTCATATGTCAACGCGAAAACGTGAGAACCGTCTCCTTTTGCGCAGAAATAAAGAAAATCTGTGTCTTCAGGTTCAACAGCCGCTGCGATGGATTGGATTGAAGGATTGCAGATAGGGGTCGGGGTCAATCCATAGTATTTGTAGGTGTTGTAGGGGCTGTCTATTGCCATTGTCTGAGATGAAATACTTGAATATCTGTCTTCTTTATCAAGGATATAGTTTACGGTCGCGTCACTTTGAAGCATCATCCGGATATTGAGTCTGTTGTGGAAAACAGAAGAAATTTTAGCAAGTTCCGGTTGATATTGGCTTTCTTTTTCAATTATGGATGCCAATGTCAGGGTATCATAAATTGTTTCACCGCTTTGAGAGATCTTTTCCCAAAGACCGGAATCTGTCATTTTTTTATTGAAGTTATCCAGAAATCTTTTAATAACGCTTTCTTCTTTTTCATCAAGGAAGAAGTCGTAAGTGTCGGGATACAGGAATCCTTCAAGTCTGTTTTCTGTTCCGATATCCGGGAGGAAGCTGTAACCGAAATCCCAACCTTTTGCAACCTGTTCGTATCGGTCTATTGTTCCGATTCCGTTTGCTGCCAGGGTGTTGAATATATCCTGAACTTCACAGCCTTCGGTAAATGTTATTCTTATTGAATCTCTGTAGGTTGTGTTTGATTTCAGAAGCTCGAAGATCTCGTCATAGGAGCTTCCCTTATTGATGACATATGTTCCTATCTGAATATTTCTTTCGAGATTTTCCATTCTGGAAAGGAATTTAAATATATCTTCGTATTTTATGAGCCCTAAATCCTTCAGTTTTGATGTAACGCTTGATGCGGAGTCACCGCTGATGATTTCAAGAGTTACTTCTTCGCCCTTGATGTCTGCACCTTTGATTTCATTTCCGATATCAATGATGAAATATATTGAAGCGCAAAGCAGGCCTATCAATATCAGACAGAAAGTTGATTTTACGATTTTTTTGATGATCTTTTTTCTTTTCTTCTTTCCCATATGAGTTCTCCTTCGTTAATAATGGGTTTTCTTTCATTCAGATCTTTTTTATATCTTCTTGCTGTTATGGAGATCGCTCCGTAGACAGAGATAAGGAAAATCAGTGTTGTCACGAACAATATCGTTTCATCAAACCCTGCATCTGAAAGCAGATTGCTGTAAGTGAAAAGTATGTATGCCATGATATTATTCAAAAAATGAGTCATTATAGATGTGTAGATCGAGTCTGTTAAATAGACTGTAATTCCGAACACTATTCCTGCGAAAAAACTGCTGAATATCAGGTATAGGGAGCCGTGAACCAATGCGAAAAGGGCCGCTGAAATGAAAATTGCTGAAGCCGTTTTTTCTTTTGAAAGCACTGACATGGTGGCTCCACGGAAAAATATTTCCTCAAAAATTGCAGGAAGTACTGCAATTGTCAGAAGAGACATCCACATATTTTCAGTGTCATAGGCTGCCAACATATTTCCGTCAACATTTATCCCTATTGCGTTGAAAAAGTTCAGGCTTAAAATGTTCAGCATAAAACTTCCTGAAATTAAGGTAAGTGTCATCCAGAAAATAATTGGCAGATCTTTTTGTTTTGCAAATCTCAGTTTGAAAAATCTGATGAGTCTTGTTTTCTTTTCTGCGAATATTTTCAGAATAAAGCTTCCTCCAAGCAGAAGAATTATACTTACCGCTGAATATATGAGCTGGGAATATTTGAAAGAAAACAGAGAAAGAACTCTCAGCGCAATAACTATGACGGCTGAAACTGTCAGCGGCGGAAGGATCTTTTTCACAGTAAGGTAACCCCTTTTTCGGTGATTATCATGTCCACAGAGATGTCGTATTTACCTCTGGGGAGTTGGTTTCTTATGAAATTGCTGTAGCAGAATCCCATTTTTATTCCGAGAAAATGGGGGAGAAATCTGTCGTAAAAGCCTTTTCCGTATCCGAGTCTGAATCCTTTTTTGTCGTAAGCCATTGCGGGAACGATACAGATATCCGACGGCTGCGGAGTGTATTTTTCCGCTGTTTCGGCGGGAGCTTTAATGTTGAATTTATCTTCTGTCAGATCTTCTTCGGATTCAGCTCTGAAATAATCCATTTGAGAATGTTCAAAACAACGGGGGAAAAAGCATTTTTTACCGTCTTTGACAGCTGTTTCAAAAATTATTTTTGTAGAGATTTCATCGTCGGTTGATGCATACAGAAGTATCTGTTTTGCGTGTTTGTATGACATCGAGGACAGGAATCTTTCTGTGATCTGTTTGTCAAGTTCTTCTTTTGTTTCAGGGTTCATATCCTGTCTTTTTTTGCGATATTCCGACCTGAGTTCGTTTTTCAGTATTCGAATGTCGTTCATTTCATGACCTTCTTTCCGGGGGAAATTATTTTATTTAATACCGTTTTTAATTTTTTCGGCTGTTGCGGCGTCTTTTAATGCAGTTACGAGCTCCAGGCCGAATTCAATTGAAGCGCCTGCACCAATGGCTGTGATGAAATTTCCGTCTCTGACAACCCTTGTTTTTTGAATTTCAGCGTTGGAAAGGTGCTGTTCGAATTCCTCTTCGGGATAGCAAACTGCTTTTTTTCCGTTAAGATAGCCTCTTTTTCCGAGAAGTGACGGAGCAGCGCAAATTGCACAAACAAATTTGGAGCTGTCTGCAAATTTCTTTATGAGTTCGTCAAAGCCGACTGTTTTGTCCAGATTTTCAACTCCAAGCTTTCCTCCGGGAAGGACAATCATTTTTCCGTTTTTAGCGGAAATATCTTTTAAAAACATGTCGCTGACAATTTTTATTCCATGTGCACCTGTAACAACAGGATCTTCGGAAACGCTTACAAATACAGCTTCTTCACCTGCGCGTTTTACCATGTCAAATGGTGCTATAGCTTCTGTTTCTTCAAATCCGTCAGCGAGTAAAAAATATACCATTTCAGTTATTCCTTTCGTGTCTTAGCCGATAATTTCTTTTACCTTTTCGAAAATCTCATCGTTTATTTCTTCAATACTCATCATTTTTCCGTCTTTTACACAATTGATTTTGATGAAATCGAGCTTTTCGCAGGCATTTAATGCGGACCTGTAGCAGATCTGCAGATATTCACGGTCTTTTTCGTGGATATCCTTCTTTGATTCATCTCCGTTATATCTGTTTTCTACATTTTTTATGGAGATTTCAGGTGGAACATCAAGGAAGAATACTGCGGAGGGTACGGGAAGACCGAGTTTGTTATATTCCAGATCGTAGAGCCATTTGAAATATTCTCCGCGTTCGTCTTCATTGAGCTTTGAAGATTGGTGAATAATGTTTGATGAAACGTATCTGTCCGAAATTATGACCGTTCCGTCATTGTAGTCCTTTCCCCAATCGGTTTTATATGAAGCGTATCTGTCTACGGCATAAAATGTCGATGCTGCATATGCGGAAACATCTTCGGGATGAGTTCCGAAATCACCTTTGAGGTACATTCTTACAAGTGCGGACGAGTCTGATTCATAGTCGGGAAATTTGATCCTTTTTACGTTTTTGCCTGTATCTGCCAATCTTTTACCTAAAAGTTCTACTTGCGTTGTTTTGCCCGAACCGTCAATTCCTTCAATTATAAAAATATGTTTATTCATCATCATTATTATCCTCTTTGATATTGTTCTCCATACCCCAGCCGTCTATTCCCGAACGCTTCAATGCTCCGAAAAGTCTTACTTTGAATCCTTTGTAGTCCGTATCCATGTTCTTGAGCAGCGTTTTCATTTCTTCTCGCTGTGTATATCCGTCAGCGGGGCAGGGGTTTGTTATTACGGGAATTTCTGTGCGTCTGACTGAGCTTTTGACCTCTCGTTCTTCTATGTAGACCATTGGTCTCATGACTGTCAGGTCTATTCGTGAAAGATATGTTACCGGCTGGAAGCAACCGATTCTGCCTTCATGGATAAGATTCAGCATGAAAGTTTCCAACACGTCGTCATTGTGATGCCCCAATGCGATTTTATTGCATCCTGCGGCTTTAGCTTCGTCATTCAAAGCTCCTCTTCTCATTCTTGCGCAAAGAGAGCATGGATTTGTTTGTTTTGTCACGTTGAAAACGATATCATATATCTGGGTTTTTTTGACTATGTACTCGATTCCTTCTTTTTGGCAAAGTTCCTGCAACGGAGTGAAATCCATCCCTGAACCGGGATCTATAGTTATTCCTACTACGGAAAATTTTTGCGGGTAGAATTTCGAGAGTCTGTGGAGGGCCAGGAGCATCAGTGTTGAATCTTTTCCGCCCGAACATCCGACTGCGATCCTGTCTCCGTCATGAATCATATCGTAGTCTTCAACAGCCCGACGCATAAGGCTCAATATCTTTTTCATTTCAGTCTTTATTCCTCGATTATGTTTTTGTAAATTTCATTGATGATTGCGCTTCCCATTACGGAAATTCCGTTATCGAGAACTGCGTTGCTGCTTCCGTTTACAAGAAGAACGACACCGCTTTTATCTTCAATGTCAAAAAACATTTCAGTCGTTGCGCCGTAAGCTCCTCCTTGTTGTCCGTAAAGGGTTCTGCCTTCTACGAGATCGTCATATTTTGCGACATAAAGACCGTAGTTTACATTTTTATTCAGGGTACCCTTTGCTTCTGTGCTGAGCATTTCCTCAACAGCGGCTTCGCTGAGTATTCGTACTCCGTCAACTTCTCCGCCGTTCATCATCATTCTTGCGATTCTTGAAAGGTCTTTTGCATTTATATAAAGATTTGCGTGTGAGCATCTGTAATTGTCAGCAGGGTTAATGGCTGAAAGCTTAGCTGAGAACGAGTCCATGTTTTCGAGAGAATAACTGATCTTTCCCTGTCTGTAAATATTGGAAATATTCTCTCGTGATTCTATTCCCGTGGAGAGATACGCTGCGTCGATATTCAGCGGTTTAAAAATTGCATCTGTCATATAGTCATTGAATACCTGCTGTGTTGCAGCTGAAACTATCGCGGAGATCAAGGCTCCTCCGAAGTTTGAGTATGTGAATCTGTATCCCGGTTTTATGTCGTAGAAGTTGCTTTTTGCGTAAGAGCCGCTGAGCATTTCTTTAAGCGTCTGATATTCGATTGCGTTGTTTGTTACTTTGTCATAGGCTCCGTAGTCTGAGACCGCCGCTGTGTGCGTGAGGATCTGTCTCAGAGTAATTTGTGTTCCATTGTGTGGATTAGCTACTGTATATCCTAAGTAATTTCCTACAGGCTCGTCTATATCTATTATACCCTCATCTACGAGTTTCATAACACCTATGGATGAAACAAGTCCTGAAACAGAGGCTACACGAAGAACCGAATCAGAGTTGAATGGGTCGCCTGTTTCAATGTTTCGGACACCGTATGAGTAAACATGAGAAATTTGCCCGTTCTCAATAATGATCGCGGACATACCTGTAACACTGTATTTTTCTGCGAGGGCACGGATGCTTTCAGGAAGTATTTCTTCTGTTACAGAAACTTTTTCGATTTTCGAGTCTTCTTTTTCTGTATTGTTTTCCGTACCTGCGTCGGGAGTATCATCAATAACGGGATTGTCTTCAGCCGGCGGTGTCACCACATGGAAGTTGTCCCCTTCATTTACTATTGGGTCATATGTGGTATCTTCTCCCGGATCGATGGTAGCCAGCAGTACGAGTATTGATGCGAAAAGCGTGAGGACAAAAACTGCGGCTATACGTTTGATCTTTCTTGTATCCATTGGTTTTCTCCGTTATGATTATACGCATAAACGGAGATTTGTGTAAACAAGTCTCCGTTCGTTCGTAAAAATGATTATTCTGTTAAAAAGCAGCCTTAAATTAAAGAGCAGCCTTTGCTTTTTCTACGAGAGCAGCGAAAGCAGCTTTATCGGAAACCGCGAGTTCAGCAAGCATTTTTCTGTTGAGGTTGATGCCAGCCTTTTTGAGACCGCACATAAATCTGGAATAGTTTATGCCGTTCATTTTAGCTTCTGCGGAAATTCTTGTGATCCAAAGAGAACGGAAATCTCTCTTCTTAAGTTTTCTGCCTACGTATGCGTAAGTAAGGGATTTCATTACAGCTTCGTTAGCTGTTCTGAAAAGTTTGGATTTAGCACCAAAGTAACCCTTTGCAAGTTTCAAAATTTTCTTATGTCTTTTGCGCGTCATCATAGCGCCTTTAACTCTTGCCATTGTTTAATTCCTCCAATTATTTTGTTCCCAATCGTGCCTTAATTAAGAATAGGGCAGTAATTTCTTAACGGTGGGAGCATTAGCGCTTGTTGCGTAAACAGCTTTACGCATGCTTCTCTTGTACTTTGTTGTCTTCTTTGTAAGGATGTGTCTTCTGTTTGCTCTGCTCATCTTTACTTTACCGCTTTTGAGCACCTTGAAACGTTTTGCGGCACCTCTGTGGGATTTCAGCTTAATTTTAGCTGCCATGGTTTACAACTCCTTTAATATTTAACGATAACTTTTTTAGTGCTTATTTGGAATTCTTGGGTGCAAGCACCATAATCATGTTCCTGCCGTCCAATTTTGCGGGTTTTTCAATAACACCGACTTCTTTACAGCCGTCACTGAATCTCTCCATGAGAGCTGTACCCAATTCTGGATGTTGAATTTCTCTGCTTTTGAATCTGAGGGCAACTTTTACTTTGTCGCCGTTAGTAAGGAACTTGATTCCGTGGTTAAGTTTTGTGTTGAAGTCATGAGTTTCGATTACGAGAGAAAGCTGAACTTCCTTCACGTTCGCAGTCTTCTGGTTTTTCTTTGCTTCTTTTTCGCGTTTGGACTGTTCGAAGCAATATTTGCTGTAATCCATCAGTTTGCATACCGGTGGAACTGCTGCGGGAGCGATCTTTACAAGGTCAAGACCCTGCTGTACAGCCAGTTTCTGGGCATCCTTTGCGGACATAAGTCCCAACTGTTCGCCGTCGCCGCCTACCAATCTGATCTGCGCGTCTCTGATTTCTTCATTTACCTGCATTGCCTTCGCTTTAATAGTTAAGCACCTCCGAAAAATATCGTCATTAAAATTATACGAATGAACCTGAACGATCCTTTTTTGCAATAAAAAAAGATGAACCGAATCTGTTCATCTCACAACGATGATCCCTCAGAAAATTCCAAAGGTTCAATCGAAAATATTGACCCGGCAACTGTAGCCGCCAAGGTGAGAACAGGTTCTACTTTATTCTTGAGTATTATATCATACTTTTGCCTGGATGTCAAGCCTTTTTTGGTTTAAAATGTTTAAAAATTCTGTGTCAGGCATAAAGATCAACATTCCGATGTTTTCTCTGTTGGTCTCTTCCCTGAAAATTATCTGTGTTGATTTTGCTGCGTCTCCGCCTCCTATGCATTTATATGTCAGAGTGCAGCCGTTAGCCTCTTTCAGTTCTTTTATTTTTCCGTTATTTACGGAAATTATGTCTCTTATTTCAAAAGTACAGAGAATATTCTCTTTTTGACCTACATTAAGTTTTACAGCAACTTCGTCGTCGATTATCATGTAGGTATAGACGTAACTGCTCTTTTTGAGGATCGTATATACGGCGTATGAGGTGAACGCAACCACAGCAAGCTCATAAATCCATACGAAAGATGTGAATTTCAGTATGGACGGTATGCATAATGCGACCAGGCCGAGAACCGCTGTCAGCAGTATTATGGGCAAGCTGTTTGTTTTGGTTGAATATGTTTGTTTGTACATTTTATGTGTTCCTTTGAATTTATTGCGCTCCGTTTTTCGGGACGTATTCTGCTTTGTTTCCGCTTGAAAGTATTTCTGCAATTTCGATATTGTTCAATGCATCGTATTTTTTTATCTTATTGTTTGAAATGTCCAGCTTTTTAAGGGAAACGTAAATATCATCCAGAACGGATATATCGGAAATGTAGTTGTTTGCAAGTATCAGTGTTCCGTAGCTCATTTCGGCATTCAGATCCTTGATCGTTACGACTCTGCAATCCGAAACGTTCAGATATTCCAATGCGGGAAGTTCCGAAAATACAAGAGCTTCCAGGTCGTTTTTTGAAAGATCGAGATGTTTTAACTTTGGAAGGTCTGCGATTTTTTCTACGTATTCAATATCGCAACCGGTCATGATGAGTTTTTCGAGCTTCGGGAAACTTCTTACTGTCGGAGTCGGAATGTCAGAACCGTCGATCGTAAGAATTTTTAACTCCGGAAGATTTGACAACCTTGAAGTACTTGTCATATAGGGGCAGTCGATGATCGTCAACTCTTCAAGTTTGGGGAGACTGTTTATCGCAGGTTCTCTCATCACGGAGTTTTCAATGTATACGGATTTCAAAGATTTCATTGTATTGAATGAATCCCAATCTGCATTGTTCATTCTGAAGATCGTGATTTTTTCAATAGAAGTCAATCCTGAAAGGGGAGAATAATCTTCTACGTTTTTGAAAGTCGCTGTGAGCGTTTTCAAGCATGACATCTGGGAGAATGCTGTGATGTCGGCAATGCTTGAACCGTAAAGGTCCAGAGTCTGAAGCGCTGTAAGCTCCGAAAGACCTTCTGTCGATTCAAGGGGAACATTTCTCAGCGAAAGACTTGTGAGTTTTTTACAGTGAGTCAGGTCTATTTCAGTAAATTTTGTATTGTTTGCGTTTATTTTTTTAATCTCATTGAATTCTGCGAAGAAGCTTCCGTCTTCTATGGGATTGTTTGAAATGTCGATTTCCGTAAGACCGGACATTGCTTCTGTTTTTATTGAAATGAGGTCATTGTTTGCTGCTGACAGTTTTACGAGTGAACCGTGGTTGCCAAGCAAATGAAGCTGTATCAGTTCGTTATCGGATACGTTCAATGTGAGAAGATTTGAAAGTGCTCTTGTGCTGAATTCTGTTAGTTTGTTTTCTGAGATATTCAGATTTGTCAGTTTTTCAAGACCGTAAACAGGGGAAATGTCTGTCAGTTCGTTAGCTGAAATATCGAGAAATTCAAGCTGAGTAAGATTTGTTAGAAATTCAGCAGATGTAAGTTTACTGTTTGATATTGTAAGTCTTTTCAGATTTCCAAGAGATTTCAGCTGCTCTGAAATTCCGTTAAAAGCTCCGCTTGCAATAAGGGTCTCCAACTTGGTCATTGCCGTAAGGTTTGGAACTGAATCAAATATTGTGTTTGAAATATCGAGTGTTTTCAGTTCCTTCATTGCTGTAAGGATTCCGCCATTCAATCGGAGATCTCCGATTCCGAGCTCTGTCAGCTTTGAAAATCCCGCAATGACAAAGAGGTCTGACGATTTAACTCCTGAAACATCCAGGGATGTCAGATTGTCAAGCGAAGACAGTGGGGCGATGCTTTCGATATTGTTGTTTGAAATATCAAGTTTTATGAGGTTTTCGGCTTTTGTGATCGGAGTTATGTCCATTGATGCATCGCCTGCGAAGCATCCTGAAAGGCTCAATTCTGTTAATGCTACAAGATTTTCCGCTCCGTCAAGTGAAAAAAGCTCATTCCCGTCAAGGTCAAGTTTTTTCAGCATGGGGAATTTTCTGAGGTCTGCGATATAATGAATTTTAGCGGCTCCGTTTGCTGCATCGGCTGATGTATAGGAAAGATCCAATTCTCTTACGTTAAGAACATCCTGCATTGTAATTATTGCGTTTTCGCTTTTTCCGAGCGCTTTGCATATTTTTGTTTTCAATGCTGAGTCAATAAAAACAAGGGGTTCATTGAGAAATTCACTTTTAATTCTGTTCAGATCGTTTATTGCATCAAGAATTTCTGTGAGAGAGGAATCTTCTCTTAATGCAACCACTGCAATATCGTTTATCTGCTGTTTCAGGTTGTCGGAAATATCAAGAGCTTCAACTTCTTCAAGAAGACCTAAAAATACGGTTTTTTCAAAGTGTACTCCTTCGTCTTCCTGTTTTGAGCAGGCGCATGCAGAGCCTCCCACAACTGCGGAAAGCAGGGCGTACGCAATTATTTTTTTATTGAATTTTCTCATAATGCTTATCCTTCTTTCCGTATAAATCAATCATATTATACCACATTTTTGTCGTTTTGTCAAGTACAGCCTTTGTCGTAAAGGTGTGGGAAACCTTATTTTTTCGTGAAGATAAGGTTTCCCACAATTATTATTGTTTGTTTTTCAGATTAGAATCCAATGGATTTCAGATATTCTCTGCTCATTTTTGCCGCTTCAACAGAAGGAATTTCGTATGTGTTGTCCTGTTCTACGATCATCCATTCTGCACCGCATTCAACTGCTGCAGCTGTGATGGATTTGAAGTCCTGAACGCCCTGACCAACGGGTCTGAATGCAAATTCTTCTTTTGTTTCTGCTTTTGCTGTATCTGTGCCGATGAGTTCATACATGTTTTCGGATTTTCCGCCAACGAAGTCCTTGAGATGAACAACGGGACATCTGCCTGCGTATTTTTTAATGTATTCTGTGGGGTTTTCACCTGCAACGTTTACCCAGCAAGTGTCAAGTTCTGTCTGGAGAAGGTCTGCGGGAACCTCGGAGTAGAGGTAATCAAGGCCATACTGACCGTTTTCAACGCGAACGAATTCAAAGTCATGGTTGTGGTAAAGAAGAGTTACGCCCTGTTTTTTACATTCTTCGCCGATCATCGCGATATTTTTTACTACTTCACCGAAGCCGGGGTTGCCGGGTCTGTGTTCGTCTACCATGTAGGGGATTGTGATATATTTGCAGCCCAAAGATTTGTATGCTGCAATAGTATTCACGGGATCAACTATGAGTTCCTGATAGGGAACATGAGAAGATTCAACAAGAAGTCCTACTTCTTTCATTATAGCAGCCACTTCTTCAACTGTTTTGCCGCAAAGACCTGCCAGCTCTACGCCGTCATAGCCCATTTCCTTGATTTTTTCCATTGTGCCTTTGAAGTCTTTATCTGCCGCATCTCTGACAGTATAGACCTGCAAACCGATTTTCATTTTGATTTCCTCCGTTTATTTTGAAATTTTTTTTAATGTGAAAAATGCAGAACCGAAATGCCGAATTCCTGAAATTCTGCACCCAATTCCGCATTTTTAGAATTTGATCTTATTCTGTGTCGCCGTAAGTAATGATATACGCTGTTCCTTTCTGTCTGCCGAACATGTTTGTGTCTTTAAGAGACGGGAGGAACAGGTCGATCTTGTTGCCTTTGATTGCTCCGCCTGTATCTTTTGCGTAGCAGTAGCCGTATACGAAGCCTGAATTTGTAACGATGTAAAGATATGAGTGCATCGGGATAACAGATCTGTCAACCGCAACATATCCGACTCTTGTATCGTCACCTGTGAAAGTTACAAGTCCGCCTTCTTCAACATAAGTATACGCTGTAAGTTCAACTTCCATGTCGAAGATATAATCTGCAGGCGCTCCGTTGCCCAGGTCAAGCAGGTGGGAAACATCCCTGTAAACGACTGCCGTAGTTGGCTTTTTCGTTATTTTTTCGCTGAGGATCGTAACTGAGTCTTCTTTACCGTTAACGTATTTGATACGTTTTGTGATAGTTTTTGTACCGTTTTTACCTTCTGTGTCCACAAGGTTGTTTTTCTTCCAGATAGCATAGATCATATCAATATACTCTGTCTGGTAAGGAATTGCAACGGTCTCTGTTACTTCTTCGTAGGTAATACGTCCGATCTCGACGTAAATATCTGCGAAGAGGGGTGTCGTGACTTCATAAAGATTGATGTAATCGTTTTCCGAAATTTTTATACCTGCTCTGTCAAGCAGTGTCTGAACAGTTGCCTCTTCATCTATTTTGAAAGGGAAGGTATAACTTTTTCCGTCAGCACGAAGGTGTGCAAGGTAAACAGTTTTATCGGAAATGTACATTTTCACGGGTTCTTCCGTGATTGTTTCGTCCTGCGTCTCATCATCCTGTACCTGAGGAGGTTCGGTTTCTGAAATTACAGGAATGTCGGGTTCGTCGTCTGACATGGCGATCAGTACGATGTCATAAACGAAAAAGAACGAGATCGTAAGCAATACAAAAATAAGTATTGCGGAGACTCTTCCAAAAATCTTAGCATCACGACTGCGTTTTTTATGGTTTTTTTTCATTTTGCACCACCGGAATATTTTTTGATGGAGTGAATCTGAAGAAGCTGGACAAATTGATGGAATGAAAGCGACAGCTGAGTGAGATTCTGTCGGAACTGCTTCTTTTGTTGCTCCACATTATTTTATACGGCAAAAGTAAAAATATGTAAGGTCTTGAAAATTTTGCCGTTTCCGTTATTTTTCATAAAAACGGTCTTTGCGAAATCTTCTCTCGGTTCTGAAGTCCGTGAGTCGATTCTTTAATCTATGTCAATCCGTCTGTGACGGCGGGTTTTCATGGGTTTGCGGAAACTTGGGTGCGTTGTTTCCGTCTTGTAGTTTATATGCCTACTTTGAGCCATTCTACCACAAAAAAACGATTTTGTCAAGACTCAGAGGGGTTTTAAGGCGTTTTTTTCGGATTGGCGTTTCAAATGTAACCGTTTTGACAAACAATTTCTGTTGTTTGTTTTGCCATTGTTTTTGTTTAAATGAATAATACGATAGCCCGGAAGAGAGTTGGATTTCGTGCTTCACAGATTTTTTTGTGAAGTTTTTATTTTTTTTTTTTTGAAAAACTCTTGACAGTAGGTTTGTTTTGTAGTATAATTGAGGTATCAAAAAAATTCTTCGTGATAGCAATTTATTGCGAAGAAACAAAAAATCAATCTGACATTTGGAGGTAAAACAAATGAAAAAAATTATCAGCATACTGCTGGCGTTGTCTATGATGTTGACAATGCTTGCGGCTTGTAACAATGAACCTGTTGAAGATGTGGAAAACCCCGATAATCGGCAGGAAGATGTCCGGGGGGACGACAAAGTTGAAGAACCTTTTGACGGCACATTGAAGCTTGTTGTTGAGGGTGTTTCCGATTACGTTATCGTTCGCGGCGAAAACGCAACCCCATCTGAAATCACAGCTACCACAGAGCTTCAGGCTTATTTGAAGCAGATAAGCGGGGCAGAGCTTGCTATCGTTGACGACTCAACAGCCCCAGTTGAAAAAGAAATCGTTGTCGGTAAAACCAACCGTGAATCGGACGGCGAATTTGACCGTGCCGAATTGGGCGACGACGGGTTTGTGATTAAAACAAACGGAAAAAAACTTTTCCTTGTTGGTGGCAGACGTGGTACACTTTATGCTGCGTACGAATTCCTTGAAGCTTATCTCGGTTGCCGCTTCTTCCTCCCCGAAGTTGAAAGAGTGCCCGAACAGAAAACAATTTCTATTGAACCTATTGCGGAAGATAAGCAGATTCCCGTATTTATTGACCGTATGACATCTTGGCCCGAATACGATAAAGGTGGAGCTGAGATTCTTGCAAAAAGAAGACTTACTGAAAATTCTTCTGTTGGAGAAGAGTGGGGCGGTACTTTCAGTTGGATAAGATGGTGTCATACTTTTGAAGAGCTTGTTCCCATTTCCGTTTACGGTGAGGAGCACCCCGAATGGTTTACCATTGATGTTTCCGAGTATGGATATACTTCGACAGGTATGAGAGTTGACGGTCAGATATGCCTTACAAATCCCGAAGTTTTGGCGGTCGCCATTGAAACAACAAGAAATATTCTGAATGGATATAAAAACAATCCTAACAGTAAAATAATCTCCATTACTCAGAACGATAACCAGAATTACTGTAAATGCGATAACTGCACTGCATTGTATGAGGCAGAGGGTTCGTATGCCGCTGCAACTCTTCAGTTTACAAATAACATTGCAACTGCTTTGAAGGATGAATTCCCCGATATCCTTTTTGAAACATTTGCATATCAGTACACGAGAAATGCTCCGAAAACAATTAAACCTGCTGAAAATGTTGTTGTTCGTATCTGTACTATTGAGGAGTGCTTCTCTCATCCAATTGGGGTCGATTCTGACAGATTGAACAGCAGTGATGCAATGGTTAAGAATAATTTCCAGACAGATATGGAAGAATGGTCTGAAATTGCCCATACATTATGGGTTTGGGACTACACTACAAACTATTCAGAGTATCAAGGACCTCATGCCAATTTTAATGTTTTAAGAGAAAATATCCGTTATTTTGCAGAAAATAATGTAAGAGGCGTTTACGAACAGGGACATTATCAGTCAGAGGGTGCGGAATTCAGCGGTCTGCGTGTATACCTTATTTCCAAGCTTTTGTGGGATCCATACATGAGTGAAGAGGAATATCAGTATCATATCAATGATTATATGCAGGAAGTTTACGGCCCAGGTTGGGAAAATGTGAGGGCTTGGTTTGATCTTTTGCACGAAGAGCTTTCCGATGAATGTTTCGGTTGCTTTTACGATATTGAAGATGTTTATTCGTTAGGTGAAGTTGTTAAAAAGAATCAGGATGTCAGATATCCCGAAGATTTAACTTCCGATATGATACGTAACTATGAAACTGTTGATTGGACTAAATATTGGAATTTCTTTAAGGATATTCCTGAAGCTCCTGAACTTGTAACAAAAGGTCATGAATTATGGGATGCAGCCCTTGCTGCCGCTGAAACCGATTCTCAAAGATTCTGGATTGAAAGAGACTCACTTCAGGTAACTTATCTTGAATCTTATTACCTTTATGAGCAACTTTATGCCGGAAATTCCGATATCGGAAAAATCATTGGATATTATATGCAGGATCATCCCGATGAATTTACGAGTGCTGAGGTCGGAACTTACAGAAGGGCTATTATTCAGCTTGCAAATTCTCAGGCATTTGCAAAATATGGAGAGTTTAACAGAGAACTTTATGACGCCTATATCAAATTTGGTATGAACAGTATGTCTCATGACTATTCGAATTACTTGTCTCAAAGTGAAGTAGATCTTACTCAAAGACCAAGAGATTGGATTGTTATAGATTAAATTAGAATTTCAGAAATGTTTCCTTAAATCCTCGCCGCCCCCGCACATCGTGCGGGGGCGGCGGGTGCTTAGGGTAACTGAATCAATCCCACCAATCTCTCGGATGCTGAGAAAGATCGAGTTCGTCAACAGCAATATTTGTTTCATAATCCATATAGATACACTTTATACCGTGTTTAATATAGGCATCACGCAATTTCTCATTAAATTCAATGTATTTTTGACGGGACTGAGAGTTACTTAGTTTTATTATTGCAACTCTAAGAGGCGTTTTGTCTTCGGAAGGTATAGCATCGGGATTTGCATTATAGAAATTCGCAATAATTTTACCAACAGCCCCATTTCCGCATGAAATCTTTTGATTTAAATATACAGATTCAGAATAATCTACCTGAAGAGATATTTTTTCAATCATTGTTCGTTGTTGTTCTGTTTCAGCGGCGGCATATGCTGCGTCAAACAGTTCATGTCCTTTTGTTATAACTTCAGGCATTTCAGGCATATCTTTAAAGAAATTATTATAAACAGACCAATCGACATTTTCATAATTAAGTATCATATCTGCTGTAAGTTCTTCAGGATATGCGTTAGAATCATTTACGGTAATCTTTTCACCGAAATCAATAATTTCTTCAATATCAGCGAATGTTCCGAAACATTTGTCGGAAGCCTCTTCATGGAGCATATCAAAATATTCTCTTATATAAGTCCAACCCTTGCCGTAAACTCCTTCAAGGAAATCATTTATATGGTACTGATACTCTTCTTCTGTCATATACGGATTCCAAAGAACTTTAGAAATCATATACAGACGAAGTTCATTGAATTCGGCACCTCTGGTTTCATAATGTCCTTCCTCGTAAACACCTACGACCTTGCAGTCCGCGAAATAACGGGCATTTGCAAGCAAAACATTGAAATTGGGGAAAGGACCCTGATAGTTTGTGTAATTTACGGTATAATCCCAAACCTGCATTTTCCCGGAGATTGCAGACCATTCATCCATATCCTGTTTAAATGTATTTTTCACCATTGCGTCGGAGCTGTTCTTTCTGTCTGCATCCACACCGATAGGATGAGAGAAACATTCTTCAATAGTACAAATACGAACAACTACATTATCCGCAGGCTTAATTGTTTTAGGAGCATTTCTTGTATACTGATATGCAAAAGTTTCAAATTGCATATTTGGAAACTCATCTTTCAAGGCTGTTGCAATTTCATTTGTAAACTGCAATGTAGCCGCAGCCAAAGAACCCTCAGCCTCGCATAGAGCCATACAGTTATCACATTTGCAATAGTCCTGGTTGTCGTTCTGTGTGATAGAAATAATTTTATATGAGGGGTCTGTATAATTCTTTAAAATATTTCTTGTGTTTTCAATCGCAATTTGTAAAACTTCAGGATTTGTCAAACAAGGCTGACCTCGTCCTTCTTTAGCGTATGTTGCATTGTAGTATTCGGGATGTTCTGCAAGATAAACAGAAGGAGGCACAAGTTCATCAAAAGTATGGCACCATCTTACCCAACCGTAACTGCCGCCGTATTCAGCGGAAACACCTGTATTCAACTTGCGTTTTGCCCTGATAAGACCGTCATATTCAGGACCTGAAGTTTGACGGAATTCAAATACCGGAATCTGCTTATCTTCCTCAATCTTTTCGAGTGAAATTGTTTTCTGTTCCGGAACTTTTTCAACGTCAGTAAGATAAAAACGACAACCAAGATATTCTTCAAGGAATGTATATACAGCGTAAAGTGTTCCTCTCTGTTCGCCGCCAACGAGGAAAAGTTTTTTGCCGTTGGTTTTGATTACCAAGCCGTCGTCGCCTAATTCGTCGCGGTCAAATTCGCCGTCGGCTTCACGGTTTGTTTTACCTACAACGATCTCCTTTTCAACGGGGGCTGTTGCGTCTGTCACGATGGGAATTTCCACACCGCTGATCTGTTTAATGTAGCTCTGAAGTTCCGTTGAAGCGGTCACTTCGGAAATGTAAGCGTTTTCGCCTCTGACAATGACATACTCGGTCAAGCCGTCAGCCACAAGAGTGATTTTTCCGTCGTCAACTTCGTCGCCCTCATTGCCTTTATTTTCTTCTTCTTGCTGTTGGTCTTCTGGGTTTTCCACAGGATCAACAGGTTCGTTGTTACATGCCGCAAGCATTGTCAACATCATGGAC
>JAZTZU010000099.1:0-3617 GCA_045637625.1 Eubacteriales bacterium
ACCTGAAAGGTTGTATTTCAATAGGGTTGGCTCCATTTTAAAGGTGCTTAAACAGCCTGGTTAGTGCTAAAAGAGCCAATCCCATCAAATTTTCCTTGAAAATTTGTCTATACTCATTTCAATGAATGTCGAGTTAATTCAAATTGATATCAATTTGAATTAACAAAAGCCGATTTTATCGGCTTGTCGAAACGGTTAAACGTTTCGACTTTCGATAATCATTATAAGATCGGACTTCAGTATTTCTTCTATCTGAATATGCAGGATTTCTTCGCGATATCTCATGAGGAGGTTTCACAAAACGGAAAACCCAGAAGTGTTGCAACTTCTTGCCGTGAGGTTCTGGATGAATATTTGTCATGTCATCAGAATCTGGATCATCATATCGAAGGCCGACTTGAAGTTCGTTTTTCCTGATTTCTGTTCGCTGTGTGTGCGAAAAAAAGATGATGCTTATGAATTTAAAAATTAAGTGACTATTTAAAAATGCAGGCTGAAAGGCTTGCATTTTTGCTGTGTTTGTGCTATAATATAGAAGTAGTAGTGCCGTCGTTCTTCGGCGCATACGAAAATCTCCATAAGCCGCTATCGGAGATTTTTCAGCATGGTTTTTGTTGGTATTTCAGCGGCAGAACGGAGATCTGTATGAATCTGATATTGTCTTCCCGTGATTTCGGTAACGATGTGTCAGCTGAATTTATTGCCAAAAATTTGCTGAAGCCCGTCAGCGAATGCAGAATTTTATATTTCCCCAACGAAAATGCTACCCGCAGCAGGATAAAAAGCGGAAGATATGAGGCTCGGTTGGTCGGATACGGGTTTTCGCCTGAAAATGCTTTTGTTGCAGATTATTTCAATCCCGAACCGTTTTTTGATATGAGTTTTGATATCGTTTATGTCGGAGGCGGAAACACTTTCAGTATTCTGAAGCGTCTTCGTGCGGCAAAATTTGACAGGCTGATCCTGAACCTGCTTGAAAACGGAGCGGTTTATGTTGGCGGAAGCGCAGGGGCTCATATTATTTGTGAGGACATCAGCCATGTGGCTCGGTTTGATAAGGTCCCGAACGGATTTACCGATTTCCGCGGTCTCGGTCTTTATCAAGGCGTTTTTGTCTGCCATTATTCCGACGAAAGAAAAGCTGCGTTTGAAGCTCTTCAGGCTGAGGGGAAGAATGTTGCAGCTCTTTCCGATACTGATTCAGTTTTGATAAAAATTTGATTTTCAGATAAATTTATTGGGTGATGAAAATGATTAAGGGTTTTAAAATGAAGCTTTATCCCGGTATGGCCGCTGAGTATGAAAAGCGTCATAATGAGCTTTGGCCTGAGATGATAGATATGATACACGAATACGGCGGTAAAAATTATTCGATTTTTCTTGACGAGGAGACAAATATCCTTTTCGGGTATATTGAGATCGAAGACCCCGAAAAATGGAGCGCTTCCGCAGATACAGAGATAAACCGTAAGTGGTGGCATTTTATGGCTGATATTATGGAGACTAATCCCGACGAAAGTCCCGTCTCCGTTGATTTGAATAAAGTTTTTCACTTGGATTGAAAGGATGATTTGTTATGAAAAAATTACCATATAAACATAAGGTTAATGTTGCGGCTCACAGAGGTGTTTCCGCAAAAGTTTCCGAAAATACAAAAGAGGCTTTTGAAGCTGCCATCAAATGCGGCTGCGATATGATCGAAACGGATATTCATCTGACAAAAGATGACGTTCCCGTACTTATGCATGACGATACTGTTGACAGAACAAGCAACGGTTTCGGTAAGATTTCTGCGTTTACATATGAGGAGATCTCCAAACTGAACTGTAATCCCAACGGCGCTTTCTCTCAGATAATGACTCTTGATGAGTTCATGGCTCTTGTTGTAAAGCATGATATTATGATCAACCTTGAAATCAAGGAATATAATCGTGGGGACAACGGTGACAGATGCCGTCTTTGCGTTGAAAAAGTTCTTGAAACCGTTGAAAAATATAATTGGGTAGAAAAAACGATCATAAACAGCTTTGATGCGTATGTTCTGGAGTATACCGACGAGATTTCGAACGGAAAATATATGCTTCACGGTTTTTATCCTTACGATATTATGTTCAATGTTCACAGAGACCCCGACGAATATCTGTATTGTGCCTGCATTTTTGAGGACACAAACTATGATAACTATAAATATCTGAAAGATCATAAAATTGAACCCTGGGCAGGCGCAGGGGTAAAAAATAAAGACCATTTTGACCTGTGTTCACGTTTGGGCGCTGTTTTGTTCACTTCAAACGACCCCGAAAAGGCTATGGAATATCTTTCTGAATTAGGTCTGAGAGAATAACCTGAAAGTATAATTTTTTTGTGGGAAAAACTTTTTCTTTTCGGATGAAAAGCAGAAGTTTTTCCCACAAATTATTTTAATTAGCAACCCTCATGGTTGTGCCGAAGAATTGGATTTTATTTTGTTCTGAACCGTATATTTCCGCTTGTCGTTTCGACATCGCAAATACCGCCCGTTTTTCCGCCGGTAATCCTGATATCACCGCTTACTGTTTTGGGCTGAAAATCCTTTCCGGAAAGCAATGTGCCTGAAATGTCGCCGCTTATTGCCTTCAGTTTAAGAGTACCTCCGTCGCAGTCGTCAAGGCTGATATCTCCGCTTACTGTTTTGATTTCGATGTGTCCCTCTGCGATGACATTTTTCAGCTCAACATCTCCGCTTGTGCCTGTTATGCTGAGGTCTTTGCATCTGATGTTTGAGGCTTCAATATCCCCGCTTGTGAGTGATATATATACATCCCCGTTTATCTGTGCGGAAATATCAATATCTCCGCTGGCGGTGAGGATCTCAGCATCGGAAAAAGTAAGGTTTTCGGAAACTTCAATGTCTCCGCTTGTGTTGCTTATGGTAAGCTTGCCGAATTCGTCATCTGCAAGATAAACCGTTATCTGCGGCGTATCAAAATTTATACCGAAAAATATATTCCATTCTTGAAGATCTGTCTGTATTACGGACAGTTTTTTATTTTCGGTGCTTACGCTGATTTCATAATGCTCAGTTTCTTCGTAGTAAACTTTTGTGATCCCATCGGGGGAAGGCAGGATTCTGATGTCGCAAAAAGTGCTGTTTATGTAAATATCTGAAAAATCTTCCTCAATGTTTACTGTCTCCGAGTTGAATTTTACATTGCTCATCTCTTTGAAATTGAACCCGATCGAAGAAAGTCCTATAAATGAGATCACGCAGCCTGCGAGAATCAGGATTATTGAAATCAGGATTGCGATATTTCCGGCTTTTTTCATGCTTTTTTCCTCCTTGTGAACAGAAATTTTATACCGTTAAATATTCCTTTTGATATGAAAAACAGGGACTTTGTAACAAGGTTTGACACCAGAAACAGCAGCACGGTTATTCCCGCGAGAATCAGGGATGCTCCCAACATGATAAGCCTCGGTGTGAATCCTCCGAAGATCGACAGAACAAAAAGAACCGCGGCACTTACGGCAAGGGCTAAAACCGTTGCGTAAAGAGTTATTATTATCGAGAGAAATACCGCAAAAACTGTGATTATTACACTTAAAACCCTAACTGCCACTGCCAAAACCACGCTTGC
>JAZTZU010000100.1:0-4702 GCA_045637625.1 Eubacteriales bacterium
CTTACAAGCAGAGGGTCACAGGTTCGAGCCCTGTAGCTCCCACCACAATGAAAATACGGCTCGGTAGTTCAGCTGGTTAGAACGCCGCCCTGTCACGGCGGAGGTCGAGGGTTCGAACCCCTTCCGAGTCGCCACTTATTCGCCTCTGTAGCTCAGTTGGTAGAGCAGAGGACTGAAAATCCTCGTGTCGTTGGTTCGATTCCGACCGGAGGCACCAAATCCGGTTGCAACGACCGGTATATTTGCGGATTTAGCTCATCTGGTAGAGCGCAACCTTGCCAAGGTTGAGGTAGCGAGTTCGAGCCTCGTAATCCGCTCCATAAAAACTCAACTATTAAGTTGAGTTTTTTTGCTATATACACTTCCCTATCTCATCCTCAGAAAGGAAATAGAAAAAATGGAAATTGAAAGAAAATTTCTTATTGATAAGTTCCCCGAAGGGCTGCAACTAAAAGAAGAGTCAACAATGTATCAGGGATATATTTCCGTAATGCCGACAGTAAGAATCAGAAAAAAAGTTTCCGAAAAAGGGACTTCGTATAAAATGACAATAAAAAGTCAAGGTGAAATGGTCCGGCACGAAGTTGAATTTGACATTCCTGAAAATAAATATAATGAACTCCAGGAAGTTTTCTGCCCAAACCCCATCATCAAACTGAAAAGAAATTATATTTTACCCGATGGAAAAGTACTTGAATGCAATCTGGTCGACAAAGGTTCCGAAACAGAATTCATGTATGCGGAAATAGAATTCAGTTCTGTCGAAGAAGCTGAGAGCTATTCCCTTCCGGATTTTCTAAATATGGAAGTCACTTACGATAACAGCTACAAGATGAATAACTATTGGCGGAGGACGAGGACATGATATATAAATTTAAGGATTATAAAAAAACCGATATCATTCGTGGACACCTCAACATGGGAGACACAAACCCAAACGGTGAGCGTATTGATGTCACAAATCTGTATTTTGAGCGTGATGGAAAACCATGGGTTCCTGTAATGGCCGAATATCATTTTGTGAGAGCTAAAGCATCTGAGTGGTATGAAGAACTCTGCAAAATAAAAGCCGGAGGAGCAACAATCGTTTCCACATATATCTTTTGGATATACCATGAAGAGATTGAAGGAGAATTTGATTTCTCGGGAGATCTTGATATCAGAAAGTTTGTGAAAGAAGCAGAAAGAGCCGGGCTGGAAGTGTTCCTTCGTATTGGTCCCTGGGTACACGGTGAATGCAGAAACGGTGGCTTCCCCAACTGGCTCATGAAAAAGGACTTTAAGCTTCGTGATAACAATGCCGAATATATGGAAAAAGTAAAAACATGGTATCAAAAGATCTACGAGCAAGTCAAAGGACTTTTTTATAAAGACGGCGGAAACATCGTTGGTATTCAATTCGAAAACGAACTTGTCTACAACGCAGAACATTTAGCAGAACTGAAAAAGATGGCATTGGAAATCGGTTACAGAGCACCAATCTATACCGTAACAGGATGGGATAATGTGGCAGGAGCAAAAATCCCCGTTGATGAAGTTGTACCTGTATTCGGAGGTTACGCGGAAGCACCTTGGGAACAGCACAAAAACAAGCTCATACCATCATATCACTACTTTTTCAATAAAATGAGAAATGATACAGCCATCGGTACAGATTTATTGCCAAAGAAGCATTCGGATGACTCATGGCAACTCCCCTATGAAAAATATCCGTTTGCCACATGTGAGCTTGGCGGTGGAATTCCGACGACACACCACCGTCGCCCATTCATTAAACCAATGGATATCTACGCTCTGTCACTTGTCAAACTCGGTTGTGGCAATAATCTCCCGGGATACTATATGTATCATGGAGGATCAAACAAAATCGGTAAACTGTCAACATTCAACGAATCAAAAGAGAGCGGCTACCCCAACGACTATAACATTATATCATACGATTTCCAGGCACCCATTACACAGTATGGAGAAACAAATAAACAATATGGACTCCTGAATATGCTTCATTTGTTTGTGCAGGATTTTGGTGACATGTTTGCACCGATGGAAGCTGTAGACTCACAGAACTTTGTTGGAAGATACGACACAACAACGCTTCGATACAGTATGCGTACTGACGGTAACAGCGGATATGTGTTCATAAATCACTATCAGCGTCTGGATGTTCTGGAAGACGTAAAAAATGCAGTAATAGATACAGGCAGCGTGACATTCCCTGCGATAGATATATGCGGTGAAACAGCGTTCTTTATACCATTCAATATCAGACTTGGAGATAACATTCTGGAATATGCAACCACACAGCCTGTTTGTAAGATTGACAACACATACTTCTTCTGTGCAATAAACAACATAAAACCTCAGTACAAATTTGCGGACGGAACAATTTTTTCTCCTGAAACAGGGCTCAATTCAGTGCTTGAGTATAATGGAACAAAAATAGTTACATTAGCGGTTGAACAAGCTCAATATATCAGAAAATTGTCAGGCAAAATATACATAGGAGACAACTGCGATATTTACGAAGCAAATGGAGAGATTACTGCAATCCAAAACGGAAGCTATTCATACAATATATGGAACGGAAACAACTTTGAAAAGAAATTTGTAGAAAAAGATTTTGTTAACGCAGAAATCTCCTTTGAGGATATTGACGAACCGTTTACCCCTCCATATATCAGCCAGCTGAATATAGGCGGAGAAAGAAAACTGACATGGAAGAAACTAAACGTAACGTCAGACTCAGGGTTTATTGAAATTCCCTTTGAGTATGATAATGCCCAAATGTACGCCGATGGCAGGCTCATAGCAGACAATTTCTATTACGGAAAAACATGGAGACTTCCCGCAAAATTGTTATTCGGTAAAAAATGTTATCTGGTAATGTCCGAAATGAAAGATGATTTTTACAGGGAATTCTAAGAAAATATTCATAACAAATAAACAATAGACCCCGCTTTTTGATTCTACCGTTGGTTGATACTCCCCTATTCAACCGACGGTATGTTGATTTTAAGGTAAAAATCATTTATACTGAATACGAAAGGAGGAAAAAAAATGGATCAATTAAAAATTGGAAGATTCATTGCCGAACGCAGAAAAAAGAAGAACTTGACTCAAATGCAATTGGCAGAAAAACTCAACATCACAGACAGGGCAATATCGAAATGGGAAACGGGAAAATCATTACCTGACTCCTCCATTATGCTTGAGCTGTGTGATGTACTCGAAATCACGGTAAACGACTTATTAAACGGGGAGGTAGTTATCATGGATAATTACAAAGAAAAATCTGAAAAACTGATTCTTGAAATGGCAAAACAAAAGGAATACACAGACAGATCTATGCTGTCTTTGGAAATTCTGATTGGTATATTTTCAATGATAATCCTTTTGGGATTCACTTTTACAGCAGCTTTTGTACAAATGGAAGACTGGCTGAGGATCATACTCATTGCAGCGGGATTCATTTTGGGACTTATCGGAATCATGTTTGCACTAAGAATCGAACAGACTGCGGGATATTATGAATGTGCAAAATGCCACCACAAACACATTCCAACATTCAGCAGCGTTCTTTGGGCTATGCATACGGGAAGAACAAGATATATGAAATGTCCTGAATGCGGCAAGTGGTCCTGGCAGAAAAAAGTAATCAATAAAGAATAAAGGAGCAACAACGCGTTGCTTGACTTTACACGTGTGATATGATATAATATCTTTGAGGTGAACAATATATGGAAACAAAAGACGTTATATCTGAACTGAGAACTAAAAAAGGATTATCACAGGACGAGTTGGCGGAAAAGCTTTACGTGACAAGGCAAGCAGTCTCACGTTGGGAAAACGGTGAAACCGTACCAAACACAGAAACATTGAAACTGCTATCAAAATTCTTCGACGTATCTATCAACACACTTCTTGGGTCACCGAGAAAACTAATATGTCAGTGTTGCGGAATGCCTCTTGATGATTCAACTACAAGTAAAGAGAGTGACGGTTTCTTCAACGAAGAGTATTGTAAGTGGTGTTATGCTGACGGTGAATATATGTATCATAATATGGATGATCTGATCGAAGTCTGCGTAAAAAACATGTCATCCGAAACGTTCACATCTGAGCAGGCACGTACTTACATGAAAGAAATGCTGCCCAAGCTAAATTATTGGAAACAATATAAAAACCTTGACGGAGCAGAAAAATTTGAAGAGTTCAAACGCAAACTGATCGATGAGATCAATGCCCTTAATGTAGAAGGAATGCCGAAAGTCGAAAAACTTAACGCACTTGTAGGCGGATATATCAACCTTAAATACCTCCTACCAAACGGTATGAGTGTAAAATTCCTTGACGATAATGCGACCTACCTGGGAAATCAGCTTGAATGTGAATTCGGCGGCAACAGATGCTTTGGTATCGCTGCAAATATGGACTTCATTTTAATCTGCACTTATGAAGAAAACGGTGAAAACCCAGAATTGGTTATTTACAAAAAACGATAAAATCGGATTAGGGGCTGGCTCATTTAGCGCAGAACAAAAGCCCCTATTAGGTTTTAAGACAAATATTAACTAAAAATACTCCCCCAAAGCTTTAAGATGTCGAAATCCACCGAGAATTTTCGGTGGATTTCCTTAATTTAAGGGGCTTTTTAGTCGCGATTTAGCCCTCTACCGTACCCACGTACGCCGACGAGTGCTAA
>JAZTZU010000101.1:0-34168 GCA_045637625.1 Eubacteriales bacterium
ATCCGCTGTTTTCGGAGGGGGGGAATGGGGGAACTCCTCTTTTCACGTGAAAAGAGGGTTTCCCCCATAGATTTCTATTATAAATTATTCTACAGCGTTTTCTGCAATTTTTATCAGGAGTTCCGTGATCTTGTCCATAGATTCGATAGATACGAACTCAAACCGTGAATGGAAGTTTTCGCCACCTGTGCAAAGGTTGGGGCAGGGAAGTCCCATAAAGGAAAGATGTGCTCCGTCTGTGCCGCCTCTGATGGGCATGACTCTCGGCTCTATTCCTACCTGACGCATTGCCTCTTTTGCTCGGTCAACCACGTACATATGCTCTTCAATTTTTTCACGCATATTGTAATAGGAATCTTTCAACGCCAGCTCAACTGTTCCTTCGCCGTATTTTGCGTTCAGTTCAGCGGTGATCTTTTCAAAATCCGCTTTTTTCGCTTCAAATTTGGCTCTGTCATGGTCTCTGATTATGTAGACTAAAGTCGCAAGCTCCGTTTCGCCTTTCATTGAAATAAGATGATGGAAACCTTCGTAACCCTCTGTTTTTTCGGGGATTTCGTCTGCAGGAAGCAAACTGTCGAACTCTGAAGCTATGCGTGAAGCGTTTTTCATCTTGTTTTTTGCTGAGCCCGGGTGGATAGATACCCCATGAACCGTGATTTTCGCACTTGCGGCATTGAAGTTTTCGTATTCCAATTCGCCCAATGAGCCTCCGTCAACTGTATATGCGTAATCCGCACCGAATTTCGGTACATTAAAGAAGTCTGCGCCACGTCCGATCTCTTCATCCGGAGTGAATCCTACGCAGATTTTTCCGTGGGGCTTGCCTGATTTGATGATCTCTTCAACTGCAGTCATGATTTCCGCAATTCCTGCCTTGTCGTCAGCTCCGATGAGGGTTGTTCCGTCGGAAACGATAAGTTTCTGCCCCTTATAATTTTCGAGGTAGGGGTAATCGGAAACTTTCATGTAGATATTTTTTTCCTCATTCAGAAGAATATCTCCGCCCTGATAATCTACGATTGCGGTTTTGATATTCGTATCGGAAGCTTCGGAAGAGGTGTCCATGTGGGCAATAAATCCGATAGAGGGGGCGTTTTTGTCTGTGTTCGCAGGCAAAGTTGCGTAAACGTAACCGTGTTCGTCCACATGTGCGTCCGCAAGGCCCAATTCAAGAAGTTCCTTTTTCAGCTCTTCCGCCAAAACCAGCTGCTTCGCTGTGCTGGGAGTTGTTTCGCTTTCCTCGTCGGACATTGTGGGAAATTGTGCGTACTTCAAAAATCTTTCGTATGCTTTCATTTTCGTGTGCCTTTCTTATGATTTTAATATTATTCAATCGGTTCTCCGTCTCCGAAATCAAAGAAGTTTCCGTTTACGGTAACAAGATCTCCCGATTATGATATGTTAATTCGTTCAAAAGCCTCGTACAGCTTGCGTGAAACCTCTTTCATTTCCGAAGTATCGGTTTTCAGAATTTGTCTGTCATAGGTGAAAAGTCCGTTCGTTTCGTCCTCCACGTCGCTGACTTGCGTTAAAATCGCACCGCAAAGTCCATTTTCGATAGCGGGAATGACCTGCTCCGTGTAAAGTTTAACAAGTTCCTGACGGAAAAGCTTTTCGTCGGTGAAAAATTTATAGCCGTAAGTCTTATCAAGATTGAACGAATGTCCTTCAATTTTATAGGAATATCCGCCGAATTCAGAAAGAATAAGCGGTCTGCCGTCAGAGGTCAGATTCAATGGCTTGAAGTATATATGCTCGCTGAGAACGTCGCTTTTGTTTGTCCGGAACCATCCTGAGGTTGCGTCCCAGATTCGGGTGGGGTCAAGTTTTTTGAAATGGCAGTAAATGTTTTCCGCATCGTACTGTCCCCAGCCTTCGTTGAAAATCGTGTAATATAAAACGGAGGGGTGATTATAGAGAATTTCCACGGTCTTTTCAGCGGTTTTTATGAAATTGTCATTTCTGAACTGAGAAGCCTTGTGGCTGATTCCTTTTTTCATTCCAACGGTTGGAAGTGCCGTATCAACCATAAAACTGTATTTGCCGCTGTTTACGAAGTCCTGGAAAACTATCATTCCCAATTTGTCGCAAAGGTGGTAGAAGATCTGAGGCTCAATTTTAATGTCCTTACGCAGGGTGTTGAAGCCCTGTTTTTTCATCGCCAAAATATCGTTTTCGTACCCCTTGGGTGTTGCGGGAAGGTAAATACCGTCGCTGAAATACCCTTGGTCAAGAAGTCCGTGGAAGAAGATTGGCTTGCCGTTGAGAAGTATTTTTTCGCCTGTGATCTCCACTTTTCTCAGCGCAAAATAAGATGAAATTCTGTCATCACCGCTGATGATCTCAAAATCGTAAAGGTTCGGTTCATCGGGTGTCCAAAGCTTTTGATCTTCGGGGGTCACAGTGATTTCTTTTCCGCTGAATCTGATTTCTTTTCCGTTAAATATCAGCGTTTTTTCTGCTTCGCCGCCCTCGATTTCGATTTTAGCGGAAGAGGTGTCGGAGGTGATTTTGATTGATTTGATATAATTTTTTTCAACGCTTTCAAGCCAGACTGTCTGCCAGATGCCGCTGGTGGGGGTGTACCACATACCGCCTCTGTCCTTGCGCTGTTTGCCGTAAGGAAGCTCCTTATCAAGGGGATCTGAAACTTCAACAATGAGTTCGTTCTCTCCGTTTTTCAGACTTTCCGTTATGTCGAATTCAAAGGGCGTGTATCCACCCACATGCTCTCCGCAAATATTCCCGTTTACATAAACTTTGCAGGTCTGGTCAACAGCCCCGAAATGCAGGATAACTCTGTCTTTTTTGAAGCCTTCGGGCAGAGTGAAGTTTCTTCCGTAGACCAAAATATCCTTTTCGCCAACGGATTTCTGCACTCCCGAAAGCCTTGATTCCACGGGGAACGGAACTGAAATATTTCCGTTATAAATCTCCTTTTTGCCCCGTAAAATTTTAAGCTCCCATTTTCCGTTAAGGCAGAGATATGAGCTCCTTTTCATCATCGGACGGGGGTAATCTTCCCAGGGAATTTCGCTCATTTCTTTCTCAAAAGGCGTTTCGAGATCAACGGTTGCAGGTCTGATTTTTGTGAAAATAAACAACAGAACAGGAACCAATACAGCCGCCGCAATAAGCGCTGCAAGGAAGATATTTTCGTTTGGCAGAAATGACTGTGTTCCATCGTTGTTTGTTATCAGCTCCGCATTTTTCAGAACTTCCGCGCCGATCTTAGGACCGATAACACCGGGGATAAGAACCTGTGAGAAAATTCTCAATCCCTGAAACATCCCGGCTTTACCTGCAGGAGTGTAATCTCTGATGACTGCACCGAAAACCGCCATTCCTGAAAGGTATCCGCACATCATAAAAAGTGAACCGATGAATACAGGCAGGGTCGTTTTTGTGAAGAAAAGCACCGTATAGCCCAAAACGAGCCACAAAACGGAAAATACAACGGAAAATTTGAAGCCCTTTTTGTCGTAAACTTTACCCCACAGCGCTGTACATACTGAAGCGACGATTATTGCGGGTGCCATGATGAACACATAGTCGGTCATTCCCAGGGATTTTTCGTAGTAAATGATAAGATATGGCATGAAGACCTGTATCGAAATATTGAAAATAGCAAAAGCTCCCAAAAAGAGATAGATCATGGGGTTCGCTTTTACTGTGGAAGGTCTGAATCCGTAGAAGATATTGTAAAGATATCCTGTTTCGGTGGGCTTGATTTTGGGATCTTTTATGAGGAAAATTCCCAGAACACCGATAAGGATAACTACCGAGCCTATAATTGAGAATATCAAAGTCCAGCTTCCCGGCTGAGTCAGGTCAAAGAACATAAATCCGCCGAACACAACGAGGATGGCAACGAGAGGCATCATGGCGTTTATACCCTCGGCAGTACCTCTGTTGGAGCTGTCTGTAGAGTCTGTCAGCCACGCGTTAAATGCCGCATCGTTTGCGGTTGACCCGAAAAATGTCATTACGCAGTCAAGAATTATTGTAAGTGTTACAGCCAAAGCAGCGGCTGAAGTAACTGTCGGGAACATTGCTCCTATAAGATCGGTTTTCAGCAACGTGAAGCTGAAAATTGAAAGTCCCCATAATATATAACCGCCGCAGATGAACACTTTTCTCTTTCCGACCTTATCTGAAAGTGCGCCCATAAATACGGTTGTCAATGTTGCCGCAACGGCAGATGCAGCCACCATCAGCGAAATATCACTTGCTGATGCGTTAAACATATTGTAAATGAATACGTTGAAATACATATTTTCAACGACCCACGCAACCTGTCCCATCAAACTGAACAGAACAAGCGCCCAAATAAATCGTGCGGAAAGTTTCTTCTGCATAAAAAAAGTCTCCCTCTGAAATAAAAATATACTTATACCCGGATATTTCCAAGTATAAGTATACCATATATTTTCTCAATTTAAAAGCAAAAAATTATGACATATCAAAAAAATCAGATAAGTGAGCGAATATAGTCCATGTCTTTTTGTAAAGATTCTGCATTCAGACCCGTTTCAAGCATGGAGGGCGATTCGAGGGTTATGGATCCGTCATAGCCGTTTGCCCTGAGGTATGTGAAAAATCTTCCGAAGTCAATTTTTCCGCCGCCGGGATGGGGAATAGGTCTGAGTGCTGTCCATTCCATAAGCCCTGCAGACCAGTCGCTGATATGAACATGTTTGATTCTGTCGATAAATTCTCCCTTGTAAAATTCTTCAAACTGACCGTGGAATGCCAAAAAACGTGTATCTACGGTGAATTTTACATCCGGATCTGTCTTTATCAGCTCACGCCAATGAGCGAACGGGTCGTGTGTGTTGCAGGGAACATTTTCAACTGTCAGTTGAATTCCGTATTCCGCTGAAATTCGTTTCAGCTCTGGGTATGCGCTGAGATTCGACTCCATATTTTTGTCGGAGGGTAATCCACCCCACAGATGAAGGACGGATTTTTTACAGCCCAGAAGTTTCCCCACACGACAGTTTTCCACAAATTTTTCAAGGGCATTTTTTCTGTCAGAATCGGTGTTTCTGCTTAAAAATTCGCCGATATCCTTATCAAGATGTATTACGGGGAAGTTTATCCCCGCAACATCTCCGCATATTTTATCAAAATTTTCATACCATGAACTGCAAACCATAAACTCAAAGCCGTCGCAGAGGAGTTTTTCAGCCGCTTCGGGAATTAGTTTGTGGTTTCTGTTGTTTATTTTTCCGACAAATGCCCCTGTCGAACAGTAAATTTCCATCAGATGAGACCTTTCAGAAAGTTTACAGCCATGCCGATATCTTTTGCAGGATCGTCGCCGACTTCTCTTTCGATAGTAAGGAAGCCGTTGTAACCGATATCTTTAAGCGCAGCAAGGTATTTGGGGAAGTTTACTTTGCCTTCACCGAGGGGAACTTCTGTGAAATATTCCCAGATTCTCAGGTCCCCGATACCGCCCTGAGCGAAGAAGCCGTAAATTTCATGTCTGTCGCTTTCTTTGAGCTTGATACCGTCTTTTGCGTGGGTGTGAACGATGTAATCTTTCAATGTGTAAACCGCCTGAATAGGGTCGTCGCCTGTTACCATCACGAGGTTTGCAGGGTCAAGGTTTACTTTAACTCCGCGTGCGGAAAGGCTGTCAAGGAATTCCTTGAGCATTACAGCTTTTTCCGGACCTGTTTCAACTGCGAAGGATGCACCAACGCTGTCTGCATATTCTGCAAGCTCGTTGCACGCAGCCTGCATGATCTTGTATGTATCGTTCTTTTCGTCGGGAATTACACCGATATGTGTTGTTACGATCTTTGAACCGAGTTCAAGTGCAAGGTCTACGATTCTCTTGGACTTTTCAATCTTCCATACATTATCTTCCGCAATCTGGAAGCCGTGACCCTCAAGGTCTCCGCAGAGAGCGCTGACCACGAGGCCGTTATCTTCGATTATTCTGCGTTTTTCCGCAATAAGTGCAGGTGTGAGATTTTCGGGTGCCATTTCTCCCTTTGTTGCGTAGATCTGAACACCGTCTGCGCCCAATTCACGGGCTTTTTTCATGCTGTCGGCAAAACTCAGCTTGAGTGAGTCTGCCATAATACCGATACTGAAATTGCTCATTTTTGTGTACTCCTTATTTTAAGATTATATTTTCTGCAAATTCGTTTGTTTCAAAGACAAGTTCAGACTTATCCACATAACGTTTTCCGTTGATAACAAGGTTTTCGATGGAAATATTCTGAACTAAATGATCTTCTGACATTCCTTTGAATAAGTTCGGAGGAAGACGCAGTCCCTCATCCATAGTAACCGTAATGTTTTTATATTTGATATCATGAATCTGTCCCGCAGCTTCATCCTGAGACCACATACATTTATAAATCTCCGCATTCAGAAGTCTGGAAACATGGGGGTCTTTATGGGGCTGATAGGTATGTTCATCTGTCTCCTGGATCAGACCACCGGTACAATACTTGGAATATTCAACTCTGATGTCATCATAAACAACATCGTGGATATTCGCTCTGTCACCGTTCTGAATATCAAGTACGATAGATTCAGAATGGATGATGTCGCAGTTTTTATACGTAATATTTGAATACTCATCTGCACAGGTTTCAGCTCCGATCTCAAGAGCTCTGCCCCAGTCACACCAGATAACACAGTTTTCAACCAGATGATTTTCGACATTTTTCTTGTCGCTGTTTATCTCTCTTATCTTAATCCCCTTGAATACGATTGAGTCGTCAAAGGTTCTGATAAAGCTGTTTCTGATAATAACATTTGCGCAGTTGCACATGTCGTAACCGTCAGCATTATATCGCCACATACCGATGGCTTTTGTGTTGTCGATAATGAGGTTTTCGCAGTTGATAGCCGTCAAAGTCCACTCGTTTGCGTCCTTGAAAATAATGCCGTCAACCAATGTGTTTTTACAGCGGATAAGTCTCATGGGCGTGGGTTCAAATCTTTCAAAAGAGCTTACGTCAAGAATACCTCTTCCCAAAATCCTGATATTGTCACAATCCTCCGCACAAATGGTTCCGTGAACAACTGCACCGCCGTCAAGGAACAATGTCTGGCCGCTTTTAAGCTGGATATTGCCTGCCTTGTGTACGCCTGCACCAAAATAAATCACGTTTGAATCTGTGGTATCAACGCCATAATCCTTAATGGGATTCACAAAAATATGAAGTGCATTATGGTGTCCGTCAAGTTCAACGGTATACTGTCCCACACCTGCGGAAAAGCTTATTTTTCTGCCGTCAACATCAGCTTTGATATTCTTTGAAAGCGGTCTGATTTTAAGTTCGGAAAAATCCTTACAGGCTTCAAGTTCGATATTTACGACCTCATCAGTATCGAAATAGATAAAAGACGCCTCTTCGGTCTGGTCAAGCGGACGCTGGTAGCCCGGCCAAAGTCTGTTGAATGGAATTGCGGAAACAATACAGGAATAGGTCTCGGCAACCTGACCGTTGACTTTCACCGCAAAATGGTCGCACTTTTTTACACCTTCAGGAATCGGATATATTTTAAGCATTTTTGACTCTCCTTATTTCAAAACAATATTTCTTGAAAATTCATGCGGTTGATAGTTTGTTTCGTTGAGATCCCTGATTTTTTTGCCGTTGATAACAAGATTGTCGATGGTGATATTTTCTGCCCAATTTTCGGGGGTTCCTCCTCTGAACTGAGTAAGGGGCATAGGAACTTCTTCGTCCATGTAAACAGTAATATTTTTATAGCTGATATCGTGAGTGTGACCGTAGATCATATCCTGAGACCATACGCCGACATACATATCTGCAAACATCAGGTAGGCGGGGTCAAACTCTGTTCTCGGTTCATATTTCTGATCGTCATTTTCCTGGATTTTACCGCGTTTTTCATACTTTGAATATTCCACTCTGATGTCTTCGTAGGAAACATTGTGAACGTTTGCCCTGTCTCCGTTCTGAATATCCATAGCAACTGATTCATTATGGATAAGATCACAGTTTTTGTATTTGATATTCACGTATTCGTCTGCACAGGTTTCAGCTCCGATTTCAAGAGATCTGCCCCAGTCGCACCAGATAACACAGTTTTCAACAAGGTGATTTTCGACATTTTTCAAATCATATCCGAGATTTTCGCCGTTTTTAAATATTTTTAAGCCTTTGAAAACGATGGAATCGTCAAAAGTTCTGAGGAAACAGTTTCTGATGATTACATTTGAGCTGTTTACCATATCGAAACCGTCGGTATTATAACGCCACATACCGATGGCTTTTGCGTTATCTATGAGTACATTTTCGCAGTTGAATGCCGTAATTGTCCACCATGAAGAGTCTTTTAAAATAACACCGTCAACAGTCACATTTTTACAACTGACAAGGTTCATCAAGCCGTCATATTCCCATTGGAGAGGGTCGTGACGCTCAAATTCTTCATAATCAATAATTCCGTGACCGATAATTTTCACGTTTTCGGAATTTTCGGAACGCACGGAAGCATGAACAACGGCTCCTGCGTCAACGAAAATAGTCTGTCCGCTTTTCAGTTCTATTGCACCCGGGCGGTGAACTCCGGCACCGAAGTAAATTACGTTTTCGTCGTTGATGTCAATGTTATATTCTTTTATGGGATTTATAAAAATATGCAATGCGTTGTGATGACCGTCAAGTTCAACAGTATACTGTCCTACACCTGCGGAAAATTTAATGTTTCTGCCGTTAATTTCCGGCTTGATGTTTTTTGAAAGAGGTCTGATTCTGATATCTGAAAAATCTTTCCACGCCTCAAGTTCTATATTTACGACCTCGTCAGTATCGAAATAAACGAAAGAAGCTTCTTCTGCCTGATCTGTCGGACGCTGATGTCCCGGCCAGGGGGTATTGAAAGGTACAGCCGAAACGAGACATGAATATGCCTCAATGGGTTGAGCATTTATTTTTATTGAAAAGTGATTACACTTTTTTGTTTCTTCGGGAATTGGATAAAGTTTGAGCATTTCGATCGCTCCTCCAAGAAATTTTTTTCATCTTGATTTTACCATAAAACGAAACACATTTCAACTACCCCATTCAAATATAATATTTTTGTCACATTTATAAGGGCGGCTGTACAGCTCTATGCTGTGAAATAATGGCATTTTGACGGCTTTTTTCTAAACATATTCAACGAAAGATTAAAAAGAACAGTTAGCCTGTTTACATTTCGGAAAAAATATGATACAATAAAGTGTAAGACTATATCTATAAGTATATAACATTACATATAACACTAAAATTCACATAAAAGGGGAATTTCAAAAATGAAAAAGTATTTCACATCGGAATCCGTAACTGAAGGACATCCCGACAAAATCTGCGACCAGATCTCTGACGCAGTTCTTGACGCTATCATAAAAGAGGACCCCACGGCGAGAGTTGCCTGCGAGACTTGCGTCACCACAGGTATGGTTCTCATCATGGGTGAAATCACTACAAACTGCTATGTAGAAATCCCCAAGATAGCAAGAGACGTTATTAAAAGAATCGGCTATGACAGAGCCAAGTACGGCTTTGACAGCGCAACATGCTCCGTTCTCACAGCCATTGACGAACAGTCTTCCGACATCGCTATGGGTGTTGACAGAGACGGTGCCGGCGACCAGGGTATGATGTTCGGTTTTGCTTGTGACGAAACAGAAACTCTTATGCCTATGCCCATCTACTATGCGCAGGAACTTGCAAAAAGACTTACTTACGTGCGTAAAGAAAACATCCTCGGCTTCCTCCGTCCTGACGGTAAAACTCAGGTAACTGTTGAATATGACGATGACAAACCTGTAAGAATCGAAGAAATCGTTGTTTCAACACAGCACAGCCCCATCGTAAGTCAGGCTGCTATCAAAGAAGGTATCATCAACGAGGTAATCAAGCACGTTATTCCTCAGGATCTTATGGACGAAAACACCAAGATCCTTGTTAACCCCACAGGTCAGTTCATTATCGGCGGTCCTCAGGGTGACAGCGGTCTTACAGGCAGAAAGATCATTGTTGACACTTACGGCGGATATTCCCGTCATGGCGGCGGTGCTTTCTCCGGTAAGGACCCCACAAAGGTTGACAGAAGTGCGGCTTACATGGCAAGATACATTGCTAAAAATATCGTAAAAGCAGGCTTTGCAAAGAAATGTGAAGTCCAGCTTGCATATGCTATCGGTGTTGCAGAACCTGTTTCCGTTTATATTGATCTTTTCGGTACAGGCAATGTTGACGAAGAAAAACTTATGAACGCTGTGAAGACAGTATTTGATCTCCGTCCCAGAGAAATCATCAAGGCTCTTGACCTCAGAAAACCCATTTACGAAAAGCTTGCGGCTTACGGTCATATGGGAAGAGAAGACCTTGGCGTTGCATGGGAAAAATGCGATAAAGTGGACGAGCTTAAGGCAGCTGTTCTGTAAGCTATGTATAAAATAGATTACCATATCCATGCAAAGTTTTCTTTTGACTCTGTTTCGGAGTATGAAGACCAGTTTGCATCGGCTAAAGCCAAGGGTATAAACGATATAATTTTCACGGAACATTGTGAATGCAACCTTAAATCCGCAACCCCTCCGGGAGTAAAAGAACGTCCCATTTTTGACCACGAGGGCTATTGGAATTATATCAAAAATCTTCGTGATACAAGCGGCCTTGATTTCGGTATAGGGCTTGAAGTCGGACAGTCAACGCAGAATCCCGAAAGAGCAAAAATGATACTTTCAGGTCATGAGTGGGATTTTGTAATTGCTTCGCTTCATAATATGCGTGATGAATATGATTTCAGCCAGCTGAATTACCTTGAAAGAGATGTTAAAAAAACATTTAAAAACTACCTTTCGGAGCTGTACGAAATTGCTGCAATAAATAATTTCAGCGTTCTCGGTCATGTTTACTATCCTTTGCGATATATCAAAGCTCAGGGAATTGATTTGGATTACACCAGGTATGAAGCTGAAATGGCTGATATTTTCCGTCTTGTAATAAGCAACGGAAAGGGAATTGAAGTAAATATAAACGCAAAGGGATACAACGGCTCCAAAGAAGATCGGGCTTTCCATCTCAGATATGTTAAAATGTTCCGCGAACTTGGCGGAGAGATAATCACCACCGGAAGTGACGGTCATAATCCCGCCGCTGTCGGAGAGAACATCGGGGACGCAACAGAGATCCTTAAAGAAGCGGGATTCAGATACGTTCCAAGATTCAGAAAAATGAAGCCCGTATTTGAAAAAATATAAAAGAAAGCAGGAATTGGAAATGTATAAAATAGATTACCATATTCATACAAGATTCTCCATGGACTCAAAGGCAGATCCTCTGGAAGAAATTCTTGCAGCAAAATCAAGAGGTATTGACGACCTTATTTTCACAGACCATTGCGACTGCAACTATGAACCCGCAACTCCTCCGGATATGGAACCCTGGCCTTTCCTTGAGGTTGAAGAGTATTGGAAATATATGAACGAACTCCGTAATACAAGTGGTTATGATTTCGGTATCGGACTTGAGATAGGTCAGTCAACACAGGAACTCGAAAGAGCAAACGGAGTTATCGCAAGTCACGATTGGGATTTCGTCATCGGTTCTCTTCATAATCTTAACCATGAATACGATTTCTGCCTCCTTGATTACAGAAACAGAGATGTTTACAAAATTTTCGGCGATTATTTTGCAGAACTCTACGATACTGCCAAGATCAATAATTTTTCCGTTCTCGGACATCTCTACTATCCCATCAGATATGTTATCAATCAGGGCATAGATTTTGATCTTTCAAGATTTGATGCTGATATGGCTGAGATCCTTAAGGTGATCGCTCAGAACGGAAAGGGTATTGAAGTTAACCTCAAAGGATTTGAACCTTCTAAGAATAATCTTATTCCGAACCTTAAGTATATCAAAATGTTCCGCGATCTCGGCGGTGAGATAATCACTGTCGGAAGCGACGGACATGACAACGATGCGGTAGGCAAATATGTAACTGAAGCTACCGAGATCGTCAAGGAAGCAGGCTTCAACTATGTTGCTAAATTCAGAAAAATGAAGCCCACATTTGAAAGAATATAAGAGGAATTCAAAATGGATAAAAACGAAAAGATCCTCAGACTTCTGGAAGAAAACGCTCATTTCACACATAAAAATATCGCAGATGCCGTTGGTATGACAGAAGAAGAAGTGGATAAAATAATCGAAGATTACGAAGAACAGGGCGTTATCCTCGGATATAAAGCTCTCATTAACTGGGACAAAACTTCAAGAGAATACGTTTCTGCGATAATAGAAATTAAAGTTCAGCCAATCAAAGGCGAAGGCTTTACTCAGGTTGCTCGTCAGATCTGCGCATTCCCCGAAGTTGTTTCATGTTACCTTATGTCGGGAGGCTTTGACCTTGCAGTAACTCTTGAAGGTAAGAGCATGAAAGAAGTTGCAATGTTCGTATTTGAAAAGCTCTCTGTTATCGAGGGTGTAACCGGAACAGCTACCCACTTCGTTCTCAATAAATATAAAGACAAAGAACTCATCTTTGAAGCTCAGGAAAAAGACGACAGACAGATGATGGAGTTATAACAGAGTATGAATTACGACAATATACTTCTTGACAAAGTCAAAAGCATGAAACCTTCAGGTATCAGAAGATTTTTTGATTTGGCAGATTCCATTGAAGGCTGTATTTCCCTCGGTGTAGGTGAGCCTGATTTTAAGACCCCGTGGCATATACGTCAGGCGGCAATAGATTCGCTTCAAAGAGGTGCAACGAGATATACGTCCAACGCAGGTCTTATAGAGCTCCGTGAAGAGATCTCCAGATATATGGAACGTCGTTTCAATCTGAAATACGATCCTAAAAATCAAATCCTGATAACTGTCGGAGGAAGCGAAGGCATAGACGCTGTTATCCGTTCTGTTATTGAACAGGGTGACGAGGTCATAATTCCCGAACCTTCATTCGTTTGTTATTCTCCTCTTACGGTTCTTGCCGGCGGAACACCTGTACATTTGCCGACATACGAAAAGGATAATTTCAAAATAGATCCGCAGATACTTAAAAATGCTATTACTCCCAAAACAAAACTTTTGATACTTCCTTACCCCAACAATCCCACAGGTGCGCTGATGACAGCTGAGGACTACGAAGAGATCGCAAAGGTTCTTTTGGGCACAAATATAATGGTTCTTGCAGATGAAATATATGCGGAACTTTGTTACAATACAGATAAACCGAATTCCTTTGCTTCTGCGCCGGGTATGTACGACAGAACCATTATTGTCAACGGTTTTTCGAAAACCTACGCAATGACAGGCTGGAGAATGGGTTTTGTCTGCGGCCCGAAAGAAATTCTCGGCAGCACATTGAAGATCCATCAGTACGGAATAATGTCTGCTCCCACGACAAGTCAGTACGGAGCGATCGAAGCTCTTAAAAACGGTGATGACGATATTGAGGAAATGAAAACTCATTACAATATGAGAAGAAGATATCTCCTCGATTCATTCAAAAGCATGGGTATTCCGTGCTTCGAGCCTCTCGGCGCATTTTATGTATTTCCTAATATTTCAAAACTTGCGCCCACTTCGGAAGAATTCTGCACAGACTTCCTTAACAAACAGAAAGTTGCTGTTGTTCCCGGAAACGCATTCGGTGAAACAGGGGAAGGCTTTGTGAGAATTTCATACGCTTACTCAATGGAACATCTGAGAAAAGCGATGGATAAACTGGATAAGTACATAAATCACAATATATGAATATGAAAACGAAAGCATACGCAAAAATAAACCTGACGTTGGATATCCCTCGGATACGTGAAGACGGTTACCACGAACTCTGCTCAGTTTTTCAGACAGTATCTCTTTACGATGAACTTGAGATAGATGTCTGTGAAAACGAGGGGAATGAAATTTCTCTCACTTGCGATGTGCCAAATGTTCCTTGCGATGAAAAGAATCTTTGCTGGAAAGCGGCTAAAGCTTTTTTGGAAAAATTTGAGATCGGGAATAAAAAAATCAGTATTGATCTGAAAAAAAATATTCCTTCAGGCGCAGGTCTGGGAGGAGGCAGTTCTGATTGCGCGGAAACTTTGAAAGCATTGAATAAATTGCTCAATGTGAATGCTTCCGATGAGGAACTTGAAGCTCTCGGTGTGAAATTGGGCGCTGATGTACCGTTTTTCATCAGGGGCGGAACTCAGCTTGCGGAAGGCATCGGTGAGAAACTTACACCGCTGTCACTCCCATATCCGAAAGATCTTCATCTGGTGATAATCAAACCGAAAGCGGAACTTCCAACAGTTGGGATCTATAAAATTTATGATGGGCTCCCAAAAGAGAGTCTTCCCGAGGACTCCACGGAAAGATTCCTGAAAGAGATTTCCGAAAAAGATTTCAACGCTTTCAGACTCATTACAAATAAACTTGAAGCGGCGGCAAAGACTGTTTGTCCCGAAATCGAAGATGCTGAAAAATTCCTTATGGAGCATGAGGCTGTCTTTTCAATGATGACGGGAAGCGGATCTGCTGTGTTCGGTATTTTTAACGACGTGAACAAGGCGGCTGATGCGATTGAAGCCGCAAAACATAATGAAAAAATAATTTTCGGTACAATATGCCGATTTATATGATTCAGGAGGAATCAGAATATGAAATACATGGGACTTAATGAGATAAGAGAAAAATATCTCAACTTTTTCGAGTCGAAAGGTCATCTTAAGATGGACAGCTTTCCCCTCGTACCTCAGAACGACAAGAGTATTCTTCTTATAAACGCTGGTATGACTCCGCTGAAACCTTATTTCACAGGTCAGCAGAAGCCTCCCAGAACAAGAGTTACAACTTGCCAGAAATGTATCAGAACCCCCGATATTGAAAGAGTTGGTAAGACATCCCGTCACGGTACATTCTTCGAAATGCTGGGTAACTTCTCTTTCGGTGATTACTTCAAGAGAGAAGCTATCAACTGGGCTTGGGAATTCGTAACAACAGTTATGGAACTTCCCGTTGACAGACTCTATGTTACAGTTTATCTCGACGACGATGAAGCTTATGATATCTGGACAAAAGAAATCGGTGTTGATCCTTCCCACATGACACGTATGGGAAAAGAAGATAACTTCTGGGAACACGGTTCCGGTCCCTGCGGTCCCTGTTCTGAAATCTATTTTGACAGAGGTCCCGAAAAAGGCTGCGGAAGCCCTGACTGTAAAGTAGGCTGTGACTGCGACAGATTCGTTGAATTCTGGAACCTCGTTTTCACACAGTTTGACAGCGACGGCAACGGCAATTATGCTCTTCTCGAAAAGAAAAATATTGACACAGGTATGGGTCTTGAAAGACTTGCGTGCATCATGCAGGGCGTTGACTCCCTCTTCGATGTAGACACTATCAAAAACGTAACTGCACGTCTTTCTGAAATGTCCTCCAAGAAATACGGCGATTCTCACGAAACAGACGTTTCTCTCCGTGTTGTAACAGACCACATCAGAAGCACAACATTCATGGTTTGCGACGGCGTTCTTCCCTCCAACGAAGGTAGAGGCTACGTTCTCAGAAGACTTCTCAGAAGAGCTGCTCGCCACGGCAAACTCCTCGGCATCAAATCCGAACACTTCCTCAGCGAACTCGTTGACGTTGTTATCAGAGAAAGCGGTGCCGCTTATCCCGATCTCGTAGAAAAAGCAGATTATATCAAGAGAGTTATCGAACTTGAAGAAAACCGCTTCAATCAGACTCTTGACAGCGGTCTTGCTATCCTTTCCGAAGTTATTGAAAAGGCTGAAGGTAAAGTTGTCAGCGGTGATGACGCATTCAGACTTTACGACACATTCGGTTTCCCCCTCGATCTTACAAAAGAAATTCTTGAAGAAAAAGGCATGACTGTTGACGAAGAAAAGTTCCAGGAACTCATGATCGAACAGCGTCAGAGAGCAAGAAGCGCAAGAAGTGCTTCCGACACATCCGCATGGAAGGGCAACGAAGAACTTGAAGGTCTCCCCACAACAGAATTTGTAGGATACAAAAAACTCTCCGCTAAAGCAGACGTTCTCGCAATCATTGCTGACGGTGAAAGAGTTGAATCCGCAGCTAAGGGTGCAAATGTTCAGGTAGTTCTCAATACAACACCTTTCTACGGCGAAAGCGGCGGTCAGGTTGGCGATGTAGGTAAGATCTCCAAGGGCAAAACAGTTCTTAAAGTTAACGATACAAAGAAGATCAACGGAATCTTCATTCACCACTGTACAGTTGAAAGCGGTGTTCTCGAAGTAGGCGCAAACGTAAAAGCTGAAGTTTGTGAATGTGCACGCCTTGCAACAAAGAGAAACCACAGCTCTGCACATCTTCTCCAGGCAGCTCTCAGAAAAGTCCTCGGCAGCCACATTGCTCAGGCAGGTTCTTACGTTGACAGCAACAGAATGAGATTCGACTTCTCCCACTTTGAAGCTATGACTCCTGCGCAGATCGCAGAAGTTGAAAAAGAAGTAAACAGAAGCATTCTCACCGCTACACCTGTTTCCGTAAGAGAAATGGCTATCGAAGATGCTAAGAAAGAAGGAGCTCTCGCACTCTTCGGAGAAAAATACGGTGATACTGTAAGAGTTGTTAAAATGGGCAAGCTCTCCACAGAACTTTGCGGCGGTACACATGTTGAAAATACAGGTATGATCGGTGCGTTCAAGATCATCGCAGAACAGGGCGTTGCTGCAGGTGTTCGCAGAATTGAAGCTCTCACAGGTGAAAATGTACTCAAATACATCGAAGAAAAGAACGAACTCATCGCCAAAGCAGCTCAGAACCTCAAATGCGGTGTGAACGATATTGACTCCAAAGCTGAACTCGTTTCCAACGAAGTTAAGGCTCTCCAGAAGCAGATTTCCGATATTCAGGCTAATGCAGCACTTTCTCAACTTGAATCTCTCATGAATTCCGGCAAGGAAATTGGCAAAGTTACATTTATCTGCGGTACTCTCAATGCGAAAGCTGATGTTCTCCGCGAAATGTGTGACAGAGTTAAGGACAAGAACTCCAATGGCGTAGCACTTCTCTTCGCAGTTGATGCTGAATCCGGTAAAGTTGGTATTGCAGCAGCTTGCGGTAAGGATGCGGTTAAGAACGGCGCAAATGCAGGCGCACTCGTTAAGAAAGCGGCTACTATCTGTGGCGGTGGCGGCGGCGGTCGTCCTGACAGCGCTACTGCAGGCGGTAAGGATGCTTCCAAGATCGCTGAAGCTATTGCGGCTGTAGAAGAAATGCTTAAATAAGAATAGATAAGAGGATTTTTTCGGGGAAACCTTATTTTCACGAAAAAATAAGGTTTCCCCGTACCCCTTCCAACAAAACCGATGCTGGGAGTAGAAATTGTTTTTCATATTAACAAAAATCTGTTTCATCCACAATTCGGTTTTTTGAAAAGGGTTTGGGAAAAACTTTTTTTCCGCGAAAAAAGTTTTTCCCATAAACAATACCCCTATTATAGAAAGGATACTACCATGGACTGCATTTTTTGTAAAATAGTGGCAGGAGATATCCCTTGCACGAAAGTATACGAAGACGAAAAGATTCTCGCCTTCAAAGATATCAATCCTCAGGCTCCCGTTCATGTAATATTTATCCCGAAACAGCACATATTAAACTGTGCGGACGATATAAATGAAAGCAACTGTTCGATCATAGGCGATATTTTCGCGGCGATCTCCAAAGTTGCAAAAGAACTTGGACTGGCAGACGGTTACAGAATAATCAACAACTGCGGCAAACACGGCGCGCAGTCTGTAAAACACATTCATTTCCATCTTCTTGGCGGCGCTCAGCTTCCTGAAGACATGGGTGTGCGCGAATAAAATATTATATCGGAAGCAAATCTCTGTATCGGTGCAGAGTTGGGCTTCCGATGTCTTGTTTTTCAATTACTTCAATAAAGGACGGTAATTATGGACGAATTAAGACCAAATGAAAGTAAAAATCTTAAGAGAACCGTAGATGGCGTGACTTACGACAGATACGCGATCAAAACAAGATTTGTAAATATCGGTGACGACTATGTGGAAGTTGTCAATGAATATGCAAAACCACACGTAAAAGAGGGCGATATCCTTTCAATCAGCGAAAAGATAATTGCTCTTTGCCAGAAAAGGATCGTTTACAGAAAAGATATCCACCCCGGATTCTGGGCAAAATTTCTCTGCCGTTTTGTTCACGTTACTCCTGCAGGCCCCGGTGCAGGAACTCCCCACAAAATGCAGCTTATCATCATGCTTTGCGGTCTGCCCAGAGTTCTTTTCGCAACAGCTTGCTCTGCTGTAACAAAGCTTTTCGGTATCAAGGGTGTATTTTATAAGGTTTGCGGCCACGAGGTTGAAGGTATCGACGGTCTTATCGACTACGATATTTCTTACAAAGAATATGTTGATTACGGAATCCTCAACCCCGAAAACCCAAAAGGTGTCTGCAATGAGATCTACGAAAAATTGGGTATCCCCTGCATGATCGTTGATGCCTGCGATATTTCCGTAACTATCCTCGGCAAATGCGATGCAGTAACTCTCCCCGATGAAACTCTCGCTGAGATAATCAGGGACAACCCCGCAGGTCAGGACGACCAGTGTACTCCTCTTATACTTATAAGAAAACAGGACTAATATATTTCGTTTCCCCCTAACCCGGTTTTCTTGGGAAGGGGTTTCAGGGGGAACCCTGCTTTTTTCGCGAAAAGAAGGGTTCCCCCTGAAAAATAACCTAACAATGGTTCTCCCCGCAAAAATAATACTATTACAAGAAAGGTTCAGCTATGAAAGGATCTATTAACAGGGCTGTATCGGCTCTGCTCCTAATCGCAATGTTAATCTCCCTCATCTCATGCACACCCTCCGTGGATAGTGAGGATCGCGCTGAAGTCAGCTCTGTCAGCCTCAACATAACCGAATACTTCTTCACAGACATAAAAGACTATGTCCAACTCAGTGCCGCCATAAAGCCTGAAAAAGAGGACAATACAACAGTCACATGGCAGTCCAGCGATCCCGATGTTGCAACTGTTGATGCCATGGGAACTGTCAGACCTGTAAGCGATGGTCAGGCGCTTATTACGGCACGTACGGCAGACGGTACAGCTGTCGCGGGTTGCGAGATCAATGTCGGGTTGATTTTCCCGGTTGGCGGTGTTGTCATGAATACAAACCACCTCAGCTTTGACGATATCGAAGATAAGGCTCAGTTGTCTTATACTATTTTGCCGTCGAATGCAACGAATAAAAATGTCGTTTGGGCTTCCAGCAATCCGGAAGTTGCAAATGTTGACTCAAACGGAACTGTTACCCTTGTCGGAGACGGTCAGGCAACTATCTCCGTAACAACGGAAGACGGTGGATTTACCGCAGGCTGTAATGTTTCGGTAAATACAGTCGTTCCGATGGAAGACGTAAATTTTGATATTTCATCATTCACATTCAGGAAAGAAACGGATATTCTTGTCCTTACTCCTGTCTGGGAGCCTGCCGATACGACCGAAAGAGGTCTTACCTGGTCCAGCTCCAATCCCGAAGTCGCAACAGTTGACGAATCAACAGGTGTGGTAAAGGCTCTTAAAAACGGTACTACCACCATCAAGGCTCTTACCGATAACGGGTTGAAAAATGCACTTTGTAAAGTTACCGTAGATCTTCCCATTCCCGTAACAGGGATTACCGCAAATGACGAAACGCAGATAACATTAACAAAAAAAGCGGAAGAATACAGATTTAATGCAAAAGTTTATCCTTATGATGCCACAGAACAGGGCATTATTTATGAATCCTCAGCGCCGTCAGTTGTTGAAGTTTCCGCGGACGGTGTTATCAAAGTTGTTGCTGACGGTAAGGCGACCGTAACGGCGACGACAAAAGAAGGGGGATACCGAACATCAATTGAAGTTACTGTTGCTATCGAGCCCCCGAAACCTGAAACCATTACTTTTGAAAGATATTCATGTAAACTGACTAAAAAGGGTCAGACATTTACCATAAAACCAATTGTTTATCCCGAGGATGCCGAAAATAAAGACTGTACTTTTGAAACCGATGATCCATCAATTGCGACCGTAGACAAAAACGGTGTCGTGACTGCGGTTGGAGACGGAATCGCTTTCATTACTGTAAAATCTAAAGTCGGCACAGCCATTGAAATTTTTTATGTGAGCGTAAGCATCGAAAAACATTCGACAACAGGTGAAACAGTAACTCATGAAGGTGACCTTGTCGGCGCATGGGTCGCTACTGTCGGAAACATAGATTTTCCCTCTAAGCCGGGACTTTCAGCTTCCGAACTGAAGGCTGAGATTGATGCTATAGTTTCAAACTGCAAGGAAATGGGCGTAAATGCAATCTTCTTCCAGGTCAGACCTGAAGCTGATGCACTTTATTATTCAGATATCTTCCCCTCTTCGGCGCACGTTGTGCTGAAACAGGGCAACGAAATGCCTCTTGACTGCCTTGCGTATTTCATAAAAGCCGCTCATGCGGAAAATATAGAACTTCATGCATGGATAAATCCCTACCGTATTTCTCAGCCGGGAAGCTTCGGTACAGATCTGAACAAGCTTGCGGCGACACACCCTGCACGCCTGCATCCCGAATGGGTCGTAAAACATACGGATGGTGCAATGTATTTCAATCCGGGTATTCCCGAAGTCCGTCAGCTTATCGTTGACGGTGTAATGGAGATCGTGAATAATTACGATATTGACGGTATCCATTTTGATGACTATTTCTATCCCGATGCGGACAGAACAAAATTTGCCGACAGTGCGACTTATAATAAATACAAGCAGGAAGGCCAGAGTCTTGCTGATTGGCGAAGAAGCAACAATGATGCTCTTATTTTGCAGGTAAATACGGCTATCAAAGCTAAACGAAGCGATATTGCCTTTGGTGTCAGCCCCTGCGGTGTCTGGGCAATGAAATCAAATCATCCCGACGGTACAGACATCAAGAGCTCTATGGAAGCATATTATCAGGTCTACGCAGATACGAGAAAATGGGTTCTCAATGAATGGATTGACTATATCTGTCCCCAGGTATATTGGGAAATAAACCATTCCACAGCTCCGTTTAAGCCCATCGTTGAGTGGTGGAACTCTCTTGTTGCCAATGTGGATGTGGATCTTTATATCGGTATTGCCGCATACAGAGGTTCTTCCGCTGCCGCATATAAGGATCCTGCGGAAATTCAGGCCCAACTTGATTATCTTGATAAAATGCAGAATGTTTCAGGTGCGGCATTCTTCTCGTATGCAAACCTGAAAAAGAATACTGCGGGAATAAAAGATACACTCCTTTCACGTTACGGAAATGGGTCAACATCTACAATCGAGCCTGTTGAGCCCGAAACTCCTGTGGTCGGAGATTCAACGGATCTTGTGCTTGCATATTCCACATACACAGTAAGCAACGATACCACAAGCCACTTTATTTTAGGTGTTGCTGATCCCAATTATCCTGTTTATGTCAACGGAATTGAGGTTTCGGACAGAACGGAAAAAGGATACTTCAGTTATTATATCGAAGGACTTTCTGTCGGCAAGAATGTCTACGAGGTAAGTCAGAACGGTCAGGTAAAAACATTTACCGTTACCCGTTCGGCAAAATCTCAGAGTGCGACCACTATGTCGGAGTTCGGCTTTGTAAGCAATTCATTCTCGCCTTTGAATGACTATGCAAATACTTCCGGTACGAAACTTACCGTTTCATGTACGGCAACTGCAGGTGCGAAAGTTTACGCGAAGATCGGTGACTATACGGTACAGCTTTCTACTTCCACATCTGCCTCAACAGACGGAACCTTCAAGAGAGCAAAGTATGAGGGTACTTTTGTCCTTCCCGAAATTGAGGGTAATGCGGTTATCGGCGGAGTCACTTTCTACGCGGAAATGGCAGGTCAAAAAACCGTTGTAAAACAGCTGGATAATGTGGTTGAAGTAATCAACGACCCCGACAGCTATCTTGTCAGAGTCACAGAACATCTCAGCGATCTTATGGGTTCTCTTGACGATGACCCAGACGAATATTACATGGCAACTGCAGGTGCGATTGACGGTGTTGTTGCAAAATGGGGCGGAAATACAAAGCTGAAAAGCGGAAATTTCATCGCTAATTCTGATGTTGAAAAGATAGATGGAACGCTTTCCCTCGCAACTATGCCTTTGCTTGTCACAATGCAGTCAGACGACGGAAAATATACAGAGCTTTCATTTGTAACAGATTATAATCTGTTGCACAGAATTTGGATGTTTGACGACAGAACTGAAATCGTTTTCTATAATGTAGGCTCTTTCCCCGACAGCATATCTATTGATGAGAACCCGTTGTTTTCGGGAATCTCCTATAAAAAGAACGGCACTACAGTAACTGTGACATTGAATCATAAAAAATCGTCATTCATTTTCGGTTACAGGACGGAATTCAAGAGCGGAATGCTTGTAATAGGCTTCAAAAATCCTGTCTCTCTTGTCTCCGGAGATAAACCCTTGAACGGAATAAGAATTGCGGTTGACCCCGGTCACAGCCTTAATGGCGGTGCTGTCGGTCCGTGGGGACAGGTCAAATGGACAGAGGCCGATTGGAACTATGATCTTTCTGTCCTTGTGGAAGAAAAGCTGAAGGCTTTGGGCGCGGTGACATATCTGACCCACCACAGGGAACTGATCTACGATCTTGACCCGATAATCGAGCAATACCGTGCCTGGGGACCCGATATGTGTATTTCGATACACTATAACTACGTTCCCGACTATATGAATCCCTACAACGCAAAGGGTTCTGAAACATATTACTCTTTCAGCAGCAGTAAGCTCCTGGCTCAGACCGTTCTTGAGAAGTTCTGTGTCGGTACAGGCTTCTATAACAGAAACGCAAAACCGGGATACTACAAGGTTTCCAGATTCGTGGATTTCCCATCTATTCTTTTTGAGACGGCATTTATCAGCAATATCAACGAATACGAATGGTTCACATATCCCGAAAACATGGAAAAAGCCGCACAAGCTATTGTTGACGGTATCGTGGAATACTACAGATTGCAAAGTTAATAATAATATACGGTGGAAACCCTTTTGAGAGATGGTTTCCACCGTTGTTTTATTTTTTGAATTTCAAGTGAACAGAGGGCTTTTTGGTGAAGACAATGTCTGCATCAAGAAGTCTTGTTTTTATAGGTGTCTGAGCGTTTCCTGCCTTTGCAGCAGTTGCGGCATATATCTTTTCAGCGCCCGCAGCTTTCAACGCTTTTGCGCATTCGTTCAAGGTCGCCCCTGTGGTTGTGATATCGTCAATTATCAATACGGATTTTCCGCGAAGATCAATGTCTTTTTCGACGGAAAAGGCGGATTTTATATTTTCCATCCGCTCTGTTCTTGTTCTGCATTTCAGCTGGGATTTCACGCCCCGCTTCTTCTTCAGAACATTTGGACAGAATTTTAATCCGCATCTGCGTGAAACGATTTTGGCAAGAAACATTGACTGATTATACAGCCTTTCGGTGGTATATTTTCCGTTCGGAACATTGACCACCATATCGGCAGACATCAGAATTTTATCTTTCTTGACGATCTCTGAAATTTCTTTTGCCATGAATCTTCCTGCCTGAGCGTGGTTGTTGTACTTGAAACGCACAAGTGCCTTTCGTGGTGCACCGTCATATATATAAACGCTCCGTACCCGCTGGACATCCATCAGGGTGAAAGTGTTTTCTTCAAGCCTTTTGACTTGTTTTTGGCAATCGGAGCAAAAATCCTCGTCGGAAAATAACGGTAATGTCTCATTGCAGGAAACACACTGACGGCAGAACAAAAAATCTGCAAAAGTAGGTATTTTACTCATTTTCCATCACCGTGAGCATCATGTTCTTCAGACCGCAATAGCGTTTGTCTCCGGAAACATTATCAACCATTTGTTTGAGTCTGTAGGGTGAACCAAGCACGATAAGTAAATTTTTAGCTCTTGTAACTGCAGTGTAAAGCAGATTTCTCGTGAAAAGCACATCTGCCCCGTCAAGAAGCGGCAGTATTACCGCTTTGAATTCGCTTCCCTGACTTTTATGTACTGTTATTGCATATGCCGGTTCTATCTCGTCAAGATTTTCCATTGTGTAAAGAACCGTTTTGTCGTCGTAACGAACTTTTACAGAGCCGTCGTCACGGTCAACCCGTTCAATGATGCCGATATCTCCGTTGAAAACGCCGTTGTCAAAATCTCCGTTGTCCTTTTCAACATCAATGTCGTAGTCGTTTTTTATCTGCATCACCTTGTCGCCTGTACGGAATGTCCATTCGCGGAAGGTCAGCTCGTCTTTATTGAAGCTTTTGGGGTTTGCGGCTTCTTTCAGGTGGTTATTCAGTGCCATTGTGCCTGTTTCTGTCTTTTTCGTCGGGCAAATGATCTGAATATCCGCAAGAGGTTCAAAGTCGTATGCGTTTGGAAGTCTGTCTGTGTAAAGAGACACAAGTTTTTCCGTGAGTTCCTGAGGCGTTTCCGCTCTCATAAAAAAGAAATCGTTTTTTGTTTCTGTACAAATCGGAAATTCCCCATGAATTATCTTGTGTGCGTTTGTGACTATAAGACTTTCTCCCGACTGACGGAAAATTTCATCAAGTTCAACAACGCAGACCAGCTTACTGTTGATTATGTCTTTGAAAACCGTTCCGGGTCCCACAGGGGGCAGCTGATTTGCGTCTCCGACCATAATGAGACGGGACGAAAGTGGAATTGCCTGCAAAAGGCTGTTGAAAAGAGGTAGATCTACCATGGATGCTTCGTCAATTATGACAACTTCCTGCGGAAGGGGATTATCCCTGTTTCTCTGGAATTCAGGCTCTGCGCTTCCCGAACCCATGCCGTATTCGAGAAGTCTGTGAATTGTTTTCGCTTCTTTCCCTGTAAGCTCTGTCATTCTTTTTGCAGCACGTCCTGTGGGGGCTGCAAGGGCAAAAGTGACTCCCTTGGCTTCAAGGTTTGCGATGATACCGTTCAAAGTCGTGGTCTTACCTGTACCGGGGCCGCCTGTGAGAACCATTATCTGATGGCAAAGACTTTCGCGGATGGCTTCCTTTTGTCTTTCTGCAAAAGATATACCTTTTTCTCTCTGAATATTTTCAATATCGGTATCGGGATCACCGTCATAAGGCCGCGAAAATTTGGATGCAAGCACAATTCTTTCGGAAACTTCTTTTTCGCAGAGATATACCCATGAAAGATAAATTCCGTTGGTGTTTCCGATCTTTTCCTTGAAAACGATCTTTCCCTCAGCTATGAGTTTGTCGAGTATCTGATTTATAAGGCTTTCGTCTGTGCCGAGAAGAATTTTGGCAACTTCAACAAGCTTTTCTCTCGGCTGAAACGTATGTCCGTTTGTGTTGAGATTATGTGTGAGAATAAAAAGGATTCCGGCTTCGACGCGGAAAGGGCTTTCCGTGCTGTATTCCATTCGTTTTGCAATAGCATCTGCTCGGTTGAATCCTATTCCCTGGATTTCGCAAAGACTGTACGGATTACTTCTTACAGCCTCGTAAGCTCCGAGACCCCATTTTTTATAGATTTTAAATGCCATTGTGGGAGTCATTCCAAACTGCTGGAAATAGAGCAGAATGGTTTTGATTCCGAGGTTTTCCTGCATTGACTGAGATATTATCTCAGCTTTTTTCGGGGAAATACCTTTGATCTCCGTAAGTCTTTCCGGATGATTTTCGATAATATCAAGGCTTTCGGGGCCGAAACGGTTGATGATATTTTTTGCTGTAGCTTCACGGATCCCTTTAATTATGCCAGATGAAAGGTATCGGAGCATTGCTGTTTCCGTAACGGGTAAACTTGAGGTGAATGATTCAACTTTGAACTGTTTGCCGAAGGTTGTATGATTTATGAATTCTCCTTCAACCTCGATCTCTTCGCCCTCTGCAATTTTGGGCATAGTTCCGACCACGGTGGTCAGCCCCTCTTTTGTTTCGAGTTCAAGCACCGTGTATCCGTTTTCGGGGTTTTTATATACGATTCTGTCGATGATTCCGTTAAGTATCACTGCATATCCTCTTTCAATCTGAGTGTTTAAGTGTTATGATAACAACTTCGGGGCTGATAAATCTGAACGGAACTACGGAGGCTCCGAGACCTGAAGTGACAATAAGTTTTTTGTTCTTTCCGTAAACGCCGTAAGTATATTTGGGGAAGAAATACTGGGGTGCAAGTCTTTCGAGAAGCTTTGCGCCCTCACCCGGAGCAAAAATTCCCTGACCGTTTGGCATCTTTATGATTCCCGCATGGACATGGCCTGAGAGCATAAGTTCCGGTTTTCTTTGAACTGTGTCAAAGCTGCACGGGTCGTGCATGAGGAAAATGTTGAAAGCTCCTTCTTCATAGTTGGGTTCGACCGAGCCTTTGTCATCCCAGCTTGCACCGGAAATATTGATGTAATTCTCGCTGTTTTTTGCGAAAAGTCTTGCTCCGTCACCTCTGAGGTTCAGCACTCCCAGTTCTTTCATTGCGTTTTTATATTCCTTGTATCCTGCGTAATGTTTGTTCTCCGATTCGCAGTCGTGGTTTCCTTCAACGAAAAATACGGGAGCAATCTCCGTCAGCTTTTCAAGAAATCCAAGATATCTGTCGTTTTTGATCTTGGTGTGGTGCATGTCGCCGCCCAGCATAATTACATCGGGGATATTTTCCTCGATCATTTTTGTTATCATTTCGTTGTGTTTGAAAGGGAACTCCTCGTCGTGAAGATCCGAAATAAACGCAATTGTAAATCCGTCAAATTCTTTTGGCAGACATTTGTATTTCAATGTGTAATCAACCTGTTTGAGTCTCAGCTGCATAGTTCTGTATCCTTTAAAAAAATATTATGTACATATATTATAATTCAGTTTATATACGTATTTGCAAAGAGAAAACAAAGTTTTATTGAACAACTTTATTTATGGAGTTTTTTTATGGGGAAAACCATTTTTTGTAAAAATAGGTTTTCCCCAAACCCCTTTCCATAAAAACTTTTGACTGAAGCATTTGCAATGCTTCACCTATGATAATAAGATATATTATACTAAAGCTTTCGTAGAAGAGTCACGGGAGAGGTGAACTTTTTCAAAAGTAGTCTTCCCCCCGAACATTAACCCTCTGAATCCCAGCTCTCATTTGAAATTTTTTGTGTCAAGTCCCCGTTTGTACTTTACTTTTATGCGGTTTTGGTGTATAATAATATTGATATTCAAAACAAGTATTTTTTCGGAGGTTTACCGTGTTTTTTGAACTGATCGGGAGAGCTTACGGACTCGGTGAGATTTTATATATGGTTGGGATGCTGGTTGTTGCGTCGCTCCTTTCCATATGGCTCCATGCTGTAGGCCACAGAATAATGCAGGCAATCTGCATGGGTAAAGAATTTGATAGGTCAATGAAAGAAAGCATCAATCCGCTTAAGGTCTTTTCACTTAAGAATCTTTTTGCGGTGGCGGTTCTTTTCGTTTTCTCGTTCACTAAACTTGAAGCTGCAAAAGCACCTTGTTTTTCCCGTTTCAAAAATATGCTGATCTCTGTTTCCGGCGTTGTGGCAAACTTCTTCTGGGCGTTTGCGGCAATGGTCGGTTATGATGCTCTTGTGATAATGGAGTGGTATGAGGTCATGCCCGAATACGGAACGTTTTTGCAGTCGTTCCTTATCGCATTCGTTTCTGCAAACTTGGCAATAGCGCTTTTCAACATCATGCCTTTGCCCTCACTTGACGGAGGCGTGTTTATTGCACAGTTTATGCCTGAAAAAGCAGGTGAAAAATTTCTTTCCTGGAGCAGATATTCTCTTTTTATAATTACCGTTGCAATCGTTTTCTTTTCGCGTTCGGGAATCGCCCCTGCAATGATTGGCGGCGTTACTGAATTTTTCGACGGAATAATTCTCGATATTGCGCAGAAATATTTTAATGTTGTTTTGTATTAAGGAGTAAAAAATGCTTTTAAGAAATATTTTATACGGTGGATCTCCCATGGAGATTCTTCAATCTGTAGTTTTTTCGCTGGTTGCAATCCTCATTGCCATGACATTTCATGAATTTGCCCATGCATTTGCCGCCGATAAATGCGGTGACCCCACAGCTAAAATGCTCGGCAGAATGACCTTGAACCCAATGAAACATCTTAATCCTACAGGTATAGTTCTTCTTCTCCTTTTCGGGTTCGGTTGGGCAAATCCAGTGCTGATAACTCCGCAGAATTTCAAAAATAAAAGAGTTGGCATGGTTGTAACTTCAGCAGCAGGTCCACTGATGAATTTTATTATCTGCTTTATCGCACTCTGCATTCACGTAGCTTTTTCAATATTGACGTTCATGAATGATGGAAATGGGATTCTTTCAAATCTTTCAATGCTGTTCAGCTATATTGCAATGTATAATATGTCTTTGGGTATGTTTAATCTTATCCCGATGCCACCTCTTGACGGCTCAAAGATCGTTGCAGGATTTTTACCTCTGAAGTGGCAGCGAAAATATTTGTATCTTGAAAAATATTCAATGATAACATTTTTTGCGCTGGTTATAATTCTCAACAGACTTGATTTTCTTTCCCCGCTCATGAATATGCTTTTTATGGCGTTCTATGACATTATTTTCCAACTGATAGGACTTTTTCTTTAATGGATGAATTAAGCTTTAAACTTGAAATTTTCGAGGGGCCTTTGGACTTGCTCCTGTCCCTCATCGAAAAACATAAAATAGATATCTGTGATATTGAGATATCCTTGCTTCTTGAGCAGTACATGGCATACATGGAAAAGGCAAGGGAATACAATATCGAATTGGCGGCGGAATTCCTTGAAATGGCATCAACTTTGCTGTACATAAAGTCATGCTCTTTGCTGCCTAAAGAAGAAACTCCCGAAGAGGACCCGAAAGCCGAGCTTGAACAGCGACTCCAGGAATATGCCCGCTGCAAAAAAGCGGCTGAAATGCTTTCCGAAAACAGTATGTACGGAAAAGTTTATTTCAGAGAGTCTCTCAACGAAGAATTACCAAAGTTGCAGGCAAATTATTCTTACTCACCGCTTGCGCTGATGAACGCATATAATAACGCTCTTCGCAGAATTGAAGGGCAGAAGCCCCTGTCTTCAAAGCATTTTAATGGGATCATCGGTACTGAGTTTATCTCCGTGGCAAGCAGGGTAGTTCATCTGCTCAGAGTTCTCATTAAAAACGCAAGAGTTTCATTTTCTTCCGTATTCCAACATTCCACAAGCCGTTCCCAGATAATTGCAACATTTCTTGCGGTTCTGGAGCTTATCAGAAGCGGAAGAGTCGATATTCCGGATAACAATACAGACCCCGAAAACTTTGATATAGTTTTGGTGGATAACCGACCGAACAGGAGAAAAACATCGTGAGTGTAGAGGATAATAAACTTAAGGGAACAGTTGAAGCGATTCTTTTTGCCTCTCCGCAACCCGTTGAACTTGATAAACTTTGCGCTGTTCTGGAACGCAGACCCGATGAAATAAAAGAGATCCTCGATGAAATTAAATCCGATCTCAGCGACAGATATATGGGAGTAAGGCTTTCCGTCCACGGAAACAGCTACAGGCTGTGTACGAAAGAAGAATATGCGGAGGCGGTGGCGGCTTATGTTGCCAAAGGCAGAGCTCCCGGTCTTTCAAATGCGGCGATGGAGGTTCTTGCTATCGTTGCTTACAATCAGCCAACAACAAAAACTTACGTTTCTCAGGTACGTGGAGTCGCTTCCGCGGAAGTAATAGAATCCCTTGTGGATAAGGATCTTCTTGAGCCGCAGGGGCGTCTGGATTTGCCGGGAAGACCCATGTCTTACGGAACAACGGACAAGTTCCTGACTGTTTTCGGACTGCAGTCCATTGAATCGCTGCCTTCAAGAGAGCTGTTTATGGAGGGCGTTGCGGGAATGCAGAATGAAGACCAGCCGGTTGAGGTATACGAACAACAGCAGATTTTTGAGGATACGGAATCATGAGCATCTTTTTAACGGTACTTTCAGTTCTTGGAATCATTATCGGTTCGGTGCTTGGGCTGATTCTGCTGATATTTCTCGTTTTATTGCCAATGCGGGTCCGTGCGGTTGTTAAATTTGACGATACTGACGGGTTCAGACTTCATGCAGGCTTGGGGCCGATACTTCTGAAGCTTTTCCCTCAAAGCAGGAAGCAAAAGAAAAAATCAAAGAAAAAGGCAAAAAAAGCTACAGAGAAAACCGCTGAAGAATTTGCGGAAAAGCCTGTGGAAACAGTTGAAAAAGCTGCCGAAGAACCTTTGGAAAAAGCTCCCGATAAGCCGAAAAAGAAAGGCTTCGGAGATTACATCAAAGCGCTGAAATTTCTTGATTATATTGAAATTCTGAATAAGGCATCAGGGCATTTCCTTTCAAAAATATATTTTCATAAGCTCCATCTTGATATGACGGTGGCGTCTTCAGATGCATCAAAAACAGCGCAGATGTACGGAAAACTTGATGCGGCAATATTCCCTCTTCTGGGATTTCTGAATTCAAAAAAGAAGATCAGGGACGGGGAAGTTCACATCAGACCCGATTTTACATCGGAAAAACTTCAGGTAAAGCTCGATACGGAAGTCTGCTTCCGTCTTTTCAGAGCGGTTCACGCAGGAATAATTATACTTATATACATTTATAAAAACGGCAGGAGGAAAAAATAATGTCAGACAATAAACATCCCATCCAAGGCGTGATGGAAACTTCAATGCAGAATCTCAGAAGCATGGTTGATGCCAATACAATAATCGGTGAACCTATCAAAACAGCCGACGGCACAACTCTCATTCCCGTATCAAAGATCAGCTTCGGCTTCGCTTCGGGCGGTTCAGATTTTTCCACTAAAAAAGAAAATGCCGAACAGCCATACTGTTTCGGTGGCGGCAGCGGTGCAGGCGTTAATATCACACCGATCTCGTTCCTCGTTGTATCTCCCGAGGGCAATGTTTCCATGCTTCCGGTAACTCAGACAACGGTGGCTTCTTCCGCTGTGGACAAGTTTGTTGACAGCTTGCCCGAAGTTATCGAAAAATTGAAGGCAATGTTCAAAAAGGAAGAATCTAATATTTAAAATCAGACCCACCAAGAAATTCAGAAAATCAGTCGATTTGTATCGGCTGATTTTTGAAAATATTTGGAATCCATGGAACTTTTCAGAGGTTTTGTCGTCTAACATAATGAAAACGATTTTAAAATATAAATTAAGGTTTGTAGTATAGTTACACGATATCGTTTTACTTCAAAAAAACTATTAAAAGAAAGGAAAAAGGAGTTTTTTTAAATTGAGAAAAGCTGCTTTATTTATAATTCTGATTTGTTTATTATTTATAACCACTTTCGCTTGCTCAATAAACGATCCCTCATTTAAGCAACAATTGTCTGTTGATACAGAGATTCAAGACTTGTCTGTTAGAGATGATGAAAAACCTCGGTTAGAGTTGAAAGATTCAATTGACAGTATGTGGGCAGTCAAGGACGGCAAGGTTTTTTGTATTCAAAAATTTTCAGGTGATACCGGTCATGATAAGATTGCTACTGAAATAGAAAATGCGGTATGTGTATATCAATCACGTTACGTTTATTGTAAAGACGGTTCCTGTGTAGATCTTTACGGTTCACCTTTTGAGCGTTGGTCTTACTATTTATATCCTGATGTTGATCCTATATTACGTGAGGGTTCTGAATGGGACGGAACATATCCTGTTTTTGAATTGATAAAAGAGCTTAAATCTTCATGTGGAATAAGACGGATTGAGAAAATCAGCGGTATGGTTGAACCGCCATGTTTTATTTACGCAAACAACGGTAAAGTATATCAATTTACTGACCCTGCCGAACAGTATATTGAGCATGACGATATTTTAACTGTTGACGGAAAAATTCGAGACGAGAAATTTCACGAAACAACTTCATGGGAAAATGTGATTGATTACTGCGCTTGCAAAGACTTCATTATTGCGTTGACGGCCTACGGAAATGTCCTCTCTTCAGGAATTGATTTCTCCGTTGACAATGCCGTAAAGATTGATATTATAGATAATTATGATATCCCCGTAGCTCTTACCTCTGACGGTAAGCTCGTTTTCGGGGACAGCCAACAGTTTAGTGATATTTTAACTCAAGCCGAAAGCTTTACCGACATAGTGGATTTCACTTACTATGTCGGAAACGACTTGGTAATTTTAGCCCAAAAGTCCGACGGCAGTTTGATTGCAACAACAAATGACATTTACAATCCCGAATATGTAAGTCAGCCGTAAAGCTTAACAAAACGACCTCTCGTATCATACTATGGAAATGTACCATTACGTATGAATGAGAGGTTTTTGTATGCCATTATTAAAGATCGGTTCCCGTGGGATTTACGTTCAGCTTTTGCAGAGCGTTCTTAATCGTCTCGGATACGGGGCAGGGGATGTGGATGGAATCTTTGGGGTTCGCACGGAAAATGCCGTGAGGCGCTTTCAGCGAACTGTGGGGATAACTGTTGACGGCGTTGTGGGTAAGAATACATGGAATGCGCTGATGCCTTATATTGACGGATATATTGAATATTCTGTCAGGAGCGGAGATACTTTCTGGAAACTTGCAAGGTCTTTCGGTACAACAGTGAACGCGATAATCGCCGCAAATCCCGATGTTGATCCTGAAAACTTGCAGATCGGTTCTGTTATCGTCATTCCCGTAGGTTCTGCAATCGTTCCGACAGATATGAGTTATTCTTCTCAGATAATGGAGCTGAATATAAACAGCCTGCTGAAAAGGTATCCGTTTTTGCGGAGGATAAATATCGGCAAAAGTATCGGCGGAAAAGATATTCCCTGCATTATAATGGGTAACGGCTCAAAAAAAGTCTGCTATAATGCTTCGCATCATGCAAATGAATGGATAACGTCGGTGCTGCTGATGAAATTTATCGAAAATTTCTGCCGCAGTTATATTGACGACGGAATTCTGTCAGGTCAAAGTACCCGTGAGCTTTTTGAAAACTGTGAGATACACATAGTTCCGATGGTGAATCCTGACGGTGTAGATCTTGTAACAGGTGCGACAGCTCCCGATTCCGAGGAATATCTCAGCGCTGAAAAACTTTCGCGTGGTACGGGAATTCCGTTTCCGTCGGGTTGGAAAGCCAATATCCGCGGTGTCGATCTGAATCTGAATTATCCCGCTGAATGGGAAGAGGCGAAAAAGATCAAATTTTCTCAGGGTTTCACATCTCCCGGCCCAAGAGATTATGTCGGTGAGAGTCCGTTTTCTGAACCGGAAAGCAGAGCAATGGGGGAGTATACACGCGGCAACAGTTTTGCGCTGACACTTGCCTATCACACTCAGGGGGAGCTTATTTTCTGGAAATTTCTCAATTATAATGTTGCGGGGGCTTATGATATTGCGCAGAGATTTTCCGAAGTCAGCGGCTATTCTCCTGAGCTGACACCCATAAATTCGGGATATGCAGGTTACAAAGATTGGTTCATTCAGGATTTTGGAAACCCCGGTTATACCATTGAAGCAGGCAGAGGCACAAATCCTCTCCCTATAACACAGTTTTCACAGATTTACAAAGACAATATCGGAATCCTTATCCTCGGTGCGGCTTTGGCATGAACCACCTTAAAAGATGAGGTCGTTCAAATATCTCAACAGAGAAAGAGGGATTCGCCCGTCTGCGGACGGAGCGCTGGCGAGGAAAAACCTGCCACTGGCAGCTTTTTTAACACTCGCCCTTCGAACCCCTCTTTCTCCGCAAAAAAATAAATAGGTTATCCAAAAGGATAACCTATTTATTTGGCATGAGCCACCTTATAAGATGAATCAGTTTGAATATATCAATAGGGAAAGAGGGATTCGCCCCTCGCTGTGGCTCGGGCGGAGTCGGCTCTGACAGTCCCCCGGACTGTCATTCACTACCGACTCGTTCGAACCCTTCTTTCTCCGCAAAAAAATAAATAGGTTATCCAAAAGGGTAACCTTTTTATTTGGCATGAAGAACCTTAAAGGATGAGGTGTTTTAAATGTATCAATGAGAAAGAGGGATTCGCCCCTCGCTGCGGCTCGGGCGGAGTCGGCTCTGACAGTCCCCCGGACTGTCATTCACTACCGACTCGTTCGAAACGCGTTAACGTTTACATGATTTCCAAT
>JAZTZU010000102.1:0-29263 GCA_045637625.1 Eubacteriales bacterium
GTCTGTTTCATGACCTTGTATTCGTTTCGCTTACCCTCAACCTTTGCCGTATATCTTCGACCAAAGGCAATCTTACCCATGTAAACAGGGTTATCAAGGACCAGTTTTACAAAGTGACCAGTGAATGCATCCAGTTTGCCATTCTGTCGGACTATCTTCTTGATACCATCATCATTCAGTTTCTTTGCAACACCGTTTGCACCCAGGGTTGTATTTACGAACAGGTCAAAAATCATTCTCACGACCTTTGCCTCGTCCTCCTCAACGGTCAGATGTCCGTTAATGAGTTTGTACCCATACGGAGCAAAACCGCCATTCCAACCGCCACTACGGGCTTTCTGGCGTCGTCCTGCCATCGTTTGGGTGTGGATGTTGTCTCGTTCCATTTCTGCCATTGCTGACATTATGGAAATCATCAATTTTCCAGAATCCTCGGAACTGTCAATCCTATCATCTACACTGATAAGATTTACGCCGAAGTCCTGCATGGTTTGTAGGGAGAAAAGAGTATCGGCAGCATTACGACCAAATCTTGATAATTTGAACACCAGAACGAACTTGACACCATCTCTGTTGGACTGGATGTCCTCCAACATCTGTTGGAACTGTTCACGACCTGCAATGTTCTTGCCGGAGAAACCTTCATCGGCATACTCTCTGACAATATGCATCTTCTCATAGTCTGCATAATTTTTGAGTGCCTGTCTCTGGGCATCCAGACTGTAACCATCAACCTGTATTGCCGTTGACACTCGCACATAAGTATAAACTTTTGCTCCCTCGTGTTGTACTCTTGCCATTCGTTGTCCTCCCATGGTTGTTTTTCCCTACCTAAACAACCGTTCAATTCATTTTATCATAACTTTGTGAATAAATAAAGGCTTTTCACAAAAAAAGAAAGAGGAGAACCCTCGTTCTCCTCATCTTTCTGTTCATCAAGAATTTCACTGCCGTACTTCTTAATCATCTCTGCGATAAACCCAGCACAACGAATGAACTTCTCATTGTTCTGCAACTCCTTGTTCATGGTTCGCTCCTCAAATCTGTTAGATTTAAGGAACACATCCCTTAGAACCTTAGTTGCTATTGATTTGTACACCACATGCTCTCTCAACTTCATGTGGTGCTTATATTGTACTGCAGATTGAATCGAATTTCAAGCCTTTTGATGAAATTTCCCCACTTTTATTTTACACGATACCAGTTGATGTCATCTGATGAGTATCAGCCAGGAGATGAGCAAAACTCAAAAATTTCCTCATAAGTATTTTGAGCAAATTCGCCACCTCGTCACAAACCACCCCCCATGAAAGGACCGTCTCGGTCCTTTCTTTCTTTTTGGATTGCCGCCGTTTTATCTAACAAACTAAAAGCAGGTAAGAGGTTCGGCATCAAAAGTTGCTTATACACTGAAATGTGTAAAAAGTTTCTGTATATAATATCGGTTATTTTCTGTACATAATATCTTTAGGGTGGTTCTCCAACGATTACAGGAACGAAAATCACGGAATCGCTCTCCGTGTTATTGATATTATATACAGAAGAATTGAACAAAAAAAGTTATGCAGAAATTTTTAGAAACACTCAGTGCCGGCATGGTACCAGGATGCAAAAAAAGCAGGACCCGCAGGTCCTGCTTTCAGATTCAATCTGTTCGAGTAAATTGGAATTGGTCAAAGTTGTTGGCGAAGATATTCCACAACATTTCCATTCGTATCATAGAAACAGATGTTTCCTGCATTGAGGGGCAGAACAATGGCGAATGGCTTGCCACTATCAATGTCAATCACCCGAACATTGTTACCATCATCTATTTCAAGACGAACAACATTTTGGGCATTCATTGAGATAAACGCTCTTTCGTTATATTCCTCAACAACAAACTCTGCAATGTAATCTTCAACTTCAACTATATCTCCACCACCACGGAAGAAGTATCCAAAAGATAAACCAGGGCGATTTACATAGACAGAAAAAGTGTGGTCTATCTTGCCCTGTGGGTAAGATATAAATGCAGCCATTGTGTCAGAAATACTTCCATCAACAATCCAATCATCCGAAATCTTTTGTGATAAGCGAATGTCAGATTCTAAACTGTTTGCGGTTTTGCCAATGTCATTGTTGACATAAAGAAAACCGAAAAACAAAGCACAAGCCAAAACTACACCCAAAAGTATTTTAGGTAATGCCTTTTTCATACAATCACACTCCTTTGTCAAATTGGAATTGGTCTAATACAAATCTGTTGCTAATTGTGTTCTGATATCGAATTGCCCCTCATAGTCTGTTGCCCAAGCAACACCAAACATTACCTTGTCAATGGGGGTTTTGCGAACATACTCCACACCATAAGGAACACGGTTAGTATCAAATGCGGGGTTTTCATCGCCTGCACCTATGGTTAGAACAATGTTGCCTTTTACAAACTCCGAATACAAATATCGCTCTCCCGATGCTCCCTCATTAGGTATCTCTGTATCGCAGAGAGAAACAACACAACGAATGGTCTGCCACTCTTTTGCTGAAACAATAATCCGATAACTACCTGTCAGCGGTTTCTCACAAACTGAACGAGTGTTGCAATTATAGGGCTCAACTTCATAGTCGGAGCGAACATTGTCAATGTAGATTTGGATTTCTCCCAAAGGTGTCAAAATCTCTTTTCCCATACAATCACACTCCTTTGTCAAATTCAAGTTTGTCAGTTTATTTCCTTACCACAGTAAGGGCAGTATTTTCCAAAGGATTGTTTTGTCTTACCACAATGAGGACAACGATTTGTGAGTTTCACATACAAAGCACAAACGAAAAAGACCACAAAGGAAACCAGCCCTATGTATGCTTCTGCTGTGATAAGGTAATTGTTATCAAGTATTTTCAAACCCATAATGCCCCAAGTAATTACAAAGACAACAACGGAAATTACCGCTAACCATTTTGCAACCTTTTTCATACAATCACACTCCTTTGTTAATCTTCTCCGAAGGTGAACTCGGTAATATAACCCTCGTTATCATAGTACAGAATGATATATTTGCTGTCATCCTCGTCCAAATAATACTTGTCAGAGGTGTCTGTAAGGACAAAATCTGGTTCACCCCAAGAGTGCAGGATGTTTCCACGGTATTCACCAATCAGTGCTCTCTCCACTCTTTCTGCCGAATATTCAAGCACTTCGCCAAGTTCAATGGTATCTACTTCTTGTGTGTTTGAGAAGTTCTGAATAATAGGGAAAGCAACAAGCATCAAACACAGACAAGCAGCCATCGCAGTCCATTTGAACCAAACAGGGCGAGACTTTTTCTTTTCGGTCATTGCGCGACCTGCTGTTGCGACTTTTTGTTCATCGACATCGCCAATAATATCAAACAAATTCTCTTTTTTCATAAGTCATAACCCCTTTCTGTAAGATAAATTTTAAGATTTTTCCTTATGCGGTTCAATGTTACCGACACATTGTTTTCGGTCATTCTGAATCGCTTTGCAATCTCAGTAACTGGGATTGCATACCAATAACGGCAAAGGAAGATGTTGCACTTTTCCTGTGGGAGTGTGTTTAGAAATGCATTGATTTCTTCAACGAGTTGTTTTCTTGCAAACTCATTCTCTACACTTTCAGAACCGGACACACATTCTGCCAATTCATCAAGAACGAGAGCAATTTCTCCACCGCCTCGCTTGTCAGCATTTTTGTGTCGGAATCTGTCAAAGGAAAGGTGTCTCGTGATTTTCCCCAAATAGGTGGACAGGATGTTTGGACGGTGAGGGGGAATAGAGTTCCATGCATTCAGATATGTATCGTTGACACATTCCTCTGCATCTTCATTGCTCCCTAAAATGTTCTTTGCGATTGATTTACAGTAACCACCGTATTTTGAGGCTGTCTCACGGATGGCATCTTGGTTTCTTTGCCAATATAAATTTACAATGTCTCTATCTTCCATAAGCAAACCTCCTTTCACCCTTATACACGGAATATGAGTGGAAATCTTACAGAAATAATGATTATTTTTTCCAAATATAATTTTAGCGTATTTTGACCAATTTCTCAAGAGATGACGCAGAATGTTTACATTTTCACCATCGTGTGCTTAGGTAGGGAAAATACAAAAAATGATATGAGAGAATTTAGAAACCGAGAACATCATCATCTTTGTCTCGCTGTTCTCGTGCCAGTTCCTGTGCGGCCTGTGATTTCATAATGTCAATCACTTGCGGTGACAGGTGCAGTTTGGTCTGCATCACACGGTCAGCAACTGCCTTTTCTGCTTTTAGTTCTGCATTCTCTTTCTGCAATGCCTCTTTTTCTTTCTCAGATTTTCGGAATCTCTTTTTCCATTCACTGACCTCATTTTCAAGATGCTGAATTATGGCAGTCAGATTCTTCACCACTGGCAATTCCATAATTGCATCTCTCAATGGTTTCAGTGCATCTTTGATGATGCCACGAACCGCATCTGGTTTAAGACCGTTGCGACGCTCTAAAACCTCATAGTCCTTTTCTGGCACCATGACATAGGTCTTTTTATTACTAAAAGAACCTTTGGTCACTCGCTCGTATCTATCACTTGGAGAAACTGGTGGAATCAGTTTCTCCTGCAATTCCTGCTCGCAGTGGTTCACTGACTGATTGATAACATCTGGAACTTTGTCTACCTGCTCAGTCAATGCCACCAACTCATCAGTCTTTTGCTTGACCTGCTCCTCAACTGCATCATATTCATCCTGCTTTGCATCGACTGCAACGGTGATGTCATACAACTCTTGCGACTTGATATTGAATAGTGCAGTCTGCTGTTGGTTCGCTTCGGTCACTTCGGCAAGTTCTTCCTTTCGTGCATCAATAACACTCTGTTCCATCATTGCCTCTCGTTCTGCTTGTTTGGCAGCGCGATACTCTCCAATGGTCTGACCTCTGCCTTTATTGCCTTTGTTGTACCCAACATCCAAACCGTGTCTTTCTGCAATCTCAATGACCCTCTCTCGTTCCTTGGTTTGCCAGAGTGTCTGGCAGTGAACCATGGGTGATGTCTCTGTTTTTGGTTGGTCAACAAATCCCATCTGCTTTAATGCTCCTCTGAGCGAGTTTGAAATTTTTTGACCGCGAGATACTTCCTGCACCGGAACGTATGTCAAGTGCAAATGCGGTGCCAAAGAAATTTCGTCTACATGGATTACTGCATTGACAATTCTGAAATTCGGATTTTCCGCTTGGAATGTGTCCATGTATTCTTTCAATGTTCCTATCATTGCTTTTCTGGTTTGCTCTCGTTCTTCTGGACCCATTGCCTCTAAATCATCCGTGTTGCCAACTTGAATGATTATCTGCTTTGCGATTTTGGTATATGCTTTCTTGTCTGCTAATTCAGAACCATGCATTCCATCTCTCTTTGCTTGCTTTAATTTTGCCTCTTCTTCCTCCTGTTTTTGAGCAACAGAGTCATAGTATTTTTCAGGCCAATTTGCAACAAAAGGTTTTCCTCTTTCTTTCTCTTTTTTTGCTCTGTATTGTTCATAAGATGCTTGAAAAGTCTGCTCGTAAAATTCACGGAGCGGAATATTTCCTGCATACGAAATATTCTCTGATACTCTCTCTGGGTCAATATTTTTTGAGAGATATTTTCGGTTGTCATGGTCTAAGTTGAACGAATCATCTTCATGCAACGAAACACTAAAATCTGCCATAGAACATACCTCCTTTCTAACAAGTACAAAGAAAGTATGTGGAATGCGAAATGCAGACAAAAATGTTTCTCGCATTAAGATTAACCCAGTAATGGTTTTGCGAAAAATCGCAAAACCCTGGGCCAGGCGTTGCCTTGGAACCACTCCTTCCGGAGAGGACAAGGGAACATCGTTCCCTTTGAACCCTCATCCGAAAGAAACAACATCCGTTATTTCTTTCGTTGGTTTGGTCCGTCCTCGTTTAGTCAATAATGCCTAAACTCAGCATGGAACCAAACCAGTAGTAAGCATTCGTTCACTGCCTAAAAATTAGGCATCTCTCATGCTTACTATGTGCGAGTTACCACTCGCAGCAGTTTAGGACAAAACTGCCTAAACTGCACGATTTGCCCTTTTAGGCAAATCTTAGTCATTGCCCTCTGGCAATTCTTAGGCGATACGAAAGGAGAACAAGCGATGAGCAAAAAGGATTTTCGCATCTACTGCGAAGAAGAATATATTGACCATCTGAAAATGGTTGCTGATGAGCAGGACACTTCTCTCAATCAGTTGGTACTGTCTGTACTGACTAAAAAGTACCCAATGCCCAAAAAGAAAAAGCAATCTCAATCCCCTACTCTGGATGTAGAGGCAACCAAAAAACATTATGAGGAAATTGATAAATACATCACCGAGGCATCTGCAGGTGGAGCAAAAATCAAACCATACCACCTCTACCTCCACCTCATTGAAGAAAGAGACCGCCTCAAAAAGATTCTGGATGACATCCAGTAAGACCAGGAAACGGACCTTGAAAAAGGTCCGTTTTGCTATGTTTCAGAATAAATCTTCTTTTTTCTCCGTTTTTCAAAAAAGTTATGAGGAAAACCGTTTTTGTGGTCTGGTTCATCATACTTAATTCAGAAATTTTCAGAAAAAAGAAGAATGGGGGCAAAAACCACATGGAAAACAAGAAAAAGAAAGTCTCAGTTGAGATTGATAATGAGATGCAGGCACTGTTGCAGGAGAGAATTGAATATTTGCAGAGCAAGAGACAGGGAACAAAGGTGACTGTTTCTGATGCCATTCGTCATGCTCTCTCTTACACAGGTTACAAGAGAGGCAGCCGAAAGGGGGAGGAAGAATAAACCATGTATCTGATTATGAGAAACAAGGAAACTGGTAAATACCAGTATCAATGCAATGAAAAGAGTTTTTTCATTGATATCAAAGATTTTGTCAACGAACCCATAGAGTTTCATGTTGTGGCAACAAAGGAGCAAATGGAAGAACTGACAGACGAATTTGATAAAGAGCAGTCAGAGGTGATGTAATGCCCCGAAAATACAAAAACAAAGAAAAACAACTTGTAGTCTCACAGGACAACAAGTTGATTCAGAAAATGAGTACGGATGAGGATTATAGTCGTAACCTCACCAAACAGTCCTTTGTTTTGGATGTCTACCAAAAGAGATTGATTGCACTGATGCTGTCCCATGTCAAACCGAATGATACTGAATTTCCAGTTGAGGTCATATCGTTTAACAATTTTATGAAATTCATGGACATCAGTGACGGTGGCAAGCAGTACAGCAAAATTCATGCAAGCATTTCCAAATTGATGGGAATGTCCTTTGCCATTGAGGTTGAACCGGATGTCATTGAATTTTATCATTGGATTGCTGATGGTTGCAGAATTGATAAGCGCGAGAAAAAGGTGTACATCCAACTCAGTCCAGGTCTCAAAAAATTTCTCACTGGCAAAAAGAGAAATTTTACTCGCTATGAAATTGGATTTATGATGCAGTTAAAAAAGAAATACAGTTGCCGTCTGTATGAGTATCTCCGTTCAATGGTTAATCTTGGATGTGTCAATCTGAATGTTGATACATTCTCGCAGGTCATTACAGACAATAAGTACCCCAGAGCAGCCGACCAGATGCGATATGTGATTGAACCTGCTATTGAGGAAATCAATGCAACATCTGATATTACCGTTTCGGTTGAGGAAATCCGTGAGTTCAGTGCAAACGGAAAGGGCAAACCAGTTCAATATAAATTCCACCTCAAAGAAAAGACCCATGAGGAAAAACAAATCATCATGGGAACATGGGGAATCCCATTTGATGACATTCTCATGTTAGAGGAAGGACAGAGACCAGATTTCAAAGATTTAGAGCAAGAACCAGACCTGCCATTCTAATATGATTAAAACGGACCCGAAAAAGGGTCCGTTTTTTCCGTCTTTTTCTCACTAACTCCGTACTTTTCTCCCCAACGGTATGAACGGTATTTTCCGTACTTTTCTCACTAGGTTCCGTACTTTTCTCATCTGGAACCGTACTTTTCTCATCTGGATTTTTTCTCTGAGCAGTTATCTCTATTATGTACAGAAAAATTTTGACCATTTCGGCAAAACAGAAAATAAGGATTATAAAATAACATATAAAATAATTATAAAATATACAAATTTTGTTTTTGAATTTTTTGATTACTTTCTAAGGTTAAAATAGGTACTCTTTAGATGTCCCCATCCAATAAAAAAGTAAACTGTCTTATTCATTGGTGTTGGATGGTGTACTACTTTGGGTTTGTATTTGACTTCGTAAGTAATCATAGATTACTTCCTCGCCAAATCCTCAACTGCCCAGTCTGTAAACTGGGCTGGGTTTTGTATCGCTCGCCGAAATCCATCCGCCAGGAGGTGAATCAGGCTCTGATGAGTGCCATTTCTAAAAATTTCGTCATAAGTTTTTTCGTGCGGTCCGTGGTTCCTGCTATACAGAAACCATGTTGAAAACCGCAGGTTTGATACACTAAAATGGTTATGAGGAAATTTTTAAGTTCACTGAGTGCCGGCACGGTACCAAGTACTGGTGAGAATCATCTGCAGGCATAAAAGAACGGACCCATGAAAATGGGTCCGTTTTGCTTTTAGTCTTTCAGCATTCCAAAGTGTCTGAATGCATCCATGATTGCCTGTTCTTTTTCTGGTGTGCAGTTTGGTACTCTGTGACCATCCTTGCCTTTATTGTAGTTTTCTCTTTCCTTGATACCGCACTTGTCTTTGGTTTGTCCAATGTTCAGACTGGAAACCTTCAGACCGAATTTCTCCAAGACATATGCTTTGATGTCTCCGTATGTGGCATAACCGCCCACATTCTTTTTGAGGTCCTCTGTATTGATGGAGAATCTGATGTGGTCGTCGGCTTTTTCCCTACTCAAAAGAACAACTGTCTCGGTTATCGCTTTGACGTGGAACGGATCGACCGACCTCATCTGATGGAGCTCACGTTTCCCGACGACAGGGAACGTACGATGTGCATCGGTGACGGTGTCTGCTACGATCTGAATCTCGGTCTGGCCGTCGGAGGAGATCAGGAAAATACGAACACCATGCGGCAGGCATACAATGTGTTTTGGCCTCGAGCACTCGATCAGAGCATCGTGATCTCATCGTTTTCGGGAAAGAAGCCCGCAGCGGTATCGTCCATCGCCGTGTATGAGCTGGAATCGCTTCCAGCGGCGGAGATCGTCGGTGGCGGCGTGGGAACGCGTACGTTCGGAATCCAGTACGAGGATCCGTGCAACATCGGTGCGTCGGAGGGCGCATACTGTACGTATGATTGGGTTCAGCATCACATCGATTATATGCGTATGACGGGACAGAACCGTCTGGTCTATCCGGTAAACTGGTACTTCGGTCCGAACATTCCCGTCAAATCCCAACCGGCATCGCGCGGCAATTCGCTGGTATTTGCGGAAAACGGAAACCGCGCGTCCTATGGACGTACTGTCACGGGCGAATTCCCCGATTGGCTGGAGGACGTTCTGACGGAATTTGACGCGGAGGGCTGGCACTTTACCGGCTCAATGACTCTGATGCGTTTGGGCAGACTTGCCGCCATGATGAACGTTGACGAGGATGCCGTCCGTGCGGGTGCGGACACAGTATGCAACGTCTGCTATGACGGAAGTGTGCAGATCAGTACCAACGACTGGACGACCGAATACGGCTACTATCCGAGTCCTGAACAGGGCGATGGAAGAAAGCCTCAGGCACCGATCTTTAATCCGTTGCATCCGACTGTGCGCGCACAGATCAAGGAATACATTGGAGAGGTTGCACGGCGGTACTCTCACCATCCGTCCTTTGAGGGAATTTCGATCAATTTCTGGCACGGAACCATGCTGTGGTTCGGCAATCTTCTGACCGGTTACGATGACATATGCGCCGCAAGATTCACCGAAGACACGGGCATTCACATTCCCGTCGCATCGGACGACCCGCACCGCTTTGAAAAACGGTATGCGTTCTTAACAGAGCAGGTAAAGGAGGAATGGATCGCATGGCGATGCGGTGTCGTGAAGGAGTTTCTTTGTGAGATCCGCGATATGCTCCGTGAGATCCGTCCCGACTATCATCTCGGCGTGACGGTTTGGAACGAGCCTGCATTCGGCGGCTATCGGCACGGCAGAGAGGGTATTCCGTACCGTTCCTCAGAGGAAGGACAGTTCGGTGTCGGTCCGACTAATGAAGAATTGTATCGGTACGCTGGTATGGATTTTACTCTGTATACAGAGGAGGACGGCATTTCCTTTGCCGTGGAACGCGATTTTCGTGACAAAACGCAGTGGAGTACGACCGATGAGACTATCTCCCGAAGTCTGACCGATCCGACCTGGCTGGAGGAGGATATGTATGCACAGCTTCGTGCACTTCCTGTCAGCGAGAGTTTCCACTTCAACTGTTGGGTGGAACGATGGGGCAAGCACACGTCCGTTCCTTATACAGAGGATTCGGAGGATATGAAACGCATCCTCGCTCTGCCCGACTACCGTGCGACCGAGGTTAACCAATCCAACTGTGTCTATGCCGACGATCCCGATCATAGTTTCTTCTACGATGCAGAATCCCGCATTACCGCGATTCTACCCGATGCACCGTATTACATGGAGCAGATGACCGCTGACCTGGCACTGCACGATGCTCTGTCCTTCACCGCGGGCGGTCTGTATCTGGACAAGTCACACGCGGCGGAACAGATCGCGTTTGCCAAAGAGTATCGCCGTCTGCCCGCAAAGCGTTTTTTGGATGCGGCGGGAATCTCGGATCCCGTCTGTGTGCGGTATCTGTGTGAAAACGGGGAAACGTGGGTCTATGCGCTTAACCGTGAACCGTATGAGATCACGGTGTCGTTTGCGGTGGGCGGGGTCACGGAATCGGTGTTGCTCTCGCCCTTTGCGCTGAAAACGTTTCGTTACGATACAGAATCCGTCCCGTGTGATGTCGGTATAACGCTTCCCGAGGGTATCCGTGCGGCATATCTGCGGAATGCGGAGAATACGCTTACTCTGTTGGATGCGGAGCGCAATGCGGGTGAGATCTTCTGCTGCGGCATCGATACAGTGTCGGCACGTATCCGCGCGGCGGCAAAGGCGGAGAATTTCTCCGAGCTGCGTCATCTTCTGCAAAGCTATGTTGTCAGAATGGCATATCAATATCAGAACAAACGTGATGAAAACAAATCATGAAAACCAAGAGATACAGCTGAAAGTCTGCGCACTTCTTGCTGAGTAATGCACTGCGTAACAGCGTGACGGGCGACACCCATGAATTTACGGAAGAGATCAAGACTTATGTTCGCGACCATATGGCAAAACATAAGATCCCAAGATACGTTGCTTTCGTTGATTCCTTCCCAATGAATGCCGCAGGTAAGATCCTCAAATACAAAATGCGTGAAGACGCAGTTAAGCTTCTCAATCTCGGTGAAGCAAACAGTATTGAAACTGCTTAATTGAATATAAATCGGTTCTATAATAAATGTTGAGTGTTACCCCAACATTTATTATAGAACCTTTTTTAACTGAAAATTTCTCTCTCCGGGATATCCCGGAGAGAGAATGTGTGATTATCTTCTTAACTTATTGAGGATTTTTCACCCCAACTATTGACATAGAGCTTAATTAAATAAATCTTCTGTTTTAATTGGTTTTATTACATCCATAACCTCGCTCTGAACCCAATAAAAGCTGCCGTCTTGGGCTTTGGCGAAGGTGTGTTTATATGTGGGAAGTTGTCCATCGTACTCTCCACTATATAATTTATCAACAACGGAATCCACAGTATCGTCTGTAGAATTAATTTTATCAATTACATAATGTTCGTAATCCGTACCGTGAACAAACACACACTCACCACTTATTATATAAACATTTTCAGTTATTTGTAAATCGTCATCATATTCAGATTCAGAATAAAAAGAACCGTAAATATCATAAATAAAAAGAAAATCACCTTTTATTTCGTAAGAAATCATCTTTCGGTAGCTCTGACAGTCAATACCTATTCCCTCACTATTGAAATTTTGTGCATAAACATAAGAATCTGAATTTTCATCATAAATAAGGATTCCTTTGCTGCTATAATCACCGATATCTTCCACAAAATTAAAGTGGTATTTTTCAAACGTACCTACCCCATACATTTTTTCCCAAAGCTGAACAATTTCTGTTTTAGGAATAAGCGGCCAATTTCCGCCGAAATAATCAGCATCGCTAAATGCAACAGGAGAAGCTTCAACATTCACATTAAAAAGGTCTTCAAATTCAGCAATAAATCTGCTTGGAAGACTTTCCATTTCATATATGTTTGTGATATCTCTCATGCTGTAAGCTTCCGGATAAGGTATGTAAGAATAAATTTTATTAATGGTTTCAGAATCAATAACAATACTTTTGCACCCACATATAAGCAACAACGCCATTAAAACCATTACTGTAATAAATTTTCTCATAATACAACCTTTCTATCCACGATGTGATATAATAATTATCACATCGTGGAATATTTGATTATTTATATAGAACTAAGTTTAATCTATTATGACAAATTATAATAATTTATGTAAGTCAAAACATATTGGACACTCATTTACTATAATCTCCTTCCCTTTTTTGTTTGTCCGCATAAATATTCCTTACATTATTTAAAACGTGATAAAGCTGCTAATTCCCTAGATTCTCGATTGACGATGGTTCAACACTATCCAAAGATTCACTTTGAACCCAATAATAGTTCCCATCTTCGGCTTTAGCAAATGTGTGCTTATACATAGGAAGAGTTTCGTCAAAAGCACCTATTCTCAGATTATCTACAAATTCATTAAACTCCGTTATATTTTCGGATTCAAATATAACATAATGGAGATTGTCATTATTGAACTTGCAGGCCCCACCTACAATGTTGATTTTTTTCAATTCATTATCGACAGTATGATACACATCATATATAGAAGCAAAAACATCGTAAATATATAATAAGTCATTTTCAACTTCATATTTTATAAAATTACGATAGTAACCGCCTTCATACTCAGCACCTGCACCACCATCATCAATAAAAACATACGTATCGCTTTTTGAATCGTATTTAAACAGATATTGAACTTCATTAGAAAGTATATCCCGAGGAAAAACAGTCTTAAAACTACCTGAACCATACATTTTTTCATATAATTTTATCATAGCTTCGGATGTTATACGTATAGCATTCTCTGGGATAACTCCTGATTCAAAGTCAATCCTCGGATAATCTGAAGTTTTTATATTAAATTCCTTAACTGCAGCGTTCAAGAAATTACACGACACATTTGAAGATAATGGAGTTTGAGCCTTTTCTAAAACATATGCTTGCGGAAAAGGTATATATTCATATACAGCATTAACCGTCTCTGATAAATCCGTACTTGAATCATCGCTACATGAGGAAATAGCAATTACCAAACAAAATATTAAAAATAAAATAGCTAAAGTTTTTCTCATACACAAATCCACCTTTCTTTTTCAATGTTCTGCCGCAATCTAAACAGACAGCGGCAGAACAATTTAATAGTAATTAATCATAAATATTTCGGTAGCAGTTGGAGTATATGTATACGTGAATACATCCAACATCTTTTATATTAGTTTTTATCAGCCCAACCTGTGATTCTTGAAAGCTTTTCAAAAATGCTCTTGCCGTCTTTTCTGAGGAGAGATCCGTTAATAACAGCATGTCTTCCGTTGTTTTCAATTACCATTTCAGCGTCACTTACATAGCTGTCCATAACATTGATGCAGTTTCTGTGTGCTATCTTACCGTCTGCGCGGCGGTTTACATATACTGTGGTATTGTTATATTCAACTTTCCAGCAGTCTGTAAGCTCTGTGAATTTAGGTTCAACATTTTCGTTGAGAGGAATGATTGCGAGGAATTTTGCGTGACCTTCGTCGTCGGTGTTTGTATTGTAAACTTTATATGTGCAGTTTTCTTCTTTAAATTCACCGTCGATGTAACCTTTTTTTGTTTCAACCCAGGCAGGTGAGAGCATTTTGAATGAGGTTTCATCTTTTGCATGGAGCAGGAATGAAACTTTTCCGCATTCATAACATTCTACATCATCATAAATGAGGATAAAATCGTCAAGCCAAAGGAAATGTCTGTGATGCTTACGGAAATATCTTCCCATAGGACCTGTTCCGTCTGCAACTACATAACGAAGTCCGTCTTCATCTGTGAAATTATAGAGCTGACCTTTGCAATGAGTGTGGTTTTTATAGTTGTCTCTGAAATCCTGACCTTTGTCGTTGAAAAGAAGAACATTGTGTCCGATCGATTCTACATAATACTTGTGGTATGCGTCTGAACTGTAGGAATATGCCTGCATTGTGTCAAATATTTCAGGTCTGCGGTTTCTGTAAAGATTGAAGTGACATGCATCTGCGTGAGCGTGATTCCATGTATCGCCGCATTTTACTGCAAGCATAACGGAATCTTCGTCGTAGCCTTCTCTGAACATTGCCCAACCTACGTTTGGATACAAGGCAGATTTTGTTTCAGGCTTTTTATCTTCTTTTCCGTAAAGCTCATCCCATACGAGAGCTTTCTGAAGATCATATTTTTTAAGGTTTCTGTTTTTAAGATAATAACGCAATTCAGCATCGTCAATTCCATAACGAACCATGCTCAGCGGAGAATTGAGTGAGCAATGGGGCTGTTCGCAGTCTCCGAAACCAATGTAGTAATCTTTGCTTGTGTTGTCTGAGGGGAACCATGAGTTTATAATAAACTTGAGACCTTTTTTAAGGTAATCCACATCGTCAAAAGGATGTTCTCCTGTAATGTTTCTGTAGATATTTGCAAAGCTGAGGTATGTGCTGTAGCTGTAGTCAAAGTATGTTACACCTTCGTGATACGCGCCATCGTCAACGTTCTGCTGTTTTGCGTTCATGGGATTTCCGGGATATTCAAACCATGCTTTTACAGCGGCGATAGCTTCCTTGAGCAAATAGTCACCGTCTGGAATCAAATCTTTCATAATGATGATTGCACCTGCAACAGCGGATGTAATAACGATCCAGAAGTTGTGACCCATTGTATCAAGGGCGTGCATTCTCTTTCCGGGGAGAACCCAGTCTTCCATTATGGGAAGAATACCTCTTGTATATGTCTCGTCTGCGAAATATTTAAGTTCCTCTTCGGAAAGAAGGTCTCCGAAAAGTGAGAGACCTGTAGACATCTGACTTACTTTACGTTCTGTTTCAAGGGCTGTTCTGATGTCGTAGCCGTTATATTTAGTGGGATCGTATTCGTCTGATATCCATAAACCGTTATCCAACTGGTTTTGAAGTTCTTTTTTTGCAAGTTCGATATACTCTTTGTTTCCTGTTGTATAGTATCCCAGGGCAAGAGTAATGAATCCTCCGCCTCCGTTTTCAAGAGCTTTTTCAGCTCCTTCAAACAGAGAATCCGCTAATTTTTTAAGCTCGGGATCTGTTGTGTTTTTAAGTTTAAGTAATTCTTCTTCTGTGAAAAATGCTGTATTTAACATCTTTTTTTCCTCCGATTATTTATAATTGTCAGCCCAGCCTGTAACTCTTGCGAGAGTATCAAGGTAGCTGTTTCCGTCTTTTCTGATAATAGAACCGTTTACGATTCCGTATTTTTCGCCGTCGTTTACGACCATTACTGCATCGGTTGTAATTCCGTCCATAACGTTAATGCAGTTTCTGTGCATGATTTTTCCGTCACTTCTGAAATTGATGTAGACTGTTGTTTTACCGCAGGTTATCTTGCAGCCGTCTGTAATTTCATTATATTTCAGCTCTTGTTTTTCATCAAGAAGCATTGCTCCAACAAACTTTGCATGGCCTTCATTGTCGGTATGAATATTGAAAGCTGTATAAATATCGTTTGGTTTTTCGCTTTTATTTATATAGCTTTCATGTTTTGTTTCAGTACAGGGAGAGAGCATCTTGAAGCAGTTTTTTTCTCTTGCATGAAGCAGGAATGATACTTTACCGAAGTCATAACATTCAACATCATCATAAACAAGAATGAATCCGTCAAGCCAAAGAAAGTGTCTGTGGTGTTTACGGAAATATCTTCCCATTGGACCTGTACCGTCGGCAACAACATATCTGAAGCCGCTGTCGTCAACGTAGTTAAGCAGTCTGCCGGGGATATGGGCATGATTTTTGTAGTTGTCTCTGAAATCCTGACCCTTATCATTGAAAAGCAGTACGTTGTGTGCCTGGGATGTTACGTAATACTTTTGATATGAGGGTTTTGAATATCCGGGAGGGCTGCCGCTGTCGTATATTTCCGTGTCACCTTTTCTGTAAAGGCTGAAATGTGCACAGTCAGCATGAGCATGGTTCCATGTGTCTCCGCATTTGATTGCCAACATTGTTGAATTCTTTTCATGGCTGTCCCTGAATGTTGCCCAACCTATTTTACTGTAGCAGGCAGAAAGTTCTTTTGGGGGATAAGCCTCTTTTGTGTAGACCTCTTTCCATGTCATCATACGCATGAATACGTCACAGGTGGGGCTTTTGCTTTCGCGGGCAAACCACCTCAGTTCAGGTGTTCCCAAACCGTAAAGAATGAGGGCGAACTGTGTATCTCTGTAAGGATCTCCGCAGTCTCCGAATTCCAAAGAGTAATCTTCTTTATCTGAACTGTAGAAAGTCTGTGTATGGAATCTGCCTATTGATGCCATGATTTCTGAGTCATCAAACGGATGTTGCCCAAAAGCTTTATTGTGAGCATATGCGTAAAACATGTATTCATGCGAACAAGTTTCCGCATATCCGGTGCTTTCGTAGTATCCACCGTTGTCTATGTTCTGTGGTTTTGCGTTTAATGGGTTTCCTTTGTAGACGTACCATGCCGCAATTGCTTTGTTTAACATTTCAAGATATTTTTCAGCGTCAGGTATATGATCTTTTATTACGAGTGTCAGCAATGCTGCCGTTGAAAGGATGTATATCCAGAAATTATGTCCCATGGTATCAAGCGTATGAACTTTTTTATTGGGGAGTATCCATTGTTCCATTATTGGGAGGATAGCATTTTTATAAAGTTTTTCCGCAATAAGCTTTTGTTCCTCTTCTGAAAGCAGTTCTCCGAAATAGGAGAGCAGGAAAGATGTGTCAAGACATTTGTGACCGGTGTAAAGTCCTGCGTGAATGTCATATTTGTTTTCTTCACAAGGTTCTTCTTCGCAGTCATACCATCTGCTGCTTTCAAGTATGTGAAACAACATTTCTTTCCCAAGGTCTGAATATTTACTGTCTCCTGAAAGATAGTAAGCAAAACAAACGGAAAGAATTGTATATTTGTCGTCATAACCCACAAGGCTTCCTGTTCCTTTTTGAACTGCCGTATCAGCCTTTTCGCAAACATCTTTTATATAAGCCTTAAGCCTTGAATCGTCATATTCTTTTATTTCCGTGACTTCCGCCTTGGTAAATAATGCATCTTTAAACATAGAGGATTAGACTCCTTTTTATTCGTTAAAGCTGTCAGCCCAGCCTGTAACTCTTGCGAGTGTGTCAAGGTAGCTGATTCCGTCTTTTCTGATAATAGAACCGTTTACGATGCCGTATTTTTCTCCATCGTTTATGACCATTACCGCATCGGTTGTGATTCCGTCCATAATGTTGATGCAGTTTCTGTGCATGATTTTACCATCGCTTCTGAAGTTGATATATACAGTTGTTTTGCCGCAGGTTATTTTGCATCCGTCCGTGATCTTTTCGTAGATCGGTGTAAGACCTTCATCGAGAACCATGACACTTACAAACTTAGCATGTCCTTCGTCATCTGTATGTACGTTGTAGGAGTCGTACTGATGATTTGATTCTCCTGTAGTGTCTGAATATCCGTTACATTTTGTTAAAGTGCAGGGCGAGAGCATTTTGAAACAGTTGTTTTCTTTTGCGTGAAGAAGGAAGGAGACCTTACCGAAATCATAACATTCAACATCGTCATAGATAAGAATGAACCCATCAAGCCAGATAAAATGTCTGTGGTGTTTACGGAAGTATCTTCCCATGGGGCCTGTGCCGTCAGCAACTACGTATCTGAAGCCTCTGTCATCGACATAGTTCAGAAGTCTTCCCGGAACATGAGCGTGGTTTTTATAGTTGTCTCTGAAATCCTGACCCTTGTCATTAAAGAGCAGAACGTTGTGAGCCTGAGATGTTACGTAGTACCCCTGATAAAGCTTATTGGAGTAGCCACCATATGTCATACATTCAAAGATTTCAGGTACACCGTTACGGTAAAGAATGAAGTTTGCGCAGTCTGCGTGGGCATGGTTCCATGTGTCTCCGCATTTGATTGCAAGGGCTGTAGAGTTTCTTTCGTGGCTGTCTCTGAAAACTGCCCAGCCGATCTTATCATAGCAAACAGATTGTTTTTCCGGAACTTTAGCTTCGTTGCAGTAGATATCTTCCCAGGCAACGATTCTGAAAATTCGCTCTTCTTTTTGAGATAATCTTGTTTTCACATACCAGCGCAATTCAGGAGTTGCCATTCCGTAAAAGATAAGCAAAAGGGGAGTACTTCTGTATGAGTTTCCGCAGTCTCCGAATCCGAGATTGTAGTCACATTTATCGGAAGTGTAAGCTGCGTTTATTATAAAATTGCCGGAATCTTCCATGAATTCTGTATCATCAAAAGGTTTTTCTCCAATGATTTTCTTGTAAACGGCAGCAAATCTGACATATTCTTTAAAGCTGTAATCGCCGTAACCTACACCTTCATAGTATCCGCCGTTGTCCATATTCTGAGGTTTTGCATTTAAGGGATTTCCCTTGTATTCGAACCACGCCTTTATTGCCTTGATTGCGGCTTTGAGATACTTTTCTGCATCCGGAATATAATCTTTTAATGCTAAAGCTGCAAGGGCGCAGTTTGAAACAGTAGTTACCCAGAAATTATGTCCCATAGTATCAAGGGCATGAATTTTATGGTTGGGGAGAACCCAGTCTTCAAGTATTGGAAGTATGCCTTTGTTGTATGTTGCTTCGGCATAGTATTTTTTTTCATCTTCAGTCAGATTATTTCCGAAGAACGAAAGCAGAAATGCCATTTCAGCGCATTTGTTGCCGGTTTCAAGGGCTGTTCTGATGTCAAAACCGTTGAATTTGTTGGGATCGTATTCATTAGAGATCCACAGATCATGTTCCACTTTATACTTCATGATCTCAAGTGCTTTTTCTTCATATTTTTTGTCTCCGGTGTATTGAGATGCAAAGCCCATTATCTGAAAGGCTTCACATTTGTCCGGAAATCCCATGAATTTTGTGACGTCTGAAAGAACTGTATTTTCAGCTTCAGCAAGAGTTTCGTCGACATATTTTTTCAGTTGAGGATTATCTGTATTTTTTATTCGGAGAATATCTTCTTCGGTAAAAAGTATATCGTAAAACATAATTATTACTCCTTATTTAGTCTTCAATTTTTTCAGCGGTATCGACCCAACCTGTCATTCTTACCCATGTATCAAGGTGGCTTACACCGTCTTTTCTTACGATAGAACCGTTTGCGACACCGTATTTACCGTTATCGTCAACGAGGATCATAGCATCTGTCGTAATACCGTCCATGGTGTTTATGCAGTTTTTGTGCATTACTTTGCCGTCGCTTCGTGTGTTTACATAAACTTTGGTATCTCCGACTGTAACTTTCATGCCGTTTTCAATTTCTTCGTATACAGGTTCAGCAGAGTCGTCAAGCATAATAACGGAAATGAACTTTACATGACCTTCCTCATCTGTTGTTCTGTTGTAAGATTTATAAATATCAACATAGTCCTGATTCTGTTCGTTTTTAAGATAACCGATCTTATCTGTTACAGTTGCAGGAGTAAGCATTTTGAACGGATTTGTGGGGTTTGCATGGAGAAGGAAATTTACTTCACCGTTTTCATAACATTCAACATCGTCATAGATGAAAATGAAATTATTGAGCCACAGGAAATGTCTGTGATGTTTGCGGAAATATCTGCTCATGGGGCCTGTTCCGTCTGCAACGATATATCTGAAACCTCTGTCGTCTGTATAATTGAGAAGTTCGCCTCTGCAATGAGCGTGGTTTTTGTAGTTGTCTCTTACATCCTGTCCTTTGCCATCAAAAAGAAGAACATTGTGAGCTTCAGATTCGACATAATATCCTATATAAAGTTTTTTCGAATAAGATGTTGTGAGTGAGTCGTAGATGAGCTTGTCACCTTTGTGGAAGAATGTGAAGTGGGCGCTGTCTGCGTGTGCGTGATTCCATGTGTCACCGCATTTTACAGCAAGCATTGAGCCGTTTTTGTCAAAAGAATCTCTGAATATTGCCCAACCGATCTTATCGTAACAAACAGAAAGACTTTCGGGTTTTTGGCCTTCCTTACCGTTGAGCGCATTATAAGTAAGAACTTTTATCAGATTGTCATATGATGCGGCGCTGTTTTTGATATACCAATAGAGTTCGGGAATATCAACACCGTAACGGATAAGATAGGGGATAGCACCGATGTTTCCCTTTCCGTGAGAATCTCCGAAATCGACATAATAGTCTGTGTTATCGGAAAAATAAGTACAGTTTATAAAGAACCTTGCATTTGCGTTTATGATTTCTGTATCATCAAAAGGTTTTTTGCCTGTAATTCTTTTGTGAGCTTCAGCAAACTGGAGATATTCACCGAGAGGGTAGTTCAGATATCCGAGACCTTCGTAGAAAGAACCGTTGTCCATATTCTGAGGTTTGCAGTTTAAGTGGTTGCCTTTGTATTTGAACCACTGTTCGATACCTTTGTCAGCCATTTTGTAAAGTCTTTCACATTCAGGAACTTCATCTTTGAGTACCAATGCGCCGTAAGCACCTGCGGAAACACAAACGAGCCACCAGTTGTGTCCCATAGTATCTATTGCGTGCTGCTTTTCTGATGGAAGCACCCAGTCACGGAAAATGGGGTAGACACCTCTGTTATATGCATTGTCAATAAGTTTTGCTTTTTCTTCCGCATCGAGTTTGTCTCCGAAAAGTGAGTATGCCATTGCCATAAAGCGGCATTCAGCTGCAGTGCCGAGGTCGGAGCTTCCAAATTCGTGGTTTTCCCATCTTGCTGTGTTTATTTTGTCAATTATCATTCCATGGGCTTTTTCCCAGTATTTTTCATCGTTTGTGTAGTAATATGCAAAGGCGAGCGATTCAATTCCTGCAGGATTTTCAAGAATTTTTTCAGCCAATTCTTTGATTTCCTTATTTTCTGAGTTTTTTATCTGTTCGATCTCTTCAAGAGAAAAAATAGCATTGTTTATCATTTTGTCAGTCCTCCAAATTATTAATCTATTATCAGTATCACCGGATCTAAAGTATATGCAGGGAGTTCGAGTGTCAATGTATCTTCATTTTTAACAAAGGAAACATCTTCAAGCGATCCGTCACATGCAATTTTCTTGATTGTATTGACTTTTCTGTCGCAGCAAAGAGTCACGTTTTCTATTATGTCAAAACTTATGTTTATGAGTGCACAGAAAAGCTTTCCGTCCGGCATATCTGCAGCCTTTAAGTATACCTCTTCGTCTCCCGGGAAGTATACAGGAAGTTCTCCTGCAAGTTTCATGAGTCGGATCATCTGCTGTTTTCTTGAATAATTCAGGAAGCTGAATGCTTCTACAATATGGTAGTGAGTATCCGGCGTTCCTGAGAATACTATTGACTTTCCTCCTGCTTTGTTGTTATAAACGGTTGCTCCGGGGAAAAGATATTCAACATTTGTTCCGTCTATTCCGTGGAAAACTTTTGAATCTGCAGTTACATCTTCGTTTAAAGGAACTATCTGTTTTATATTTTTCTGTATGCTGCATGAGTTTCCGTTTGCACCTATTATTTCATAGCTCGGTTGTTTTCCGTTCCATTTCTGAATATCAACACCGAGAAGTTCTCCGAAGCCTCTTTTTATGAGTCTTTCTGCAGAGTCTGAAGATACAAGAATTCCTTTTTTGAAGGCTTTCATCAAATCTTCATCTGAGATTCTTTCGTCAAGCTCACCTTCAAGAGCAAGGAGTCCACCTTCTTTTGCCGAAAAATAAACGGGAAGACCAAATCTTTCGAGGACACAACCGATCCATGCATTAAAGTCCCCTCTGACTATTTTTTTGAAATTGTAATAGGGCTTATCGTAAAGAGGAGATCTTACGCCTCTCCATTTAAGTGTAGGCACTATTTCAGCAATTTTCTCATAAAAGCCGTCATATTTCGCAAGAGTTTTTCTGTAGGCTTTTCCTGATTCAGGCTCATAGGATGAAAGTCTTGTGATCCATTGTTTTGCACCCTTTACACCTTCAAGAAGAGATCCTGTAAAGTGAGCGTGAAGCGCAGAAGCACTTGTACTGTATCTGTTCTGAGGGCAAGTATCCGTTTCAGCAAGTATAATGTCCACTTTATCTTCGATTTTAGCTATTTGCTGTGCAGCTCTGCCGAAGCATGTCGAAAGATATTTGATCTGCGGGTTGCAGTAGTTTCCGTTGTTTATTCTTACAATTTTAGGATTGCCTTTTCCTGCCATTATCTCTGCAATCTCAACCGCATTTTCTGCTTCACTTCCTACACAACAGTATGAGCCCGGAATTGACGGATCGACTTCATCAATACCTTCACGCATCAGTTTTACACAGTCAATTATTGCCTCTCTCTGTGTAGCGGCAAATATTTCCGTATAATTTTTTCCGCGCTCTGAATCTTCCGTTACCGCTTCATAAAGCTCTTCTCTTGTGAAGTTTTCACCTGTTCTTCTGTTAAACTCTTTTACATGAAGCTCACAGCCGCAAGCTCCACCGCCTCTTGCATACATCAGCCTGACATCGTCGTCCAACATTATAGTATCAGGATGATATGAAGCTATAGTTCTGAACGCCTCTTTTACATATTGCCTGAATCCTTCATCATAAGGGCAGACGATTCTGTCCTTGTCTCCGGTTTGAAAGTTTGTAAACTGTTGGTATGGGAACATTTCGCTGAGAACCCAGCCGTGCCCCATTGTTGCTTGCACCAGAATACCGCTGCATAACCCCATAGAATCAAGTTTGTCTTTGAAAATTTTATATTTTTCGCAAAGTATCTTGGCTTTATTTACAGGTGGGTTCCCCTCCGGAACCAGAGTCATTTTGAAAAGAGCGCAAGTCGAAACTCCGTTTTCGTATTGCTCTTTAATATCCTGACATATTTCATCTATATGATCTGTGTCAAGTAAGACAATAGAATACAGATGAAGTTTTTTGTTTTTTGTCATTGTCAGAGCACCTCTTTTAAATTTTTTCAAGGCTTGGTAAAGTGAGCCATGAACTCACCTTATCAAGCCTTTTTATTTTATCAAGCCATCGTTTCAAGCATTTTTTCTGTAACTTCATATCTGCAGGGTTTACCCTCAGTATAAAGAGTGAATTCTTCAGCCATGAATTCAGCCATTCTGTGAACTTCGGTGCCGCTGCTTCCTGCAATATGTGGAGTAAGAATACAGTTGGGAAGTTTGTAGAACTGATGTCCGCTTATAGGCGGTTCAGGCATGGTTACATCAAGTATTGCATAGATGTCAGGACGTTCGGTCAGTATTTTAACAAGGTCATCCTCAACGACCTGTGCGCCTCTTCCTGTGTTGATGAATGTGGAATATGGACGCATAGTTTTAAACAGGTCATAGTTGAGCATACCCTGGGTCTGTTCGTTATTTGCAAGATGGTTTGAAACTACAAAGCATTTTTCAAAAATATCTTTAAGACTGCATTTTTCGACTCCGAGTTCTGCCGCTTTTTCATCGGGAAGGAACGGGTCAAAAACCAGAACATTCAGTTTGAACGCTTTGAGCAGCTGAATAACAAGTTTGCCTATCATTCCCGCGCCGATAATTCCGACATATTCGCCGAAGTTTCCGGGATAGTTTTCGAAAGCTTTTTTAGATTCAAAATATTCTCCTTTGCTTTGATAATATGAGCAGGGGAAAAATCCTTTATTTGCCAGAAGTATCTGCGCAACAGTATATTCCGCAACGGGAACAGCATTTGCAGCCCATGCGCTGAAAACTTTTACCCCGCATTTGAGGAAGGGGCGTGCAAAAGCCTGAACTGTACCGGCTCCGTAGAAAACGCATTTAAGGTTTTTGAAAATACTTTTGATCTCATCCTCTGTAAAGGCAGGCATGCTCCATGTGGAGAAAATGAAATCAACATCTGCGAATTTTTCAGGTTCAGCCATTACATCGGCTTTGTTGAAAACTCCTTTTTCAAGACCTGCATTTTCGTAGAGATATGAAAGTGTTTTTTCTGAATAAACTCTTTTTGCGGGGTCGAGCTCGTTGCAAAGTAAAATTGATCTCATGATATTGACTCCTTATTTTATAATTTCACGGAGAGCATTGGCTTCCGTCGGTAATGTTTCTATTTTGTCATCGGGCATGAATTCAAGAAGAAGATATTTATCATCTGAAAATTCTTTCAGGTAGTTTTTCCATGTTTCAACACCGTCGATCAACGGATATCTTTTATCTCCTGCCCAGTTGAATACGTGGAGGTGTTCAGTGTATGGAGCAAGCATTTTTGCGTAGGCTATATTTTCTTCAAAAGATCTGTGCTGGTTTGGCTGCCAGTACATTCTGAAAGCAGGGGAGTTAATTCTCTGCATAAGTGCCAATGCCGGTTCTTTCCAGTCTGTAAGGGTATCGTTATGACATTCCATGCAAAGCTTTACGCCGCATTCTTCTGCTATTTTTGCCGCTTTTTCTGCGTCTTTATAGAGATTTTCCAACTCTTCCGCAGTCATATCCTTTGAACCTTTTACGCCGCACCAAAGTCTTAAAATATCCGTTCCAAGAATTTTTGCCGCTTTAATATATCCTCGAAGTTCTTCGGGATCGTTTTTCATAAATCTGAAATATGTTCCGTAGGAAGAACACTTTATTCCTGATTCTTCCTGAAGTCTTACAATTTTTTCAAGCTGTGCTATATCGTCTTTTGGTGCATGAACATCGCTGCCCCATTCGATATATTCAAGCCCTGCGTCTTTAACTTTTTCAATAAGTTCTTCAACGCTGAGACTTCTGAATGAAATTGATACAAGTCCTGTTTTATACATTTATAGCACTTCCGATCAATAGATATTTTTGTTTTCTCTGTATACTCTCCAGACATTTTCAAAGAAATCGTCGTCTGAGGGGAGAGGTCTGACATTACGCCATGAAATTACGCATTCGCCGTTTTCGATTTTAACCTGCTGAACTTTGGATACCGTGTTTCCGTTATCTTCTGTGAATCTGAAAAGTTCATTGAGACCGTCTCTGAGAGCACCGTTTTCGTCGGTATAAAGAGATGAACCTCTTGTGATTCCTGTAACTTCTGAGAAGTCTTTCATTGCGCAAAGAGCTGCGTACTGAACTGTAAGAGTATCTTTAAGTTTGTATGCTTTATAAAGCTCAGCTTCGGAACCTGCGCCTACATTGTTTTCAAAGTTCGCAAGTTCATTTTTTATTTCCGTAATAGCTTCTGAAATAGCTTTTCTGTCTCTGATTGCCGCACCGCAGTCGCTCATTCTTCTGCGGGCTTTTTTCAGAAGATCATCAGCGTTTCCGTTGTTTTTGAGCACATTTTCTCTGAATTTCAGATGTTTTTCAACTGTTTTTTCTGCAATTTCTTCAAAAATATTTTCTTCGGTGATTTTTCTGCAGGAGGCTGAAATATATTGAGCTGCTCTTAAAGATCCAACTTGTCCTGCATTGAGGGCGCTTCCTCCCGGACGTGTGACACCGTGAGTTCCTGCGCATTCTCCTGCTGCGAAAAGACCTTTCATTTCAGTCTGCCACCACAAGTCAACCGCTATACCGCCGTTGTTATGCTGTGCGCAAAGAGCAATTTCAAGATATTCTTTTGTGATATCAAGTCCTTTGCTTGCATAGAGGTCAATTGCGGGCTGATTCATTTTTGCAAGTCGTTCAATTGGTTTGCCGAAACATGATTCAGCTTTTCTGATATATTCATAAGCTTCTTCTGAAAGCTTTGTAAATTCGATTTCATCGAGACCGAAGGGGTTTTTTGTATAATCAAGGTATACTCTGCGTTTTTTCATAACACATTCTCTGTAAACGAGAAGGTCGATAACGGAGGAGCCGGTCATTACTTTTCTGCTGTCAAAGGGCCACTGGTAGCCTTTGAGGAATACAGCTGACATTGCTTCGTAAATATCATCAAAATATTCGGAAAGGAATTCGTATTCGCTTCCTTCTTCGTCAACAGATACAAAACGGGGAATAACCTGCATGTAAGTTCCGGAAACGTTCCATCTCGGATTGATAGATGCAAGTCCGTACTGCCATTCTGTCATATTCTGCAAGGAAACGCCTGCGTCAAGCGCGAGACCTGTAGAGCCTGTGTGACATTCGGGGAAAACGCTGTCTTCGTAAATTCCCGCAGGGCCGCCTGTTGCAATAATAATATCTGCGCAACGGAAAACCACATATTCTCCGTTATTAAGATTTAAACAAATGAGACCGCAAACGCCGTTTTCATCTTTAAGGATCTCAACTGCAAGGAGTCTGTCAAATATTTTAATGTTAAGCTCGGAAGCCTTTTTCTGGAGAGCTTCTGTCATGAATTTTGAAGTAAGAGGCCCTGCGGATGTTGCTCTTGCAAAGGGGTCGTGGTCAGTTTTATAGCCAACATATTCTCCGTATCTGTTGACGGGGAAGGGTACGCCCAATTCACAAAGGTTAAGGAAACATCTTGCTGAAAGGGCTGCTTCGCAAAGAGCGTTGTCCCCGTCAACAGAACCGCCTGCAAAGAGGTTCGAAGCCATGCTTCTTACGCTGTCGGGGCTATCGCCGCTGAGACCTAATTTATAATAAGTCTGCTTGTCACTGCCCGTATTTCTTGAAGTACCGCAGTTGATACCCTCCGTTACGATAGCTACTGACTTTTTATCTTCCTGAGCAATTCTGCATGCTGCATTGTATCCTGCAGCACCTGTGCCTATAACTATTGAATCGTATGTAATATAGTTCATAAGGTTATCTCCGTATTAAAGTCTCTGAATGTGGAAACCGCCGTCAACGTCTATTGACTGACCTGTAACGTAGGGGAGAGCACCGCTGCAAAGAGCATATACTGCGGATGCAACATCTTCAGGTGTACCCCAACGCTTGATAGGAAGAAGTCCTCCGTTGATAAGATTATCGTATTTTTCTTTAACTGTGGATGTCATTCCTGTTGCAATGATACCGGGACGGACTTCGTTTACCTGAATTCCATATTCTGCGAGTCTGTCAGCGAAAAGTTTTGTCATCATGGAAACGCCTGCTTTTGAGATACAGTATTCGCCCCTGTTTACTGAACTTGTGTATGCGGACATTGAAGAAATGCTTACGATAGAGCCTTTGCATTCAGACTCATTTTTGATCATAACATTTGCAACAGCCTGAGTGAGGAAAAGAGTTCCTTTGATGTTGATATCCATAACGAAGTCATAGCTTTCTTCTGTCATGGTGAGAAGGTCTGCTCTTACCTTTGGAGCAACGCCTGCAACATTTACGAGAATATCAATTTTTCCGTATTTTTCAACTGCTGTATTAACAAAGTTGTCTCTGGATTCCTTTTTGCTGAGGTCGCCCTGAACGTATGTGAATTCGCCGTTGAGTTCTCTTGTCATTTCGGGGATCACGTCCATACCTACAACGGCAATCTCGTTTTTAAGAAGAATTTCTGCTGTTGCAAAGCCTATACCGCCTGCAACACCTGTAACCAATGCTATCTTTTTCATAATATTCAAAGTCCTTTCGTCTTAATTGAAATTTTAATTATTTCCCGCAAAACTGACGATGTAACGGGAGATAAACATCTTTGTCTTTGATTACGCAGCCGGGAGTACTTCCTGCACGCATGATCTCTGTACATTTGGAGCAACAGATGCAGCATTTTTCTTTGTGCATAACTCCCTCATTGAGGATATCTTTTGCGAAATCAGGATATGCGAAAATTGTTCTGCCAAATCCTGCGAGATCAAAAGCTCCGTTTTTGATATATCCTGCAGCAACATTGGGAGCTGCTACACCGAGATAAGAGAATGCTGAGGCTATGAGAGTTATCTCAGGAACATTTTCTTTAAGTATTGCAGTTCCGTCAAGCATTCTTGCAACACCGCTGAGAGGATTCTCTTCATGGACATATCCGCCTTTTGCGAAAGGACGGTTTACATGTGGGTTAAAATAAGGATTTCCCATCGTGATATTGAGGATTTCAACACCAAGATCACGGAGCTGTTTAAGCAACCATATCGGTTCTTCGGGAGCGAAATCAAGGCTTCCGTCATTTTTTACACCCCAGCCGTAAGGATATGGGAAGCCGTCATAAGCATTGAGTCTTGAAGATACGATAAAGTCTTTTCCACAGCGCTGAATCGCACCTGCAATACTTTCTCTGAGAAGTCTTGTTCTGTTTTCGAGACTTCCACCGTATCTGCCTTCACGTTCAAATGCTGAAAGAAGTTCGCAGTTTAAATATCTGTGGCAGCATTTGATATCCACGCCATCGAATCCTGCTTTTTCTGCAAGAACAGCGCCGTTTACAAGGGCTTCGCCTACGCGGTCGAGATATTCGTCTGTAACGATTCTGTCTTTTGAAATAGGATTGTCCTTTTCAAAGATCGGGTTATTGTATGCAATTATAGGTGCGGGTTTTCCTTCAGGTTTGCTGTATCTTCCGGAATGTGTTGCCTGCATAACAACAACGGGTTCGTAACCGTTTGTTTTAAGGCAGGTTTCTTTTATAACTTCGACCTGTTTTTTGAAATCATCAAGGTTTCCGTCATGAATATAAAGCTGTCTCGGATTTGCTCTCGCTTCCGGCATAACGGCAGTGGCTTCGTACCATATAAGACCTGCTCCGCCTTTTGCAAAGCGGTCGTAGCGTCTGAGTGTAAGTTCGTCGGGACTACCTCCTGCAGTACCGTCGCAACCTTCCATAGCCTGACAAGCCAATCTGTTAGGTATGATTTTGTTTTTGATTTTGATCTTATCTGCAAAAACTGAAACATCTTCGGAATAAGGCATATTTAATCCGAGTTCGTCATTCTGAACTTTAAAATCTTCAGCTTTCATATAAACTGCTCTGTTCATAGTATTATCAATCCTTTTGTTTTTGGATAAAATTATTCAGTATAATTATACATTATTTTGAGACAGAATGAAAGGATAAAAGTGGAACGAAAGTATGTTTTTTTTATGGCTTTTTAAAGTGT
>JAZTZU010000103.1:0-53858 GCA_045637625.1 Eubacteriales bacterium
CGAAGCTTTAAACACTGTACCTTGAGTCATGTGAAAACGTTTTGTATTATTTATATTTGCATAATATAAAATAAACATAATCAAAATATCTTTCATGGACGAATATGTATCCAATAAATATAAACGATAATCGTATTTGTAATCAACTACTCTTTCAGTATCGACTTCAATAAGCCCTATTTGCATATCTTCTTTATATATCGACAAATAAACTGTAGTATCCTTAAAGAACTGATACACCGATACATCATAAATATCTGAAGAAATATCATATTTGACAGAATAAGGACCATTTTTTATGCAAATAAAGGAAGCGATTTTTATTTTATTTTCAAACACGGAAAAAAGATGACTCTTTCCTATCCAAGTTAAAACAATCATCACAAACAACAATAATATGAACTCTTTATATCCTGCAATAAATCCTACCGCGCTAATAAGCCTCATAATAAAGAGAAAAAGCTGATAAGGTAAAATTGTTTTTTTCCCGGTCAATAATATTTCATCATCAGTAAAAAGTCTGATATTTTCCATTTCAGAAAAACGCCCATTAAGCCCCTGCGCGTAAAACTCAGAATCAACAACAACATTATACCGTTGTTCAATATTTGAAAATAATTGTTGAACTGTTACTTTCATATATACACCTCGTAAGATTCATATATACAATTATTATACATGATTTTGTGGATTTTGTCAATAGAAAAAATAAAAGACAGACTGTTCATCTGTCTTTCGGTTTTGATAATTCTATTTTGCCACACTTACTGATAATTTTCCTTAAAGTCTCAGGAGAAAGACAATATTTTTCCGCAAGCTCCTGAATGCTCAAACCCATCCGGTATTCACGAAGAATTTCAATATTACGAAGCTTAAATTCCGAACGCGTACCGTTCTTTTCACCCCAGGCGCTCCGCTGTTTTTTCTGAGGAATATAAAGCAGTGTACCGTCAGCATATTTCTGTACGGCTTTCAGTAAGTCTGATGGTAATAGGTCCTTTGCATTTTTATAGTCCAATCCGTACCTCCGTAAAAGTACAAGTGCCGCACATGATACGGCATAGCTTCCATGCAGAACCCTCACGATCGAACGATTTCAGTCAGCAACTCTTTGGAAAAACCCAATAACAGATAAAAGTTCGCAATGCACCGAGGCAGAAAGTACCAAGAACATTCTGCCTCAGACATTTCAGAGGACTGCCACCTCAAAAATCTTATTGTTCATCTTATTCAGACCTCCTTTATTGTTATTCGGCAAGCAGTTTTCTTTGCCGTATCTAAATTATACCACAACTTACAAAAAAAATCAATGGTAAGATTCTTTTAAACAAAACATAACCGAAATTTGTCAAAATAAAACCTACTATATATTTGAAATCTTTTCCAAACCACTTGACAAACTCTTATTTTTGTAGTAAAATATTATAGCTGAACTGAATATGGAGATGTACCCAAGTGGTTGAAGGGTCCGGATTCGAAATCCGGTAGGTCGGTTCCGCCGGCGCTAGGGTTCAAATCCCTACATCTCCGCCAAAAGCATATGGCAGGGAGTTTCCTGCTATATGCTTTTCTGTTAGTATATATGGGATTTGAAGCCGAGGTGTTGAATGACATGCCTGTGGCATGTCAGATCCGAGGCAGCTCTTTTCCGCAGAAAAGGCAAATCCCTACATCTACGCCAAATGCGGTTTCAAACCGCGAAAAGAAGCCGCAGGACTTAGGGGTCTTGCGGCTTTTTAATGTTTATCAAAAAAATATCGGAAATGGGACGAGAAAAAGACTAGTCATTCAAATCTATTACCGATGTCGAGAAATTAGAACAATTAAGGTGAGAAAAATGAACATATCAAAAGAGCTTGACCTTGCCATCAAGGTCGCTGAAACAAAAACCACTGATGGTGCATACGGAAAATACAATACATATATGCCCGAAGATGAATGGGCAGCATTTAAGGCGACGATGCTACCAAGCGCTTTGGAAGAGTACGGTGCAGGCGGCGGAGACGAGCTTTCCGAGAAAAACGGGCGTCCTCCGAAAATGGCATGCTACGGCTCGTCAAGCCGCTTGATTTATAAGCTTTCTTGCCACAAGGAAGGCTTCCACTACGAAAAGAAGCTCTCCACAACCGTCGGCGGTACTGCCAACCTTGACGGATTTTATGAGGATGACAATCGTTACGTTTTCGTAGAAGCAAAATGCCACGAGCCTTATTCCACAAAAAGCGCCTCGGTGAGCAAGGCTTACGAAAAGCTTTACACTTACATCAATGCACAGATGGGCGGTAATTTAAAAATCCAAACGAAGCCCAGCAAATGCGGTCGTTACCTTGATGTGAAGTATTACTCCAAAGGCGAAAAGCTTGAGCATTTCGATATGAAACAAATGATCTGTCATCTGCTCGGTATCGCAACCGGAGTTCTCAAGGGAGAACTGAAGCAAAAGCAGATCGACTTTATTTATCTGCTCTATGATCCTACCGATCTTGACCTCGATCCCGATACCAAGGCAGAAGTCGATACCATTTACAAGCGAACCTGCTACGAGTGCAATCTCGTGGACTTTTCCACTCTGCTTCGCGTAATATTTGCATTTTTGAAAGAGGAAAAGTACAGCGAGGTCATTTCTGACGAAAACCTTGATGCTCTTATTTGTAAATTCACATTTTCACTTGCATCGCAGGATTTTTATCCCATACTTATTCAATAACAATAGTGACCGCCCGTCCCTTTGGCCTTGCAAAAGCCGTGCATTTTTCTCGGAAAGAGCAATAAAGCGGCCACTAATTGACTAAAAAATGCGGAAATTAGGGACGGAAAGAGACTGACGGAGACACTGTTACAACTTATCGAAATCAGTTTGCGCTCACGCGCACGAGGGTTCGAATCCCTCTCTCTCCGCCAAATGCGGTTTCAAACCGCGAAAAGAAGCCGCAGGACTTAGGGGTCTTGCGGCTTTTTGCATTCTTCAAAAACACGTATACTAACGAAACGGAGGCGAAAATATGAAAAAGCAATATCATGTTATTTCTGCCAAAAACTTTGGCTATGAATCCACATTGGGTGATGGAACGTATGATTATTTTGTGTTTCCAGCTGACGAATTCAGTCAATATGATGCGATGAACACTTTTGAAGAGGTCACAAAAGAAACTTTGAAAGCTAACAATCATTGGTACTCGTATACGGCTTATGAGTATCGGGGAACATCATATTGTACCGAAAATTATGGAAAACAATATTATAAGATAATTTATAATGGTTTGTTTGATGAAAACAACGTACCTTTCATTCCTTGATGAAAAAGTATTAAGGGCTGACCGCGAGGTTAGCCTGTTCCTTATACCCTCGCCCCAACGCCTTACTCATCGCGGCACCGGTGTCTGCCTTGCTAACGGCATCGAGGTGGCTATAGGTCTTCTCAGTGCGAAGTCTACCTAAACAAAGAAAATTTAAACATTGAAGCCAAAAGCATATGACACATTTCTATCATGTCATATGCTTTTTATTGTTTCAGGTATTATTTTTATTAAAGGAACAATGCTCTCAATTTTTCTGTATTTTCTTCGCAATACTCGATTTCAGAAGAATACATTCGGCAAATATCGCAAAGGAGTTCAAAATCCAACCGATGTTCCATGCTGAGCATTTTATAAATACCGTTTATTATTCTGACACTAAGGACAGCAAACGCAACCCTCGCAGCAAGATCGGAGAGATCTTCGGATTCGGGGATGTGGCGATAAATGAAATAGACCAATAGCTGTTCGTAATGAACAGAAAATTCCGGAATAAAATCGCTTAAAATCTGAGCAGAATTCAATTTTCCGATTATTCCACGCCATGAAATATCCAGAATCTCCATATTGATCAACTCATTCAGGCATTTGTCTGCAATATTTTTATCAATTGAAATGCCTAACAGATCGAGAATCTCGTTGATTCGCTTTTCTATATTAATATCTCTGTCCTGAGCAAAAGCAAAAAGCTGTTCACGTAAGGCAAGGATAACTTTTTCATCCTCGTACAATTCAAAGTCTTCACCGTCATTTTCAATTTCTTCAACCGTTGTTTTATCTTTGCTTGAAAGAATTATACGACAGACTTCCTCACAGCACAGTCCCAATCCAAGTTCTTCCCTGTCTGTAAAAAAATTTCTGAACCGTGGATGATCAGCACAGATCTGGGAAAGATTTTCTTCACCAAGCTCAGTATAAATATCGCATAATCCGTTACTGTTCAAAAAAGGGCAACGCTCGTTTTCGCCAAGAATAAAACAGTTTGAACCATTCTCTGTCCTTATATTTTCACGAAGCCTTTTGCCGAAAGCACTGTCAACGGACTTATATTTATCAAAAGTTTCCTCATCTATATCTATTTCCCAGCTTATACAGCAGCTATGAAGGCATTTATCCGCAATACAGCGAAATTTCTTATAATAACTCGGTGCAAATATTTTCATAATCTGACCTCAACCTCTGAATCTATTTCTATTGAATCCGAAAAAACATTACAGTCAACTGCAATCACCCGAACTCCGCATTCTGAAGCGGTACGCAATGCATCACCGAACTTCTTATGAGTAATGTAATTGGGTGAAAACTTTTCAATACCTTTCATTTGAATAACGAACAAAATATAAGCATCATAACCGTCCTCAATGCATTTCACAAGCTCATTTATATGCTTGACACCTCGTTCTGTCGGAGCATCGGGAAAAAGAGCCGTGCCGTTTTCTTCAAGTGTAACACCCTTTACTTCAATAAAACTTTTCCGACTTCCGTCTTCAACATAAATATCAAAACGTGAATTTCCATATGTAACCTCACGGTGGAAAACGGCTTTTTCAGTAAAAAGACCGCATTTTTTCAACCAATCCGAAGCAATTTCATTTACAACCTGAGAATCAATGTTTACAAGCTCTCGACCGTTTTTCTCAACAGAGATCAGATCATACTTAGTTTTACGTAACGGATTTTCAGACCGTTCAAGATATACCTTCGTTCCGGGAATAAGAAGTTCTTTGCATCGACCTGTATTTTTAACGTGAACGACCTCGATTTCCCCATTGATCTCAACATTTGCAATAAATCGGTTCGGACGACTTAAAAACTTCCCCTCAACAATATTTTTATATTTCATTATGTTTACATCCTCACAATAACAAACGGTTCGGAGCAGTTTTGCCCCGAACTTTTATTCTTCAATATACGTAAATCTTTTCAACTCGACTCCATTTACGGTAACCGATTCATTCCACATATATGCAGGTCTGACCCAAATTTCTTTTTCACCGTAAAGTGCCCTGTAAACGACCATAGGTTCAAGGGTTTCCGAATGTTTTGCCACTCCGAGAACTTCATATTCATTACCCTTATAGTGGCGGTATCTGCCGATTCTGATATCGTTCATCTCAAACCTCTGATCTCTTCAATATTTTCGTAGAACTCATCCAATATTTTGCTGTAATCTACATGAAGTAAAGCCTTAGCCTCCTTCAGATCAGCCCAACGGAAGCCCACGATTTCGTCCGGACGAACGATCTCAGGCTCACCCTTTGATTCGGCAAGGTACAAAACAACCGTTTTACGGGCATTTTTAGCTACAGGGTAATGTACTTCTCTGCGGTATTGCGAAAAAAGTTCAACTTCAAGACCGATTTCCTCTCTGGTTTCACGGATAGCGGTATCAAGTTCTGACTCCCCTGCCTCCATATGGCCTTTAGGAAAACTCCATGTACCTGCCCCGTTCTGGAAAAGAAGCAAAAATTCTATTTTACCGTCATGTTCTCTGAACACTACCGTACCGCAAGATCTGTGATAAATAGGAATTATCCTTGTTTTAAAATATTTTTCCTGAAATTCCACAGCTTTTTCGATCTGCGCCTGATGAAACTTTTTGCCGATAGGAGCACCTACAAGCTTGTCTTCATTATCGTCCAATCTCAACACGGTACCGATTATACGACAGGAATATGTAGATACAGGGTGATCCAGCCCTATAAGATACACATCTATAGCCTCACCGTCTCCCCCCACGGAATTGGGTATATAACCGTAGTTTACAGGATAAACAAGGTCCTCAAACTCAGGATGAACAGACCCGTAAGGTCTGTCAATAACAATATCGACGATCCTGCCAAGAAAATGAGTCGCACGGGCTTCACGGAGAGCCATCTTTATAAAAGATTCCTTGCCTGCAGTATAAGATTCTCTGTCCTCAGAGAATTTTTCGCAAAGGCTCAATTTAAGAGATTCATATTCCTTTGCTATATTGATATTATCATTCAGATAATCTCTGAAAGTAATATAATTTGCCCATTCTTTACTGCGTATTTCCACAACATGAATATGGCAGTTTCTTGTATCATTTTCAAAATCCCCTCCGGAGAAAAACAGTTCGCAATCTCTTCCGATATCCTTATATCTGTAATTATTTTTCTCCATAAGAGCTATGAAACGCTTGGCGTAATTAAGATCTTTTACCCCAACAGCAATGTCAACAATGGGTTTTGCTTTGATAGACTTCACAGCGGTACTTCCGACGTGCTGAACATCCACGGCGGATTTTCCGAATATTCCTTTTATCCTTGAAATTGTTTCCGCCGCAAAATGATCCCATCTCGTATCATGATACAGCAGCTTAACAGTTCCACGCTTTAAGCCTATCATAGTGTCTCCCCTTTCAATCTTTTTTTATAATATAATCATATAGGCATTGACAGCCCTCAAGAATGTCTCTGTAGGTAATATCAAACCTGTCCGTATACCACGGGTCGGCAACATCTCCATGCCGTGGAGTATAATCCATAAGCTTATGAACTTTCCCCTCAGGATCCGAACCGAAAATTCTAAAGATATTGCGAAAATTATTACTGTCCATACATATAAAAAGGTCGTATTTTACGTAATCACTCTTCTGAAGACGAACAGCACGTTTCCCGTCACACTTCAAACCATGCTTTAAAAGTTCATCACGGGCGGGAGGATAAACAGGATTTCCAATACCGTTCCAAATTTCCTCTTCACTTGTAGCACTTGAAGCCACAACGAACGAATCAGTCTTTCCGTTGAATGCAACAATATCTTTGAATATAAACTCAGCCATCGGACTGCGACAAATATTACCGTGGCAAACAAACATTATGCGATTCATTCACAAGTTCCTTTCGGTCATTTTTATCCTCTTATATTTTATCATATTTTGCGACAGTTTTCAATACTTTTCCCTAAAAAATCATATTTATATGCGACAAATCCCCTCATTTTTTCATGAGAGGATCTGAAAAAAGACTTTATTTGTCAAAATAGTCGCACTCAGACTCGTAAATACCTGTAAGCTGAGAAGAAACCGCCTTGTGAGCCTTTATATCAGCAAGTCCGTCCGGATAAATTCCGAGACAGTATTTGAAATAAAGATAAGAAGGAACTGCAGACCAACCGTGACAAAGACTACCTGCAAAACCGAAATCGTCTCCGCCAACAGCTGTTTCCCAAAATGTTGTGGCATTGTTTTTAAGCATTTTTCCGAAAACCGCAGCTATATCATCAAAAACAAACCTTGCGTATTTCTCTGGACGTTTCATAAGTGATTCATAAAAATAAATACTGTTTGAAAGCGTAACTCTTATGAAGTCCTTATTGAAAGCCATATTTTCCAACACTCCGTCAAGCTCTGATTCAGGACAGATTCCACTGTATACAGCAACAGCCTGAGCCAACTGGGAAAGATGGAATCTCTCTTTGGAAAGCTTATTTATCTTCGTAAAATAATATTTATTTTCTTCACTATAAAACGCCTTATGAGAATTTGTTTTCAGCGCTTTGGAATTATAATACCATGTTTCAGCTGAAACAGTGTCACCGGTATTCTCATAAATTTTCCCAAGACTTTCATATGCCATAGCTACAAAGGCTTGCAAAGGCAGGTCATAGGATATTTCATCTTCGGAATTGACTTTTCCGATATAGCCCTCAAGCCCGGGCTGCCATTCGTAGAAATTCCAATATTCAAACTCTTTTAGTATGGGAATAAGCCCGTTACCGTCTGTAAGGCTCAAAAATTTTTCGCAGATGCGTCTCGAAACAGGAATCATTTCCTTCGCAAAATCCACATCACCTGAGTGAAGAAGATATTCCCAAAGCTGCAGAGAAAAAATAGCACAGAAGCACGGAATAGTTATTGAAACACGGGCAGGAGAACAAAGCTCCAGCAGGTCATCTTCACGGATAGACTGAGCCATCAGGCGTATCGAAGCCTTTGCGAAATCAAGTTCTTTAAAAGTATAGTAACCGCAAAGCATCTGATTCCGTGAATCCATCGCATAAAGAGCCTGCTCTCTCCAGGGGCAGTCTTCATAATGCTCATGCATACACAAAAGAAGAGTCCGCTTACAGGTTTCATATATCTCATTATGCATATGGTCTGCACACTTGAATGAAACATCAGAAGTTGTGGGATAGTCTGTAGGAATAATGCCTGCATAATGAATTTTAACGGAGGGACCGTAAGCATGAAGAGATACATATCTGCCACCGCAGCGTTTGAAATAATGAGAAAATTTTGTTCTGCCTGCGGAAACTTTAACCCGTGCCGCAAAATTTCTTCCACCGACAAAGGTTCTTATCCTTACATCGTCAAGATGTTCACCCCAACCAAGCATGACTTCCGTCGGTTCAGGAACTTCAATATCAAAAGTTATAAATCCGGATTCCTCTCTGCCAATATCAAATACGGCATAAATGCCATCTTTATCAGGCTTTCTTGTAAGTTCAAGCCCATGAGCCCAATCTATATTTTCATAACGCTCTCCGAATCCCATATATGCAAACTGCATTTTATCGCCCATTCGGTCAGTCTTTTCGCCGTCAACAAAAGATCCGTTTGCCATAAGTCTGATCTGAGGAGCTTCTTTTACTTTCAACTTTTTTATAGGCCTATGAGAAAGTTTTTCAAACTTACGGGTTTCAACGACCTCACCCTGTTCTGCTTTTTTATTGGAAAAATCACATTCAAAAGAATATGACAACTGACCTGAAACCTTATCAACAGCACCGCTCTTATAACGAGGGTCCAAGTAAACTGTTGTTTCAAGGTCTGAATTAAGAATTGACACCCCGTTTTCAGCCACGGAATACATAACTCCAGGCAAACCTTTTCTATAGGTTGAACTGTCTTCATTCTGACAGTATCCGATTATCCGCAGCTCATTATCTCCGTCTGAAACATAATCAGTAATATCTATCTCATCATATATTTTGCAAATATCGGGATAATCCGCAAACTGACCGCACTCAACATATTTATCATTTATATAAACCACATAATTGGAGTCAGCTGTAATATATATCTTGTATTCCGCATTTTTTTTCGCAACAAAAGAATCAAAAAAATCCACATAACAATTTACTGTATCCTCAAAACCTTTGCACCATATAAATTTCGCATTTTCAAAAACATTCATAAAATAACCCCTTTCTTTATTATATTATAAATTAAATAGTTGAATTTGTCAAGTAGGTACTTGATTTTTATCGGGATATATGATATAATAATTGCAAGCAATTATTGTATTGTTGATTCGACACGCGTTCGCCGCCTTGACAAAGCGGAAGCGGCGAAATCGCTGATTAAGTCATAAATACTTGTATTTATGATTTAATTAAGAAAAAGAAGAGGGTTTATATTTATGAAAAAAGAAAAAAAGAAACAATCCGCTAAAAGTTTTATAATGATAATATTTTTTATGCTCATAGGCTTTTTCTGTGGGATACTCATGGCAGAATATGCATTCACAAAAGAAGAACCGCTCTTAAGATTTTTAATGCTGGCGGCAGCAATGTATATTTCAATGTTTTTGCAAATAATTATACACGAAGGCGGTCATCTGGTCTTTGGATTGCTGACCGGTTATAAATTCGTCTCTTTCAGAATAGGCTCGATTACTCTGATAAAAATCAACGGGAAACTCAAGCTGAAAAAATTCAGTATGGCAGGTACAGGCGGACAATGTCTGTTAAGCCCACCTGAAATGAAAAACGGAAAAATACCGTATGTATTATACAACTTAGGAGGATCAATACTGAATCTGATCTCAGCATTAGTCTTCACAGTTCTCGGAGTAGCATTAAAAAATATTGAAGTCGTAAATATAATCTGCTTTATGATGGCGATAATCGGAGTGGCATTCGCATTGATGAACGGAATTCCTATGAGATTGGGAGCTGTGGACAATGACGGATACAATACCCTTTCAATGAGCAAAGACTCCAAGGCGCTGAGATCCTTATGGATTCAAATGAAAGCAAGTGAAAATACAGCAAACGGTGTAAGACTTAAAGATATGCCTGCAGAATGGTTTATTCTCCCGGAAAAAGAAGATATGAAAAACAGTATGACCGCAGTTCTCGGAGTTTTCGCCTGCAACAGACTTTTAGACGAACTTAAGCTTGACGAAGCAGAGGAACTGATCAAAGAGATTTTGAGCAGCGAAAATGCTGCAGTAGATGTGTATAAAAATCTGTTAAAATGTGACCTTGCATTTTGTGAAATGGTAAAAGAAGTTCCCGATACCGAAACAGTAGAATCAATACTGGACAAACCTTTGAAAAACTTCATGAAATCAATGAAAAATTATCCCTCAGTTTTAAGAACAGAATACACTTACACATTGCTGATAAAAAAAGACATTCCCACAGCACTTAAATTGAAGGCGCAGTTTGAAAAGATGTCCAAAACGCATCCTTACATTTCAGACATCGAAAGTGAAACAGAACTGATTCAGATAGCCGAAACAAGAGCTATAATGCCAATTAACGAATTGTAAAAAATTTTCCCCCTCACAGAGAGGGGGATAATTTTTATGAAAATTTTATTCAATCGGGACTATATAGTTTTCCTTATCGGAACGGCAAAGTCGAACATTCGTATAGTTTCCGCCTTCGCAGTCTTCGTCATAGGAAACGTAATAATATGAAACGCCGTTTTCATCTGCACCTAAAGAAGCAATACCGGTACTTCCGCCATAGTAGTTTGTACCACAGATACCTGTTTTTTCGTCACAGAGGTTTCCTTCCGCAAGCGCAAAAACATTTCCGGATTCACCATCACGGCCAACAAGCTCTTTATATTCGGGACTTTTCGAGGCATCAATGAGGAACATGGGATAATTGGGGAAAGATTCCTTTCTACCTGTATACACGCACATCATATACACGTTTTTCGCAGGGTCGTAGTCAAGATTCTGAACACCCCATGCAGTATTTCCGGTGTACGCGAAAAAAGTCTCATAATCAAGATTCTCCCCGCATTTATGCATAGAATTCTGAGATATGGGGGCAGCAATGGCCTTTATACTGTCGGGATCATAACGCAGAATAACTTGATAATCGTTGTCTGTTCTGTTAACATCGGAATATATACCGTAGCAGACGAAAAGCCATTCCTTTCCGTCATTTGCACCGGGCATAGGACCGATTGCAGTACCGTCGATACCGGAGCAACCAAGGATATGAGCACATCCGTTCTTGTCCGTTCCAAGGTAATCATCCGTAACCCGTGAAAGAAAAGCGGCAGTCATAATACCGTCAGTCTCCGCATCCATATCTGCACAAGTTATCTTTTCACCGTCGAAAACAGCAATATAAAAGGCATTTTCAATGGATTCCGCATTGTTTCTATTCAAAATACCTTTACCTATTGCGTCGTTTTTATACTCAAGTGAGCCGTACACAAGCCCGTCGGACTCTCTGAACTGAATACAGCCAAGATGACCTAAAAGTCCACCCACGGAACCGAGGAAATTCCCCTCAAAGTCCGTTTTTACAAGTTTTGTCGTAAATGAATAGTAGATAACGCGATTCTTCATATCCACGGCAATACCCTGGCAGTGACCGGTATTATGAATCCCGGAATATATATTTTTGGGAAGAGTTGAAAAGTTGATCATTAAAAACACCTCATTGCAGTTATTTATCTTAATTATAGCAGAGTTATTTTGATTTGTCAATAGCAGTACACAAATTCAAAATAAAAATAATTTTTTTGATACTTTTTTAATATTGATACTATTGACTTTTCTTCCGTTTAGGTATATAATATATATATTATTATGCAAAGAGGTTTATTTATTTGACAAGATTATTTTTGGCTCCTATGGCAGGAATTACGGACAGAGCATTCCGACAGATATGCAGAGAAAACGGTGCGGATGTTCTCGTAACCGAAATGATAAGCTCCAGGGGCATTTACTATAAAGACAAGAAAACAAAAGAACTGCTCACATTTTCAGATTCTGAAAGACCTATAGGTATACAACTTTTCGGAAACGAACCCGAAATAATGGCATACGCAGTCAAGGTCGCAGAAGAATACTCTCCCGAATTCATCGACGTAAATATGGGTTGCCCGATGCCGAAAATCGTCAATAACGGAGACGGAAGTGCCTTAATGAAAAACCCGACTCTCGCAGGGAAAGTTGTTGAAGCAATGGTCAAAGCCACAGATCTACCGATAACAGTTAAATTCCGTGCGGGATATACAGCTGATACAATAAACGCTGTTGAATTTGCAAAGGTTATTGAATCAAGCGGTGCTGCGGCAATAACAATACATCCCAGAACACGGGAACAGTTGTACACAGGAACTGCCGATCATTCCGTAACTGCGGCAGTTAAAGAAGCTGTAAAAATCCCTGTAATCGCAAACGGAGACATTTTCACACCGGAAGATGCGGAAAATGTCATAAAATATACTAAATGTAACGATATAATGATAGCAAGAGGAACTTACGGAAACCCGTTCATCTTCTCGCAGATAAAAGAATATCTGGAAACAGGTACATATAAGGAAATAACCGTTGAAGAAAAATTAAAAACAGCTCTCCGTCAGCTGGAGCTCATGTGTGAATTCAAACCTGAAAGACAAGCTGTTCCGGAAGCACGAAAGCACATGGCATGGTACTTGAAAGGGCTTTACGGAGGAGCAAAACTTAAAAATAAAATTTTTGAAGCCGCAACGAAACAGGATATAGCAGAAATCCTTCAAAGTTATTTTGAAAACTGACATAATTGAAACTATCAGAAAAAGGAGGATCGCAATGAACGACCACGCAAAATTTGAGACAGCATTGGAAGAGACAGATGCTTCGCAGGCGCAGTTCATCAAAGAACTTAAATCAGGAAGCGAAGCAGCATTCGGTCGTCTCATCGAGGAAAATCATAAAAAAGTATACCGAATTGCATTGTCGTTCGTGAAAAACCCCACCGATGCGGAAGACATTGCCCAGGAAGTTTTCATAAAAATATATACTTCAATAGGAAGTTTTAAAGGAAATTCTTCCCTCTCAACATGGATATACAAGATAACACATAATCTGTCCCTTGATTTTCTGAAACGAAACAGCAAAAAGATCAAAACGACAAAAACACTCGATGACCCCGAAGATTCAGAAATACTTTCCTTAACAGGCGAACAGTTTGACCCTGAAAAGGAATTTGAAGACAAAGCCCTCAGAGAAGATATTATGAAGGCACTTTCAACTTTACCGGACGATCAACGGCAACTTATAGAGCTGAAAGATATTCATGGATTCTCATATGAGGAAATTATAGAAATTACCGGACTGAAAGACGGAACGATGAAATCAAGACTGAACAGAGCCAGAGCATCGTTAAAAAAAAGTTTACAATCTAAGTGGAACTTTTAAGATTTTTTGGAGTCTAACGTAATGTAAGAAATGAATTAAAAAGAAAGGAGCATAAACCATGGATGATGAGATATATAAAAAATGCGTAAGTACAGAAGAGATTTACGACATCCTCGACGGTGAAGCTTCAAAAGAATTATACGCAGAATTCGCAGAACATATAAAAAATTGCGAAAGATGCCGACATGAATACGAAAGTATTGCAAAAATGCAAGCGGCGTTAAAAGGTCTGACTTCAGAACCAAGCGCTGATTTTGCAAAAAACACATTGGCAAAATTGAAAAAGACTCCGCGAAATCCGATTCTCAGATTTACGGGAACCCCTGCGTTCAAGTCAATCACTGCAGCTGCTGCTTGTTTGGTGATCGTACTGATCGTTTGCAGCAACGGATTATTTACCACAGCGGATGAAATTTCAAAAGGATTTGATTCAACGAATCATATTTCGAGAGCAGAAGGTAACGACGGAATTCAGGAAGATATATCTGTATACTCCGTAAGTACAGCAAATGAAAAAGATTCCTCGGACGAATACGATGCTTATGATGTAAGTATGAATTCACCTGTCAATGATGTGAATACCGAAGATTCGGAAGTCACAGATGACGTTGAACCTGTTCCGACAGAACCGCAAGCCACCGAGCCGGATGTGCTCATTCCCGTTGACCCTTATCCCGAAGCTCCGATGGCACCGACTCCTGCGCCTGTAGAGCCTATGGCACCAACCCCTGCGCCTGTAGCCCCCATGGCTCCCGCAGTACCTCCTGCAAATTCAGGAACAAGTGATTCAGGAGGAGACATCTACACAGAAGAGAACTCCAAATCTGCGGACATTGAACCTGCGCCTGCTCCCGCACCAACTCCAGCACCGAAACCGACTCCCGACGTATCATCCAATGATTATTCATACTACGAAAACTTACCGGAAATCCCCTCGACAATATGTCCTGAAGAGCCACAACCTGTCACAAATCCTTCAGCGAGTGATGCTGGAGGTATAACCAATCCAACAGCCTCTGATGCAATGGGACACTACACAGTGCCTGACTATATTTATATTCCAACCGTTTTGGTCAACGAAATAACGGTTACATTTGCAGCTTTATCTGACGGTAACATATACTATATAACGGCAGAAAACGGAATTCGTTTTTGGATTTATGAAGACGATATTGCAGAATATGAATACAATCAAATTTTAGAAGCGTGCATAGACAGATCTGCTGAATACGCCGACATAATAAAAGAACAGCAAGAAAACTATGTGCCTGTTGAGGTTGCACCCGGCGAACCCGATCCTGCACCCGTAGAACCGATGCTTCCCCTTGATTACGGAAAGCCTACAGCCAAGGATCTTGAGAATGGTCTCTATATGGATATCATAGATGAAAACGCTACACATTGCAGTATTTATTGGTATGAAAACGAATGTTTCTACAAACTTAGTCTGCCGATAGAATACCTCGACGGAAATGAAGTCAGATTCAAAGAGCTTACGCTTATTGAAAACCCATTATATTAAAAGAACAGATGTCCGAACGACCTCGGACATCTGATTTTTTTATTCTGTTATACCTATTTTATCAAAGGGTATTTCCTCAAAATCTGACAGAATCATTCTGATTTTGGAATCCTTACTCATTGTAAAGTCTCCATTACTAAAACCCGGGAAATCTTCTTCAATATTATCAAGAAAAATCGGTTCTTCAACATGGGAAAAAGCTCGTACTCTGTCATGTATATCTACATCACAGGCTCTCTTTCCTGTATATACAATATTGTTTTTAACCGTACTGTACGAGGGATTCACGACCAGATCAGGATCATCGTTTGAGCAAGTATCGGGATCTGTCTTGATCTGAGCAAGATGAGGATATGCCTCCGCCCAAAGTTTTTCTCTGTAAGGAACATATGATAATCTGACAAGCTCACGAGGATTCTCTCTCTTCAGGAAATTTCCGTACCAACCGTTGCAAAATACGCCGTCATAGCCCCTTATATCATAGTGTATACTGATACGGCAATTTACAATAATATTGTTCTGACAAACAATATCTCTGCCTCCGCCCAAAAGAAAAGCTCTGCCTGAGATATCGGCAAGAATATTTCCATAGGCAGTCTGTCCGGACATATTATCATCAAAATAAATACCCTCAGCATTTACGCCGACACCGTCATCCCCAGGCTCCTGTCCGACATCATGAATATAGTTATACCTGATAACCGTACCAACATCAGAATATGACCGACCGGAATATATTGCCGCACAATCATCGGTATCAAGACACACATGATGTATCTTGTTGTATTCAATAACATGATCGTTACCGAGATACAGTACCGCGAAATGAGGACAGTTATACATTTCATTATGAGAAACAGTCGTACCGCATCCCTGAATTCCTACCGCAGCACAGTAGGTGAAAACATACTGTGACCAATCACGAATAAGGTTATTATAAATCATATTACCCGACGTTTCAAGAGTGGCTCTGTTTCCACCGGAAAGGTAAATACCGTTTGTACCTATATTAAATATTTCGCAGTTTTTAATAGTGATATTTTCACCGTGACCGAAAACAGCAGATTCCCTTACAGCAAAAATCTTACAGCCGTCAACTGTTATATTCTTTCCGTCAACAGCATTTTCAAGGCGAGGTCTTATTCTGTTGGACCATGTATTATACTTATCAAACCCACCATTTATCTTTACAGCATCGTTTCGTGTGTATGCTATTGCAAAATCCTTAAAATTAACAAAGGATGCCCCGTTAATAGTCAGAATGCTGTTTGTGGACAAAGTAATAAAAATATCTGCGGCCTCACAGCCTTTGGGAGGGTAGAAATACAGAATACAATTTTCTCTGTCGATATAATATTCACCCTCAGCATCCAGTTCCTCAAAAACATTGAAGAAATAATAACGGGCATTCTCCTTGATTCCAAACATACAGTGATGCTCGAGAGTCAAAGAATTCTCTTCTGTATTTAAATTTGAAACTCTTATCGTGGAATCTTCCCAATTATACTTAAAATACCCGAAAGTCCATATATCACGGACATCATGCCACGAAGCTACATGTTTGGCAGTTTCTGAATCAAATAAAAAAGTTCCTCCACGCATACTGCAATTTTCTTTTTTACTGAAAAGATCGTAACCTATACCACCCTCATCAAGAACAGTTCCCGTATGGAGATAATCATTATTGGGATATCTGGCAAGAGTCATTCTTGAGCCGTTCACAAAAAGTTCGGCTTCCCCGTCGCCCGTACCGTCAGGGTAACTATCTGCCGTAACATGAGAGCCGTTTGAATACAGTTTTCCTATATTTTCTGTAGTTACACCGTATTTTTTAAGATCAAGCTTCAATACTTTTTCCGAAGCAGACGGGTCATAAAGTTTAGATTTTTCATCAGTTGAAAGAGGTTCGAAATCCGAGAACTTCAAATGTACCCCACCGTTCAACAGTGCGCCGTGCTTCTTTTCTGAAAGATAGGTGATAGGACATGATTCGGTACCGGAATCTTCCTGAGTAAAGCAAAGTCCGTGAGCATATCTGTACTCCCCCGCTGCAACAGAAACGGTAATTCCGCCATCAGGAAGACCCTCAGTATTTTTTATTTCACGTATTCTTAATTGTGCCTCTTCAATAGTTCTGAACGGAAACTCACAGCTTCCGTTACCGTTACCTGAAGCTAAGGCATTGACATAAATAATCATTTGTATACACCCCATTTTTATTTAATTTTATCACAATAAACAGATTTTGTCAATAGGAATCAGAAAAATATTTTATAAAAAAACGGTATCTAAAATCATCTTTTAAATACCGTTTTTACTATCAAATTTTTCTATAATAAATAACAGGAACAGACACGATCAGATATCAAGAACTGTTTCTGCAGGAACTGAAGCTCCAAGATCGAGACTGCGTTTTGTCGGGACTGAACCGCATGCATACATATGATATATTCCGTGAGCAAAGAATTCATTACCGTCAGAATCAAACAAGGTAAATGCACGGTCATCCAATGTAAATGAAACTGTAGTTTCTTCACCTGATGCAAGTGTAATTCTGCGGAAACCTGCAAGTCTTAACATTGGCTGATGCTCAAGACCTGCGCTGTCAAGATACAGCTGAACGACCTCGTCACCATCATATTCACCGATATTTCTGACAGTAACAGAAACCTCTCTGCCATTCACGCAAAGATCAGAATACTCGAACTTCGTATAGGACAATCCATAGCCGAAAGGATAAAGCGGATCCTTTTTCTGATACATATAAGTTCTTCCGTGTTCCATTTCGTAGTCATCAAAAGCCGGAATATCGTCAACAGAAACAGGGAACGAAGCGCAAAGTCTACCTGAAGGATTAACATTACCCCACAGAATATCCGCAATAGCACGTCCACCGGCTTCACCGGGGTACCAGGCTTCAAGAACTGCGGCAGAATTTTCGTGAATTTCGGGAATCGTCAAGGGGCTACCTGTAATCAGAACAACAACAAGATTCTGGTTAACCTCGTAAACACGACGAAGCATCTCGACCTGTTCAGCAGGAAGATCCAAGGAATCCTTGTCTTTTCCTTCTCTTTCATAATCTGTACCCAAACCGACAACGGCAATTACAACATCGGATTCAGCAGCTGCTGCGCATTCCGCTGCAAACTGATCTGCTTCTTCGGAAACGGGAACGATCCATTCCAGGATAACAGACGGATTTTCAGCTGATTTTATGTATTCGATGCTGATCTGATATGTCTTTCCAGCTTCCAGTGTTACAGATGCCTGTGTGCCAATTTCTTTGCCGTCCAACACAACTTTAGGAATATCACACTTTGCACAGCCTGTATAGGACAAACGAAGCTGATATACACCACTGACGGAGGGACACAACTCCCCTGTCCAACGAATAGAATACAAAGAACTTTCGATGAAAGAATCCGGCATCTGATTTCTCCATGCAAACTCAATTTTGGCATCAGTTCTGGATTTGCAAGGACTCATGAATTTTCCGTTGTTGTAATATTCACCACGGAGACCGGGTTCACCATCAGGAGTACGAAGATAATCCTGAGGAATTACAGTATAGTTTTCTGCCTTGCGGACGAAGTTCCACTTAGCAAAGTTACAGCGATCACCTGCAATAGCACGGATACCGTCAAGAGGAGAAACAGGTGTATTCTTCGGCTTACCGCTGTAATCCCCGAACTGACAAAGATGCGCATTGTTACCGACAACTGCAACACTTGTATCTCTGCGAAGAGGAAGAACTCCATTATTTTTAAGGAGAACAACTGATTCCGCTGCGGCACGGTAAGCAAGTTCTGCGTGTTTTTCACAGCCAATAACAGAAAGAGGAATTGACGTGAACGGTACCTGTTCTTCGGGATCAAACTGACCGAGTTTAAAACGTGCAGTCAGGATACGGAAACAAGCTTCATCGACACGAGCTTCAGTAGATTTTCCATCGGCAATTTGCTTTTCAAGAAATTCCATATAAAAATGCTCATAGGGACTATAGCTTCCGCATTCAAGATCGACACCTGCATTAAGAGCTGCAGATGCGGCATCTTCGGGGTTTTCGTGTTTCTTGTGAGCGTCCCATAAACGTGCAATGGCACTGCAGTCAGAAACCACATATCCGTCAAAGCCCCACTCTCCTCTGAGAATGTCGATCAGAAGTCTTCGATTCTGATGACAAGGAACATCGTTGACCGCATTGTACGCAGCCATCAACGCTTCAGGCTTTGCCTCTTCTACGACATAGCGGAAAGGTGCAAGATGGTATTCACGGAATGATTTCTCACTCATGACAGCATTACAGGAAAAGCGGTTATGCTCTTCATTATTTGCAGTAAAATGCTTCGGAGTAGCAACAGCTTTGAGGTATTTGGGGTCATTTCCCTGCAAACCTTTGACAAAAGCAGCACCCATTTTTCCTGCAAGATAGGGGTCTTCACCGTAAGTTTCACCTGTTCGTCCCCAACGTGGATCACGGCAAAGGTTGAGGTCAGGTGACCAGAATGTGAGAAGACCGTTATATCGGCCCTCATATTCGTCTTCGGAAACCGCAACGCCCTTACCATGATGATACATAGCGCGGGACTCGTCGGATATCGCATCAGCAATTTTCTCAAGGAGCTCATCGTCAAATGTAGAACCTAACGCAATTGCCTGAGGAAAAACCGTAAAATTACCGGGACGGACAACACCGTGCAAAGCTTCGTTACCATGGTAATATTTGGGAATACCAAGGCGTTCATTTGCCGCCGAGGTTTCAATCATGAGCATGAGTTTTTCTTTTAAGGTCATACGTTCAAGAAGATCCTGAACTCGTTCCTCTATTGGAAATGATGTATCTTTAAATTTCATAATACTCTCCAGTCTGCCGCTAAATAATCAGATAAATATGGGCTTAAATTTCCAATAGCGGCTAATAGAAATTTTAAGCATATACAAAAACACTGTCTTTGCGTATTCAATATATTTTTTTCGGATCAATAAATTATCCGCATTAAATCCCTGTCATTACGCTATTTTGAACAGATCAGTGCAACAGGAATATAGATTTTTGTAGGATAACCGGGAACAGTCAACTCAAAGACTGCGTTAACGAGCGCCCCTCGAACTGATTCAATATTCAGCATTATCGAATGAATGTTCCTTCCAAGTCCGCAATGGTGCTGATTGATAAAAACTGAATATTCGTCGCCACCGTCAACAGAAATTCCCTCGGGAAGAAGCCACCTGATATTCGCATAAAGAGGAACACCCATATACCCTGTTGTATTTTCAATTACCACATTCAAAGGTAATTTGGTTTCAGGGGAAATATTTATGCCATCAGGTGCAGTTATTCTGACATAAAGTAAAACACTCGAACCTCTGAAAACGTAATCAGAAGGAATCGTGTCTCGGAAGTATCTTCGATCGATTCCGTTCGTTTCGCTAATGACCAACAATGGTCTGCTGGCAAGCTCTGATTGATCTAATGCGGAGATAAAATTTTCATCCGAATCAGAAATATTAACATAACGAGTAAGGAAAGAGGGCATCAGATTTGCAGTACGGCAAACCAACTCGTCGATTGTGTTCGGAACTCTTATCGCATTTGTAAAGTGGTTTATGCAGATTGTTGAAATATTATTTCCAATCGGTTCTTTCCACTTTTCGGGAATTCCACTTGCACCCATCAAAATTCCAAGAGTAGCACCAAGAGAGCCTGCTGTGCAATCGGCATCTTCGCCGCATCCCGCAGTAATACAAAGTGCTTTCCCGAAATCATCACCTGCATAAAGCCAGCCAATCAAAGTCAGCGCAATATTGCTTGGAGCGTCGAATCCCCACTTTGCATTAGGAACATCATCATCTAATTTATCGTTACCACCCAAGCCTCCGCCAAAGGAGTGCATCAGATATTTCTGACCACCGAAGGATCCCGGGTGAACCCTCAGGAGTTCAACTCTTGCCTTCTTCCAATCCATGCCTGATGAATACAGATCTAAAAGCGTCCTAACAGCCTTCGAACATTCGCAGGATTCGGGGATATAACTAAGAGCAATATCTATAAGCTTCAGTTTATCATTTTCGACGAAAGCGGCACTTTGTAATGCTGCCATAAAAATCTCTCCGTAAACACCTTCGCCTTCGTGATCTACGGAAGAATCCTCATACGCATACTTTGTCGCAATCTCAGGATGACCGGGAGCAAGACACGCCCAGATCTCAGATCTGATCCATGCCCCATTGGAATCTTTATAATTATTGTTATACTTTCCCGACGCAGGAGCACTTAGACCAAGACGAAGATTTGATTTGCCAACGCCGTACTCTGCCCAGTTCGGAACAATACCAAGTATCCAATATTCTGATAGTTTTTCAGCAGAAACTGACGAACCATAGCGTTCAGCCGCATTCAACCAAACAAGCTGAAGATCAAGGTCATCGTTAGGGAGCATTCCGCTGCTGAGGTCTGTTGTATAATATTCTATATCAAAAGCTCCTCTTGTTGGTTCAAATGGGGCACCCAGAGAACCGCCTATAGCCTTACCCAACCAACAACCTCTCATTTTATCAAGATATATTTCCTTTGAAAGCTTTGTCATAAATACCACCCTTCTGCCACCGTGAAGGCGACACAAATATCAAGTTACAAACTTAAAGTATCTGATAAACTTTTATATCTTACAGCTGAGAAAGTTTTGCGAACTGCGTTTTGACTGCCGGGTATATCTCGTCGTAAAGGCTGAAGTATTTTTCGTAAACTTCGACATTTTCAGATATCGGTTCCTGAACTTTATCTGTTTTCACTATTTTTTCGCAAGCTTCGGGAACTGAAGAATAAACTCCGGCACCTACAAGAGCAAGAATTGCAACACCGAGAGCAGGACCTTCTTTTGATGAGGCTGTTTTTACGGAACAACCGTACTGATCAGCCAGCATCTGTCTCCAAAGAGCCGAAGTACCGCCGCCTCCGCAAGCCATCATATCAGCAACATTTATTCCCATTTCACGGCAAATCTCAACGCTGTCACGGAGCGCATATGTAACACCCTCCATAACGGCACGAAGCATATCTTTCTTTGTATGAATCGCAGAAAGTCCGAAGAACATACCGCGGGCATTCGGATCAAGATGAGGCGTACGTTCACCCATAAGATAAGGAAGGTATAAAAGTCTGTTTGCACCGATAGGAACAGTTTCAGCCTCTTTATCCATGAGATAATACGGGTCAACTCCCATAAGAGCAGCAGTATCCTTTTCAGCCTGACAGAAATTGTCCCTGAACCATTTTAAGGAAAGACCTGCACTCTGGACAACGCCCATTATGTGCCAACAACCGGGAACAGCCGCACAACAAGTATGAACACGACCTTTGGGATCTACGGAAATTTTTGAAGTATGCGCAAATACTACACCGCTTGTACCGATAGTAGTGAACGCCTTACCGTCACAGACAACACCTGTACCTACTGCGGCAGCAGCATTATCCCCTGCCCCACCAACAACAGGAGTACCTTCGGAAAGTCCTGTAATTTCAGAGATTTCAGCAGTCACAAAGCCTGTAACCTCGCAGGATTCATAAACTTTTGCAAGCATAGAAATATCAATACCCAAAGCTTCGCAAAGTTCCTGACTCCAACATCTGTTAGGAACATCGAGAAGCTGCATTCCTGACGCATCAGAAACTTCTGTTGCAAAAACTCCTGTCAATTTATATCTTATATAGTCTTTCGGAAGAAGTATATGTTTACATTTTGCATAATTTTCAGGCTCATTATTTTTAACCCAAAGAATCTTTGCAGCCGTCCATCCTGTCAAAGCAGGATTTGCTGTAATTTCGATAAGTTTTTCTCTGCCGACTTTTTCATTCATTTCAGCGACTTCTTTTTCTGTACGCTGATCACACCAGATTATTGAATTACGGATAACCTCGCCGTTCTCATCAAGCATGACAAGTCCGTGCATCTGACCTGAAAGACCTATACCTACGATATCTTCGCTTTTTATTCCGCTGTTTTCAATAACATTTTTAACGGTTGCCACAGAAGCATTATACCAATCAGCAGGATCCTGCTCCGCATAACCGTTCTGAGGCTGATACATCGGATACTCAACAGTTGATGAAGAGACAACAGCTCCGAGCTCATCAAAAAGTACTGTTTTCGTACCGCTTGTACCGATATCAATACCTATTACATATCTCATAAAAACACCCTTTTAGAGAGAGAACATAATGTTGTTCATAACAGATTCAAGCATTTCCTGTCTGCCGCTTGAAAGGGAATCAACTACTTCACCTTTTTCAAGCGCATATTTTTCAAGATCTGCAAGTGTTGCCTTGCCTGCAATAATATCAGCACCGATACCTGTATTCCAGGAAGAATAACGATCAGCAACAAAATTATCAATACGTCCGTCGGAAATCATTTTATCGGCAATTCTGAGGCCAAGAGCGAATGCATCCATACCTGCAATATAACTGTGGAAGATATCTTCAGCAGTATAGGAACCTCTGCGTGCCTTTGCGTCAAAGTTCAGACCGCCATTTGTAAATCCACCTGCTTTGAGGACTTCATACATGCAAAGAGCTGTTTCGTAAACATTTGTGGGGAACTGGTCAGTATCCCAACCGAGAAGCATATCGCCCTGGTTAGCATCGATAGAACCGAAAACGCCGTTTTCTCTTGCAAGACGAAGTTCGTGCTGGAAAGTATGCTGAGCAAGTGTAGCATGGTTTGCTTCAATATTCATTTTGAAATCTTTATCAAGCCCGTATTTGCGGAGGAAACCGAGAACTGTTGCTACATCAAAGTCATACTGATGTTTTGTGGGTTCCTTTGGTTTGGGTTCGATATAGAAATCACCTGTATAACCGATAGAACGGGCATAGTCAACAGCCAATCTCATAAGACGTGCCATGTTATCCAACTCAAGACCCATATTTGTATTGAGAAGTGTTTCGTAGCCTTCACGACCGCCCCAGAATACATAACCGTTACCACCAAGTTTTACAGTAGCTTCAATAGCCTTTTTGATCTGAGCAGCAGCGTAAGCAAAAACATCCGCAGAGGGAGAAGTTCCTGCACCGTGCATATAACGTGGATGATCGAAGCATTTTGCAGTACCCCAGAGACATTTTTTAGAGGGGTTAGCCTTCATTTTTTCAACCATATAATCTGTTATAACATCAAGCTTTTCGTTGGATTCAGCCAAAGAGCCATATTCGGGAGAAAGATCTCTGTCATGGAAACAGAAATAGTCAATAGACAACTTGTCCATAATTTCAAAAGCGGCATCAACCTTAGCTTTTGCCTTTTTTTCAGGGTCGGATTCACCCCATGATTTATCAGCAGTACCGCAGCCGAACATATCAGTACCGTCGCCGCCCATAGTATGCCACCATGAAAGGGCAAACTTGAGCTGTTCTCTCATTGTTTTTCCACCGATGATCTCATCGGGATTATAAAATTTAAATGCAAGGGGGTTTGTGCTGTTTTTACCTTCGTATTTGATTTTTCCGATATTAGCAAAGTATTCCATTTTATTTATCTCCTTTTAAAATTTTACTGTTATAGTTTCGCCTTTTTTAATAAAGACTTTTTTGAAACCGCAAAGGTTCTTATGGGGTATATATTCAAATTTAAGAACTGAATATTTAGTATCGAAATCACCTTTATTCGTGATCTCAACCGTATTTTCATCTATCCAGTTTTCCTCAATTTCAGAATAAGTCAAGCCGTAGCCGAATTCGTAAACAGGAGTTCCCTTGAAGAACTTATATGTTCTGTTTTCCATTGAATAATCTGTAAAATCGGGCAGATCATCAACACTTTCGTAGAACGTTACAGGCAGACGGCCGCTGGGAGAAACTTTTCCGAACAGAATATCTGCAAGAGCCAAGCCACCCATTGCACCGGGATAGAAACACTGAAGAACTGCATCACATTGATCTTTCTGCTTTGAAAGATTTATACAGCTTCCCGAAATATTAACGAAAACAACCGGTTTTCCAAGCGCAATAACGGATTCGTAAAGGTCTCGCTGAACCTGAGGCAGTTCAAGAGAAAGCTTATCGCCACCTGCATCGGAGTTGTATGTATCCCCTTCTTCACCTTCAATCGTTGCATCAAGTCCCATACACATGATAACAACATCTGAATTTGCAGCGTTGACAAGAGCCTCACGATGAGTCACGCCTTTATACATTCCGGCTTCCTTAAAGAGGTAGCAACCTTCCGCATAATTAACATCCGCATATTCCTGGATACCACGAAGCATTGTGTAATATCTGGAAGGAATACCATTATAATTTCCAAGAAGAACCTCTTTTGAATCGGCATTGGGACCGATCACCGCAACCTTTGTGCCTTTTTTAAGAGGCAAAATACCGTTATTTTTCAACAAAACAATACTTTCCTGAGCCATCTCACGGTTTATAGCCGCAAATTCATCACTTTCAACGACATCAAACGGAATATCGTCATACTCACAATCATCCGCAAACATACCGAGTCTGAATCTGGCAGTAAAAAGTCTTTCAACACAAGCGGTTATTGTCTCCTCGGAAACAAGGTCCAAAGCCGCAGCAGTTTTAAGCCACTTATACGCATCTCCGCAGTTGAGATCACAACCGTTATTTACAGCTAAGGCAGCACTTTCAGCGTAATTTTCCGTTACTTTGTGTTCATTATTTATGGCACATATAGCACCGCAGTCTGAAACAACATAGCCCTTAAACCCGAATTCTTCTCGGAGAATATCTTTAAGAAGAGTTTTGCTTCCGCAGCAGGGTTCACCGTTTGTCCTGTTGTATGCACCCATCAAAGCAGACGGATCTGCGTTATCGATACAATACTTAAATGCCCAAAGATACGTCTCACGAAGATCTTTTTCGTTTACAAACGCATTAAAAGAGAGTCTTCCCTTTTCCGGTCCGCTATGAACAGCATAATGTTTCAGAGTTGCGTCAATTTTTCTGTATTTACCTTCACCCTGAAGACCTTTGATGAATGCCGTACCCATCCGACCTGTCAGATATGGGTCTTCACCATAAGTTTCATGTCCTCTGCCCCAACGCGGATCTCTGAAAATATTTATATTGGGAGACCAATATGTCAACCCCTGATAAATATCCGTATCTCCGAATTTTTTATATTCGTTATACTTGGCTCTGGCTTCTGTTGAAATTACATTTGCAACGTCATACATAAGCTCGTCATTAAAGCTTGCCGCCATGCCTATAGCCTGAGGAAAAACTGTAGCCCTTCCTGCACGTGCAACTCCATGAAGAGCCTCATTCCACCAGTTGTAAGCCTTTATGCCTAACCGTTCTATGGCCGGAGCATCATTCTTCATCTGAGCCATTTTCTCAGGGAAAGTCATTTGCGCAACGAGATCTTTCGCCATTTTTTCAAAGTCCATAAAACCACATCCTTTCCTTAATATATATATTTATTACATTATAGCACAGTTCACAAAAATTTTCTACTGCACATCTTGCTTTTTCAATGGACACATCTTGCTTTTTTTCCTTTTTTAGTGTATAATTTATTAAAGGAGGAATAATAACAATGAATCAGGCACTGTACGAAAACAAACATAAGGCAACAAAAGACTTTCCGCACATAGAATTTGACTCACAAAATCTCACGTACATCTCACATTTTCACAATGAAATAGAAATTGCATACCTCGCCGAGGGATATTCAACAGTCTTTTGCGACAATAAAAAAATTGATGCTTCCGCAGGTGATCTTTTCATCTTTATGCCGGGACAGATACACAGCTTTATTGCCCCTGAGCAAAACAAATACTACATTTTCAAGCTCAGATGCGATAACGAAATTGATATGACAGACTTTTCCACAGTAAGAACAACTTCCGTCCCATTAGACAGAAACAGCATACTTTACGAAAAACTGAAAGCAAATATCCGCGATTGCTATACTGAATTTTACAACCGGGAACAGGGGCACGCATACATCATCAACGGAATAGCAAACAGTATGGTGGGAAATATTCTTCGTTACGGAGAACTGTCGCACATAAACTCCAAAGCAGATAAAAAAAGTAAATTCAACACCGCTCTTCTGACAAAAGTAAACTCCTACATTGAGGAAAATTTCAACGAAAAGATCGTTATCGCAGACATTGCCTCATACTGCGGTCTTTCAGAATATTACTTTGCCCACACATTCAAAGATATTACAGGCTCAACATTCTTCAATTATCTTACGGTTTACAGACTTGAAAAAGCGGTGGATATCCACATCAAAACAAAAAAATCCCTGACCGAAACAGCTTACGAATGCGGATTTTCAAATATCAGATCTTTCTACAGACTGTTCAAAAAACATTTTCTCGTCACCCCAAAAGAATATATAAACAAAATAAACACATGATAAAAAAACACCCCAAAAGTCTGAAACTTTCGGGGTGCTTATCAGTTAAGTTTATATAACTTTTTCTAATTATTTCTGGTTTTTGAGTTCGTCGAGAGCTTTGAGTGCAGCTTTTCTGGAAAGGTTGATTCTTCCCTGGCTGTCAGTACCCTGATAGAGTACCCAAACTTCATCGCCTACAGTTACAACATCTTCACACTGAGCAACTCTCTTTTCATCGAGCTGGGAAATGTGAACCATACCTTCTTTACCGGGAACGAATTCTACGAATGCCCCGATAGGAATGATCTTTGTAACTTTGCCCTTATATACAGCGCCAACCTGAGGACCGTCAACGATAGTTTTAACTATGCTGAGAGCTGTTTCGCCGGCAACCTTGTCAATGTAGGAAATGTAGATTCTGCCGTCATCTTCGATATCCATCTTAACGCCTGTTTCAGCAACGATTCTCTGGATAACTTTACCGCCTGTACCGATAACTTCACGGATCTTATCAACGGGGATAGTATGAGTGATGATCTTAGGAGCAAGTGCGGAAAGTTCTGCACGGGGTTCGGGAATAGCTTTGAGAATAACTTCATCAATGATGTATTCTCTGCCTTTTTTGGTCTGTTCAAAAGCCTTTTCAATGATATCGTATGTGAGGCCGTCAACCTTGATATCCATCTGAATGGATGTGATACCTTTCTTTGTACCTGCAACTTTGAAGTCCATATCGCCGAAGAAGTCTTCGAGACCCTGAATATCTACCATTGTGAGCCATTCACCGTTTTCGCCTGTGATAAGACCGCAGCTGATACCTGCAACAGGAGCTTTAATGGGAACGCCTGCGTCCATAAGAGCAAGTGTACTACCGCAAACAGAGCCCTGAGATGTGGAACCGTTGGAAGAAAGAACTTCGGAAACGAGACGGATAGCATAGGGGAATTCATCTACGGAAGGAAGAACAGGTTCAAGAGAACGTTCTGCAAGAGCACCGTGACCGATCTCACGTCTGCCTGCGCCTCTGTTGGACTTAGCATCACCTACGGAGTAACCGGGCATATTGTAGTGGTGCATATATCTCTTACGTTCTTCTTCATCGATACCGTCAAGGATCTGGCTGTCTTCAAGCATACCGAGAGTTGCAACAGTAAGAACCTGTGTCTGACCTCTGCTGAAGAGACCGGAACCGTGAACTCTGGGGAGTACGCCTACTTCACTGTGAAGAGGACGAATTTCTTCAAGGCTTCTGCCGTCAACACGTCTGTGGTCTTTGAGGAGCCATTCTCTTACGATATATTTTTCAAGCTTATATACAGCTTCTCCGAATGCTGCGGAAGAATCGGGGAATCTTTCACCGAGTTCAGCTTCGATTTCAGCCATAACTTCAGAAAGACGTGCATCACGTACATCTTTATCATCTGTATCAAGAGCGTATTTGATCTTATCAAGAGCAAATTCTTTAACAGCATTGTAGATATCTTCGTTTACGGAGATATGTTCAAAATCAAACTTGGGTTTACCTACTTCTGCTTTGATACCGTTAATAAATTCAACGATTTCTTTAATTGTAATATGTGCAAATTTAATACCTTCAAGCATTACATCATCGGGAATTTCGTTTGCACCTGCTTCGATCATAACGATCTTTTCAGCAGAACCTGCGATAGTAACAGTCATTTCTGTCTTTTCTCTCTGTGCTGCTGTGGGGTTGATAACATATTCGCCGTCAACATAACCGAGGCTTACACCACCGATAGGACCGTTCCAGGGAATATCTGAAATGGAGATAGCGATTGAAGTACCGATCATACCTGCAATTTCAGGTGAGCAGTCAGGATCAACAGCCATAACACAAATACTGATAACTACGTCGTTTCTCATATCCTTGGGGAAGAGGGGACGGATAGGTCTGTCGATAACTCTGGAAGCAAGGATAGCTTTTTCGGAAGGTCTGCCTTCTCTCTTGAGATAGCTTCCGGGGATTCTGCCTACACTGTAGAGCTTTTCTTCAAAGTCAACTGCGAGGGGGAAGAAATCAATACCGTCTCTGGGTTTTTCGGATGCTGTAGCACAGCAAAGAACGGCTGTATCACCGTATCTTACCATACAAGAGCCGTTTGCAAGACCTGCAAATTTACCTGTTTCAACAACGAGAGGTCTGCCGGCAAGAACTGTTTCAAATTTTCTGTAATTTTCGTAAATGTTCATTAGTTTAATGTCCTCCTTTTTAATTAAATGGAAAACATCACGGTTTTGAGCAGTTTCGTAAACCAAGGAACAACTTTTCTGTTTTCCCAAAGCTTAGGAAACTGCCAAAAGCCTGTACCCCGTGATGCCTTTCATCGTTCTTGATTTTTGTTGGTTTTCAAACTTATGGCGGGAAACGCAAAACGAATCCCGCCCGAATTTCGGTTTTAGACCGTTATTTCGCTCCCCATAAAGAGAAGCGAAATAACGACCGCTCAGTGATTACTTTCTGATACCAAGCTTTTCGATGATTGCACGATATCTGTTGATATCTTTCTTTGCAAGGTAGTTGAGGAGATTTCTTCTCTTACCAACCATCATCTGAAGACCTCTGCGAGAGTGGAAGTCCTTTTTGTTGGACTTAAGGTGCTCTGTAAGGTTTTTGATTCTTTCGGTAAGAATAGCGATCTGCACTTCGGGAGAACCTGTGTCTGTTTCATGAACACGGTTCGCAGAAATGATCTCATTCTTCAATTCCTGATTCATCGTTTTCACCTCCGTAAATTATTGCTCGCATTCGCAAGCGTAGATTCGCCCTAACAAAGCCTCCGCCGGTGATGCGAAAGACCGTGTGTGGGTATTTTAGTCGTTCTTATCGACGACCTATAATAGTATAGCACAAAATCTGTGTTTTGTAAAGGAAAAAAGTGCGAATTTTTAAGATTTTCAATTATTTTACAATTAGGGTATTGACAAATAAAAATTTTGTGGTATAATTTTAGTGTAAAGATAATCAGCTTTACACTTTACTTCAGAAAAATCACTGCAATGGAGGACATGATCTTGGTAGATATAGATGTATCGTCAGATGTAAAACGTGTTGAGATAGGCTTTCTGCTCGATCTTTACGGAAATATCCTGACTGAAAAACAAAAGCTGTCGATGGATCTTTATTTCCAACAAGATTTCTCCCTTTCGGAAATAGCTGAACAGCTGGGAATAACAAGACAGGCTGTAAGAGACAGTCTTCTCAGAGCTGAAACAACTCTCTACGATACGGAAGCAAGACTCGGTCTTATGAAAAGATTCGAAAAAGTACGCAAGCTTATGATCGAAACATATGAAAACGCGGCTTTCGTAAGAAACTATGCTCAGAGAAAATTTCTTGCTGCGGATGTTATTGATAAAATCACGGCAATCCAGAATGCTGCAGCGGAAATTCTCAACGAAGATAACGACAAATGACTCTGTAAAGGATTAAATTTAAACTATGGCTTTTGAATCATTGACCGATAAACTCGGTGCTGTATTTAAAAAACTTAAATCAAAAGGCAAACTCGGTGAAAGCGACATTAAAGAAGTTATGCGAGAAATTCGTCTTGCGCTTCTCTCCGCAGACGTAAACTATACTGTAGTTAAGGATTTCACCGCAAAAGTTTCCGAAAGAGCTATGGGCGCAGATGTTCTGGAAAGTCTGACTCCGGCACAGCAGGTCATTAAGATCGTAAATGAAGAACTTACAACTTTCATGGGCGGAGAAAACGACAGGATCAGAATTTCGTCTCATCCACCGACCGTTGTCATGCTTTGTGGTCTTCAGGGTGCAGGTAAAACAACTCATTGTGCAAAATTGGCTCTCTATTTTAAAAATATGGGAAAACGTCCCATGTTGGTAGCCTGTGACATTTACAGACCTGCGGCTATCCTTCAGCTCCAGACTATGGGTGAAAAAGTCGGAGTTCCCGTATTCACTCAGCCTGAAGGCACAAATCCTGTAGATATTGCAAAAAGAGCTATAGCTCACGCAAAAGACTACGGTAACGATATGGTTTTCCTTGATACTGCAGGTCGTCTGCAGATAGACGAAAATCTTATGCAGGAGCTTGTAAATATCAAAGAAGCGGTAAATCCAAACGAAATAATCCTTACCATCGACTCCATGACAGGTCAGGATGCGGTAAACGTTGCAAAAAGCTTCAACGAACAACTTGATATATCAGGCGTACTTCTCACCAAAACAGACAGTGACACCCGTGGCGGTGCTGCTCTCTCTGTTAAATATGCAACAGGCAAACCGATAAAATTCATCGGTACAGGTGAAAAAGTAGGCGATCTCGAACCGTTCCATCCAAGCAGAATGGCTTCAAGAATTCTCGGTATGGGCGATATGCTCACTCTTATCGAAAAAGCAGAACAGTCTTTTGACGATAAGAAAGCCGCCGAAATGGAACGCAAGTTCAAGAAAAACGCTTTCGATCTCAACGATTTTCTTGACAGCATGAATCAGCTGAAAAGTATGGGTTCAATGGGTGATCTCATAAAAATGATCCCCGGAATGAATAAGGCTCTTCCGAAAGATTTTTCAATTGATGAAAAACAAATGGCAAGAACCGAAGCAATCATTCTTTCTATGACAAAAAAGGAACGTGCGAACCCATCAATAGTAACCCCACCGCGTAAGCGCAGAATTGCAGCAGGCAGCGGTACAAGAGTTGAGGACGTAAACAGACTCCTCAAGAGCTTTGATCAAATGAAGGACATGATGAAGAAAATGAACAGTCCTGCATTTAAAAGACGTTTTAAATAAGCGTAATGTCATTTAAACATATACGAATCAAACGAAAGAGGTGAATTAACAATGGCAGTTAAAATCAGACTTCGCAGAATGGGCGCTAAAAAGAGTCCTTTCTATCGTATAGTCGTTGCTGACTCCCGTTTCCCCAGAGACGGCAGATTCATTGAGGAAATCGGCACATACAACCCCCTCACTGAACCCTCCGAAATCAAAATCGATGCGGAAAAAGCTCAGCAGTGGATCAAAAACGGCGCTCAGCCCACTGACACAGTCAGAGTGATCCTCAAAAAGAACGGTATTTTGGAATAAACTTGTCGAACCGACCTTGCCGTAAATTTTCCCAATCGAATCTTTACGGCAAGAGGAGCGACGGGTTTTTCCCTTTCCCGTACAGAAAGGACAACTAATCTAATGGAAGAAATCATCGCATATATAGTAAAGAAACTCGTCAATAATCCTGATGCAGTAAAAGTTGAAAAAGACGGCATGCGTGAAGACGCTACCATCTACAAGGTAACAGTTGACGAAGAAGACAAAGGTTTCGTAATCGGAAAACAGGGCCGCGTAGCAAAAGCTCTCCGTCTTGTAGTTAAAGCGGCAGCCCACAAACACGGCGAAAAGATAAATATTGATATAGCATAATGAACGAGATAAACAATGAAATGCTCCTGGAAGAGCTTATAGAAACAGGTAAAATCGTCGGAACTCACGGTGTTCAGGGAGAGTTGAAACTTCAGGCATGGGCAGACTCCCCGTCAGTAATGTTCGACCTTAACCATTTTTATATTGACGGAAAATTATTCAGAATCAATTCACTCCGTCAGCAAAAAAATATTCTGCTCCTGAAACTTGACGGAGTTGACAACCTCAATAAAGCTGAGCGAATGAGGAACAAGATCGTTTTTGTTGAAAGAAGCTTCTTTGACTTGGAAGAAGGCACTTACTTCATCAAGGACCTTCTCGGGGTAGAAGTTTTTGATGCAGACAAAGAAGGTCTTTGCTATGGTAAAATAACTGATGTTATGGAAACCGGTGCAAACGATGTATATGAACTCACAGATGATGCAGGGGTTAAAAGACTTATTCCTGCAATTAAAGATGTAATCATTTCAACTGATATAGACGCAAAAAAAATGATTATACGTCCATTGCTCGGTCTTTTTGATGAAAATGAACAAGCCTGATAACCATGTCAGATTTGACATAATGACACTATTTCCCGAAGAAGTAGATTCATTCCTCTCTTCAAGTATAATCGGCAGAGCGCGTAAAAACGGTCTGATCACAGTGAAATGTCACAATATTCGTGATTACACGACGGACAAACATAATCGTGTTGACGACTATGCTTATGGCGGCGGAAAAGGTATGGTAATGCAGCCTCAGCCAATAACCGATTGTTTTGACGCAATAAAAGCAGAGGTACCCGATACGTACTGCATATATCTTTCACCAAAGGGAAAAAGATTCACTCAAAGCAGAGCCAAAAAGTTACTCAAAAAGAAAAATATAACACTTCTTTGCGGTCACTACGAAGGTATCGACCAAAGAGCCATCGACCTGATAGTTGATGAAGAAATTTCCATCGGAGATTTCGTTCTAACAGGCGGAGAGCTTGGAGCTATGATAATCGTCGATTCAGTTTCACGAATGGTTGACGGTGTACTTGCTGATGCGTCCTGCTACGAGGATGAAAGTATTTACAGCGGTCTGCTGGAATATCCACAGTATACAAGACCTCCCGTGTTCAAAGGTCTTGAAGTTCCCAAGGTTCTTCAGGAAGGGAACCATAAGCTCATTGAAGCATGGAAAAAGGAACAATCTTTAGCCATAACAAAAGAACGGAGAAAAGACTTATATACCAAGTATATGAATCGAAAAGCCGTTCGATTGGAAGAAGAGAAAAAGAGAAAAAAAGAGCTTCAAAAGCTCAGATATTCTAAAAAAAGCAAATAAACATAAAAAGGGGGAACCACATAAGGTTTCCCCCTAATGTTTTTATTTTCAAAAACACCAATATCAGAAAGTTCCAAACAATTCAGTTTCAAACAAAAACCATATTATCAATAATCATACTCATAATTCTGCTTAAAATTATCCATAATAGACATTCTCAGTTCAGATATACCTTTTCCTGTTTTGGCGGAAACGCTGAATACCTTCATTCCGTTTTGCCTGCAAGCAGCCATTACAGCGGAAGCGTTCACTTCCCTATCCCCTGCCAAACGGTCGTTTTTATTCATAATGAGCCATACGGGCTTATGCTCTATTCCCAATTCACGGATAATGTTGGTAACAGTTTCTATATGAGACGAAAGTTCAGAGTCTGAGGAATCTACCACATGAAGCAAAAGATCTGCGGATGTAGCCTCTTCCAATGTTGATTTAAAGGCTTCAACCAACGTATGAGGCAGTTTTCTGATAAACCCTACCGTATCGGTCAGCAAAATATTGCTTCTTGGAGAATCGGGAAAAACCATTTTCCGTGTCGTGGAATCCAGCGTTGCAAAAAGCTTATCCTCAACATAAACCTCATTTGAACAACAAAGAACATTCATCAGTGAACTTTTTCCCGCATTGGTGTAACCCACAAGAGCCACAGACGGAACTGAGTTTTTGTCTCGTCTCCGCCTTGCCTGAAGTCTCCGTTGCTCAACCTTTTCAAGCTGTTCTTCAAGGGAATTTATCTTTCTTCTGATATGTCTTCTGTCCGTCTCAAGCTTAGTTTCACCCGGACCTCTCGTACCAATACCGCCACCGAGACGGGAAAGAGATTTACCCAAGCCCATAAGTCTCGGCATGAGATATTTGAGCTGAGCCAGCTCAACCTGCAAACGCCCCTCTGCCGTCTGTGCCCTTGCGGCAAAAATGTCAAGTATCAGCATAGTCCTGTCTATAACACGGACATCAAGAATATCTTCAAGATTTTTAGCCTGGCTTCCGGAAATTTCATCATCCACAACAGCCAAAGTAATCTCGTTGTTTTTACAGATTTCAGCAATCTCCAAAGCTTTTCCTCGCCCGATATAAGATGCCACATCATAATTTTCACGCTTCTGAATGACAGAAACTGTAGGTATCGCACCGGCAGTTTCAACAAGTCTGCCAAGTTCGGCTATGGAAAGCTCCGCCTCTTCTTCTGTTATATCTTTTGTCTGAACCGCAATAAGTACGGCTTTCTCCAATATATTTTCCATCATTATTCCTCCGTTCGAATCTACAAGATAATTATACCACTTATATTCAAAAAAGTCAAGGAATTTTTTTGATTAAGAAATTTCATGATAAAATCACAAAAATGATAGTAAGGCTTTATATAAATATGATACAATATAAAGAAACCAATTTATGTATCGGAGGAGAAAAATGAAGCTGGCTTTTTCAACTTCTGCGTGTCCCGATCTGAATTTTGACCGAATCATGATGACAGCAAAATCATTGAGATTTGACGGAATTGAGGTAGAGGGGATAAACAATGAAACTTACCTGCCCAAAACGACTGAATTTTCGCAGGAAAATCTTGTTTACACAAAAAAAATACTGTCCGCAAACAACATTGAAATACCGCTCCTGGCATCACACACACAACTTTCAGATATAAAGAACAAAATAAAACTGATGCAGGAACCCTACGAATACATTGATCTGGCAGAAAGAGCCGGTATCGAAATGGTAAGAGTCTTCGGAGACAAAAACAAAGAACCGTTTATTGATGACCATCTGGATATGTTCTTTGTAATGGAAAATCTGAGACAAGTCTGCGAATATGCAAAACCTAAAGGAATTACAATACTCGTAGAAACAAACGGAATGTTTTCAGATTCCCGTCTGCTGGCAAGAATGCTGCGGGATATTGACTGCAAAAATGTCGGTGTTTTATGGAATGTCAACAACACCGTACGTTATTCCTTTGAACCACCTGAACAGACAGCTGCAGTATTCGGAAACAAACTGAAATACGTTCACATAAACGATACAGTGCAAAAAGTAAGTTCTCTGGAATTCAAGCCTCTCGGCCGTGGAGACCTACCGCTGAAAGATATACTGAACACACTGATAAAGACAGGGTTCAACGGATATCTTTCCTTGGACTGGCCCAGAAGAACCCATCCGGAATTATTGGATCCGGAAACTATTTTACCGCAATTTATGTATTATATTAAAAACATGACAGAATAAGGGGATAAAAAATGTACGATTCACATATTCACAGCAAAAACTCACATGACAGCAAACAATCTTTAGATGAAATCTGCACTACCGCCATTGCAAAAGGACTCAAAGCAGTTTCAATATGTGACCATGCGGACGGAGGACTGTCAATACAGCAGAATACGATTGCAAACATCAAAAACTGCATTGAAGATGTCAAAGAAGCAAGAAAAAAATACGGTTCAGAACTAAAAGTACTTCAGGGTGTGGAAATCGCGGAATATCTTTACGACAAAGAAAATTCGGATATAGTGCTCGGTCTTTGCAACTACGATGTAATCCTCGGTTCAGTCCATACGGTTCTTGTTGACGAATTTCAAGACAGCTATTCAAGAATTGATTTCAGCGAAAAAACTCCTGAAGATCGGATAAACTTTCTCATTAAAACTTATTTTGGCAGAATGAAAGATATGGTGGCAAAAACCGATTTTGATGTTCTCACCCATATCAACTGCCCGTTCAGATATATCAACGGAAAATACGGCAGAAATATTGATGTTTTAAGATTTGAATCTGATATACGCGAAATATTTGAAATGATAATCGCAAAAAATATCGCTTTGGAAATAAATACTTCAGGATTCTCCGAAGACCTGCAGGGGCTTATGCCAACTCCGAAGCTCATTGAAATATATAAAAACATGGGCGGCAAACTTCTTACTTTGGGAAGTGATGCCCATGCATCCGAAAACATAGGAAAAGGATTCCCACAAACAAAACAAATGCTTATGGACATGGGCTTTGAGGGCTACTGCTACTATGAAAAACGAACCAGAAATGAGATTCCTTTTCAGAATTGAGGTCACAATTTGAGTACGATTGGAAAAATCTCCGAAAGAGAGATCCGAAAAAACCTTAAAAACAACGATAAATTTTCATTTGAGATAAAAGAATCAACTGTTTCAACCAATACAGATGCAAAAGTCCTTGCGGAAAGAGGCGCGGAGCAATGGACTGTTGTTATCGCAGAAACACAAACCTCAGGAAAAGGACGAATGGACAGGAAATTCTGTTCCCCACAGGGCTGCGGAATCTATATGAGCATAATACTTCGCCCGACTTTTTCAGCTGAAGATTCCTTGCTGATAACAACCTCAGCCGCTGTTGCGGTTGCAGAAGCGATTGAAAACCTCAGCGGAAAGAGGACAGGAATAAAGTGGGTCAATGATATCTTCATCGGAGAAAAGAAAATCTGCGGAATCCTGACCGAAGCATCAATAAATTCAGAAAACGGCTTAAAATACGCAATTTTGGGAATTGGGATAAACGTATTTACTCCCCCTGAAGACTTTCCTGAAGAAATCAGAAATATCGCAGGAGCAATTTACCCAAGCACAAAAACAGACCCCGATTTCCGAAACAAGCTTATTTCAGAAGTTCTGAACGAATTCGAATCAATATATATGTCTCTTCCGAAAAAAGATTATATCGGTCGATACAAAAGCCGCTCAATCCTTACAGGAAAAGAAGTCAACGTTCTCAAATGCGGTGAAATTTGCGGAGAAGGAACTGTTATAGATATAAATGACGAATTTGGATTAAAAATTCTTCACCCGGATAATACAACTGAAGTACTTTCAAGCGGTGAAGTCAGCGTAAAAAAGAAGGTCTGAAATGAAAATAACATTCAAAAACCAGATCAGAGCGGCTCTTTTTGCCTCAATGATCGCGATAATTACGCTGATTTCAATCCCAACACCGGCAGGAATACCTCTGACTTTTCAAACTTTTGCAGTCTCATTAAGCGGTTTTACACTCGGAAGAAAATACGGGCTTGAATCAGTCATGATATGGTTGACCGTCGGAATCATAGGACTGCCTGTTTTCAGCGGAATGACAGGTGGATTAGGTCAGATACTCGGAATTACAGGAGGCTTTCTAATCGGTTTTATTCCGTTGGTGCTGTTTTGCGGAAACGAATATACACACGCCGCAAATATTCTCCTTGCAATAGCAGGTCTGATCCTCTGCCACACAACGGGGATCATATGGTTCATGTTTACAGCAGAAACCAATCTCACCACAGCAATAATAACGACTTCAATACCATACATAATCAAAGATATAATCTCCGTAATAATCGCATATGGAACGGCTCAGGTTCTGAAAAAGAGGATAAAAATGTAAATCAGAATACAAACTCAATAATATTTTTTTCGGGAAAAACCAATTTAACAAAAAGGTTTTTCCCGAAAACTATTTGCTTATTCCATTTTCATATTCAATACTTATTTCTTAACCGCTGAGGAGACTCTCCATATTTTTCAGAAAACAGCTTGATAAAATAAGACACCGATACAAAACCAGAATCCTCACTGATCTGTTTGATGCTCATTGCAGAGTTTTTCAAGAGCTTCATCGCATAATTGAGCCTCAGATTATTAACATAGGCAGTAAATGTAGTTCCGAGGGTTTTTGTAAATTTTTCTCCGAGATAGTTGGGGTTCAGAAGGAACTGCTTCGAAACATCTCTGAGACTGACCTTTGAACGGAAATTATAATTAAGATAATTTACAACCTGAGAAATAAGCTCGTCTTTCAAATTAACAGACTGAGAGTTTTCACCCGGAACAACTTTTCTCACCAACAAAATACAGAGTTGCTCCAAAGTGCAGCGTATCATCAGTTTTTTATCGGGGCGGTCATTATTATATTCATCAACCAGCTTCGAACAAAGTGCATGGATGTAGTTAAGTTCAGATTCATTCAATTGAATGATAACAGGAGAATCAGAATTTGTCAAAAGCTTCGTTACGTCGGACGACATTGTGAATGAATTGAACTGAAGATGAAAAACAGTACCGCTAAAAGCTACAGAATGATAGTCCTTAGGGGTAATAAGATAAGCGCTTCCCCGTTGAAGATCATACGATGTATCGTTAAAGTAGTGTTTACCGTCACCTTCGATAACTATTTCCAATTCAAAATAGTCGTGCCAATGAAAGTGCTTGACCGGCGAATCCGAAGATCCTTTTCCTCCTTCAATAACACGTTGGTCCGCATAAAATAAGAAGTCATCAGACGCTATACCGTCCTTCTCCATATAAGTCAGATAAGCTTTTTTTCTCAAAATAATTACCTCCCTGATTTTGCTACTAAAATGCTTTCATTAAACTTATGAAACATACGATTCATATCGAGCTAAAAGATTCATTTTTCTGATTTTTTCGGAGGTTTCGGTCCATTGTACTGATAATACTGACACAGAAGCTGTCCGTTAAAGAGCTTTCTTTTTTTATCCGCACGTTTGCCAAATACTTTTTCAAATTCATCAAAAGATGTAAGAACTCCATAAGACCATGTAGGAAGCTTTTCAAAAGTTTTAGCCATAGACTTGTACAGGGAAATTACCTCTTTCCTGTCACCGAGACGTTCACCGTAAGGCGGATTAGTAATAATGAATCCATACTCATCCCTTGAAGTAAAATCGGCCACATTCATTTTCTTGAAACTTACGCAGTCATCCACGCCCGCTTTTTCTGCGTGAATATTGGCAAGTTCAACAGCTTTAGGGTTAATATCACTTCCGAATATAGTCAAAGGAACATCTTCATCAATTAGATAGCGAGCCTCTTCACGGGCTTTATCCCAAATCTTACGATCAAAATTCTTCCATTTTTCAGCGGCAAAGCCTCTGTTCAGACCCGGAGCTATATTTTTCGCAATCATAGCAGCCTCGATTGGCAAAGTGCCTGAACCGCAAAGAGGATCCGCAAAAATTCTTCCCTTTTTCCAATATCCCACAAGAATAAGAGTTGCGGCCATCGTTTCTTTCAAGGGAGATTCACCTACGATCTCTCTGTAGCCTCTCTTGTGAAGCCCCATACCTGAGGTATCTATAGTAAGTGTCGCAACATCTTTCAACAACGCAACTTCAATCTTATACTCAACACCTGTTTCATCGAAATATTCACGGTGATATTTCTGTTTCAGCTTTTCAACAATAGCTTTTTTTGTAATTGCCTGACAGTCGGAAATGCTGAAAAGTGTTGACTGTACAGATCTGCCGTTCACGGGAAAACGTCCATCCTCGGGAATCCAGTCCTCCCAAGGCAAAGCCTTCACGCCTTCAAAAAGTTCTTCAAAGGTGGTCGCCTTAAATTCGCCCACACGGATCAGAACTCTTGCAGCAGTTCTTAACCACATATTCGCGCGGACAACATCCTCCGCCTCGCCTTTAAAAATTATCTTACCGTTATCAACGGTTATATCTTCATAACCGAGATCTCTCAATTCACGGGCTGTAACACCTTCAGTTCCGAAGGCAGTAGTAACAATAATATCCATAAAAATAAATTCCTATTCGTTAATATTTTCTTTGATAAATGTATGTATTTTCTGAGTATATACTTCCCTGTTTGAAGAAAAAGCTTCAAGATGTCCGCATTCCGGAACAAGATACAATGTCTTGATACCAACCTCTTTTGCATTATAAAGATCAACGGAAAATTGCGGAGGAATAATCCTGTCACTATCCCCATGGATAAGCATCAACGGAAAATCATGAGTTTGATTTTTCTCATTGAAAAAACTGATCGGGCTGATATCTTTAACCCGAAAGCCGGATATCTTTTTTATAAAAAGCTCTGTAAGATTCATAAGCGGAAACGGTCTTACTTTATATTTATTTAAAAATATCCACTTATAAAAAGCTTTCAGATCACCAAAAGAACTGTCTGTAATAACAAACTTCACGTCGGGATCAGTTGCCGCATAACACAACGCAGAACATCCCCCATGAGCAAGACCGTAAAATCCGTAAAAAACATCCTGTCCGTAACAGTCTTTAAGCCAACGAACAACAGACTCAATATCTTTTCGTTCGTAATATCCCATACTTGAAGACTCTCCGCCACTTTCACCGTGAGCTCTCATATCGCAAAGCAAAACGCTGTAACCGAGAGATGTAAATATTTCTGAATATTCGGAAACATCCTCCTTACAGGAATCGAACGGATGAAGTATAAAAACGATCTTTTCGGACATTGACATACCGTCTCCTGCAGGAACAAACAGACAGGATATCGAATAACCATTGGATGACTGTATCCTGAATCTCTTTTCGTGCGGAAATTTCAGCTTATCCCCGGGATCTTTTCCTGAGGGAAATACAAGATCTTTTGCAATCTTCCTCGCTGAAAGGCAAATTACGGCAACAATAAAAATAACAGCAACAACCGAAAACAAAATATACTTCATAAATCGCACCTCAATTTTTCTTTTTCGGAAAAATATAACGTGAAAAAACATTGATGACAGCGATGGCCATAGCCATAGCAAGAGCAGTGATGACAGTATCCGTTCCAACACGTTGAAATTTCTCAAAGTCACTCTGAATCAATGCAAGCATTGTTCTGTATATACCAACCCCGGGAACAAAAACAACAACACCGGGAAAAATAAAAACAGTGGAAGGCATCTTGAAAACTCTCGCGCAGACCTCACCTGCGGTCGCAATTATTGCAGTTCCGACAAATATGGAAACAGATTCTCCAAAACCGAAAAGCTTCACAAAGTCATAGACAATAAAACCGAACCCCGCAAAAAATGAAGCAGTAAAGAGAGCTTTTTTGGGTACGTTCATGATAAAACAAAAACAAAAAGTGGCTAAAAAACACACTATAAAATCAAAAATAATGTCCATACACACCTCCACTAAATCACGCCGCCAAGGGAAATGTAAACGGAAAAGACAACACCTGCTCCAAGCGCAAGGCTTACAGCTGAAAGAAGAACCTCTCCAAGGCGGGAAATTCCGGACACAAGGTCACCCATCATTGTATCACGAATTGCATTTGTCATTGCAAGTCCCGGAAGATACGGCAAAATACCGCCGACAATTATGGACTCAATATTTCCTGCGGAGAAGATCGCAACAGAAACAGTTGCAAACAACGCGATAACAAAACCGGAAATCAGATTTGAAGTGAAATTGTAAATGTAAGTATACTTAAAATAAGTAAGAAGTGTCTGAACAGTACAGCTTGCAACAAACGCAATTATGGAATCAAAAACAGAACCGTCAAACAAAAGAGCGAAAAACAAGGAGGAAAGCCCCGCACTAAGGATAAGAAACAACTTATTTTGAGTTTTCACACTGTTCAAAGCTTCAAGTTCTCCAATCGCTTCTTCAACAGCAATGTCACCTGAAACGAATTTACGTGAAATCATATTTATTTCATTAAGCTTTTTCAGGTCAATACTTCGTTTTTTGATACGTTTCAGTGAAGCAGTCTGAAGCTCGCCGTTAATATCCGCAGAGATAACTATACCCGTCGGTAAAGCAAGCACATCAGACTCAAATCCGGCAGAAGAGCATATAAAACGAACGGTTTCTTCTGCGCGAAAGGTTTCGCCTCCGCTTTCCAGAGTCATTACCCCTGCCATACAGGCAAGCTTAAATACTGAGCTCTCACGGTGATCCACAGTTCCACTTCCTAAATGTAATAATTTAAATATATTCATTATTTCTTATATCTATTATACTATATATTATTGAAAAATGCAATAGGGTAACAAAAAAATTTTATTTGAATATTATAGAATTACAATAAATTCATAGGAGGTTTACAAGATGAATACTGAGATACGAACAGAGAGAATAGAAGATCTTCTTTTTTGCGAAACCAAACCTGTTCTTGAAATAAAAATCGAATATCCGCAAATTTACGGAAAAATATCGGGATACTGCGAAAACAGATTCAATTCGTATTATATGAAAAATGCAGAAAAAATAAATTCCACGGTACGAAAGACTTTTTTCAAAAAAGCATGTGACAGCTTCAAAAACAGCGAAAAAAACGGCTTCCCTTTCAATTTTATGACGTTTGAAAGGACAGTTAATACATCAGAAATCAATCAGAATTATATTTCGATATATTTTGATACCTATAAGTACGAATGTGGAGCACACGGAATGACAGTGAGAACCTCAAACACATGGAGTGCCGACAACGGAAACATTCTTCCACTCGGAAGTTTCTTCGTCAAAGGATTCAACTACTTGCAGTACATACCAAAACTGATTTCAGACTTGATCTCCGAAGATCTGAAAGAAAACGACAGCGTTTATTATAAAAATGCGCCCGAAAGATGCAAGCGGTTTTTCGATGAAAAACGCTATTACCTTTCGGACACAGGATTTATATTCTTTTATCCGTCCTATTCCATTGCACCTTATTATGCAGGGATAAGACTTTTTGAAATTCCATTTGAAAGATTTGGAAATAAGCTGAAGTACATTCCGAACAGAATGAACTGAATTATTTTCCTGCACCTTCCATTTTATTCTGTTTGTTGCTGAAATAAACAAGAAGAACTGTAAGGAGAAGACCTACGACCATAGTTCCAAGCCAGAGAAGGAAAACACCGCTCCAGTTACCGCTACCCTCAGCAGCTCCCGTATCAGGAGCGATAATTCCTGTAACAAATGTTGCGATAGCAGCACCAACATAAATTACACAGTCCATTGCACCGGCAATAGTTGAAACACAGTTATACTTTGTAAAACTTACAGGAACAAATGTTGTAAGAACAGGGTTTGTTGCGTACATAAGACCTTCGAGAAGAATTATAAGTACAAGAACAACAAGAGGAATTATCTGACAGAAATACAGAAGCAATGTTGCAATGACCGTAATAACATAAAGAACAGTCAGCATAAAGAAACTGTTTGCGCCTGTTTTATTGGAAACAAATTTTGTAAGAAGAAGACCTGCAAAATTGATAACGGGAACGATAATAAGAACCGCAATAGCAGATTCGTCCGTAATCTTGAAGAACTCTTTGAGAAGTGTGGGGAACCATGTACCTACGCCTTCCTTTACGATACCGTGTGTAAGGCAAAGACCCATAAGAATAACAAAGATCGCAGGCATATATCTGATCTTGAGGAAGCCGAAACCGCTTTCGATTTCAGAAGCAGATTCGAGCTCTTTTTCAGCCTTGGAAGATTTGTTTTCTTTGAAGAGAATAAACCAGAAAACAACAAAAACAGCAACGACAGCTGCGGGAACGATAAAGATAATTCTCCAGTTTGAGAATACCATATCGAACGCAGAAGATGAAGCCCATGCGATCATATGACCGATAACGAGTGAGAATGAAATACCAAAGCTTGCAGTCTGAAGCTTTGCACCGGTAAAGTTATCGGAAATAACTTTCATAATAGGAGCCCAGAGCATGGATTGGAACACACCGTTCAACGCCCACATTAAGCTGATACCGAGAGTTGTATTCATAAACGAAAGCATGAAACAACAAACCGAAGACATTCCGAGACCGACACCGATCATGAATTTGGGAGGGATTCTGTCACCCAACCAACCGGAAACCAGCTGACCGATAGCATATGTCCAGAAGAATGACATTGTGATTATACCCGCTTCATCCTTACCGATGTTAAGAGCCTCTGTGATGCTCGGCAATGCGATGGAAAGATGCAAGCGGTTGAGATATGCGCAGGAATACGCAATAAGGCAAAGAACAAAGATCAAAGTCTGTCTTGAAGTAAACTTTTCCTTGAGAGCCTTGCCTGCTGATGTGTTAGTAGCCATTATAAGACCCCTTACTTTTATTTTTTCTGTATGGTCGAAAAATTTCGCCACAGAGAATTATACCATATATATGAAAAAAAATCAAGAACAGACGGCTGAAATTCACACAATATTGCAATTTCACAGAGGAACACGATTAAAGACACATAAATTTCACATGAAACGGGCTTGACAAATCGAAAAACTTATGGTATAATATACAGGCTGAACAGCGAGTAAGCAAAAAATTCAATAAGGCGTCATAGCCAAGTGGTAAGGCAGAAGTCTGCAAAACTTTTATTCCCCAGTTCAAATCTGGGTGACGCCTCCAAAAAATCCTGAAAGCTCTGCTTTCAGGATTTTTTCATTTGTGTCCGCAGGACACAACATCATTTGAGCTTTAGCTCAACATCATTGTCCGCTTGCGGACACAAATGAACGAGGTTGCACTTCGTGCAAATGATGTGCTTCGCAATGATGTGATGCTTCGCATCAATGATGTTGCGCTTCGCGCAAACGGATTTTGCCCAACCGCTTGCATTCCACCCCAAAGTGTGATATAATATATTTGATATGAATGTCAAATGACAGAAAGTCGGTGAAGATATGAAAAAAATTCTTCTTGCGATAGCATTTGCACTGACCTATTCAATTTTTTTGAGCCTTGGTCTTGAATGCTTGTTGAATTTACTCGGAATCTCTATGGGAATAGCTCTTGATGGATCGGCAGCGGCAAAGCAATATCCACGTTTCATTCCGTTTTGCTTAATCGTCGGATTTTTTGTGTTATCCACCTTGATAGGTATATTTATTTTGAATTTTAAAGCAGCTGAAAAATATGAATTTACAAAAAAGTTTTGGTTGATGCAAATGACTATTGCGGTTGCTCTTTCTATTTCGATGATAAAACCGTGGGAGATATTGTTTGATTTTTTGCAAAAGACGTTGTGAACAAAGATTTATCTCTGAAATTCGGCGGCATCTTTTTTGTACTTGAAAAAGCACATCTGCAGTACGGATGTGCTTTTTTCTGTATTTACATAACATACACAATGGTAATTACCAAACTTTCTACCTGAAGCTTATCTCCTTTTTCTCCTCAGCAGACTTGTAAAGATAGTCAAGTAACTTTGCGCTTTCAAGAATATTTTCAATGTTGTTTCTGTCCTTCACACCGCTGTTTACGGACTCAATAAAGGCTCTGTCCTCACAAAGATACATTCCGGGGATGTCATATTCAGGTGTGGTAGCCTCAAGAGTGCTGCCATCATAGAACTCAAACTTTCCGCCGTACGTAAGTCGAGCACCACCCTTGTCGCCCATAAAGTCAATAAACATATCGTCTTTGCCTATATTCTGCGCCCAGGCACCGTTGAAAGAAATGCTTGCCTTGTCGGTTCTGATGTGACCGCTGATAAAATCGTCAACATCGTTGGTTCCGTTTTCAATGTCTGCTGTATCCTCAGCCCACATTGACTTATATTTATAGGACTTCATGTCTTTAGCCATTTCCGAGTAAGCGTCACAGGTAACAGTTTCAAGCTTTGCACCGCCCATTATATATAAAATAAGGTCAAGGAAATGTACACCCCAGTCAATAAGCACACCGCCGCCAGACTGTGACTTCGTTGTAAACGCACCGCCAAGTCCCGGGATAGAACGGAACGAACGGAATGAGCAGTAAACGTGATAAAGCTTGCCAAACTTACCCTCTCGGTTCATAGACTCAAGTAACTCAATAGATTTGTTATAGCGGTTGCAAACACCGATATTAAGAATCTTACCCTGCTTTTCAGCCTCAGCCGCCATTTCACATGAAAGCTCGTAATTTACAGTGATCGGCTTCTCGCAAAAAACATGTTTTCCGGCGCGAAGTGCATCCATGGTAACCGTATAGTGAGCATAGTTGGGCGTAAGAACGTATACAGCCTCAACCTCAGCGTCTGCCAACGCAATATTGTAATCTGTAATAACATTTTCAACAAAGGAATACTTTTCTTTTACCGCCTCAGCTTTTTCTTTAATGAGGTCACAGGCATACTTAACGCGGATATTTTCCATCTCCGCAAATGCGGGAAAGTGAGCATTATTCGCAATCCTTCCGCAGCCGATAACTGCGATAACTGTTTTTTTCATGATCTTATTTACCTCCAAAAATTTTGTCGCTTTAATTATACCACACCAATCCCTTCGTGTAAATATCAAAACCAAGATATATTTTTATCTTTTTTTGACATTTTGCGTATCCGAAGTAAAGTGTCATGCTGAATTTTAATCTTTTTACTTGACAACTCCGTTTTTTAGCAGTATAATAAACATAACAATAGAAAGGGGTAATTTTCTATGATAAAAAATATTGTATTTGACTTTGGTCAGGTAATGATTCGTTTCGAGCCTTCATACATGGTAGGCAGATATGTCTCAGATAAGCAAGATGCTGCCTTGCTTGAAGAGGTCATCTTTGACCGCCTGTATTGGGATAAACTTGATGCAGGAACGATCTCTGATGAAAAAGTCATAAACGCCTGCCTTTCCCGTCTTCCCGAAAAACTGCACCGTTACGTAGCGGATATTTACTATAACTGGATATACAATATCCCTGAAATTGACGGAATGAGCGATCTTGTTGATCATATAAAAGAAACTTACGGAGTTCGGGTTTTTCTGCTTTCAAATATATCTGAATACTTTGCGGACCATGCAGGAGAGATTCCCGTTTTGTCAAAATTTGAGAAGTGTGTATTCTCCTCTAAATGTGGAAGGCTCAAACCGTATGCCGAAATATTCGAATATCTATGCGATACCTGCGGAATTGCACCGGAGGAAACAGTATTCGTGGATGACAACGAGAAAAATATACGAGGAGCTGAAGCATTCGGAATCTCAGGATATCTCTTTGACGGAGACTCAAACGCACTCAGACAATATCTCGACAAGCTTTTGGGGTAGTTTCAGATTCACACAAACAGATGATTTTACAGCATGTAAAGTCTTGTTGCGGATTTGTAAGGTTGATGCGGTGGCATTTTGAGACTTTTTCTGATATAATAAATGCGTAAACTCACAAAAATCAAGGAGATATTGATTATGACATTATCAGAAAAATTAATTGTACTCAGAAAAGAAAACGGGTGGTCACAGGAAGACTTTGCAGAAAAACTGTATGTATCACGGCAGGCAATCAGCCGCTGGGAAAACGGAACCGCATTACCTGACACGCAAAACTTATTGATGATCAGCAAGCTCTTCAATGTGTCCGCAGACTATCTGCTGAATGACGATTTTGAAGAACCGACGGTTACCCATACAACTGATGTTGAAGAAAACAAAACTGAAGAAACCAAACCTGAGGTTCAAAAAAAGAAACATACGTCATGGATTACAATTCTTGCAATTTGTCTTATCGTATTACTGTCAGCTTTTGCGATAATAACTACAATGTACAGTAAGACCCATCAAGTACATATTCACCCGGCATTAAACCTCGTCAAAGAAAATGAGATAGCTTCATCCTGCACGACAGAAGGCTCTTACGATGAAGTAATTTATTGTGCAGAATGCGGTGAAGAAATCTTGCGGAATCACATAACAACAGGAATGCCGACCCATCAATTTTATAATCAAACATGTATAATTTGCGGTAAAGATCAGCGTGAAAAAGATTAACTTTCATATCTGACAGCAGGGTTTCTGAAATCAATGACTGATACCGAACCTAAAAACCGAACGTAACTGAAAAACTTCCTTTCTTATATGAAACTGCAATACGGAAAGGAAGTTTTTTTATTTCTTTATCAAATTTTATGATTACAGGGTTGAAAAGTAACAAATTTTATGCTATAATATCAGTAGTCGGTTATTTAAGATTTCATTCAAGATGATGTCCCGAAAAAATCGGTATAAACACGCCTATCATACAAAAACAATTTTGATTTCCGCAGAAAGGAATATAATTATGAGCAAAACAGCAAACATCTCTATTGACTTCAATGAAATCAAATCAACATTCAAACCAATGCACGGTATCGGCCAGCCCCCGATGACAGGTTTGAGTAATTCTCTTTTTTACTATCTCAAAAGAGCAGGTATGCCCTACTCACGTCTTCACGACGTAGGCGGTTGGCTCGGTGGAGGTCTTTACGTGGACATCCCAAACCTCTTCAGAGATTTTGACGCAGACGAAAATGACCCCGCTTCTTACGATTTTTCCTACACGGACAAGTTAATGGAAGGGCTTGTAAGAGCTAACTGTGAGCCTTATTTCAGACTTGGCGTTTCCATTGAAAATATGCACATGCTCAAGTCCTACAGAATCTTCCCACCCAAGGACTTTGAAAAGTGGGCAAGAATATGCGAACATGTTATCCGTCACTACAACGAAGGTTGGGCAAACGGTTACAAGTTCAACATAAAATACTGGGAAATCTGGAACGAACCCGATGACTGCTATACCAATGCAATGGCAGCAATGTGGAAAGGCACTCCCGAGGAATTCTACCGTTTATATTCCGTTGCCGCAAAGCATTTGAAAGCATGCTTCGGAGACAGCATTAAAGTCGGCGGTTACGCGCACTGCGGTGTATATGAATACGCTCAGGATAAGGAACTTAACGGACTTGACCACGAGGATACATATATTTATGACTTCACGATCTCATTCATGCACGGGTTCTTTAAATACCAGCAGGAAACAAACGCACCTATAGATTTCTTCTCATGGCATGTTTATGACAACTGCCACAGATCTACAAGAGAAGACTTCAGAGTAATTGCCGAACATGCTGACTATGTGAGAAAGATCCTTGACCGCTACGGTTATACAAACGCCGAACACCACCTCAACGAATGGAATCTCCACACTTACAAAAAGCGCAGAGATGAACCCATTGCGGCGGCAAAGACTCTTGCATTTATGCTCATGATGCAGGATACCTCCACCGACGTTATGTGCTATTACGACGGACATCTTGGATACTCCGACTACGGAGCTATCATCAACCCTGACAAGGGCGAACCCTACCGCACATATTATGCGTTCATGATGTACAACACTCTTTACAAGATGAAGAACGAAGTTCTGACAAGCATTGATACAGACAGAATCTTTGCTCAGGCAGCTGTCGACGGAAGAAAGGGTGCAATCGTTTTGGCTAACCCCGAAAACGAAGATATCTCTGTAAAAATAGACATCAAGGGCTTCAATGCAACAGATTCTCATATTCTCAGAATAGACGAAGAAAACCGTTACACAATGACAGGTGAAGAATTTACAAACGAAATTACTATCCCTGCTTATTCATGTGTTGAAATCAAACTTTTCGACTTAAAATAAACTATAAAAAAAGGATGTTATAAAAAATGGCAGAAATACTTGAAATCACAATGATCGTAAGCTTCGGAGTCTCCTGGCCTCTGAATGTTTTGAAATCTTACAAGGCAAGAACAACAAAGGGTAAAAGCCTTGCGTTTTTACTTCTGATCTTCTTCGGCTATATCGCAGGCATTGCCTCAAAGCTCGTCAACGAGACTTACATGGCTCAGATCGGATCTAAATGGTACGTTCTTTTCTTCTACGTTCTCAACTTCATCATGGTTGGTGCAGACCTTCTGATGTATGTCAGAAACAAGAAATTAGATAAAATTGCAGAAAACAGCAAAAAATGAAAAACAAAATAAAACTTCTCACAGACGGAAAAGAAGCTTTTCCTGAAATACTGAAATGTATTGATGAAGCAGAACGCAGTATTGATATCAATATGTTCATATGGCGTGAAGACAATATCGGAAAAACAATTGCGGAAGCTCTTCTGAAAGCGGCTGACCGAGGTGTTGTGGTCGATATTTCTGTGGACAGATACGGCTTTGTTTTGGAAAAATGTGAAGAATGCACACATTCATTTTTCCACAGCAAGCCCACCTTAAGCGAAGCAATAAAGATCTTTGCATTGAAAACCTGTTACCCCACGCTTGCAATGAAAAATCCTCCCGAAGCGGATCACTTAAATCTGCTGAAAAAAATGTCTGACCATAAAAACATTCATATAAGTGCGGATGTATTCAAAGCAGACCATTCAAAATATTACGTTTTCGATGAAAAAATACTGATTTTAGGCGGAATAAATATCGAAGACAAAGAAAACGGCAGGGATATTTCAGGCAGACGGTATCAGGACTATATGGTAAAGATTTCCGATGAGAAAACAGTTGAAAATTTCCGTTTGAAAATGCGAAATGGTATTGACTCGGATTCGGAAATAAAATTCACAGCAAACAACAAAAATATTTCCCCAATGCAATTCGAAGCAGAAAACACCCTTCTTGAAATCATTAACGGGGCAAAAACAGAACTGCTGATAATCATGGCATACTTCTCCCCTCTTCCCCAATTCATAAAGGCAATTCATGAGGCATGGAAAAGAGGAGTAAAAATAACCGTTGTTATTCCCGAACACGCAAATTTCCAGGATTCACTAAACAGAAAAACAGTGAAAAAGCTGATGAAGCTTTGTAATAACGGTATAGAACTCCGTTTTTTCAATGGAATGGTTCACACAAAGCTTATTCAGAACGAAAAAGTTCTGACTTTCGGTTCATGCAACATAACAAAAAAAGCATTCGGACAGTTGGCAGAACTGAACCTTACAGTAACAAGATCGGATGAGGACTTTTTCAACAGTATGAACGTAAGCATAGAGAAAACTTTAAGTGAATGCACGAAAATCCCCGACGGAAAAGCCATAAAATTCAACGCTATAATGGCTGCCGTAGAAGGTTTTCTCGTCTGAGATACAAAGAGGTAACATATGAAAACATTAAATTTCCAATACAATATTCCAATTAAGGGCGTAAAGAAAAAGACAATATGTCAGTTCAGTGATGTGCATCTGACCGCATGGGACGAACTTTCCACAGCTGAGGAAGTGGCTGAGGCGAAATACCAAACAAGACATTGGATCAAATGCAGAAGGGATTTCGCAATAGGAAAACATGAAAGCTATGAGATATTCCAGCAGGCAGACGCTCTCACAAACTTTGAAAGACTGACAGCCCTTGCCTCCTCAGCAGATGCGGCAGTTCTTTGCGGTGATATTATGGACTATGTCAGCGGAGCAAATATCAGAGCGGTTGAAAAAGGTCTGAAAAGTCTGAATGTTCCCTATGTTTATGTTTCCGGTAATCACGAAGAACCATGGTATCTTCCCGACGGATCTGATGTTTCAATTATAAAAAAGCCAATTTATTCTGTAGATCTGGGAGATCTGCAAATAATCGGAATTGATAATTCACAAAGAAAAATCAGCGAAGATCAGCTGAAAGAAACGGAAAGACTTCTCGCTACAAAAAAATGCTCCGTCATCGCAATGCATGTCCCCATAATGACTGAGGGAAACAGAAAAAAACTGACTGCCGCAGGAGAATATTTCCAGTTGAACTATAATGGATGTCCCGCAGAAAATCTTGAGTTTATATCAATGATAACAAACACAGACTACAACGTGGCAGCTGTACTGACCGGACATCTCCATTTCGGAAATGTTTCTGAAATCGGAAACGGAGTATTTCAGTATGGATCATCACAGGGAATCCTGGCAAATGCAAATCTGATAACTATCGGAGAATAAAGGAGTAATTTCAAATGGCAGATATAAAAAAACTTATAAAAGAAGTACCATCCACTTTCGGAACCTATATAGCGGCACTCCCCAAGGTTATGAAAGGCAGAGCACTTACATCCAAAAACGGAGAGCTTGATGAAGTTTTCAAAGTGGCATTGACGGCCGATCTCCATACTGACGGAGACGGATACAGAGACAGAACCGATGTTTTGAGAAAATGCTTTGCGGGAATTTCCGCAAACTACGCTCCACACGCCATAGTCATGGCAGGAGACATCACAAACGCGGGTCACATTTCCGAATACGGACATCTGAAAAGACTCCTGAACTTCTACTGCAAAGGAATAAAAGTTGTTCCCCAGATGGGTAACCACGACGGCAGAGGAACAAGCATTTACCCATTCTACGAGGAAGGTCTTGAGCTTTTCGTGGATTTCTGCGACTTCTGCGGAATCAAAACAAAGAAAGCATATTTTAAAACGGAAATTCACGGCTACACCTTCATCGTACTCGGTCCCGAAAAAACGGTTCACGAGCAGTCTTACATAACAGACGAACAGATCGCATGGCTTGACGCAGAGCTCGAAAAGGCATCTGCTAAGGGACGACCCGTTTTCCTCATAAACCATCAGCCACCAAACAACAGAAACGGTGTTTTTCTTGACCAAAAGTTCGGAGGCGGAATCGGTGAAAACTCTGACCTTGTGGACGGCACATTACTCAAATATGCAGAAAAGGGCGTAAAGATTCTTTTCGTCAGCGGACATATGCACAAGCAGGACGAATATTCCTTTGAGAAAGCCCATGAAAACCTCTACTACCTGAACCTCGACACCCTCGAATACAAAAAGGGTCTCGGCTATAAAATGGATGTCAAAGGCAATAATATCCACCTTGAGGGCTTCAATTTCGTGACAAACGAAAAAGTAGAGGATAGGGTTTACAATATCTGAGATTCTTAGAAACACTTATAATAGAAGTTTGCATAAACAATTAGAGTCAGACCGTAAACAAGCGCCAAACTCTCCTTCCACCGCTAATCGCGGTCCCCCTCCCTCCTGGAGGGAGGTTGTATTGAGCTCCCTCCGGGAGGGAGCTGGCGGCGTACGCCGACTGAAGGAGAATTCGAAACAAAC
>JAZTZU010000104.1:0-57309 GCA_045637625.1 Eubacteriales bacterium
ACCTCGTTGAAAGCTTTCACCCATATAGACACGGATTTTGAAAAAAGGTTGGAACTTTTTATAAATACATCATAATCATAAATTTGTGATTGATCCACATAAAAATATTTGTGACAACAATACAGTACTTATCAAAAAAGACAGAGAATTCAAACAACCGTCTCTGTCTTTTTCTATTAGGCAGGTAACGTATTCTTAAACACACACAATATCTGCCTATTTTAATTTTAAAAGAGCGAAATCACAAGTATAATTGCAATAATTACAGGCAAAACATAGCTCATATAAGGTTTCATCCATTTTGGAAGCTTGGGACCATTACCTGTATTAACTTCCTCATAAAAATTCTTCCAGCCCCAACCGTAACGGGAGGTACAGAACAGAACGTAAATCAAACTGCCAAACGGAAGAATAAAGTTAGAAACAGTCATATCTTCAAGATCCATAAAGGTCTTTCCAAAAATCTTTATATCAGCCATCAAACTTGAACTGAAAACAGCGGGAAGGCTGAGGACAAGAAGAAGTCCTATATTGATAAGGGCTATAGTTTTTCTGTTGAGCTTAGTCAATTCAAGCCAGAAAGACATAATATTCTCAAAAACTGCAATTACAGTAGAAAGAGCTGCAAAAAGAATGAACAGGAAGAACAAAGAACCGATAACTCTGCCTGCAGGCATACTGTTAAAGATCTTTGAAAGAGTCGTAAACAGGAATGATGAATCAACAGAACCCGCATTTGCAGTAATTCCGTTATTATATGTAAAGCAAGCGGGAAAAACGATAAGGCCTGACATTACGGCAATAAACGTATCAAGTGAAACGATCGTAACAGCTTCACCGAGAAGAGCTCTGTCCCGACCGATATAGCTTCCGAAAACGCCAATTGAACCCATACCGATACTGAGAGTAAAGAACGCCTGCCCCATTGCAGCAGAAACTGTTGTCCAGATACCTGCTTCTTTTATGTTTTCAACAGAAGGAACAAGATAGAATTTGAGTCCCTCGCCTGCCCCTGAAAGTGTGCAGCAATAAACCGCAAGAAAAACAATAAGCACAAAAAGAAGAATCATCATTATTTTGGTTATACGCTCAACGCCTTTTTGCAAACCAAGAGAGCATACCGCAAAACATACAATTATCACTATAAATGTTGAGATCAACGTAGTTAACGGTTGAGATATGGTATCCTTAAAATGAGATGCAAGAGCTTCGGAATCCTGAATATTCAAAATGTCTCCCTGCAAATATTTACACAAATATGTAAACATGAATCCCGCAACCGTAGTATAGCACATCATAAGCAGATAGTTGCCCGCAATACCAAGATACTTCATGAAATGCCATTTATGACCTTTCTTTTCAAGAGCATCGAAAGAGGTTGCAATACTTCTTTGACTTGCTCTGCCAACAGCAAGCTCAGCACACATGACAGGAAGTCCGAGAAGAACAAGGAATACAATATAGATCAGAACAAAAAATGCTCCGCCATATGCCCCTGTAATTATCGGGAAACGGTAAACATTTCCCAAGCCTATAGCACAACCCGCTGAGATCAAAATAAATCCGAGACGGGATGCAAATTTTTCTCTTTGATTATTCATTTAATTTCCCCTTTTATTTTTTCTGAAATATTTTGTTGTATGTAATAGTATACCACAGAAAGCTCAAAAAATCAATAGATTTTACGGAAAAAACATTTTTCAATATTGATTTTATTAAAATATTATGGTATAATGATAATGTAGAAAATTTCATGGTGGCTAAATATGAAAACATAGTTATTTTTAGGAGGATCACAGATATGAAAGAAAGAACCATTAAATATCCAGAATTTGTAGATACAAGCAATATTACCGTTGAAAATTATGGATACGATTCTAATAATTTCAGATTTGTTTTAAAGGTTCCATTTAAAACAATTGGCAATAATTTTTTGAGAGTGATAATGAAAAATCCAAGCAAGGCAAATGAAGAAAAATGCGATATGACTATGATAAAAGCGTGCAAAGCCGCACATAAAGCGTCCTATGACGGTATTATAGTTATGAATATGTTTCCATACAGAGCAACTATAGCAACTGATTTATACAAAAATTATTATAATACAAACAACGACTTATATATTAGGTCTATGAAGACAAATATTGATGTTTTAGAAAAAAACTGTTTTGATGCTGATGTTGTATTTGCTTGGGGAACAAACACGATACATCAAACTAAATCGTTTGATACAGTTTATAATGAAATTGCTAATACAATAAAAGATTGCGTTTTAAAATGTTCCCGCAGAGAAATAAAAGCTGGAGAAAAAAATCTACACGCTTTAAGATGGTCTGAAAACATCTTGATTGAAAATAATAACATAAACGAAGTCAATTCAAAAAATACTCGCTTAGTTATTCACCATAATATGTTTGGCGCATCATGCGAAGTTGCAGGATTAAATAACGAAGATGATTTCAAAATATACTGTTATAAAAATCACAAAATATGTGTTCCTAAATGCAATAACTGTCCATTTTTTGGTGGAGATGAAATGGGAAAAGGTATTAGCTGTATTTGGGAAGACCCTTTCATAGATATCACTACCGACGAACATATTGTTCAGCATGATGAAATTTATATGGAATTTGAAAGAGTTGAAAATCACGACTTCTATCTTGATATGATAAAGATAATACAAGATGATGACTTTGATTTATGTAAAAGCCTACTAAACTTAGACTAATTACAAGAGTATACTTCATCACGCATATTTTTTACAAATATGCCAACTAACCACTTGAATATTTCATCCACTTATGGTATAATGATTATAAAAATTATCATATATTTAAAAAATAAAAATCGGAGGTTTAATTATGCCAACAATAGAAAAATGGATATGGGTAGATCCCGTAAAATATCCAGATAAACAAACATCACATACAACGGGAAACATGCCGTTTCTTCCAGACGAAAAGTATGCAGTTGCAGAATTCAAAAAGACCTATGAATTTGATACAGAAGTGAAAAGTGTAAAACTTCGTTTTTCAGGAGATACCGCTTACGACCTTTTCATGAACGGAGATTTCATTGCAACAGGTCCTATTTATGTTGGCGGAGACTTTTTGCTGAACGAAATGCCCCGTCCGTCACATTACGCAAGCAATACTGTTATTTATCCAAACACAAAAACCCTTGATTTTTACGCACGAGTAAAACTGAACCCCGTAACGATCACAGAATACTCACAAACGAAAGGTGGGTTTATGCTTTACGGTGAGGTCGAACTTGCTGACGGCAGAATCAAATATGTTTTAACAGATAATTCATGGCTTTCAAGAATCAACAACAGATACACAAAGCCTTATGAATACGACGGAAGCATTGAGCTTGACGAATATATTCCATCTGTAAGAGTTCACAATATATGGCACGCAGTTGATTCTTCTATCCCTTTCAGAAGTGAAGAAAAGATCTTACCTATCGGCTGCAACAAAATAACAGTAAAATCAGGCGAAAAGCTTGACAAGATTCTTGAATTTGATAGAATTTATGGCGCATTCGTTGCTTTCAATGCAAAATGCAACGGAAAACTCAAAATGAGCATTATGAGCTACGAAACAGATGCTGCATTGGATACGGCTATAAGGGTAAAAAACGGAAACAGTTCCGGAACTTCAGAAAACTTTGTCATTACAGAAAATACAGAATACAGAGGCTTGCAGATGCACAGTATCGGAAATTATTTCATAACGGTTGAAAACCTTTCCGAAAACGATGCTGAAATTGAATTCTGGGCAATAGGAACACACTACCCTGTTACTGTTGAAGCTAAAACAACGACATCTGATAAAGATCTTGACCTTGTTTTTGATGTATGTCGCCATACCCTTAAATATTGCCGTCAGATGATACATCTTGACAGTATGAGACATCTTGAACCTCTTGCTTGCACTGGCGACTATTACATTGAAACCCTTATGACCGCAATGTCTTTCGGTGATATGGGTCTTGCAAAAGCAGACGCAATCAAAACCGCAGAACTTCTCAAATACAACAATGCAAGAATGTTCCACACAACATACTCACTCATCTGGATACGAATGGTTTGGGATATTTATATGCTCACAGGCGATGTATCCGTTCTTTCAGAATGTCAGGAAGCACTCACTATGCTTATGGACAGATTCGACACATATATCGGAGATACAGGGCTTATCGAAACTCCCACAGACTATATGTTTATTGACTGGCTTTATATTGACGAAATGTCCATGCACCATCCTCCTAAGGCCTTGGGACAGACATGTACAAGCGCATATTATTATTTGGCACTTACAAATGCTGCAAAAATATTTGATGTTCTTGGAAGAAAAAGAGATTCTGAAATAATGGCTGAAAGAGCTGCGGCACTTAAAGACAGCATCAACAAATGGCTCTTTGATGAAGAAAAAGGTCTTTATTTTGAAGGTCTGAACACTCCGACACCTGAAAAATATGTTCACAGCAGACATCCTGCAAATGTTGAAAAACGTTATTACCTCAAAAACTCAAACATTCTCTGCACATGTTTCGGTATCTGCGAAGGAGAAAAAGCTCAGAAAGTTATTGATAAAATCATGACAGAAGAATTTATTTCCGACTGTCAGCCATACTTCAAGCATTTCCTTTTTGAAGCTATTTACAAAAACGGACTTCGTGACAAATACACTTTAAAACTCGCGGAAGAATGGAAAGCTCCCGTAAAAGACTGCCCCAAAGGTCTGGTTGAAGGATTCATTGCTCCGGAGCCTACATACTATTTTGATCACAGCCACGCATGGGGCGGCACCCCTCTTTATTCCGTACCTAAAGCACTGACAGGAATCGAAATCCTCGAACCCGGTTATAAGAAGATATCCTTCTCCCCCTCTTCACTGGGCCTTGACGAGGCAAAAGTTGAGATTCCCACACCTTACGGAATGATCGTTTGCGAAATTTCCAAAGACGGATTCAAATACACAGCACCGGATGAAATCACGGTTGAGATAAAATAAGTATTTATACAGCTATCAGGCAGTAGAATGGAGAAATTAAAATGCCCAAAATAACATTTAAAACATTAGGTCTGCTTGCAATTTTCTCATTTTTCGCCATGCATATCAACGGCTACATAAATTTCGTTACAAATTTTCTTGTTATGTTATCATACAATACGCGCCTTGCCCTGTCGTTTATAATTACATTGATCCTATACTTTATAGCTACTTACCTTTTGGCAAAGACAGACGGTTACATAACAACGGGAAAGTTGAAATTTGACAAAAAAGCACAGATAGAAGGTACCGTTATTGGCGGTGTAATATACTTAATATTGTCATTCTTATTAGCATTTGCAGGGAAAAATATTCAGAATATATTTTATCAATTTTTCTACAACGGATATATGGTATACGGAATCCTGTATTGTCTGGATATAATTGAAATTAAAAGCTTAATGGCTTCATATTTCATAAATATCGGCGTAATTCCGTTCATTACAGCAGTAAGACTGTTGGGATTATTCAGAGGCAGACAGCAACGTATAAATGAAACTCCTGCTTTTGAATCTCAGGACCTGGAAACGGTATTAGTTGAAGAAGAAATAAAAAAGAAATCATGGCGAGACAGTATAAAAATTGATGAATAATTATCAGAGGCAGACAGGTTCAGCCCTTTAATTTATGAAAAATTCGGTCTTTTTACAGTAAACGCTTGATTTTTGCAAAAAGCTATGATATAATTAAAAAACCAATAAATCTCAATATTGAAGAACGGAGTTACATTATGAGTATTATTAACGACAATTTTATGATCAAGTCCGAAACGGGCAAAAAACTTTACGCAATGGTAAAAGATCTTCCCATCATCGACTACCACTGCCACCTCTCCCCCAAACAGATCGCAGAAGATTACAAATTCAGAAATGCATTTGATCTTTTCCTCAGTGGAGACCATTATAAATGGAGACAGCTCCGTACAAACGGTATTCCCGAAGAGCTTATTACAGGTAACGGGGACGAATACGAAAAATTCAAGGCTTTCGCAGCTACAATGCCTATGCTTATCGGCAATCCCCTCTATCATTGGACACATCTCGAACTCAAAAGATATTTTGACATCGACGAACCTCTCAATGAAGATACTTGCGAAATGATCTGGAATATCTGCAACGAAAAGCTTGCACAGCCTGAATTCAGCGCACAGAACCTTATCAAGCGTTCAAATGTTGAAGTTATCTGCACAACAGATGACCCTGCAGATACACTTGAATACCACGCACAGATGAAGGATTTCCCCACAAAAATTCTCCCCACATTCAGACCCGACAAAGCAGTTGAGATTGCAAACGAAACTTTCATCCCCTATATCGAATCAATCGGCGTTAAAACCTACGAAGAACTCGTTGAGTGGATAAAATCAAGAATTGAATTCTTTGCTTCCATGGGTTGCCGTCTTTCTGACCACGCAATGGGTTACGTTCCTTTTGCTACAGGAGATGCTGCATCCGCATTTACAAAGAAAATGAACGGCGAAGAACTCACACAGTATGAGATCGACAGCTACAAGACAGCAATTTTCAAAGTATGTGCAAAAGAATACGCACGCCTCGGTTGGACAATGCAGATTCATATCGGCGCACTGAGAAACAACAACAGAAAAATGTTTGAAAAAATCGGTCCCGACACAGGTTTTGACTCAATGAACGACCTGGCAATCGCAGAACCTCTTTCCGCATTTATGAACAGCCTTGAATATGACGACTGTCTGCCCAAAACGATTCTCTACACATTAAATCCCAAGGACAACTATGTTCTCGGCACAATGCTCGGAAACTTCCAGAAAGCTCCCACCGCAGGAAAGATCCAGTTCGGTTCAGGTTGGTGGTTCAACGACCAGAGAGACGGAATGGTAAATCAGATGTGCTCCCTTGCAAACCTCGGCATGATCTCCAGATTTGTAGGTATGCTCACCGACAGCCGCAGCTTTGTTTCCTACCCCAGACACGAATATTTCAGAAGAATCCTCTGCAACCTCATCGGTACATGGGTAGATGACGGAGAATATCCCGCAGATATGAAGGCTCTTGAAAAAATTGTTGCAGGAGTATGTTATTACAACGCAAAGAATTACTTCAACTTCTAAAAAGGATTAAAACAATATGAACCAGATAACTGAAAAGGCTAATTTCAGAAACATTCATTTCATTGACGGAGATCAGAAGTTTATCTGTTACCGAACAGGTATGACTGTTTACGAAGAAACTTTCCGTCACGGAAGATATATGTCTGCAGGGTGGAACACCGCAGGCTATATGCTCAATGTCCTTGATGATATGCCTACAAGGCTTGACAATAACAAATTCCGTGAACCACAGTCCTTTGACATAGAAGCCGACGGTGTTTCTCTCAGCTGGGACTGGGACTTCGCAGGATTCGAACAGTTTGAAGAAACTGCCGAAAAAACAAACGCGCCACTCACCCATGCAATCGTAACTCTCAAAAGTACTGTAAAAGATCTTACAGCAAAGGTTCACACAATTCTTGACGGAACACCGATATTCACACGTTGGATAGAAGTTATCAACAACTCCGACAAGCCCATGAACATCAACGTTGCAGCACCAATGTGCGGCGGTATTGAAGTTGTTGAAGGCTGGAAGGATTACATGAAAGGTGCTCCCAAGCGCAATAAGATATACTCTCTCGGCTATATGGATCAGACAGCATGGGGGCATGAAGGTTATTTCAAGTGGCAGGATCTTCCTGCGGCAGAATATTCTTTTGGCGGAAAATACATGAACGAAAGATACCGTCAGCCTTTCTTTATGATCAGAAACAACCTTTTGGGAACAATGATGATAGCGCAGATGGGTTGGACAGGCGGTTACAAGTTCAGTTTCTTTAACGACCACGAAGAAAGCGCAAATGCACGACTTTCATTCCGAATGGAAATGGCCTCACAGAAACCTATAATAATCCTTTCACCAAATGAAAGCTTTGAAACCCCGAAAGTTCATATCGGCATGATAAATGGAGGCCTTGACGACGCAGTAAATCATATGCATAAACATATCCGCAAAACAGTTTTCACTGCACCTGACGTTCTCGGAAGAATCGGTTGGGTCGAAGGCGGCATGGGTCCCGAAAGAATCATGGACGTTAAAGCAACAAAACACTTCATTGACACTATTGCGGCTGTCGGCGGAGAGACAATGATAATCGACGCAGGTTGGTCCTGTCCCGTAGGTACTGCAGTTCAGGAATGGTGGGGTCGTACGGGTGACTGGTATCCTGATTCTGAAAGATATCCCAACGGAATCGCAGAAGTCAGAGATTACGCGCACTCTAAGGGTCTCATGTTCGGTCTGTGGATGGATATTGAAAGACTTGGTCCCAAGTCCAAAGCCTTCAAAGAGCATTCAGAATGGATTTCCACACCTTATAAAAACGAAAACGGAAACTCCCAGATAAATATGGCTGATCCTGAAGCTGCTGCATGGGTGGAATCTGAGCTTATCAGAGTTATTGAAGAGTACAAATGTGACCTTTTCAGACTTGACTACAACCTGGGAACAGACGATCTCCTCAACAGATACGATAACGGACACGGCACAGAAAATGCTTACGTCAGATACTATCAGAACACAAACGCAATGTACCACAGATTGAAGAGACGTTTCCCCAACGTTATTTTTGAAAACTGCGCAGGCGGTGGCGGCAGAACCGATATTGAATTTGTTTCAAACTTCACTCATACATGGGTTTCAGACTGGAACGTAGCGCCAAGATCTCTTGCAATTACAAACGGTATGACAATGGCTCTTCCTCCCGAAGTTGTAGACAGACTTCTTAGCGGTATGAACTGCCACACAAGAGCGTCTCTTGACTTCCAGGTAAGAAACACGATCTTCGGCAGACCCACAACCAATGACTACAACTGCGTAGGAAGCGAAATGAACCCCGCTCAGATAGCTCTTGTAAAGCACACATTTGATATTTACAAAGAACATATCCGTCCTTATATCAGAGAAAGCAAATATTTCCACCACACACCGGAACTCATCAATGGTTACGAAGGTGCGGAAATTGCAGTAGAACAGCCTCAGGGAACTGCAATACTCGAAAGAGCATCAGAAGACTGCAAACACGGTGTTATCGGAATTTTCAAGCTTGCGGATGCAACCAATGAAGAATTCATCACGGTTTATCCCAAGGGAATTGACTTTTCCATGAAATACGATGTAACCTTCGACAACAGCGGCGCCAAAGTGGAGATAAGCGGTTTTGAAATGATAAACAACGGACTTAAAATCAGATTACCCGGAACGCTTACATCCGAGCTCATAATTTACGAAGCAAAATAACATAAAAAACACACAGTAGCCGTTGGCAGGTCTTCCCTGTTTTCAGCTACTGTGTTTTAATATTAAAATTCAACAATAATTGCTGCAGAATTCGGTTGGAGATTTTCTACAGAGGAAAGAGTTTTTCCCGTAAGAATATCTGTTACAGGACCGCAAACAGATGAAAGCCTCTCAGCTTCATTAAAAAGAACTGCAGGTCTGTAAGGAACTACAGAATTACTTCTGTTGACAATAACAACAAGGCTGTCACGTCTGAAAGCAAAAACTCCTTTTTTGGCATAAATAACCTGATAGATGCCCTCTTTGAATTCGGAACGGTTTTTACGCAATTCACCTATTTTTCTATACCAGGAAAGGAGTTCTTCGTCCTCCCTACCCCATGGATAAGGCAATCTGTTGAAAGGATCTCGATATCCCTCCATGCCGATCTCATCACCGTAATAAATACAAGGAAATCCGGGTAATGTCGCAATCAAAAGATACGCAAGCTTAACAAGATTTATTCCGTTTTTACGTTCCTCAGCCGTCATTTTTGCAGTAGAAAGCTGTTCATTTGTTCTGCAACCTGCAGGCTGACCGCCCAGAACAGTAAGAATTCGCTCTGTGTCATGAGTCCCGATTATGTTCATAAGGCTGTCGCTTACATATTTCGGATAATGCTCATAAAGTCGTGATGTAACAGCGGCAATATTTTCCGCATCACCGTGAAGCATATAAGAAATCACAGCATCTCTGAACGGGTAATTCATGACCGAATCAAGTTCACATTCGGTAAAATACTTACGACGTTTATCATATGCAACCTTATTTGAAGCATCTTCCCAAACCTCACCGATTATGAGGGAATCACTTTTCTCCGCACGGGCCGCATCATGAAGTTCCTTGAGAAATTCATCGTGCAGCTCATCGGCAACGTCAAGTCTCCAACCTGAGATACCTTTTCGGAGATAATGACGGATAACCCCGTTTTCTCCGTTGATAAATTCTCTGAATTCCGGATTATACTTATTTGTAGACGGAAGGATCGTAACCCCCCACCAGGATTCATATTCATCAGGGTAATTTTTAAAATTATACCAATCCTTATACTTTGACTTCTCAGACTGATATGCGCCGACAGTATCATAATTCCCGTATCGGTTAAAATATTTACTGTCATCACCGGTATGATTGAAAACACCGTCCAAAACTACTCGGATACCATACTTTTCAGCCTCTGCAAGTAATTTTTCAAAGCCGGCTTCTCCACCGAACATCTGATCGATCTTCATATAGTCGCCGATATCGTATTTATGATTTGAAGCAGCATCGAAAATAGGATTCAAATATAGAACAGTAACACCCAAAGAGGATATATAATCCATTTTTTCAGCAATACCGTACAGATCCCCACCGAAAAACACGTTATTCGCAACGGGATCACCTGGTTTTTCCGCATACTGTGGAATCCCGTTATACCAATCCTCATTGAGAACAGAACCTTTTTTCACAGGAATATCCTTCCCGTTTCTGAATCTGTCAGGGAAAATCTGATACATTATACCGCCCTTAAGCCAATCGGCAGGCTTATTATTGGGGTCATAAAAACTGAGCTGGAAGACATCTCCTCCATCGCGATAGTTAGGAACGGAACGTTCACCCCATTTGATTCCAAAAACAATTCTGTAAAAATATAGTCCGTTTTCAGAAACAGAAACAGTTCCTTCATAAACATCGTTTGCACCATTAACAGAAGTCCATTCAAGGGGATATCTACCCTGCTCACCGAAATCGGAAAAGAGTATCAATTCAGATCTGAGAGATGCATATTTACGTGGAAGCGAAACACGAAATGTGATAGAAACACCTGTGGGAAAGGCGCCAAACAAAGTGACGTCTTTTCCTTCACAGAATTTTTCTACTTTGTATTCGCCGCTGAAATTAGTCTTCATTTGCGGAATTTACCTTTTTAAGATTCCAAATATTTTGAGCATACTCTTCTATACTGCGGTCAGAAGCAAAGAAACCGGAAGCTGCAATATTGACAAGAGCCATCTTGTTCCATTTATCACGGTCATCGTATGCTTTAAGCATAATATCGTGTGTTCTGCTGTAAGAATCGAAGTCTGCAAGACACATATAGGGGTCGGAAATTCCGTAACCTGCAACAAGATAACGAACCATATCTGCAAAACTGTGGCCGTCAAAACCGATATTAAGATAATCAACAGCCTGTTTAAGGCGTTCACTGTTATGATAGTAAGAGGATGCAGAATATCCGTTCTTCCAGAGTTCTTCAACCTGCTGAGTTTCAAGACCGAAAATATAAATATTATTAGGACCTACAGCTTCAGCCATTTCAACGTTAGCACCGTCAAGAGTACCGATGGTGATAGCGCCGTTCATCATAAGCTTCATACAACCGGTACCACTTGCCTCTTTACCTGCAAGAGAGATCTGCTGGCTGATATCAGCTGAAGGAATAAGGTGCTCTGCAAGTGAAACATTATAGTCTTCAAGGAAGATAACGCGAAGCTTTTCACGGATTCTGGGATGTTTTTCAATGTCTGTGCTGATGAAATAAATAAGACGGATAATATTTTTTGCCATTTCATAACCGGGAGCGGCTTTAGCAGCAAAAATATAAGTCTGAGGTCTCATTTCAAGATCAGGATTTTCAAGGAGACGAACATAAGTGCTTACGATATTAAGTGCATTAAGGAGCTGTCTCTTGTATTCGTGGAGACGCTTGATCTGAACATCGAATACTGAATCAGGATCAAGATTTACCCCTGTACGGTTCTTAACATACGCAGAGAAATCAACTTTATTTGCATGTTTGATCTCATCAAGCTGCTTAAGAACAGATTCATCATCATAGTATTTTTTGAAATCTATAAGAGATTCAGGATGTTTATGGTAATCTGTACCGATACATTCATCAAGAAGATGTGCAAGTCTCGGGTTGGAATAACAGAGCCAACGACGGTGAGCAATACCGTTTGTTACATTTGTAAATTTATTGGGTGTCTGCTTATAAAAATCGTGGAATACAGTATCTTTGAGAATATCAGAGTGGAGTTTGGAAACACCGTTTACTTTTGTTGAGCCAACAACGCTGAGGTTTGCCATACGAACTCTGTTGTAACCGATAATTGCCATTCTTGAAATTCTGTCCCAATCTCCGGGATAAAGTCTCCAAAGATCAGCGCAGAATCTGCGGTTTATTTCAGATATGATCATATAAATTCTGGGAAGAATAATTCTGAACTGATCTTCATCCCATGTTTCGAGAGCTTCGGGAAGAACTGTATGGTTTGTATAAGAGAAAACATTGCAGCAAAGTCTCCATGCATTATCCCATGAATAAGAATAAACGTCAATGAGAATTCTCATAAGTTCAGGGATACAGAGCGCAGGATGTGTATCATTAAGGTGAATGGATATCTTCTCAGCAAAATTGCCAAGAGATCCGTAACCTGCAAGATGATCGGCAATGATACTCTGAAGAGCTGCTGAGCAGAGGAAGTACTGCTGTTTAAGTCTGAGGATCTTACCCTCAACGTGGTTATCTGAAGGATAAAGAACTTTAGAGAGTGTTTCAGCCTTTGTATGGTTCTCTAAGGCGGCCGTATAAGCTCCCTGGGAGAAGAGTCCCATATTAAACGTCTTCGCGTCACGGGCTCTCCAAAGCCTGAGAACGTTAACAGCTTCACATTCAGAACCTGACACCATCATATCGTAAGGAATAGCCTGAACTTCTTCATAATCTTCGTGAGTTATATCACATTTACCGTCCTGCCAATCTTCTCTTACCTTACCGCCAAAACGAACATAACAGCTCTTGTCTGAACGAGGTGTAAGCCAAACTTCACCGCCGGGAAGCCATACATCAGGAAGCTCTATCTGCATACCGTCAATGATCTTCTGCTTGAAAAGACCGTATTCGTAACAGAGAGAATGACCTACAGCAGGATAATCAAGTGATGTGAGAGCGTCCATATAACATGCAGCAAGTCTGCCGAGACCACCGTTACCGAGAGCCGCATCAGGTTCTTTTTCATAAAGATTTTCAAGATCGTAACCGTATTCGGAAAGAACCTCGGAATATATCGGTTCAAGATCAAGGTTTCTGATATTATTTTTGAGAGAACGTCCAATAAGGAATTCCATACACATATAATATACACGTTTTGCGCGCTGCTTTTTTACTTTGTCGCGGAACACGCTTCTTTTCTGAGTAAGAACATCTCTGACAGTCATAATAACTGCCTTGTACATCTGTTCTTCATTTGCCTCTTTAGGCTGAACCCCGTAGAAACGGGCAAGTTTAAGCTCTATAGCTTCGGAAAGCTGAGCTTTTGTCATTTTTGTTTCCATATCTATCTCCATCTTATAAAAATATCATAATTTTTCCATTTCATACTATTCCATGATAAAAAAATTTGCCAAATTGAAATAAATGAAACATTAAGATTATACCACAAAAAAATCCCGATGTCAAGAGCTATACACAATAGTACACACTTAACATCGGATTTTTTTACATTTATTTACCTTTTTAAATCAGAAAATCGATTCATAGAGTTCCATGTAAGACTCAGAACTTGCAGCCCAGGAGAAATCGGAGGTAATAGCATTCTTCATGATCTTATTCCACTCTTCTTTGTTTCGATAAAAAGCCATCGCTCTTCGAATAGTGTACATCATATCATGAGCATTGTAATTCGTGAATGTAAAACCATTGCCTTCGCCGTTGCACTCGTTATAACTTCTGATAGAGTCGTAAAGACCTCCCGTTTCTCTTACAACAGGAACGGTTGCATAACGGGAACAAATCATCTGCGCAAGACCACAAGGTTCACTCTTTGAAGGCATCAGGAAGATATCCGAAGCGGCATAGATCTTCTTGGAAAGGGTCTTATCGTATTTAATTATAGCACGAACCTTTTCGGGATATTTAGCTTCAAGATTTCTGAAATATGCCTCATAGTTTGCATCACCTGTACCGAGAAGCACAAACTGGATCTTATCCCTAGAAATGATCTCCTCAAGAACACACTCAACGAGGTCCAGCCCCTTATGTGAAACAAGGCGTGTTATCATGGACACCATTGGAACTTCAGGATCAACAGGAAGGCCAAGTTCTTCCTGAAGATCAGCCTTATCCTTTGCCTTTCCGGAAAAATCTTCGGCATCGAAATTATAAGGTATTTCAGGATCGATCACGGAATTATAATAATCAATATCAATACCGTTAAGAATACCTGAAAGCTTATATGAAGATTCGTTTATTATGTACTGAAGACCGTGAGCGAATTCAGAAGTTTTGATTTCCTCTGCATAGTGAGGAGATACTGTTGAAAGTCTGTCACAACATACTATAGCGCCTTTTGTAAGGTTAAGGCATCCGTCATACTCAACAATATTTTTGTCCCAACCGTTAATTCCGAAGATATCGCCCATTGTACCAAGATTATAAATACCCTGATAAGCAATATTATGAATGGAATAAACAGTTCTGATCTTCTGATACTCTTCAATGTGACCGTAGTTACATCTAAGATAAATAACCGAAAGTGCTGTCTGCCAGTCATTAGCATGGAGAACATCCGGGAAGAAATCTATATGAGGCATGATATCAAGAATACATTTTGAGAAAAATGCAAAACGTTCTCCATCATCAAAGCTTCCATAAAGAGAATCTCTCTTGAAATAGAATTCATTGTCGATGAAATAGAATGTAACTCCGTTATGTTCGGTTTTATAGATACCGCAATACTGCTTTCTCCATGAAAGCTGAACTTCTATTTCTTTTACAAGAGTAAGTTCTTTTCTGAATTTTTCATTCATCGTTCCGTAAAGAGGTATTACAACACGGGCATCAACACCTTTTTTCACGAGAGCAGCAGGAAGAGAACCTACAACGTCAGCAAGACCGCCTGTAGAAATAAACGGCAGAGCTTCTGCCGCGGCAAATAATACTTTTTTCATATATAAAGTCTCCTTTGTATTGAAATAAAAAACGGGATATTGTTTTTGAAAGAATACCCCGTTTTTGTGTTAGAATCAGATCATTTTATCTCTGGGAATATAGAAAGGCATAGTTTCGTGACCTGAAAGAACTTTATTGTCACGGATAACAACATTCTTATCTGCAACCACACAGTTAAGAACAACATTTTCGCCTGTATAAACATCCTTGAAAAGAATTGAATTTTTAACAACTGTATTTTTACCAACCTTTACGCCTCTGAAGAGAATTGAGTTCTCAACAGTACCTTCGATCTCACAGCCGTCAGCAACAAGAGAATTAACCACTTTAGCCCCGTTAACATATCTTGTAGGCGGAGAGTTTCTTACACGGGTAAGAACCGGATTGTTAGCAACATTGAAAATAGCATTTCTATGTTCGGAATTGTTTATCATATCCATGCTTGCAGCATAGTATTCATCAAAATTGGTGATATCAAATACAAAGCCTTCATACTTGTAAACTCTGTAATTACGGCGATCGAGATTACGGGCAATAACATCCAGACTGAAGCTGTCATAGTTATGTGCTATGGAATCAGCAATTACACTCTTGAGGTAATCTGTCTTCATTACTGTAACATTCATTCCAACATATTTTCTACCCGTAATATTTGTGGGAGATACGCTGATATCTGTAATTCTGTTATTTTCATCAACTTCGTAAACAACGCTATGTTTGCCTATTTCAGGAGTTACATACATCTCCTTTACGCAAACCGTAATATCTGCCCCTGATGCAATATGATCGTTAACAATAGCATTGTAATCCATATTGGAGATCATATCACAATCGGCAAGAACAACATAATCATCTTTAATATCCAGATATTCATATACATTTTTAAGTTCTGTAAGACGGGGATTTACAAGTCTTGTATTGTTGATGAACGAATTTGTATAGGGCGGCAGAATAGTCAGACCTCCCGATCTGCGAGCAAGATCCCAGTCCTTACCTGAACCGATATGTTCTATGAGCGAATGGTAATTATTATTTGCAATAAGAGCAACATTGGTAATATTTGAGTTTACCATGTTGGAAAGCGGAAAGTCAACAAGTCTGTAACGGCACATAAACGGTACCGCAGCAACACTTCTTCCCACAATTTCAGAAACACCGCCATGATGCAATGTTGTAAAGATAATTCCGGCAACTGACATATTTATTTCCCCTTTCCAATTACTTTAAATTTTCAAGATAAGCAGAATTTACCATTTCACCGTCTTTGATTACAGTACCTGCTTTGATCTCTATATTACTGCCGATAACAGTAACATCTTTCGCATTTTCTTTATCGCAACCGACAGATGCACCTGCACCGATCTTTGTATCAGAGTCAATGATAGAATATTTGATCTGGGCACCTTCCCCGATCTCTACATTGTTCATAATAACTGAATCCTTGATGTATGCGCCTTTTGCAATCTTTACACTATTGAAAAGAACTGAGTTTTCAACAACACCGTAAATCTCACAGCCTTCGGTAATAATTGCATTTACAACTTTCGCATCGGGACCGATATACTGAGGTGGCTGAGCATTATTTCTTGAGAAGATTCTGTTCTTGCTGTCACTGAGATCAAATACAGGATCAGCACCTATAAGATCCATATTCGCTTCCCAAAGACTGCTGAGAGTTCCGACATCTTTCCAATAGCCAGAGAACGGATAAGCATACATTTTCTCACCGGCCGCAAGCATAGCAGGAATGATATTTTTACCGAAGTCGTTTGAGGAATTTGGGTTAGCTTCATCTTCAATCAGATACTTAAAGAGTTTTTCTTTTGAGAAAATATAAATACCCATTGAAGCTTTTGTGCTTTTTGGTTTCGGGGGTTTTTCTTCAAATTCATAAATTTTGTTGTCTTCATCAGTATTCATGATACCGAAACGGCTTGCCTCTTCAAGAGATACTTCAAGAACCGCAATAGTAGCATCCGCGCCCTTCTGCTTGTGGAATTCAAGCATCTTGTTGTAATCCATCTTGTAAATATGGTCGCCGGAAAGAATGATAACATAATCAGGATCATATCTTGCAATAAAGTTAAGATTCTGATAGATAGCATTCGCGGTACCTTTATACCAATCGGCTTTTTTATTTGCCTGATATGGAGGAAGAACCGTCACACCGCCATTCGTACGGTCGAGATCCCAAGGCTGTCCGTTGCCGATATATTCATTCAGAACAAGCGGCTGATACTGAGTAAGAACGCCCACAGTATCTATTCCGGAGTTTATACAGTTTGACAAAGGAAAGTCAATAATTCTGTATTTACCACCAAACAAAACTGCAGGTTTTGCAATTCCTTCAGTGAGCGTGTAGAGTCTGCTTCCCTGGCCGCCTGCAAGAAGCATAGCCACGGTTTCTTTTTTCTTAAGCATAATTTCGTGCCCCCTTGATTTATTTAAAAGCTTTTATTATTTCAATCAAATATGTTTGGCTCAATCAAGAAACGCTCTTGAATCACGGTCTGAGTGTCTCAGATACAATCCGCTGAGCTTAGCCAAATTCAATGACAAATAATGTCCTCCGTTGATATCAGTATCCGTATGTACCGATTGAACCCGGAACATACCCGATCCGCCGTAATACGGTTCGTCACTGTTTAAAATTATGTCATATGTACCCGCTTTATCCACATAAACAAAGTAATTCCCGATGTCGACTCCGGAGAAATTCATAACACACAATATCTCCCCCGCATCTTTCCTTCGCAAATAACTGACGACATTTTTATCGCAGTCAGTTTTGTTTATCCACAGAAATTCACCTTGAAATTCGGGTGTTTTTAAATAAAAATCATTTATATCCGCAACAAAATTCCTCAGCTTGCGATGCATATCATAGTCTAACATAAACCATTCAAGCTGATTCTCCCTGTCCCATTCACGGAACTGACCAAATTCACTGCCCATAAACATCATTTTTTTGCCGGGCAAAGCCATTGCGTGACACATAAGAGCCTTATAACAGGAAAATTTATCCTCATATACGCCAAACATTTTATCCAACAATGATTTTCTTCCACCCTCAACATCAGCATGGGTGACAGGAATTATCAGATTTTCAGATAATTCCACTTCATTAAAGACAACTTTATCATGATGGAACCGCCTGAAATACGGATCGCATCTTCCGTAATCAAAAAAATCTACGGAAATTTTCGAGTTCTGAACAAATGTAAATCCGCAATTTTCAGGATAAGAACCCTTTTCGACTTCGGTCAGCATTGCTATAGTCATAATATCGGGATATTTTTCAAAAACTGAAAGATTTATAGTTTTGAAAAGTTCCGCAGCTTCAGATTCAAAACCCAAAGAGCAATCGGTCTCAAATCTCACACCGTCTATATGGTAATTTTCAATCCAAAAAACCACATTTTCCAACAGTTTCGAGCATAATTTCACATCAGGAGGATAAAAAATATTTTCATCTTCCACCTCAGAGACCTCATCAGACACAGTAACCGGTTTACGAAGAGTTATAAGATCAAGTATCACTCCAATACCGCTACGGTGAAGAGCGTTAACAAAACCCATAAAATCTTCAGCCGAACCAAACCGTGTATCAGGTTCAAAAACGACCTCAATGCTGCAATTATTCGGTAAAATAACAACATGAGTATACCCCATTTCCTTCATATAAGGAATAAGCTCACTTGAAATTTCACCATAATTCAAAAACGAATCGCCATATTTATTTGTTTTTCCATAACGGGTCTTCCATGACCCAAGATCAATTTCGTATATATTTAACGGTAAATCCTTTGGGTTACGCATAACATTTCTTCTATACGTAAGCCAATTACTGTCAGACCAACCGTAATCAGATACTTTCAAATTTAAATTCATACATTTTTCCTGCAAGAACAACTACCGCAAAAAAGCATAAAAGCCTATACAATTATCTTCGATGATATATTCTCGCATTTTGCCCTTATTTTCTAATTTAATTATACACCTTTTACCTTAAATTGTCAAGGGGGTTTTTTAAATTATTTCTTTTTTTAGATAAATTGCACTATTTTCAAATAAGCAAAAGTGCTTTTTTGGTCAAATTGAACATATTAAAAATCCTCCATTGAAACTGTTAAACCCGAATTCAAAATCCCGTATACTTATATTATACATAATAAACTCTGCGAAAATGCTCGAATACTGCAAAAAAGATAAAAATGTGGACAGCTTTCACTGACTAAGGTTTGTGACCTCCCTAATCAGGAAAAGCTGTCCGAAATTTGATGTTTAAACTATTTAATTAGCCGATAACTCGTGTCCAACCGAATGTATCGGGAAGTCTGCCCCACTGAATACCTGTAAGTTCATCATAAAGCATCTGAGAAGTTTCGCCGATCTTACCATCGTTAAGCTTATAAACTTTACCGTCACAGAAAAGTTCGCCTATGGGACTGATAACAGCAGCTGTACCTGTACCCCAAGCCTCTTCAAGAGTTCCGTTTTCAGCAGCAGCAATAAGTTCGTCAACGGGAAGAAGTCTTTCTTCAACATCGTAACCCTTACTCTTGAGCATTTCGATTACAGACATTCTTGTAACACCGGAAAGAATACTTCCTTCGAGAGAAGGAGTAATAACCTTACCTCCGATTTTGAAGAATACGTTCATAGCGCCAACTTCTTCAACATATTTATGTTCTCTGCCGTCAAGCCAAAGAACCTGAGAATAATTGAGCTCGTGAGCTTTTTCCTGACCTGCAAGGGAAGCAGCGTAGTTACCGCCGCATTTTGTAAAGCCTGTACCGCCTTTAACAGCTCTTACAAGTTCAGTTTCAATATAGATCTTAACAGGGTTGAAGCCTTCTTTGTAGTAAGCACCAACAGGAGAAAGAATAATAGTAAAGAGAAGCTCTGTAGCTGCACGAACGCCAAGGTGAGCATCCATAGCAATAATGAAAGGTCTGATATAAAGAGATGTTCCGGGTTCTGTGGGAATCCAATCAGCATCAATTTTTACAAGTTCTTCAAGAGCTTTGATTGCAAATTCCTCATCGATCTGAGGAATACAGAGACGTTTTGCGGAAACATTAAGTCTTGCAAAGTTTCTGTCGGGACGGAAAAGAAGGATCTTACCTTCAGGTGAACGGTAAGCTTTAAGACCTTCAAAGATCTCCTGAGCGTAATGGAGAACCATTGCCGCAGGATCCATCTGAATGGGAGCATAGGGTTCGATTTTAGGAGAATGCCAGCCCTGACCTTTTGTGTATCTCATTGTAAACATATGGTCTGTAAAATAATCTCCAAAACCAAGATTTTTCTGATCAGGCTTCTGTTTAGGAGTCTGAGTTTTGATAATTTCAATATTCATTGTAATAGCCTCCTGCCAAACACGGCAAATATGTAGATTTTTAAAGCGGATATATAATCTGCAAAAAACAAAATGAAACAAACCGGAGCTTGTCTTTCAGCAAACCCCTAAACCATTCTGCATCTTTATATTATACAACCAAATGATTAAAATTTCAATAGCATAAAAATAAATTATGGTAGCAAGTATGCAAATTTTTTATGTCAACGAATTTTTTTGAGTAATTATAAGGTCCTGAATGTAAAATTTAACCTCAGATAATGGCTTATCCACATCTTTTTGCGTGATAGTATAAGTCCAAAGTCCCTCTGCGATGTCAGAACTGAGTTCTATATCTCCAAGAATTGAACGAACATTGTATTCGGGAAGATCATAATTTATTTTCAGTTCAGACTGATTTTCTCCGGAATATTCCACGCCCTTAAGATTTTCAACCTCAATAGTGAATTTCGGCAAAAATACAGAAGCCGTATAAATTTTGTCCTTCTCCAAAACCAAAGTTTTTTCACAGACAAGGAAAATATTAAATCCGAGACTCATGCAGAAAATAACCAAAGCAACAATATACAGTCCTACAGACTCGCCCGATACTGATCCATAAATAATCATAGAAACAGACACGAGAATAAGGAAAATATTAAGTATTATGCTGCCTGTTCTTTTACGTTTGAAAACTATTGGGTATTCCACTTTTCAAACACCGCCTTATATTCCTCATAATTAAAATTATAGTTGCGGATAAGCTTATAATCTCCACCCTTGAGGATTTCACAAAGTTCAGCTCCATTTTCCGGTAAAGTTTTCGTAATAATACCGCCTCTTCCGACACTGTTGAATTCATGGCAATCTGAACCTGAAGTTGCTATGGGAATTCCGAACTCGTCCCTGAGAGCTTTTGCCGCAGGATTATGGGATTCGTGTCCGGCATGCATATTGCAGACTTCTATACCGTCAAGACGTCTTGCGGGAATCACCAACTCAGAGTGTCTGAAAGGATGAGCCTGAACAAACAAACCACCCTCATCATTTACCAACTTATGAAAGTCACTGAAACTATAGTCAAATGCTGTACTCATTTTTCTGAGCAAAGATTCCGTTACTCCGTAAATAAGGAAATCCTGGATGTAAGCAGAAAAACGAAATTCTGCACCCCAATAGATTTTCATCCCATATTTTGCAGCCGCTTCCTCACATTCATGATAAGCATTCATATAATACGAAAGGAAGCCTTCCGCATCTTTTTTAAAATAATCTTTTATAAAATGGTTCGTAACAACAATACCTTTATATCCGACATTATTATACGCCGAAACAATTTCGGAAGGCAAAAGCTGTCCGCAACCACTGACCGGTCTTGTATGAGCGTGAAGCTCTATTTTATACATAATTATCACCGTACCGTTTTCAATGAAAGGTTAAAGCCGAATACAAAAATATTCGGCTGAATATGTTTAATTAAACAGGTTTTTGACTTTTTCCCAAAAGCCGTTACTCTTTTCATAGCTCTTGGAATTATTATTGTCATCAAATTCTTTGAGAAGATCTTTTTGTTTCTGATTGAGATTTTTCGGAATCTCAACAACTATCTTTACGTACATATCTCCTCTTCCCTTACTGTTCATATACGGAACGCCCTTACCTTTGAAGTTGTAAACAGTTCCGGGCTGTGTACCTTCGGGGATCTTATGTTTAAGTACTGAATTATCGATAGTCGGTATATCAAGTGTGCAACCCATACAAGCCTGAACAAAGGTAATGGGAACATCACAATAGATATCAAAATCTCTTCTTTCAAAAATAGGATGTGGATTTACCTGAATCTTAACATTCAGATTACCGTTGGGACCGCCTTTCAGGCCGGCTCCACCTTTACCTCTGAATGAGATAGTCTGATTGTTATTGATACCTGCGGGAATAGTGATATTTTCCGCAGATCCCTGACGAACCTGACAGGTACCCCCACAAGTCTTACAAGGATTCGTAATTATTTTACCGGAACCACCGCAAGCAGAACAGGTACGTTCTGTCTGAATATTTCCGAACATAGTCTGAGACATCTGACGTACACGACCTGTACCGTGACATGCCGCACATTCCTGAGGAGATGTTCCTGCAGCCGCGCCTGTACCCTTACAATCGGGACAAGTAACACTTCTGCGGACATTTACAGTTTTTGTGCAACCGAAAACAGCTTCGGTAAAATCAAGTCTTACACTTACGTTTATATCTTCACCGGGGATTGCGGAAGAACGTCTTCTTCCCGTACCGCCTCCAAAGAAACTTCCGAAAATATCACCCAGATCACCGAAGTCACCGAAATCCACACCACCTGCATAACCGCCGCCACCGCCGTAGGACTGATCCACACCTGCGTGACCAAACTGATCATAGCGCTGCTTCTTTTCAGGGTCGGAGAGGACAGCATATGCCTCTCCGACTTCCTTGAATTTCACTTCTGCGTCTTTATTATCCGGATTAAGGTCGGGATGATACTGTTTGGCAAGCTTTCGGTACGCTTTTTTTATTTCATCATCGGATGCGGTCTTGCTTACTCCGAGGACTTCATAATAATCTCGTTTTTCAGCCATAAAATGCAGTTACCCTCTAATCGTTTTAATTTATATATTAGTTATTGTCGTCGTCAACTACTGTGTAATCAGCGCCGCCGTTATCAGCTGTGGGATCAACACCTGCAGCATTGGGATCACCGGGGTTCTGCTGAGTCTGAGCATAGATCTTTTCTGCAATCTTATAGAATGCCTGCTGGAGAGCTTCTGTTTCAGCTTTGATAGAATCTGTATTGTCGCCCTTAAGAGCTTCTTTAAGTTTTTCGATCTGAGCCTGAACAGGTGCTTTTTCGTCTTCGGAAAGTTTATCGCCCATTTCAGTCATGCTCTTTTCGCACTGATAGATAACCTGGTCAGCATTGTTACGGATTTCAACAGCTTCCTTACGTTTTGTATCTTCAGCTGCGTATTTTTCAGCTTCGGCAACTGCAGCTTCAACTTCTTCCTTGGACATATTTGTAGAAGCTGTAATTGTGATATGCTGTTCTTTATTTGTACCCTTATCTTTAGCGTAAACGTTTACGATACCGTTCGCGTCAATATCGAATGTAACTTCGATCTGGGGAACCTGCTTCGGTGCGGGAGGAATACCGTCAAGATTGAATCTGCCGAGAGTTTTGTTGTCAGCAGCCATGGGACGTTCACCCTGAAGAACATGAACTTCAACAGATGTCTGATTGTCAGCAGCTGTTGTGAAGATCTGGCTCTTCTTAGCGGGGATAGTTGTATTTCTGTCGATAATCTTTGTGAATACACCGCCGTAAGTTTCAACACCGAGAGAAAGAGGTGTAACGTCGAGAAGTACGAGACCTGTAACGTCACCGCCGAGGATACCAGCCTGAATAGCAGCGCCTACAGCAACACATTCGTCGGGGTTGATACCCTTATGAGGCTCTTTATCAATAAACTTTCTGAGTGCTTCCTGAACAGCGGGGATTCTGGAAGAACCACCTACGAGAAGAACTTTATCAATGTTGTCAGGTCTGAGGCCTGCGTCATCCATAGCTTTTCTTACAGGAATCATTGTAGCTTCTACAAGGTCAGCTGTGAGTTCGTTGAATTTTGCTCTGTTAAGTGTGATGTCAAGGTGTTTGGGACCTGTAGCATCAGCTGTGATAAAGGGAAGGTTTACGTTTGTGGAAGTCATACCGGAGAGTTCGATCTTGGCTTTTTCAGCGGCTTCTTTAAGTCTCTGGAGAGCCATTTTATCGTTTCTGAGGTCGATTCCGTTTTCCTTCTTGAATTCGTCTGCAAGATAATTGATAACTCTTTCGTCGAAGTCATCACCGCCGAGACGGTTGTTACCGCTTGTGGAAAGAACTTCAAATACGCCGTCTCCGATATCAAGAATAGAAACGTCGAATGTACCGCCGCCAAGGTCGTATACCATAACCTTCTGTTCTGTTTCTTTATCTACGCCATAAGCAAGAGCTGCAGCTGTAGGTTCATTGATGATTCTCTTAACATCAAGGCCTGCGATAGTACCTGCATTTTTTGTTGCCTGTCTCTGAGCATCGCTGAAGTAAGCAGGAACAGTAATAACTGCTTCTGTTACTTTTTCACCAAGATAAGCTTCAGCATCAGCTTTGAGCTTCTGAAGAACCATGGATGAAATCATTTCGGGAGTATAATCTGTGCCGTCAATAGCAACTTTTTTAGAGCTGCCCATATCTCTTTTAATGGAGATTATAGTTCTGTCAGGGTTTGTGATAGCCTGTCTTTTTGCTACCTGACCTACCATTCTTTCACCTGTTTTGGAGAAAGCTACTACGGAAGGTGTTGTTCTTGCGCCTTCAGCGTTGGCAATAACGACGGGTTCGCCGCCTTCCATAACAGCTACGCAAGAGTTAGTTGTACCTAAGTCGATACCGATAATTTTTGACATTTAAAATGCCTCCTAAAGATTTTGTCTTTTATATAATTTTGTATTATTAACTATTTAATTCTGCATTCTGCACTTTGCATCCTGCATTATTCCGCAACTACGCTGACCTTTGCATATCTGATGACCTTATCGTTTGTAGTCATCTTATAGCCTTTCTGGAATACAGCAGCGATCTGACCGCCTTTGTATTCATCACTTGCTGTCTGCATAACAGCTTCATGATAATTCGCATCGAATTCATCACCGGGGTTACCGAAAGCTTCAATGTTCATTGTCTTAAGAACTGCATCGGCTTTCACCATAACCTGTTCAACGCCTTTTTTGATTGCAGAATCTTCACCTGCTGCAGCGAGAGCTCTTTCGAGATCATCGAATATGGGAAGAATCTTACCCACAGTTTCGCAGACACTTAAACCGTAGAGAGCTTCTTTTTCAGCCTTTGTACGTTTTTTGAAATTTTCAAAATCTGCCGCAAGTCTGAGGAATTTATCATCAGAACCGGAAGTTTCCACTTTCTGTTCCTGCTGTTCTTCGCAGCCGCATTCGCAGTTTACGTTTTCTTCGCATTCACAGTTGCATTTTTCTTCATTACATTTATTTTTGCTCATTTTGTTCTCCTAATACTTATATATGCTTAATTTATCAGAATTCATCATCTATCTGCTCTTTAAGTTGAAGCACAACATGCTTACATCCCGCAATTATTTTGGAATAGTCCATTCTTGACGGACCGAGGATCCCGAAAACTATTGGAATTTTCGCATTGCAGTTTACAGAAACAACACTTGTGTTCATCTGTCCCAACAGCTTATTTTCATGACCTATCTTAACAGAAAGATCTCCCTGCGCTGAAAGAAGCTCTTCAAGAATACTCTCATGGTCGCCAAGAAAATCCATATACTGACGGGCAGCATCTATGTTGGAAAATTCCGGACAGGACAACAGATTCGTACTTCCACTGATGAACAGCTCATAAGATTTGACCTTATTGACAAGATTTACCACAGGGGCGATAACACAGTTAAGTTTCGGACAGCCTTTTTCAAGCTCCGTTTTGAAAAGCATTACTCTTATGGAGCCTATCTCGTTAACGGGAAATCCAGCAAACACTCCATTGAGAATATTTGTAAGTCTGTTTATATCTTCCGCCGAAACATCGGTTTCTATGCGTGTAAAAACAGATTTTACAGCCCCGTTGGAGCTTACAGCCATTATCGCAAGAGTATTCTTCCCTGCCCTCATGACTTCGAACGTAAAATGTCCGTCGCTGTGGGTCGGAGCGGCTGAGAAGACAGTATACCCTGTAAAATCCGCAAGGCAATGTGATGCAGATTTTATCATCTCAATAAGACTCACACACGAACTGAATGCCGGAACGAGGATTCTGAGATCTCTCTCATCAAGTTTATATGTATTCTCCAAAGATTGTACATAGTACCTCAAACCCTCCTCTGAGGGAATTCTGCCGGCGGATGTATGCGGTTTACACAACAACCCCAGGCGTTCAAGTTCGAGCATTTCACTTCGTATAGTAGCTGACGAAACATGAAGTTCCGAAAGATCAAGCAAAGCCTTAGACCCTACAGGCTCACCTGTTTCAATATAAGCGGAGATGACAGACCGCAGGATAGTTTTTTTACGCTCATCCAACATGAAAATCATTTCCTTTCTTTCAAGCTTCGCAAGATACAAAAAAATAAATCCATTTCATTTTTAGCACTCAAAGGGTGTGAGTGCTAACGCATGAATATACTTTACCACTAAAAGTCAGTTTTGTCAAGACCTAACAGCCATTTTTTTAGAATATGAGCCGATTGTGTTCCAATTCTGCCACAATTAACAATATTATGAACCCTAACAAACGGATTCAGACCGTATCAAAATTGACACAGTCTGAATGTAAAATACTATTTAATTCGGCCTATCTCATTGAAAGGAATCGGTTCAAAGTCGGGGCAAAGCTCAAAGGCTTTCGCATCTTCTCTCAATGTATAGTCACCGTTATTCATTCCGGGGAAATCCGAGAAACCAAAGATAATTTCGTTATTGGAAATATCATTCATTTCTTCTATTAAGATATCAAACTCAAAGTGAGCCCAATACTTCAGCCCTGTTGGTTCGCTATTCAACTGATATGAAATATTATTCTTAACAACACAATTAGCAGCATTACTTGTAAGCATAGGATCGTCAAGGTCGCCGCTGTAGTCTTTTGAATACAAGACCCAATCTTTATATTCAGGGAAAGCTTCCATCCAGATCTCATTTTCAAGATAAGGTCTTAACTGATCCGCCAAAATATAATGATGCTGGAACCAATACGTCGGGTCAAGAGCACCGCGTCTTTGTCTGTTGTCAAGACACAGAGGTCCGTTCGTCGCACTTATTATGATATTGTTGTATACTTTATTATCTCTGCCGCCGCCGATGAGGAAACCTCGACCTGAAACATTTTCTATAATATTTCCGTAAGCTGTCTGACCTGTCATGCCGTCGTCAAAATAGATACCGAAAGCATTATCAACACCCTTGGAACCGATATCATGAATGTAATTGTATCTGATTACACAGCCGTGGCTTATATAGTTTCTACCTGCATAGAACACACCGCAGTCGGCAGTTTCTGTCAGAACATTATAAACTTCATTATACTCAAAAATGTGATACGGTCCACCCCAGGAAATAGCCTGGTGAGGAGAGTTTCCTATCTCATTGTGAGAAACAAGGCTTCCACACCCACCAACAGAAAGACCTGATCTGTATGTAGTCTCAACCCTTGCCCAGTCATGAATATAATTGTTGTAAATAACATTTTCTGACTTGATAAGATTCCAAGAATCTCCACCACTTACAGAAATACCATATCCACCGAGGTTGCACAGCTCATTATTTGAGATATTTATTTTGTTTCCGTTGAGACTGAGACCTCCGCTTCGGATATTAAGAATCTTGCAGTTGTCTATTGTAATAGCGTTACCCGAACCTACAATACCGTTTCCTCTTGTTTCACTTATATAAAAACCTTTAATTGTGATATTGGAAACATTGTTCAGAGTTATGAGATTATCTGTCATTGTAGACATTTTAATTCTTTCGGAATAGAAGTCTGCTGTTTTGTAAACATAAAGGATTCCGTTTTCTCTGTCGATATAAAATTCGCCGTCATAATCGAGTTCATCAAGAAGATTGAAATAATAGTATTTAACAACATCTCTACTCGAATCCGTCAAATAGCTTTCAGAATATTTTAAATGCATTGTCTTTGCGTCAAAGTCAAATTCCTCAACTTTGTTTCTGGAGTCAGCCCATGTTGCGGAAATATAACCGAAAGTCCAAACGTCTGAAAGGTCAGACCATTGAGAAGCTCTCTCGATCTCATGTGCCAATAAGCTAAACGTGGGTCCTTCAGGATTTCGTTTGCCGTTAGCAAGACCGTTAGCTAAGTTTTCGCCCCAATCCAAAGCTTCACGGGGAATGATCCAATCGGTATTAGGCCAACGTGCACATACGAGAGCTCTGTCACCGATAAAAACTTCGGCTTCAGCTTTTGCATCAGGGTCGTAGTCATCGTATTGAGCACCCGTATGGTGAGAACCTATGCTGACATATTTACCCCAGTCTTCCGAAGTCAAACCGTATTTTTTAAGGTCAACTTTTACAATGTTTTCAACTGCGGATTTATCTATTATGCGAGATTTTTCTTCCTCGTTTATGGGTTCAAAATCCTCTGCTGAGAGCAATAATGCGCCTGTAATTTTCGCACCGAATTCGCTTTCGGAAACGTATGTAATCGGACATTCTTCCGTACCCGAATCCTCTTCAGTGAAAACAAAACCTTCTGTTATCCTGTATTCCCCGTCTTTGACCAAAACTGTAATACCGCCTGCAGGAAGACCATCTGTTGATTTGATTTCGCGAATCTTCAGCTGTGCTTCGGTAATGGTTTTGAAGGGTGAAGCTTCTCTGCCGTCGCCGCCATCCTTTGCGCCCGCGTCAACATAAAGTGTCATAACTGCGTTTTCTACTTCGGAAGAGTAGATTATTGTTTTAACATCTTCCTCATAGAAATCCATCAGGTTTTCCATGTTGGGCTGTGAACATGATGCAAGCATTGAAACCATCAACGATGAGGACAATGCCGCCGCAAGAATTTTCTTAAGCATTTCAAAAACCTCTTTCTGTATTTCGCTTATAATTATACGAATACATTGTAACATATACAGTTTTTAAAGTCAATAACCGTTTCGGCAAAAAAAAAGTGAATTTTTTGTAACATTTTAATATTTACGCAAAAATAAGAGTTCACCGAAACATCAGTGAACTCTTTCAGCCTTAAAATATTCAGTTACCGAGAACTTCGTTCCAGATGGAAGTGTAAATAGACGCGTAGTCCGCAAGATCTTCAAACATTTCAGATTTTGCAATCACGTCATCGGAGGGGTAAATTATTTCATTAGTTCTGATCTCTTCATCAAGGAGTTCATATGCTCCGCTGTTGGGTGTTGTACTCTGAAGATATTCAGCATTCATTTTTGCAATTTCGGGACGGCAAAGGAAGTCGATAAAGAGTTCGGCTTCTTCTTTATATTTAGCAGATTCGAGGATACAAGCAGCATCCCACCAGAGGTTTGTACCTTCGTCAGGAATTACATATTCGATCTCAGGATTCATTTCCTCAACGAATGTGATATCGCAAGACCACATTACAGCGAGCCATCCCTCTTCATTAGCCATTTTTTCCTTGGCATCATCGGAAGTATACGCAAGTACAAGAGGTTTCTGTTCGATCAAAGAAGCCTTTGCAGCATTGAGCTCATCCATATTTTTTGTATTGATGCTGTAGCCGTTCTTAATAAGAGCAACAGCTATGGAGTCTCTTTCGCTGTCCATCATGAAAATATTTTTGGAATATTTATCATTCCACAAAACGTCCCAGGATGAAACCTCTGCTTCGTCCACATAGTTGGGATTGTATGCAATACATACTGTACCGCCTATGTAAGGAACAGAATACAGATTCTTTTTGTCGTAAGCCATGCCTTTGTACTGTTCGTAAATGTACTCGTTGTAGTTTGGCATATTATCAAAATTGATCTCTGCCAACAGACCCTCATCAGCCATCTTTTTAATCATATAGTCTGATGGAAAAATAACGTCGTAAGAATATCCGTTCATATTCTTAATTTTGTTGTACATATTTTCGTTGGTATCATAGACGTTATAGCGAACGCTGATTCCGGTTTCTTCCTCAAACATTTCTATAACTTCCGGGTCCATATAGTCCTGCCAGTTGTAGACCCTCAGTTCAACCTTGCCCTCGGCGCCGCAGGATGCAAGCATCAAGACGGTAAGAGCAGCCGCAAAAACACATAAAACAAACTTTTTCAATGCATTTTTCTCCTTTGTTTTTATAAATTTTTTTGTATATCTTAAAGCAGGAAGTGCTGAAATAAAGATAATACCGTCGCAGAATTTAATCTGCGCATTTCAGCGATTTTCACGCCAAAACGGATATTCATCCTTATCTCAACACTCCCTGCGCAAGACCATGGTAGTGTGATTATGTTTTTATTTTACAGATATCCAAGCAACATACTGCGCGGTTTTTTTGAAAGCGTAGAAATGTCTGAAATCTCATATCTGTTGTCAGAAGAATCCTTAACAAGGATACGTCCGTCGGGCAACTGCTTGATACTGCTGTATTTATCGCGAATATCAAAATTAACAATACCTCTGTCAGTAAGAACTGTCCATTGGAGATCGTCATTGATTCTTTTGAATTCCTTAATATCGATAATTTTGGGAATCATATAGAATCTGTCAAGAGACTCTGCAATAGCAACACGTGACGCTTCGTCAAGGTTATCGAGATCCTTAATGATAAGAAGTTCTTCTTCCTGCATCTTACCCTTTGAATCTTCAGCCATTTTGATAATACTGATATATTTAGTCTCACCGGAAATCGGGAAATAACGTCTTGGCTCGACATCCGTATATTCAGTATCGTCAGGCAACCAAATATTAAGGTAAACACCCATTGAACCGGGTTCTATGCGGATTTTTTTACCGCTGAAAAATCTGATATCCTGAGACATTATGCGAGACCTCCATTTCCGAGAGATTGCATCTGAACGAGCTTATAGAATCTGCCCTTAGCAGCAATAAGATCTTCGGGAGCACCGACTTCAGCAATCTTACCATCTTCAACAACGATGATCTTATCCGCTTTCTTAAGAGTGGAAAGACGGTGTGCGATCATGATCGTAGTTCTGCCATTGATAATACGGTCGATAGCTTCCTGGATCATATGTTCAGTTTCAGTATCAACAGCTGCTGTAGCTTCGTCAAGAATAAGGATTGAGGGGTCTTTAAGAACAGCTCTCGCAATGGATACACGCTGTCTTTCACCACCTGAAAGGCCTACGCCTCTTTCACCGAGCATTGTATCGTAACTGTCGGGAAGTTTTCTGATAAACTTATGAGCGTTTGCAACCTGAGATGCGTAAATAACATCTTCAACACGTACAGGTTTATCTGTATGAGCAATATTTCTGAATACTGTATCTTTGAAAAGAAGGGGTTCCTGAAGAACGTAACCTACGTTTGAACGGTACCAGTTAAGGTCAATATCCTTGATGTTCTGGTCGTCAATATAGATCTCACCATCATAGTTATCGTAATATCTGAGCATAAGGTTTATTACGGTTGATTTACCGGAACCTGTAGTACCAACGACACCGACAGTCTCACCTTCGTTGATGGTAAAGCTTACGTCACTAAGTATCTTTTTGCTCTTTTCATAGCCGAAAGATACGTTTTTGAATTCGATCTTACCCTTAAGACCGCCTTCGGGAATATTACCTTTACCTCTGTCTTCTTCAGGTTCAGCGTCAAGAACTTCAAATACACGTTCTGCTGCAGAGAGAGAACTCATAAGAACTTCATTAAAGCTGAGGAAGAACTGAACAGGTACATAGAAAAGGTTCATATAGTTAATAAATGCTACAAGGCCACCTACTGTAAGAACTTCTCCACCGAAGAATGTTGTTCCCGTAATAACCATCCAACCGCCGAGACCCCAGATAACAAGAGTACCGGACATGATCATAATGGCGTTGAAAAAGTTATAAACAGAAGAAACTTTAACTGTTTTAAGAACTTCCTTCATATGGTCCTGATTCTTTTCTTCAAAGTTATTGATGGACTTCTGTTCGGAAGTGAAAGCCTTAACGACTTTGATACCGGGAATCGTATCAGCAAGGATAGAGTTGATCTTAGAACCTCTGTTCCAAATTCTGTAGTAGAAAGGATAGATGTATTTTGAGAAAACTCTGGAACTCATTACTACAAGAGGAACAGGAAGCAATGCAAGAATAGCCAAAACAGGGTTCATTGAAACCATTACGACAATAATACCGATAAGCTCGATAAGCTTGGTCAAAGCGGTCTGAGTTACCTGCATTACGAAGTTATTCAAAGTAACGGTATCACCGTTAATTCTTGAAATAACAGAACCTGTAGAGGTTTTGTCGTAATATTTGATAGGCAAATACTGAGATTTCGCATAAAGCTCTGTTTTAAGATTCTTAATGAAGCTTTCCGAAATAAATCTCAAGTTATTTGTTTCAAGCATACCGACAAAGTTATGGACATTATTAAGGACGAACAGCGTTACAACAATAAACAAAAGCTCTGAAAGCTTCTCATCCATTGTCGCGCTTGTAATTCCGACCAATGTGACGTCAACCAACTGTTTTGTCAGCATAGGAGGTACAAGGTTAAGCACGGTCATAAAAATAAGACCTGCAACACCGAGTATAAGCCTGAGAATAAAAGGTTTGCAGTACATGAAAAGTCTGCTGAAGATCTTTTTCTTATCTGCACATTTTACGCAAGGAGCGTTTATGTAAGGAAGACGAGCGCCGCAATTGGGACAATAAAGAAAGCTCTTGGTGTATGTTTCATACACAGTCTCTATAAGATCATCCTCATTTTTTCCGGCATTTTTGTCATTGATATAATTCTTGACAGCATCAAAATGACCCGTAGCGGCATTTGAGCACTTATTGAGCTCAATAACCTTATCATTCACTGTGATCTTGAATGTAGCATTTGCATACATATTTTTTATTTCAGCTTTTTGGATATCTGAAATATTAAATATCAGCAAGCCGTCATTGTCTTTTCTGAACGGATCATAGGAAATCACCCTGCTGTCAGTAACAAGACAAAAACATTCTCCATAACGGCTATCCAACATGATGTCGGAAATGACATAGAAATAAGGTTTCTCATCTTTTCCCAAGACCTTACTTACAATGTCTTTGATGTTCTTGGTTATTTCACGGTTTTTGCATGGAAGTTCGTTTCTGATTTCTTCTATGCTTTTTGTTACGTTGGTTTGTGCCATTTTAACACCACTCCCCTTTTTCAAGCGACATTTTAGCATGAATTTTATTAAATTGCAAGAGAAAAATTAAAACTTCAAAAAAATGTACCATTTCACAATGATGAAGTAATAAAAAAGTAAATATTAGGGAAATATCCTCTTTTATTTTGCTTTTTCATCCTTCGGTTTTCTCGCATTGATGATGATAAGTATCGAAAGAACAACAACGAACATAATTGCGGAAATCGCATTAAATTCAGGTGTTACGCCTCTCTTTGTCGCGGAATAAATTTCGATAGACAGATTTGAAAGTACAGGACCTGCCGTAAAAAAGCTGATAACGAAATCATCAATGGACATTGTAAGCGCAAGGAGGAATCCGGAAACTATACCCGGAGAAATTTCAGGGATAATAACCTTACGAAGAGCCGTCATCGGTGTTGACCCCAAGTCGAGCGCCGCTTCATAAAGATTGTTATCCATCTGCTTCAGTTTCGGCATAACCGAAAGGATAACATAAGGAACGCTGAAACAAATATGAGACAGCAGCAAAGTTACATAACCCAAGGGTATTCTGACAAGGTTAAAAAACAGAACCAAAGATACACCTGTTATAATATCTGCATTAAGAACCGGAAGATAAGTAATATTCATGATCGCATTCTTTATCCTGGGTCTCATGTAGAATATACCGATCGATGCAAATGTACCAAAAACGGTGGAAATTACAGCTGAAACAAGAGCTACAAAAACCGTAGTGTACAAAGCAGACATAAGCTGTGAATCACTGAAAAGTTCTTTATACCATTTCAGAGAAAACCCTTCCCATACGCCTGTAGAACGGGCGGAGTTGAATGAAAAGATGATCAGAACAACAATAGGGATGTAGGTAAAAATAAAGATCACGGCAAGATAAAAAGCTCTTGCGATCTTCGTGCTTCTGCGTTTAGGATCGTTGAAGGAGATCAACGCCGCAATCAGCAGAGGAAGGAGAATTATTGCAACATATAAAAACTGCATCAGAGAAGTCCCCCTCCCACTGTTTCTTCCTTATCATACTTGGAAAGAAAGGCCATTGAGATAAGGAGTAAAACCATAATAATAACTGAGATTGCAGAGCCGAACCAATAGTCATATTTAAACTGACGTTCAATAATCTCGCCGATCATCATAGATTCGGTACCGCCCATTATTTTGGAAACAGCAAACGCTGTAATTGAGGGAACAAATGTCATCGTAATACCACTTACAATACCCGGAACGGAATTGGGAAGTACGACCTTGATAAGAGTCTGATAATGGTTTGCGCCAAGATCATGAGATGCCTCTATCATGCTCTTATCGAGTTTGCTCAATGTATTATAAATAGGCAAAATCATAAACGGAAGGAAATTATATACCATACACAGAATTACGGCACTCTGAGTATACATAAGATTCTGCTCCGGAAGTCCGAGAAGATTCAGGAAGGAGTTGACTACCCCGCTCTTTTCAAGAAGATTTCGCCACGCATAAGTACGGAGCAAAAAGTTCATCCACATAGGCAGAACGAAAAGGGTTGAGAGGAAATTTCTCAATCCTGACTGCATATTTGCAAGAATATATGCTGTAGGATAACCGATAAGCAAACAAATTACAGTGGAAACAAAAGCAATATATATTGATCTTAAAAATACTTCGATATATACTGTTGAGCTGAAAAATTCCTTAAAATGATTTAACGTAAAAACAAATCCGTTTTCCCTGTTAAGAACTTTGATCGAAGCCATGTTTTCATCAAAAACAGAACCGTCCTCATTGAGCTCTGTAAGACGGTAAACAGTTCCGTCCTTGATTTCAACAGAATAGCACTCAAAGCGATTTTCACGGAAATTTACGATAACCACAGAATTTTCCGTAGCTGAATATGTACCGGCACTTCCGGGGAAGACCTCTTCAGTATAACCTATAAAATCCAGATTTTCAACTATCGCATCAACAGAATTTGCCTCACCCAAAGATATGCTCATATCGTCTTTCGGTAAAGTAATGCTGTAAATAACGATCAAAAACAGAGGTGCAAGGATGAAAACTATTGCAAAAATCACATAGGGAAACGCAAAAACCGTTCTTCCTGCGGAATTTATATGACGTTCTTTAACTTTATTTTCGTCTCTGTCCTTTTTACGCATCTCGGTTCTCCCCCTTCATGATGTGAATATCAGAGGGATAAAGAAGCATACCGATAGTTTCACCGGGAAGAGCTGTCTGAGTCGAATGGATGATCCATTTGAAATGAGTATTGCTTTCTTCCACAACCATTTCATAATGAACGCCTTTAAAGATTGAAGATTCCACCTTACCTGTGAGCTGACCGTCCTTAGGTTCTGTAACCTTGACATCTTCGGGACGTACAACAACTTCAACAGGAGCATTTTCTCCGAAGCCTTTATCCACGCAATCAAAGCGATGGCCGCAGAATTCAGCCACAAGGTCTTTTATCATTGTACCATGAATTATATTACTCTCACCGATAAAATCCGCCACAAACGAGTTTGTAGGCTCATTATATATATCCTGAGGGGTACCGATCTGCTGAATGATACCCTTATTCATAACAACGACAGTGTCTGACATTGTAAGAGCTTCTTCCTGGTCATGTGTTACATATATAAACGTAATACCGGTTTTGATCTGCATATTTTTAAGCTCGATCTGCATCTCCTTACGGAGTTTCAGGTCAAGAGCACCAAGAGGTTCGTCAAGCAAAAGGACATGAGGCTTGTTGATCAGAGCTCTTGCAATGGCAACACGCTGCTGCTGACCGCCGGAAAGAGACTGAATGTTTCTGTTTCCGAATCCACGGAGATTTACAAGCGCAAGCATCTCGTCCACAAGAGGTGCTATTTCCGACTTGGGAACCTTTTTTATATTAAGCCCAAAGGCTATATTTTCATAAACATTGAGATGAGGGAACAGCGCATATTTCTGAAAAACAGTATTGACATTACGCTTATAGGGCGGAAGGTCATTAATGAGCTGATCATCAAAAAACACATTACCGGAATCCTGTCTCTGGAAACCACCGATAATACGAAGTGTCGTAGTTTTACCGCAGCCGCTGGGGCCCAACAAAGTTACAAATTCCTTATCTCTGATGTTGAGGTTGAGTTTGTCTAAAATAATCTCATCATCAAAAGCAACTGAAATATCTTCAAGTCGAATGATGTTTGACATCTATCTATCTCCCTTCGGGTATGCTGTTTGCATCCAATTTTATAAACGGAAAGCAAAGCAAAAACCAACTTTAAAATGTTATCAAGATAATCATATCACAAATAGAAAAAAAGTCAATAAGTGTACCCGTTTTTTCGACATTAGAAGTGGCAAACTTTTTGAAACTATAATATTACAAAATTTAAATATACTCCGATATTATGCTGAAAAACACAAACTGACAGCCTCCGACAAATACAGACTAAAATAGTATTATTTCAGCCTATAAATTCGGAAAAATACGCACACAGAAAAACAGCCGGAGAAATACTCTCCGACTGTTAAAAATCAAAGTTCAAACTGATTTTCAGAAACAAAATCTTCCTCAAAAGAAATATCCATAGAAGCAAGCCCAACCTCTTCAGGCTTTACCTTTCCGTTTGCAATAGCTCTATCACGAAGCTCCGCATAAACTTCCGAATATGTAGCCTGGAAGTAAGGTTCAACAAAATAAGAACCGAAGATGACAAACGCTCCGAGCAATCGCCATCCGATAAAAGAAAGCTCCAACACAAAAATCTCAAGCTTGTAGCCGTCAGTCATTGCTTTACTGATCCTTCGAGCCTCAGATGAAGAAATTCCGGGGTTCTCTGCGCAAAGATACGGAACAAACCAATACATATACTTATGATAAATACCGGGAACGATCAAAAGTAAAGACCAAAGAAATACTATCAGATTCGTAGAAAAGACAGCGCCTACAGTTGAAGAATACTTACCGTTAGTAAATCCTGAAAAAATATCCTTAAAATCCGCAGTATCTTTTCTGTTATTCATGAAATAAGATTTCAATCCGACATTCAAAGGATTTACAATAAAGATATTATGAATCGCGCTGACAACAGATACAATCAAAACCACCAAAAAAACTATCAGAACAGCTACCATTGAAAATACGGACAAAAAATCCATAAGCTCAGGTTCAACATGATCGTAAATGATATATTGATCGTCAATGAGAACTGAATGATCCGGAGAAGCAACAGAAAGGTCATTCAGACTATCGTTTAAAGTAAAAGTAAACGAAGGTCCTGCAAAAGCCGAACTAAAAGCACTTCCGCCTCCAAGAGTGACTGTAAGAACGAGAACAACGGCACATGCAGTAAAAACTTTCCAGTATTTACCCTTAAATGACGCTTTAGCTCTTGATTTCAATTCCGAACGGTTAAACATAATAAACACTCCCTTTATTTTTAATGTATCTTTATTATACACTAAAACAAGGGAGTTGTCAATATATAAACATAAATTATGCTGAAATAATTTTTGCGGCAATAACTGTAATGTCATCCATAATATTCTTTTTCAAGTGTTTTGCCGCAGTCATAATACTGCTTGAAAGAAGCAGCGGACTTTTCAGTTCAAGATCGCTCATTCCCTGAATCAACAGAGCAAGCCACTCTGCCCCATCAGAGATCATTCCATCTGAAACCATAAGTAAAACATCCCCCGAAATAAGATGGCTTCGTTCATACTCAAGCTCGACCTCGTCAAGTATTCCAATCGGAACAGACTTGGAACCGAGTTCATAGAGATTTCCGTTACGTATAACATAAGTAGGCGCAGCACCTGCTTTTACAAATTCACAAACTCCGGTTTTCAGATCAAAAACAGAAAGATCTATTGCAAGAACAGATTCATATTCACTCTTTATTAAAGTCTCATTTACGACTCTGATAGCATCTTCTTTTTCAACCCCTTTACACATAAGATTTTCTATAAGCCTGGAAGATTTCAGACTTTCGGTTGCGGCCGCAGGACCGGATCCCATACCGTCAGCAATACAAATTATTTGCCTGTCACCTGAAGTGAAAATACAACAACTGTCACCGCAAACTCTCTCCCCCGCTTTCGGCTCGGAGCATTTTGAATACTCAATTTTATACCCTGTCCTATTCAAAATTTCAGAACTCAGCTCCATGGAAAGTTCCTCGGTTTTTTGGCACTTAGATGCAAAGTGCGACGGAAATTCAAATTGACCTCGCTTGACATTCTGCCGAAAATCTTCAAAAACATCTGAAGTATATCCGAAATCCCTGACCCAACAAATAAAACGATTCTTACAAGACTCGCAAACTGAACACATATTTTTCTTTCCGTAACCGTTTTTATGAGGAAGACTCTTTTTGATCTTTCGTTTTTTTGTTTTTTTTCGACGGGTATCCGTCTGAGGAATCAAAACCTCTGTAATAACCTTATAAACAGTTTTGGGAAGCATCAGAAAAATCACTCCTGCAGCAATAATATTAAACAGCTGAGCTAAAGGCAAGTTTTCAGAACGAAAATACACACAAGTTATAACCCCGGCCACAGCATATGAAGTAAAAACAGCGTAACGCCCAATAGGGGCAACTATAGCAGACAGCAATCCTCCGAACATAAGCGCAGTAAGGATGACCAGATTATTACTGTCAGCAAGAACAAGAGAAAAACCTATTACCGAAGAAAAAGAAAACGAGTTCAGAAAACTGCCCGCAGAACTGACAATAAAAACACTAAGATAGGAAATTATTGCAGCGGCGGAAGAACCTACCAACCCAAAAGATGAAAAAGAAACTATAAAAACAGCAATTGTGGCAAGACAGCACACATACTCAACCTTTGAGATTTCACGCCTGTATTTTCGTGTCAGAACATCTTTATAAACAAGAAAAATATAGGAAAAAATACCTGAGACAACCCCCGACAAAGCAAAAAAACAGTTCTCACTAAAGCTTGTCCTGACAATAAAAAGTCCGAAAATTCCCGAAATAATAAACGACCATAAAGAAGTGACAAAGGCGGTGACACCATGTGGAAGAGCCAACAGATCTTTCAGGTAACGGAATGAAATATAATTAAGCACAGAAGCCATAACATATCTGAGAATATCTTCACCGTTGAGCCAGATACCCCAGACAGAGCCTAAAAGACCGAAAAAACCTCCGCACGGAACAAATGCTATGCCAAAAGGAGAAACGTCTCCGGCAATACTTACAGAAGAAAAAACATACCCCAAAATCGCAGAAACAACAGCCTCAACTATCTTTTTAGCGGTATTTTTTTCATCCGAAATCAAATTTTCACTAAACATCTTTCTAACTCTGTTCACGATTCAAACCTCCTTACGCAATAAAATTATACATCATTTATTACGCAAAGAATGTCATAATTAACAATTGAAATCGTAAAAAAAACGACAAAACACGCAGGCGTATTGACTTTGGAAAATATTTATGGTAAAATATTATGGATTATGGAAATATCTGTCGAAAGGAGTCTACAAATGAGTTTTCTTGTATCTTTGGCCAAGGTAATAGTTGCGGCGATAATAGCGATTGCCATAAATTTCGGTTTATATACATATACCGTAACCGAAAGAGATTACGCCATACGTAAGGATCTCGCAGAAAGCGGAATAAATATTGCAGGATATGAATCCCGCCAGGGACTCCTGATTCTTGAACTTCCTGCGGCTGACAGCATAATGGAAGAAACAGACATAATGCTCATCAGAAAAACTCTTGATGCATTAAGATTTTCAGACCTGACATATTCTCAGTATTATATCAAACTCAAAGATCCTGACGGTAAGATAATATATTCAGACAGATACTCAAATATTACAAAAGTAAATGAAAAATATGCAGTTACCATCCCCGAAAAAAAGGTTGACAGCAACACATATTATTACATGCTCAAATATTATTTCGCAGAAAACGGAATTGAAATGACTTCATTCAACTTTTACGAAACCAGAGGCATGGATGAAGAAGCTCTTTATCTTGAGATCTGCTGCGAAAAAAGCACACTCGCCGATGCTGTTGAAAAAACAATGAAAAAGATAACCTCTTACAATAATGAGGGAGCTTTGGTTTTCCGTTACAGCGCAGTTTTCAAAAATGCGGCAGGAGAATCCCTCTGTGCAATCTCAGTTGACGAATACTACAACGACACTATCTATTGGAAATCCCCCACTTGCGCAGGAATAAAAACTATATACGACAACTAAAAAAGGACCGAAGATTCAAATTATTATCGGTCTTTTTTTCATAAAAATATATCGACAGAATTAGCAACCCGTATTATAATACAAAAGGAGTTTATAACCATGTTAACAATTCCCATAATGTCCCCTCAAACAGATGAAAGCCGAAAAATGTTTTTAGAAGACTTGAAGGCTTGTAATGCAGATGCGGTGCTTCTGGTTCAATGTGAAATATTTGAAGAAGGAAACGACCGAAAAAAAATATTTTCCGAGCTAAAAAAGAATATCGAATATTACACATCCGAAGGCTTCGCTACCGGTATCTGGACAACAACTCTCGGATGGGGATCCCCACGTGAAAAAAACTTTTACGATAAATTCAGCAATGCTGTTCAAATAACTTCTTTCTCAGGACAAACAACAACTGCAGTATGTCCGCTGAATGAAGACTTCACACTGTATATGGAAAAAAACATGGAGGATCTTGCAAAAACGGGAACAAATCTGATATTGCTCGATGACGAGCTTGTCCTTTCAGTACGTCCCGGCTTTACTTGTGCCTGCGAACTCCACAGAAAAGAATTTGCAAAAAGAACCGGACGTGAATGGACAGGTGAAGAACTCCGCGACCTCTTCACAAAAGAACCCAATGAATACCGTACAGCATGGATGGACTTTACGGGAGAAACCCTTATAAACTTCAGCAAACGTATGAGAGCCGCAGTTGACAGAGTTGACCCGTCAATAAGAATAGGACTCTGTGCAAGCTTCACTCATTTTGACCTTGACGGAATCAATGTAAGAGACATTGTAAATATTCTTGCAGGTAAGGGAAACAAACCGTATTTTCGCCTTTCCGGCGCGGCATATTGGCCTGTAATTGCCCCAAGATTCCCCGGAATGAGAATTTCCGGTGTAATGGAATTTGTCAGAATGCAAAGCGCATGGCTTGAAGATACAGATTTTGAACTTTTGGACGAAAACGACAGCTTCCCACGTACAGATGAAGTTCCCGCAGGAAATATTGAAATATACGATAAAGTATCTTTAACTCAAAAAAGATTTGGAAGACTGAAATATATTCTTCATTACGGTCAGGAAAAAGAGGGAGAACTATCCTTCCTTAATGCTCATCTGAAAAATATGACTATAGATAAAAAGATTTCCGCATTCTTTGCAAATAAGCACCCTATAGGCTGGAAAATCTTCTGTGCGGAGCAGAAAATAAGAGATTCTGTTTTACCTGAAAAATACCTTGGAGACCTCAATCTGATGGCCCGCTTCACTATGCCGTATTCAGGAATTCTGACAGCCGTGAACGGATTTCCCACAAAATATTCAGGTAAAGGTCCAACGATAGTTTTCGGTGAGGATGCACGCCATTTACCGAAAGAAACAGCTCACGAAACAATTCTTGCAGACAAAACCGCGGCAGACATTCTTGCAGAAAGAGGAATCCCCTGCATTGAACTTAATACAGATATCTATACAATAGATTTTGAAAAAGCACCGGATATTTCTGAAATTCTGAAAGAAAAATATCCTGAACTACCCTTTTCCTCAAATGGAATCTATACATTAGTTTCAGAAAATGAGGCCGGGGATGAAATGGCTATCCTGCTCATCAACGACAAAAACAAAAAGATAGAAAACAATGAAGTCTCACTTTGCGGAGAGTATTCCGTAATTGACACTGCAAACGGAACTGCTAAAATTGAAGGAAATAAATTATTCGTAGGAAGTATCGATCCCCTCAATTTTATTTCTGTACTGCTTAAAAAGAATAAATAAATCTATAACCTCGGAGAGATAAAGATGATATCGGATTTTCACGTTCACACAGATCTTTCAGCTGATTCAAAAGCTGATATGGAAAAGTATATACTACACGCAATAGAAAAGAAAATGTACGGTATATGCTTCACGGAACATGTTGATTTAAACGAAAACGATGACGGATTTAATTTTTATGATCCGAAACGGTATTTTGAAAAGTTAAACGGTCTTAAAGAAAAATACGGAAAACAAATTCATTTATATGCAGGAATAGAGTTTGGTGAACCTCATGTGTATACAGATGATTTCAAACAACTTTCAGCATTACCTTACGATTTCATAATCGGAAGCGTTCATTGGATGGGAGACCTCTTCCCCGGTGAAGCTGTAAAGAAAAATTATTCTGCAAAAGATTTTTATACACTGTATTGGAAAAACATGATGGAAATGGTCATTCACGGTGGGTTTGACTGCATGGGCCATGTTGACTTTCCCAAAAGATACTACGGTGAAATCTACTATTCCGAAACTCAGATAAAAGAGCTTTTTGACCTTTTATTGGATAAAGATATGGTAATAGAAATCAATACATCTTCCCTGAGAAAAGGTCTTGCGGAGACCATGCCGGGGAAAGAAATATTAGAAATATACAAAGACCGTGGCGGAAAGTACGTCACCATCGGTTCTGATTCCCATTTTGTAGAAGACATCGGTGCTGACAATGAAAGCGCTAAAAAACTGATAAAAGACCTCGGATTGCAGGAAGTTATATACGAACAAAGAAAAAGGATCATTGTATAAAACGTTAGATCCAATTAAAAGTATTTATAAAAGAACCTTTACTTTTCGTTTGAAAAGTAAAGGTTCTTACATATTTGTTTTAGTTCAGATTATTTCAGAGGCAAGGAATAATTTCTTTCTTAATTATTTCCTTTTGCTCAGCTGTAAGTTCACCGAAAGGTTTACGGCAAATACCGAAATCAAAACCAAGCTGATTGAGAACCTCTTTTTCGCTTTGCATTACTCCGTTTTTAATAAGAACAGTGATTATCTTATTAGCTTCCTGCTGAATAGCTTTAGCAGATTCAATTTCACCGTTCTTCATGTGATTATAAATCTTTACAAACTTATCTGCCATAAAATTATATGTGCTTCCGATAGCACCGTCAGAACCCATAGCAAGACCCGCCAAGCACATTTCGTCATATCCGTTATATAAAAGTTTGTCGGGGAAAGCAGCTTTGCACTGTTCCATTGTAAAGAAATCGTTTGAAGTATATTTTATACCTGCAAACCTATCATCGCAAAGGAAAGAACTCATTTCATTGATACCCATTTTAACACCCGAAAACGCGGGAATATGGTATACAAGCATCTGCAGTCCTGAAGCATCGGCAAGTCGGTAATAATAATTTTTAATTTCATCAAAAGAAAAATTATAGTAATAAGGAGCAACGGAAGAAACAAGATCATACGAGAGATTTTTTGCATGTTTTCCAAGCTCTGTAGCATCAGCCTCATTTACAGAACCGATATGAGCTATCAGAGTACTGTCAGGAGCGCAATCCTTGACGATTTCCATAACATATTTTCGTTCGTCCGTGGACAGCAAAAACGCCTCTCCGGTACTTCCGCAGACATAAAATCCCTTGACACCCATATCGAGATTAAACTTAACGAGTTTCTCAAGCTCTTTTGCATTAACTTTATTATTTGAATCAAATGGAGTAAGCAATGCAGTAAAAATACCGCCGAATTTTTTTGTATCAATAGCCATTTTGATTTTCTCCTTATTTTAAGATCTCCGGATCTATTTTTTCATTTTTATAAAAATATTCTCTGTCATGCTCCCCTATTTCACGGAGAACCCTGCACGGATTTCCGACAGCCACCACATTTGCCGGAATATCTTTAGTAACAACACTTCCGGCTCCGATAACAGTATTATCCCCGATACTTACACCGGGAAGAATTACCGCACCTGCACCGATCCAACAGTTTCTGCCGATATGAACAGGTTTATTGAACTGATAAATCTTCTCTCTCAATTCGGGAAGTATCGGATGTCCTGCTGTGGCAACAACCACATTGGGAGCGAACATTGTATGGTCTCCGACATAAATATCAGTATCGTCAACCAAAGTCAGATTAAAATTGGCATAAACACCGTTGCCGAAATGAACATGTCTTCCTGCCCAGTTGGCATGAAGAGGAGGTTCGATATAACAGCCCTCACCTATTTCAGCGAACATTTTATTCAAGAGTTCTGCTCTTTTTTCATATTCAGACGGGCGTGTTGTATTGAAATCATATAACAGTTCCAGACATTCAGTCTGCAACTTCGACAAAGCCTCATCATCACAAGAATAAAGCATTCCGCTTTTCATTTTTTCATATGTAGTCATACAACACGCACCTTCATTTTAATTAAACATTATGTACATCCAGCTGAGGGAACGGAATAACGATACCGTTTTCATCAAAGGCTTTCTTCATTGCTTCATTGATAGCAAAATAACATGTCCAATAATCAGAATTGTTACACCATACTCTGAGTGAAAGTTCTATGGAGCTATCTTTATATGCTGTTACAAAAACAACAGGAGCCGGATCCTTGAAAACTTTTTCATGAGCGCTACCGACTTTAAGAATAACCTCTTTGACTTTTTCGATATCGGAATCGTAAGCAACTCCAAATGTCAAATCAACTCTGCGAGTTTCTTTTTCGGAATAGTTGATGATAGCCTTATTTGAAAGCGCACCGTTGGGAACAACGAGAACTTTGTTGTCGGGAGTTACGATAGTTGTGTAGAAAACATTGATATCAGTAACTGTACCGGAAGCACCGTCAGCAGAGTCGATGAAATCGCCGACTTTAAAAGGCTTGAAGAACACAAGCATGATACCGCCTGCAATGTTGGAAAGAGAGCCCTGGAGCGCAAGACCGATAGCTACACCTGCAGAACCGATAAGAGCAACGACGGAAGCTGCGGGAACACCGATGATCATTGCAACTGTAAAGATAACGAAGATCTTCAACGCAAATGAGATCATATTGGTCGTAAAATGAGCTATACCGGGTTCAGCTTTCTGCAACGCCTTTGATTTTGAAACGAGTTTCATTACCCATTTAACAATAACGAATCCTACAATGAGGACTATGATACCGAAAAGGACTTTCATTATCAAGTCAAGGCCTGCTTCAGTAAGAATTGATTGAATCTGTTCTAACATAAGATTTCCTCCACACGCATTTAAGCGTAAATAATATAGTGATCCCTATATGAGACCACTATAATTTTACACCACACAAACCAAATTGTCAATAGTTATTCTGTGTCATATTTGAAACAAGCTATAAAAATCAAATATCACAAAAAAATCTCACTACTAAACAATAAAAGACTTGCATTTTTCCAAATACTGTGCTATAATATAATAGATTAGTTAAAACGCTTAATTTTAAGAAGAAAAAAATTTTATTCTTTTACCGAAAGGAAGCAATATACAATGAGTAAAGTATGTGTAATCACAGGTGCGGGCGGCGTTCTCTGTTCCGCATTCGCAAAAGAAATGGCTAAAAACGGCTGTAAAGTAGCACTCCTCGATCTTAACGGAGATGCTGCGGAAGCTGTGGCTGCTGAGATCCGTAATAACGGAGGCGAAGCTAAAGCCTACAAAACAAACGTTCTTGAAAAGGACAACCTTATCGCTGTTCACGATCAGATCGTGGCTGACCTCGGCAAATGCGATATTCTTATCAACGGCGCAGGCGGCAACAGCCCAAAATGTACCACAGCACATGAAACATATCAGGAAGGCGACGATGTTGCAACCGATATTTCAACATTCTTCAACCTCGACAAATCCGGTTTCAACTTCGTATTCGACCTTAACATCCTCGGAACTCTTCTCCCGACACAGGTATTTGCAGCTGACATGATCGGAAGAGAAGGCTGCTGCATCATCAACGTTTCTTCAATGAACGCATTCAGACCTCTCACAAAAATTCCTGCATACAGCGCTGCTAAATCCGCAGTTTCAAACTTCACACAGTGGCTTGCTGTTCACTTTGCTGAAACGGGAATCCGTGTAAACGCTATCGCTCCCGGATTCTTTGTTACAAATCAGAACAGAGCTCTCCTCTTCACAGAAGACGGTCAGCCCACACCCAGAACAAACAAGATCCTTGCAGCTACACCGATGAAGAGATTCGGCGAACCTGAAGAACTTCTCGGAACACTCAGATGGCTTACAGACGACAAAGCTTCAGGCTTTGTAACAGGCGTTGTTGTCCCTGTTGACGGCGGATTCTCCGCGTACTCAGGTGTTTAATTTACAAAAAAGAGGTACTTTTAAAATGAGCAAAATTATTTTATCCGCTTTTACGGACGAAGCAAGCTCCGTATTTACAGAACAGATCGATGCAATGAAAGCCAACGGAATCCTCTACACAGAACTCAGAGGCGTTGACGGAATCGGCGTTGCAGATCTCACAAAAGATCAGGTAAAAAATGTAAAAGAAATGCTTGACAAAGAGGGTCTTAAAGTTTGGTCCATCGGTTCTCCCATAGGCAAGATCGACATAAAAGACGAATTTGAACCCCATCTTGATAAATTCAAAAGAGTTATCGAAACAGCTCAGTACACAGGAGCTAACAAGATCAGACTTTTCAGCTTCTACGGATATGACGGTTCCGATGCGGCAAGAGATGAAGTTCTCTGCAGAATGAACAGATTCGTTGAAGTAAATGAAGGCAGCGGAGTTCTTCTTTGCCACGAAAACGAAAAAGGTATTTACGGTGATATCGCATCAAGATGTCTTGACATTGCGAAAGCTATTCCCAGCATCAAAGCGATCTTCGACCCCGCAAACTACATCCAGTGCGGTCAGGACACATGGGAAGCATGGACAATGCTCGAACCTTACGTTGAATACATGCACATTAAAGACGCTGAGGCTTCCGGTAAGATCGTTCCTCCGGGATGGGGCATAGGAAATATTGCGAAAATATTTGAATCCTACAGAAACTTCCCCAACCCCGTAGTTACACTTGAACCTCACCTCATGGAATTCTACGGTCTTGCAGCCCTTGAAAAAGAAGGCGAAAAAACGGAAACTTCAGAACTTGTATTTAAAACAAACAGAGAAGCTTTCGATTTCGCAGTAACAGAACTTAAAAAACTTATATAAGATCAGAGGTAAACAACAATGATGAAAATTGGTGCACAAATGTACACTGTAAGAGATTATTGCAAAGATCTCAACAGTTTTGCGGACACTCTTGCAAAGCTCGCCGACATGGGCTTTAAAGTTGTTCAGGTATCGGGAACATGTGCTTATGAAGGCGAATGGCTCAATGAACAGCTCAAGAAAAACGGTCTCGAATGTGCTATCACACACAACCCCTACAATGAAATAATCAACGACACAGCAGCTCTTATTGAAAAACACAAGAAATTCGGCTGTGAATTCATCGGTCTCGGCGGCATCGGAAGAAAAGAAAAAACAATCCAGGATTTCATTGCCGACGCAATACCTGCAGCTAAAGCTATCAAAGAAGCAGGTCTCAGATTCTCCTACCACAACCACAGCGAAGAATTCTTCAAGGTTGACGGAACAAACGAACTTGAAAAAATGATGGCTGTTTTTGCTCCCGATGAATTGGCATTCACACTTGATACACATTGGGCTCATGCAGCAGGTGCAGACCCCATTCAGTGGATGAAAAAACTCAAAGGCAGAATCCCCTGCATCCATCTCAAAGACATCGACCTTTATATCGGCGAAAACGGAAGAGAACTCCGCTACGGCATCGTAGGTAAAGGCAACATGAACTTTGAAGGTATTCTTGCAGCAGCAGATGAATCTGACGTAAAATACGGTCTTATCGAACAGGACGACTGCTACGGTGCAGATCCCTTTGAATGTCTCAAAGAAAGCCTTGCATATCTCAGAGCTCAGGGTTACAACGACTAATATCAAACATAAAAAAAACGGCAGGACAGAAGTCTTGCCGTTTTCCGCTTTTATTTAATTGTTGTTCAAAGATTCATCCAATGCCGCCTGAATAAGATCCGCATAAGAATCCATAACCGTACTGAGATTTTTAGTACCTACAGTCGCCTCATGAAGCTCTCCGGCAAATTTGTTATACAGCTCCAAACCTATCTGAGAAAAATAGTCGTATTCACTCATCTTCTTAGCTTTAGTATAATGTTCATAGCTTTCCTGTGACCAGAAATTATTGAGCATATCATATTCAGCTTCATCTTTCTGGAGGTTGTCGGGATAATCATCAAATCTCAGATAATAGTCCATAACTATACCTGCAAACTCTGTATCATTACAGTTGAAGAAAACGGTTCCTCCTGATTCAGAGGCATAACTTGCTGTTGAAACCCCATATTCACCGCTGGGACCGTATGGGAACGGGATATAATAGAATTCTTCAACATGGCTGTCTTCAGCTAAAGCATTCTGAACGTTCCAGCTTCTTCCGAGATAAAATGTAGCCTGACCTTTTTTAAAGAGTGATGGGGGATATGATTCAAGAATCACGTCACTTTCAACATGAAGATCAGAAACCCATTGAAGAGCTTCCAGGGCTTCCCTGTCTTCAAGTGCGAAAACATATTTTCCGTTTGCGTCCTGTTTAACGACCTGACCGCCATTGGCAAATACAGCACAGAAAGGAAGCATCTGAGGATCGTTGTACAAAGTCAATCCGTAAATCAAATTATCGGGGTTGGACATATCAGAAACAAGGGGAAGCATTTCAGCAAAAGTTTCAAAAGTCCACAATCCCTGTTCATAAAGTTCCTGAGGATCAGCAACACCGAAAGATTTAATAAGATAATCATTATAAGCAAGGAAACCTCTGTCTGTACCTTCATCTTTGGAGCTTCCTGTAAGAGCGTAAGACATGCCGTCAAAAGTAGTAGCACGTCTGCCCTGTTCGGTTCCGTAAATTTCTTCATCTGAAAGATCTATAGCAGGAATATAATCAAGAGGTTCGAGAATTCCCGATTTATACATATCGTAAATAGGGTTGGGAGTACCACCCTGGTTTGAAGTATGATACGGTAAATTATTTGCCACATACAGCGTGAAATAATGAGAAGCGACCTCAGACTGTTCATCAAAATCCTGAACAAGATCCACATTCAAAGCTTTTTCAACCTGAGCAGTTCTGTAAAGCCTACGGTCAGTATCTATGCTGTCCAATTCGCTTTCATCTTTCGGATAAAAATAGCTCCAACCACCTGTAGTAATAAACTGAGCACCACCAAAATCAAGAATGGAATTAGTCTCCGAAGACATAAAATCCATAAGTGTGAGAGGCTCACCGCCACAGGCAGACAACATTGTAAATGTTAATACCGCAAAGAGCATAATGCTGATAACTTTTTTCATAATGAAAACCTCATTTCTTTTTATAGGTAACTACATTATACCACATATTCTAATAAGTGTCAAGCCCCCACAACATATATTTTTTGAAACCGGAGATAGATTTATAAAAACTTTCAGCAACATAATTAAGAAGTCCACCCATAAAAGGCAGACTTCTTTTAACTTTATTTACCCTTTTATTTGATAAAAAAGAGACATTTATTGATACTTTTCGAGATATTCAAGATATTCAGCGAATTGATCATCACAGTTCTGCATCATATTGTCAGAGGGTTCAAGAGAATGATTTCTGAAGGCTAAATCACCTGAAGATGTTTTATAATCGTCCAACTTAGCTGGATCTAACAGCTCATATGAAGTTAATGTAAATTGATATATACCGAATTCATCCTTCTCTATATCAAAATCCATCTTTACATGTTCAAAAAGCTGTTCATACGATTTAGTTTCAACATCATACGACCTATAAAAATATGTACAATATGTAGCAATCTCAGTTTCATCACGATTACTATCTCCGAGGAATGTAGTTGAGACACAAGCAAAATCTCCATTTAATCTTCCTTCATTCTTTTCAAGAATAGCGGTTTCTACCGCGTCAGGATAATTACCCCCATATAAAACTTTAGAATCCCATGAAGGATGGGCCATCATCAACCAATTTATTACAACCTCGGAAGTCTCATTATCAACCCTGATAACACCATAATAGGCATTTCTTTCAAAGTAAATAAGATATAAATAATCCGTATATTTCTCTGAAACAGTTGTAAAGCCAAAGGACTTTGAATTATACCTTCTGAGTAATGTAGCATTAGTATCCATTTTCCAACAACCGTCTCCGATGAAAAGATCATCAAAGTTTTCTTCTGTAAGTTCAACAGGTTCAAGATTTCCCAATTCATTCCATTCAGCATAATCGTTAAATCTATAACTAACAATACCATCGCCTGAAACTTTGATTTTGGGAAGTTTATCGGCTGAATATTCAAAATCATCAGATGTATAACTATAGGCAAGTATCTGATAATTATAAACCGCATTTACAGGTTTTCCAGGACCGGAAGAACCTGTAATCACACAAGCAGCTGCAACGATTACAGCGATAACTGAAAGTGCAACTATCCAAAATGAAGGTTTTCTATATGTCATTATTTTTTCCACCCTTTCTTTAACACACAGTTCTCCGAAAGCTATTGGAGAAGCTGTCGATATATAATTATTTGTACTGAAACGAAGTAACGCGTTTGAATAAGCACGACGTTCCGCCTTGTTAAGTTTTTTGATTACAGACTCATCACAAAACACTTCAATATCTCGACAGAAGAGCGCATATGAAACCCAGACAAGCGGATTGAACCAATGCAAGGAAAGGATCAAATATGCAACGAGTTTCAGTATATGATCTTTATGCCGAATATGACATCTTTCATGAGCTATAACATGAACAAGCTGAACCTCATCCATATTATCAGGAATATAAATCTTCGGAGAAATAAAACCCATAACGAATGGAGTTTTTATGCTTTTAGAGATTTTTATCCCATAGTCAAAATCATCGGAACCATTCAATACATATCGCAATTTGATATAGTCAACCAAAGAATACGATACCAGAACAACAACGCCTATGAACCACACAACTGCCAAAGACGAAGTCATGTCAATGCTTTTTGTCTTTTCAGCAATAACAGAACCATCATTATTTACATCATTTTCAATTTGAATACTATCCTCATCCAATCGGACAGACTCATCAAAAACGGTAAAAACTAAATTTTTCTGTTGGATAATATCCTGCCGTGGCATAATGCTGACAGGAGCCTCAATGCTGAATGGAACAATGAGTTTGAACCACACGATACACCATAGAATACATAACAAAAGCTTCGGAGAGTTTTTCAACAAAAGCCTAAAAACCCAGACCAAAACTATTGCAACGCTTGCGCTGATACTCAGATTGATAAGTTCAAGGAAAATATTCTCCATGGAAACCTCCTCAATCCTTATCAATTATCTTTCGAATCTCCGCAATCTCTGCATCCGTCAAGTCTTTGTGCTTCGTAAATGCAGCAATGAATGCAGGAAGAGAACCCTCGAATTTTTTCTCAACGAGCTCATCAATCTCTGATGCCTGTGCTTCATCCTTGGAAACCAATGAAGTAACGATCGTCTTCTCATTTTTCAAGACTCCCCTGTCGGATAAACGCTTTATAACCGTATAGGTCGTAGTCTTGGACCAACCGAGTCTTTCATTGCAGAGATCTGACAATTTTTTGCTTGAAATCGGTTCATTCTCCCAAAGAATCAGACAAAAACGGTATTCGCTCTCAAAAATTTTCGGTGTAGACATGGTAAACACTCCTTACAATTATTCTAATGCATTAGTACAATTATATTCTAACACATTAGAATCGTTTTGTCAATACCCCTTTACGACTTCACAAAAATTTCACACAGACAAAATCAAAGAAGCCTGCCCATAAAAGGCAGACTTCTTAAAAATCTTAATTATCTGTATATGTATATCTCAGACAGTAATCGTAGTACGCACCGTGAGGCATATTCTGAATCCATGTAATATCCTTAGCCGTTGGAATAGCATCGTAAAGCAACGATGTACCTGTGGGACGGCAAACGGTGTCGCCGATACCTGAAAGCATACTTACAGGAGCTTCAACCATTGAAGCAAAGTTTACAGTATCATAATAGCTGAGCGGAGAAAGGTAATCAGGATACGGGAATGTACTTGCAAGTCTACCCTGAGTTGAACCTGCCCAGTCGCTGAACGCAGGAGCCCATGATGTGATCTTTGTTACATATTCATGCATCAACGCACCAACAACAAGACTCTGGAAACCACCCTGGCTTGCGCCTTCGAGTTCAAGATCCTTACCGTTCCAGTATTCATTCTGCATAGCATAACGAATCGCCTGAACGTCTCTCATGAGCATCTGCAGGAAGTATACAGTTTCTCTGTCAGCATTTTCCTCATTGTCGAAACCGTACCAGGAAAGCTCACCTGAAGAGAGATCTGAATAATAGGATGCAGGCTGGCCATTTTCAATACTGTGAGAGTTTACGGTAACGCTGATATATCCGGAAGCAGGGAGAGGCATTGCATCCATTACACCGTAACCCATAAATGTAAATTTAAGCTTCAAAGAACCGGGAGTTGCTTTTTTGGGATATGTAACAGAACCTGTAACAGGACCGTATTTACCCGCATCGACTTTGAAGTAATAAATAACATTTTTGCTGTCTTCAACTTCAACAGATTCAAGAAGTACAGGTTCGATGCTTTCGATCTCATCCATCTTACCTTGCCAGAATTCTTCAAAGTCAGCAGGTTTTTCAACTGTTACTTTCATATCGTGGATTGCAGCACCTGCACCGCCTGTAAGATACAGAATGTCATCTACAGCATTACCTCTGACATCTGCCATGCGAACTTCAACATATTCAAAACCGGGAATCTTACTGCTTGTTATGATCTTAACAAGACCGCAGGATGCGTTTACAATACCGTTAGCCCTTTCGCCATCATCACCCTCAACCATCCATGTAAATGTGGGGCATCCGATAACAACTTTTCTGTTGTAAGATGTAACATCGAAAATCATATTTTCGCCCACAGCATATTCAAGAGCATTTTTATCTGTGGAGCAGTTAACGTAAGAGTTGGACTTAGAATAATCCGCATATGTAAGCATTTCAGCATAAAGCTCGCTGTCTTCAGCTGTAATTTCCATGTTTGCAAGAACTGTGCCGAAACCTGAAATTGCAAGTTCACCGAAATCGGAACCGGATGCAATATTTGCAGGAACAGACCAGATCAACTTGGGAGCAGAACCTTCTGCATTATCACACGCATAAACATTGAGCATTGAGTTCTCTGCAACGAAACGAATCGCAAGGTCATCAACCATATTTACAACATGAACAGAAGATGCCAATGAAACCTTATCTGTTACATGGTAAAGGCTCAGAACATTCATATCCTCATAAATAACATAGCTGTTTAAAGATTCAAGAGGAGAACCGGCTTCGCCACCGAAGTATACACCAACAACATTATTAGCATTTTCCATATCTACCACAACATCAACAGTTGCTGTGTCGGAAACTGCGCCCAAAGATTTCTTTTCAAAAGAATAGAGCTCTGCAGCTGTTTTTCTTTCAAGACGGGGACTGGGATCATCTACAACAGCAAAAGAACATTCGATATTTCCTGAATTGGATATTTCCAAAGCAGCAAGTTCTTCGTCAGTAAAAGATTTGATTATCTCCCCTGCGGAGTTCTTAATACAAATGTTATCATAGTAGCAAACATAAGTCGCTCCATCAGTCAATCCGTTTACGGAAAATCTGATACCGTCAATATCTCTTGAATCAACTCCACCATCGTTAAGACGAATCTCTCTGCGATACCATTTACCTAAAGCATAATCGGAAAGATCACAAAGATTTGCTTTCATGGTTATGTTGGCATTGTCGGTAACAGAACCGTCATTATCCGTTGAAAGGAAGTGACCGTCTGCATACTTAAGCTCAAAACAACCAAGACCAACGATGTCATTTTCAATATAAACGTCATATTCCAGGGTTGAACCTGCAGGAACACCGAACGTGTCAATCATAAATGACAACAATTTTGTGGCATTATTTCCTGTGCTGGAAGCCGTCAATTTAAGAACCTTTTCGGGGACAATATCGTCCTCAGGATCTTCGACAGCTCCGTCGTCTGTTTTGTTTCCGTCTTCAACATCAACGATACCATCGTCGCCGTTATTTTCATCAACATTAGTATCAGAACAAGCAGCGAGAACAGAGAGCATCATAAATGAAGCAAGAAGAATCGCTAAAAATTTTCTCATAACATTTTGCACCTTTCTATAATTTTAATTATATTATTTCACATATTCGTGTCTGACCTCTTTGATCTTGCCATCGTTCCCGATAGTAAGAACAGTACCGCCATTGAGTTCTTCTTCAAAATAAGTTGTAAGACCTGTTTTAAGACCAAAGACGAGAGATACTCCCTCATAACAAACAACAGCATTATCATTATGATCATGACCTACAACAACATGAGAGGTATGCCCTCTTTGGAGAAGTTTTGCAAAAACTCCGTCGTCTGTTTCTGTAGAACCAATACCCTCATGCCAAACCCCAAATGAGTCTCTGTACTCATCATTCCAACAATCCACGCCGTAGGATTCAGAAACTGACACCTTTTCAGAATCGACGCCATCCTTTAACGCAGCACTTTTTGCAAGTCTGTAAGCATGAATGGGAATATGCATAAACATGGAAGAAGATTTACAGTTTTCCTCTTCAAGAGTTGTAATCTTCTCATCATACCATTGAAGCTGTGAATCCCAAAGCTTACAATAGTACTGTTTTTCGTCACCGAAAACACGCTGGCAGGAGAAGTTTGAGTGGGAGTCCATCATAAAAACGCCGTGCAAAACTTTTCCGTCTTCGTTGCAAATCCCGATAACATAGTTTCCTCGTCCGAGATCCTCGTCACCGAGATTAAAAATACAGTATTCACTCTCTTCAAAATACGAAACGCATTCAAAGAAATGGTCATGGTTGCCGCTGACAGGTGCCCAGGGAATACGGAATGAATCCATAAAATCAGTAAAATTACGGTAAACGGAATTCCAGATTGAATTATAAGGGTCGCCATCCTCAAACTCTGCGTAGCCGTTGGCGATATCACCCGTTACGGTGATAAGATCAGGCTTAACCCTATCCACAAGCGTTGAAATAGTATGAACAACCGATTGACCGAACTTGTCACCCTCATTCCAATCAGATGGATTCATCTGCATATCGGTAATATTGAGAATAACAAAATCTTTTGAATCTGATTTTTTTAAAGTTATCACAATCAAAACCCCTTACTTTGCCGCCTGACACTTTTTGGCAAGGGAGCTGAAATACTCAACTCTTTCTTTGAGTGTCGGGAATTTACCTATGATCTTTTTGCTGAACATACCGAATTCCTCATTAACACTTGCGGCTTTTTCGTGACCGATAACAGCCCAGGAAGTATCTTTCAAATAACTGAACGCCTCAGTATTTACAGAGTCTTCAATGAAAGCCTGTCGAGGTCTGTTTACAAATTCCCCGCTGAGCTGAAGAAGATCATATTTGACACAAAGTGCCTTGATTTCTTCAAGCTGATCCTGTGAAAGTTTTGAAGGACAGTAGGTAACAGCATTGAAACCAAGACCTTTTAAAACAGCCAGAAGCTCTTCCGCTGAAATCTCTTCATCACCCGTATAGGAATAAGCAAGTATTGCGCCTGTCTCCTTGGCAATTTTCACAAACTCTTTAACATCGGGACATTCCTCATCTGCATCTATCCACATAGGCAGCAGATCCTGACGGAGAATATCCACCATATCAAGCTCGTAACCGGGATTGAAAGTATCTTTAAGATATTTTTTCTGATCATCGTTCAATTCAAGTTCCAATTCCCCAAGAAGAAAATCCACAGTATCCTTGCCTTTATCGTATCTTTCAAGGATCTTATTCGCAACGGCCAGGAGTAAATGTTCCTCAGTAAGAACACCTCCGTCAGAAACTGTAGCAAGAGATTTCACGTCTTTTTCAAAATCAAGGTTCAAACCGTATTCCGCAAGAAGCTCGTTATACTTATCAGTCATTTTCTTGAGACGGTCCGTTCTTTTTTCAGCGTAATATTCAAAGTATCCCGTAAAACGGTCTATGGACTGATGAGGAATTCCGTGAAGCACACAATAACCGAGGGACGGCTGTTCCTGACAGTTCAACTGAACATCCTTAAGCAAAGTTGAATCGAATTTCACCAAACTTTCAGCCCCGAAAGTTGCCGCAATTCCAAGCATATCACATGCAGCAAGAAATTCTTTTGCACCGCTTACGCTGTCACGGTCTATTATTCCAACAGTTTCAAGCCCGGACATATATCCCATAAATGCCGCCTTGGATGGGGTATACGGAGAAAACGAATAAGTTGTATATATATGATGGCTGATACCGCCTTTATTTTCCGCAGGTTTCAACTCGCCTTTTTCTACTGCGGAAACCAATGCTTTTAAAGCGTTAAGCCTGACAAATTTATCAGCATCACTTAATTTATGGAAATTTTCAACCATTATAGATTCACCATTCTATTGATTATTTAAGGGGAAGACTCTGTTTATAAGACTCTCCCCCAAGCCCTCAACCCATACGGTCAAGGGATACAATTCTATTAAAATTTAAATATTGAGATTGTTCGCCATGTTGAATCTTTCAACGTCAAAAGGTTTAGTCATTGAAAGAGCTTCAAGGATATCAAGATCTACGATC
>JAZTZU010000105.1:0-42004 GCA_045637625.1 Eubacteriales bacterium
GGGGCGGGGGGACCCTGCTTTTCACATGAAAAGAAGGGTTCCCCCGCAAAAAGCAATTTTTTAATTAACTTAATTATTCAGCGGAATTTTCGATAGCTTCAACGAATGTTGTGTAGAAACCGTCTTTCTGTTCTGCTGTGAAACCATGAGGATTTTCAGCGTCTGCAACAACCATCATAGAGAAGTATACGAGGTTGCCATAGCTTTCGCAAACTGTTGTGTTAGCCATTGTGCAGATGTTCCATCTGGGGTCGCAGTTATCTGTGAGAGATTTTTTGAAAGCTTCAACATCTGTGCCTTCTGCAACTCTGAAAATGTAACCGATGAAAGCCTGTCCCATCATCATGGGCTGGTAGCAGTATGCTTCGGAATAGCCTGTAGGAGCTGTTGTGAAGCCCATGATCCATTCTGCGCCAACTTCAACGGGAGTAGCTGAAAGCTGATAGGAGAGAAATTCTTCATAGGAAATCTGTTCTTCCTGGGAAATGCTGGCCATGTAATCATCGTAGCTTGCGCGAACATTTGTATAATCCGCATACTTGGTCAAGAGAGCTTTTGCGATTGCTTCAATTGAAGCGTTTGCTGCAAGTTCTTCTTTGGAAACCTGCTGGTTGTCGTTGTTGTTACCGTTGTTTTCTGTGTTGTTTGTGCAAGCGAACATTGAGAAAGCCATAATGATCGCAAGTGCTGTGAGAAGGAATTTTTTCATGTTTTTTTACCTCATTCTTTTTTTTAATTTTTTTATTTTATGCGGTGTTTTTTTCCGCTGCCAAAGTTTTAGACGATGGAATCGAAAAAAAGTTCCGCTTAAAATTGTGAAATGTTTGTAACGTAAGAAATTCTTACTGTCTGCCTACGTGAGTAACTTTGATTATATTTGTGCTTCCTGTTGTATCGAGGGGGATACCTGCAGCGATTACTACCTTATCTCCGTCCTGAACAATGTCGATTTGTTTTGCGCAGTCAATAGCGTGCTGGAAGAGCTCGTCTGAAGTTGTCTGAACCCTGGCAATAACAGGATAAACGCCCCATGAAAGTGCAAGCTGGTGGAAAGTTTTTTCGAGAGGTGTTGCAGCGACGATCGGTTCGTACGGACGGAATTTAGACATTCTGCGTGCCGTACGTCCGCATTTTGTGAGTGCAATTATCGCATCTGCTTTAAGGTCTCTTGCGGTGATGCATGCAGCGTCACAAAGGGCGTTGGTTGTGTCTGTAACATCCATTTCGTATTTTACACCGCTGTAAAAATCCATATCGAAAGCATCCTGCTCTGCCTGTTCCGCAATTGTTGCCATAACTTCGACAGCTCTTACGGGGAAATCTCCCATGGCTGTTTCGCCTGAAAGCATGACTGCAGATGTTCCGTCAAATACAGCGTTTGCAACGTCGGTTATTTCTGCTCTGGTGGGGTTGGGGTTTTTGATCATTGATTCAAGCATCTGAGTTGCTGTTATGACCATTTTACCGGACTGATAGCATTTTTTAATAAATCTTTTTTGCAGACCCGGCAGGCGTTCAAATTCAACTTCTACGCCCATATCTCCTCTTGCTACCATTATACCATCACTGTACTTGAGAATTTCGTCGAAATTATCAACGCCGTCCATATTTTCGATTTTTGCAATAATTCGGATGTCGTGACCTCCGTTGTAGTCGATGAATTTTCTTAGAGCAATAACATCTTCCTTACAACGAACAAAAGAAGCGGCAATAAAATCAACGTCGTTCTCTATTCCGAAAAGTACATCCTGCTTGTCCTTTTCGCTGAGGAAGGGCATATCTACATGATGACGTGGAAGATTTACTCCTTTTCGGTTGCTGATGTTTCCGCCGTTGATTACTTTACATACAATGTCGGTCTCAGTTGTTCTGAGAACTTTCAGCTCTATTCTTCCGTCATCAAGGACAATCTTTGTTCCCTCGAAAACCTGTTGGGGTAGAGTTTTCAATGTGATAGATGCTATGGAGCAGTCACCTTCAATGTCCTTTGTGGTAAGAGTGAATTCCGATCCGACTGAAAGTTCTGCACAGTCACCTTTGAAAAGTCCTAATCTGATTTCGGGACCGCGGGTATCAAGAAGTGTTGCTACCGGCATTTCCAATTTTTTGCGAACCGCTTTTATTGTGTCCAGAACTTCTTTGTGGTACTCGTGGGTTCCGTGTGAGAAGTTGAGTCTTGCAACACTCATTCCTGCTTTTATCATTGCTTCCAGCGTTTCCGGGCTTTTGCTTGCAGGGCCGATGGTGCATACTATTTTAGTTTTTCTCATTCTATATCAACTCCAAATAAAAGTATTATGTAATGAAGCCAAAAATTCTTCATTATAATTATAGCATATAATTATGGCTATACTGTGTCTAAAAGAGGATAAAAAGAACTGTTGTCTCACATCATTTGTAAAAATTCGCTTTGAGATGTAAATAAGCAGAAAAACCGCCCTTTCGAGCGGTTTTTGTACGTATCAATATTCTTTGTATAAGTAATTGAATCTGCCGATGGGGGCAGTGTCACCGTTGACGTAGAAGTCCATGACGTCGGGCTTTTGCATATTGTCACTCCACTTGAACTCAAAGCAAAGAGGAGTCGTCAATCCCAACGCAGTGCGAGGTACGGACAGAACCAGAGTCTTACCGTTGACGACAATCTCTGCATCTGCAACCTTTTCCCATGTAAAGCTTCCCTGATCTGCAGTACGAACGTATCGTTCAATGGAAGTCTTGCCGTCCTTGGGTGCAGTTCGGTTAATTATAAAGTCATAGCCTTCCCAACCGTTGGTCTTGATGCGGTCGGTGTTGATAAAAAGTGTCATCCAGCCGCTTTCGGTGGGCTTTGTGATGTCCTTTGCACACTCCACGTAAAAGTATATATTTTTCTCGTCACGTGCTACCATGGCGGCAACGAAGTCGTTTCTGCCTGTGAAATTGGTATAGTGTGTACCCACAAAGCCGTCGTGGTCGCGGTGCACTGTAGTACCCTTGTCGCATACGTATTTCGGGGAAACTTCATCCCATTGTGCTGTTGATCCGTCCATGATAATAGTCTTGGGGGCAGATATTTTCTGACGCTGTACAGCACCCTTGTAGCGGCGGATGTTGGCGCAGAGTTGAAGGTAGTATGTATCGAGGTAGCCGTCGCGGTCGGGTTCAATATCGCGGCTGTGCTCACGGTCGTATTGGTCAACCATTGCAAGTTGGGTCGAATCGTTATCACTCAGCCACGGCTCGTGGAACTGACCCATGATCCATTCGTTCCAGCCCGTAACGAATACGATGTCGGGTCCGATATCCAGGACTCTTTCCCATTGCTCCTGAACGTTGTAGCCGTACTTATAGGATTCCTTGTCCAACAGCTTATGACCGAATTTCTTAGTGTAGGAGCGGCCAAAGGTCTCCTTGTCGTTAAAGTGGGTGCAGATGCGGTCCTTGTTGGCGTTCTGACCGACGCCGACCGTCATCATTTCGCAAGAACCGTCGGGGCGAGTTCCGTATTTATGTTGAGGTGAGATCTCCAGCCAACCCCAATGATCAGGTCTGGAAGGACCACAGCCATAACCAGGCTGACCGGGACGGAATGTGAAGAAATTGCGGATCTCGTCCAGCATCTTTGTCTCCTCCTCGCAACAGCCCTTTTCCGGGAGCGCTTCGGGATAAGCCATGATCATTGGTTTGCCGTCCAGCATATACCAAAGGTCTGAGTAAAGTCCCGGTGCGTAAAGGTTTTGGTACAGAGCGCGGAGCATATAATCGGTGGTCTTTATAGGACTGAAGTTGAGCATGAATGCTACCTTGGGGGTATCCACTCCGTCCTCACGCATCTTGCGCATCTCTTCAAACAGCGGCTCGTACGCCATGCGCCAGAGCATAGCGGCGTTTGTGCAGTCAAAGAGCAGAAAGTCCACGCCTGCATTGTGAAGCATTGTCATATGATGGCGAATAATGTATGGGTCGATGTCCTGATAGAAGCCGTAGAGAGGCTCGTGCCAGAAGCACTGGAATGGGCGCTCTCCCCATGCGGGATGGTCAAGGCGATATTCGGCAGCGGGGAATTTATCAAGAGTATCCACCACATCCACGGGGCGAAGCTGAAGTGCGTGCTGCTGGTGCCAGGTCCAGTAGAAGATTCCGACTTGTCTGTTGTTCTTTGGTCCAACGTCCTCTACCGAGGGGACGGGTCTGCCTAACATATCCACAGCCTCCCAGGTGTCCGAGTCTATGTGACGGATGGAACTGTCCGGCACAGGGGTATAGGAGACCTGCTTATAGGCGGGTGTGTCTGAAAATTCAATGGAATGAATCTTTGCGTGGCTGTCTACAATTACTTTGACGTCGTGCACGCCTGAGACTTTGGTGATGTTGCAGTATGCTGTGTCGTGGCCGTTGAGGTGAAGATTGTTGAGAGCAGCAACTCCAACAGGGATATCGTCTGCGTAAATGGTGGCAAGATCTGCATTTTCAGCACCGCTGAATTCTACCTTGGCGCAGATAGAATCTGCACCGAAATCACAAGCGGGGAAGAGAAACGTCTTGCAATCAGGATTTGTGTTGGACATGGTAAGAACCTTCTTTGACTTTTTTAACTTTTCGGTTTATTCACCCATAAGGATTTTCGCGATGTCGCTGCTTGCAGGGAGAATTACTACCTTTTTACCTCCGGAGAGTGCTATTTTCATTGCATCGAGGGAACGGTAGAATTCGTAGAATTCCTGTTTTTCTGCTGAATTGTATGCTTCAGCGAGGATTCTCATGTATTCAGCTTCAGCTTCACCTTTCAGTTTTTCTGCCTGAGCAGCAGCTTCACTGAGAATTATGGATGCCTGTTTGTCAGTTTCGTTTCTGATTTTTGAAGCTTCGAGTTCACCTTCCGCGGTGAGGGCCGCAGCGATCTGATTTCTGTCGGAGATCATTCTGCTGTATACAGCGCTTTCGTTGTCTGACGGCAGGTCAAGTTTTTTGATCTCAACGGAAACGACTGTGACACCGTATTCTGTGTTCAGATTCTGCGTAACCTCTTCGGTTATCTGCTGGTTTACTGCGTTTCTGTTTCCTTCTTCGCCTGCGGCAGAGATGATTTCGCTCTGGAGTTTTGTACCCATGGTGTTTTTAACAACAGAGTAGATTGTAGCATCAAGACGGTTTTCCATTTCGGAAATAGTTCCGATTCTCTGAATGAACTTTTCGGGGTCTTCTATGTACCATACAACATAGTTGTTTACTACAAGCGACTTGGCATCTGATGTGAGAAGTTCACTTGACGGAACATCGTACATCTGAAGATTTCTCGGCAAAGTGGAGAATTCTTCGATAAAGGGTATCTTGAAGTAGAGACCCGCTTCTTCTCTGATAACAGAGATCTTTCCAAACTGTTTTACTACACCGTATTCGTTTTCGCGTACTATGTACATTGAATTAACAAGGCATACTGCCGCGATGAGGATAATAATAACTGTGGTTACAAGTGCTGCAAATTTTTTCATCGGCTCAACCTCCCACTACGGCAGATGCCGCTTCTTTGTTGGTTTCTTCGCCAACGATCATAAGTTTTTCCATTGATCCGTTTCCTGCATCAATGTAAATTTCGATGTCGGGGAAAATCTCTTCGATCATTTCAAGATACATACGTTTTTTTGTAACTTCTTTGCTGTTGATGAATTCGTTGAACATTGCAGTGAATTTTGCTGCTTCACCTTCAGCTTCGTTCATACGCTGTTCCTTGAAAGCTTCAGCTTCTTTGAGAATTTTATCTGCCTGAGCCTGAGCTTCGGGAAGAACAGAGTTTTCGTATGCTTTGGCTACGTTGATAGTGGTTTCTTTTTCCTGCTTGGCTGTTTCAACTGCTTTGAATGCCGCAATAACTTCGTTGGTCGGCGGTTCAGCGTCCTGGATCTTGACTTCGATTACCTGAATTCCGATATCGTACATTTCAAGTCTTGAAACCATCATTTCTTTTATTTCGGACTGAATTGCTACTTTACCTGTAGTGAGAACTTCATCAACTGTTTTGGAACCCATAACGTCTCTTGCTGCAGCCTGTGCTACATTTTTAAGAATACCGCCGGGATCTTTTGAGTTGAAAAGGTATTTCTGAGGATCAGTAACTTTCCATTCCATGAAGAAATCCACAGAAACTACGTTGAAGTCACCTGTGATCATTTTTGATTCTTCTTCTTTTACATAGTTTGAAGAATTTAAAGTTTCACCGTAGCCGATAGTTATTTTTCTTGTTGTCATGTCTACTTTGTAAACATCCTGAATCGGATAGGGCAATTTGAATTGAAGACCGGCTTCCTTTATTGCCGTAACTTTTCCGAATGTGGTGATAACGGCACGTTCCGTTTCGCCTACTGTATAAAAGCTGGTGAAAATGAGAAACGCTAAAATCAACAGTATCGGAACCAATATAAGGAGTTTGCCGTATTTGAGTGCTTTTTCCATTTTTGTTTGTCCCTTCATAAATGATATTTTATTTATTTTTTCAGTTGCTCTGTATCACTGTAATCTTTTTGTTCTGGAAAGCAATGACATCTTCCTGTGTCAGCGGAGTGTTTGCACAGCTCAGACTTGAAAGAGCAGGGCAGGCTGCAAGTACACCCATATTTGTGACGGGATTGTTTGAGATGTTCAGAACTTTAAGATTTGTAAGGAATGTGAACGGGGTTGCATCAAGAATATTGTTTGTTGAAATGTTCAGTACTTCAACAGAAGATGCAAGCGCCAGAGAATCTGCCAAGGTTATCGCTGATTGCATCGCAGTAAGATTAATGATATTCATGGATGCAAGCGGGGCAAAGTCAGATATTGTGGTTCTGCTGCAGTCAAGAGTTTTCAGCTTTGTTAAGCCTGAGATATCTTTGAGGGAGACTATTGTTGTTCCGTCAATGCTCAGAACTTCAAGATTGCTGAAATTTTCCAACGCAGAGAGGGTTGTTATGGGGTTATCACTTAAGATAAGTGTCTGAATTTTTACCAGTCTTGCGATTGGATCCAGCTGTTTTACTGTGTTTCCTGCGATATTCAGTTCTGTTATTCCTGTCAGCGCAGTCAGGGGAGAAAGTGTTGATATAAGGTTGTGTGAAATATCCAAAACTTTAAGAGCTGTCAGCGATGACAAAGAATCAATATCTGTCAACAGATTGTTTGAGATATTCAGCTTTTGAAGATTTGCAAAATTTGAAAGTACCGAAATATCTTTAATCATGTTGTTTGCCGCTGAAAAAGACTTCAGAATAGACATGTTTTTCGTGAAAGATATGTCTGTTATGGTGTTGTTGTCTATATTCAGGGATGTCAGCCATGCGATACTTCCGAACTGTTTTACTGTTGCGTCGTCAAGATTGCATCCTGATAATGTCAGGCTCGAAAGCTGCTTAAGCTGTAATATCGGTCTGAAATCTGTGATCTGCGTTTCATTATAAAGTGTTACTTCAGAAAGATTAGGCATTACGAGCAGATCGTTCAGGTTCTGGATCTCGCCTGTAAGTTCAAAATCTCCTCTTTTTGCGTTGCTCAGCTGTTTTATATTTTCCAGTTCACGGTAGTAGATCGTTCCTGTTGTTTTGTTAAGTGCAACACGAACCATCTGTTCAACTTTTTCATCAAGGAAAATATATGCAGTGTTTGCATTGTAAATTCTGTAGGTCGCGCTGTATTCATCGCTGATAAGACCTGCATCGTTTATAGCAATAGCACGGATCGTTACCGTTCCTTTTTCAACGGTTATAGGAACAGCGGGATCATAAGCTTTACTGTTTTTTGTAGGTGCAGACCCGTCTGTTGTATAATAAACAGTAGATTTGTCATGACCTGTCAGTTTAACCGCAATAGCGCTGTCGTAAGTTCCCGGATCGGGAATTGAGTTTACATTGTCAGGGCGGGTATCTTTCATCTTGGTGATAATATATCCCGAAGAAATATCATCCGTGAATTGAATCGCTTCAATGATCTTATTCTGAGATGTCAGGATCGAAATCATTTTCTTGTAGTAATATTCCTTACGGGGAAATATTTTTAAGCTTTCTTCAAGAAGTTTTTCGCATTCACTGTATTTCTGTTCTTTTTCGTAAAGTTCTATCAGCTCAACGCGGGCTTTTTCGTAAGTGGGGTCGAATTCAAGACATTTTACCAGAGCATCTTCTGCTTCTTCAAAGTTTTGAGATTCTATGGAGGCACGAGCCTGTTCATAGTATCTGTCTGAAAAACCGAAAATGTTTTTGTCCTGCGTATAAACAAAATTTATTATTGACGCAAGACCGAAAAGAATAAAGGAAATTGCAAAAGCATAATAAAATGTCCGGAAATAATGCCCTTTTATTTTTTCAGCTTTTTTTCTCATTTCCTGAATTTCTTTTTTTGATCGGACTTCAACTTTTTTATCTGAATTTTGAGTGAATGTATCTTTAGGTGGGTTGTTTGCCGATTTTTCGTTTTTGTTTTTATTCTGCATGAGTTACTCCTTTGCTTAAAGAATGGAATAGAATGCTGAAATAATTATGCCTGCTACAATTCCGAGGCAAAGAAATATCGCGATTGCGCCTGCGATGATTCTTTTTATTTTTTCATTTTTCACGCTGAATGTCTCCTGTATGTATTATTGATAATATTATGGACCTTAATTTTGGAAATTATGTGTCTGAAAGTTTAAAAATCAAGATTTTTTATTGTTTTCAAAAATATCTTCTCCCGAAGCGTCCGTTGCAACTATAAGAGGAAAATCTTTGACTGTCATTTTTTTTACAGACTCACAGCCGAGATCTTCAAACGCAATGACTTCTGAAGATAAGATGGCTTTGGAACAGAGTGCCCCCGCACCTCCGATTGCGCAAAGGTAAACCCCACCGAATTTTCCGCAAGCTTCTGCAACTTTAGGGTCTCGGTCTCCCTTTCCTATTGCTGCAGCCATACCCAATCCATAAAATTGAGGCGCAAAAGTATCCATTCTTGATGAGGTCGTCGGCCCGCAGGATCCTACGGCACGTCCGTCTCTTGAAGGAGTTGGACCTGCGTAATAGATTACTGCATTTTTTAGTTCAAAGGGGAGAGGTTTGTTTTCTTTTATAAGTTCCGCTATACGTTTGTGTGCCGCATCTCTTGCCGTGTATATCGTTCCCGAAAGACATATTGATTCTCCCGCTTTGAGGCTTCGGAGTTCGCCAATATCTTCCGTTGAAATGTGCTTCATGTTGAACTCATCCTTTTCAGTTATTCAGATTGAGTCCCAGAAGTCGAACAAGTTCGTCATGTGCGGATTCTTTTACTTCCGGAGCGGGTTCCTCTTTAAGTTTGTCAACATATTGATCAAGTTCCATGCTCATTTCTGCGTATTCTATTTTTGTGTTAATATCAAGAACCGCTTTTTTAAGATTTGTAAGCATTTCTTTGATTTCAACGGTTCCTACTTTAGCCTTTTCAACGATGCCGTTAGCCTCATTATTGGCTTCTGCAAGAATCTTTTCGCGTTTTTCGTTTGCCGCTACGACTATGCTGTCTGCTTGTCTTTTTGCTTCGTCAGTAATTTTGCTTACGCTGTTTTTAACTTCCTGATAGAGCAGATAGTCCTTTTTGCACTGTTCCCAGTTAGCTTCGAGAGCTTTGATCTTATTGTCTTTTTCTTCGATGATTTTATTGAGATCAGCAATTTTGGAATTGATTGCAAGACCGGCTTCAGCTTCTTCTCTGAGTTTGTTTGCGTTCTGAATGTAGCTCTGGAGGTTGGCTTCAAACTCTTTGTTTTTATCGCTGAGATCTGAAAGTTTTGTTTCCTGCTGTTTGAGGATGCTTTCCTGATGCTCTGCGTTTCCTTTAAGACTATTATAAAGTTCTTCAAGTTCTTTGTTTTTCTTTTGGAGCTCGTCTATTACTGCGGTTTTTTCACAAATACAGTTAGTCTGTTCAAGCTCTGAATTTCTGAGGCGGAGGATCTCTTCTGTCAATTCGAGGTTCTCCTGAATCTTTTCTTCGATCTGTCTGTTAAGTGATCCTACCAATTCGTTCAGCTTGATGTTTTCTTCGTTTGTTTCGTCAAACTGTCTTCTCAAGTCTGATTCCAATTCTTTGAATTCTTCATCCTGTCTTCTTACGTAAGCGTTGACGTCATCTCTGTTGTATCCGTTGAAAGGAGTTTCTCTGAACATTTTTTCAATAGCCATAATTTTCGTACCTGCCCTTTTTTAGTTAATAATATTCCATTATAGATATTATACCACTATTGTTAGAATTTGTCAAGGAAAATTTTTTTATAGACAAAATAAAGGTTGACATTTGGCTGAAAATATTATATACTATATATGACAGTTTTTTAGTACTACAAAAATGAAGGAATGATATACAAATGTTTACGGATTCTCATGCTCATCTTGATGATGAGAGATTCGATGAAGACAGACAAAAAGTTATAGACTCTCTTATTGCGGAAGGGGTAGATACCGTAATAAATATAGGCTCCACAATGGAGAGCTCCCGTCGTAGTATTGAGTTTGCCGACAGGTATTCTTTCATATATGCTGCGGCAGGTGTTCACCCCAGTGAATGCTCAGAAATGACGGAAGATGATATTTCCGAACTTGCAAAAATGCTTTCACATAAGAAATGCGTTGCTCTCGGAGAGATCGGTCTTGATTTTCATTATGATTTTACTCCGAAGGATATCCAGCGTAAATGGTTTGCCCGTCAGCTTGAACTTGCAAAAGAGATGAATATGCCTGTTATTATTCATGACAGGGAAGCTCACGCGGAGTGCTTTGACGGAGTTAAGCATTACGGAAATAAGGGTGTATTCCACTGCTACAGCGGGTCTGCCGAGATGGCGAAGGAGCTTGTAAAGATAGGTTTTTATGTTTCTTTTACAGGGGCTGTAACTTTTAAAAACGCATCCAAGCTTCTCCTTGCGGTTGAAGCCGTTCCGCTTGATAGGATTCTTATTGAAACCGATTGTCCGTATATGGCGCCCGTTCCGTTCAGAGGGGTAAGAAATGAGCCTAAATATGTGCGTTATGTTGCTGAAAAAATTGCGGAGATCAAGGGTGAGACTGTTGAAAACATCGCACGTATAACAGCTGAAAATACAAGAAAATTATTTAATTTTTAAATAACTAAAAAAAGGAGAAATCACCATGAAACACAGCAAATTCTTTGGTCTGGCACTTTTTGTAATGCTTATGCTTTTTGCATCAGCTTGTTCTGCATCCGAAACCTATTCGGAAAGCCGCTTTATGGGCGTTGAGATCATTTCTGCTGAACAGTTTGAGCAGCTTGAGACATCCAACGAACCAGTTCTTGAACCCAATGGGGCAGATCTTTGTTTTGCAGGAAATCCTGTACCTTTCTATGCTAAAGAAAGTACATATCTTCTTCCTGTGGATATTTCATCTGAAGCCTGGGATGACGGAAGACTTACATCCAACGCAGGCGGTAAAATTTATATTTTAGCTGACGACGGACTTTCTGCCGAAGCAAAAAAAGAAGTAGTTTCCGAAAGTAAAAAATTCAAGCTTATACATGTTGTGGACGGTAAATTGAACGAGTATTCAATTGTTTTTACAGGTCTTCCCATCATGACCGTGAATACAAAAGAAGTTCCCAAAAACTCCGATAATCCAATTGATGAAGAAAATGTCGCATGTGTTCTTTCCATGTACGAGCCGTCTTCAGCTGCAGGAACGCCTGTTTATCAGGTATCAGATGCTTATCTTCACCATAGAGGTGGATCTACTGTAGATGCAGGATATTTAAAAAAGGGTCTGAGAATAAATCTTCGCTACATAGATGCCAACGGTGAGGAGAAAAATAATCATCTCTCGTTCTGCGGACTCAGAGCTGAAGATGACTGGGTTATTGCGCCTCTTTACACAGAAGAAACAAAAGTCCGTGAAAAGTTCAGCATAGATACATGGGCAATGTTCGGTCTTGAACAGAATGACTATGACATGGACAATGGTACCAGAATGGAATATGTAGAACTTATTATTAACGGTGAATATTGGGGTCTTGTAGGTCTTCTTGAACCTATTGACGGCAAACAGCTGAATATGGTTGACGGTGATGTTCTTGTTAAGATCCATTCATGGACAAAACCCAAAGCTAAAGTTTTAAGAACTCTCGGTTCTACAGAACTTTATATTGACTATACTGTCGCACTTGCTGAACAGGAAACAATGTCTATTAAATATCCCAAAGAAAAAGATATAAATCAGACAGCATGGGATGCCATGGCTATGTTCATGGAAGGTGTTTATGAATCAACTTCAAAAGTAATGCTTAATAAGATCGGTTCCTGGATAGATATGGAAAATGCGGTCGATCATTGGTTGTTTACAAACTTTATCTGCGCAGGCGACAATGTATGGAAAAACCTTTATATTTCCTTTAAAAAGGATGGGGATATCTATAAGATATATCTTACTCCCTGGGATTTTGACCTGACTTACGGCCTTACATGGGACGGAAACGCATATTTGCATTTCAAGTATAACAGAGGCGTTATTGATGATATTTATAATTTCGAATATTCCAAACGTGTTCTCGATGTGTATGAGGGTGCAGGAGATTATTGCTACTCAAGATGGACAACGCTCCGTGAGGATGTTCTTAATGTAGAGAATATCTTTAAGAGGATTGACGATATTCAGGCGTTTATGCTTTCAACAGGTGCGTATACACGAGATCTTGAAAGATGGCCTGAGGGCGGTCATACAACAGATCTTTCGTTTATGAAAGAAATAATCCAACAGCGTCTCGAATTTATGGATCAGTATATCGAATCTCATTATGCTCCAAAAAAATGATTCGGAAATAAAAATCAAGAGGTTATGCAAAATGTCATTTGAAGAAAATCTTAAGACAAAAAAAGAATTGCGTTTTAAAAACGGAAAATTCAAAATAGTTATTTTTTCAGATCTTCACGGGAAGATTACCTTTGACCGCCGCACCGTATTGGGGGTCGAAACTCTTACGGAAGAACTCCGGCCTGATCTTATTTTGCTCGGTGGAGATACCGTTTGCGGAAACAGTCACTTGCAATCTGAGCAGCTTTTCAGAAATTCATTTGATGATATAGCCAACATATTTGAGTCACGTAAGATTCCCTGGGCACATGTCTTTGGAAATCATGATAAAGAAGTTGGGCTTTCTGAAAGCGATCAGCAGGATATTTATGAACAGTATGAATACTGTATATCAAAACGAGGTCCTGAAAATGTTCACGGTGTCTGCAACTATATGCTTCCCATAAAGGCATCAGAGGGTGATAAGATCAAATTCAATGTATGGGGTATGGATTCTCACCGTTATAACAGTACGGTGAATGGACACAAAACGATCCTTCCAAATCATTTCTGTACAGGTGATGATGCAGACCATTGCCGTCCTGATCAAATAATGTGGTATTATAATACGTCCGTTGAATTAGAAAAATATTGCGGAGAGAAAGTTCCGTCGATAATGTATTTCCATCAGCCTATTCCGGAGTTTAATCTGATTACAAGAAATCCTGAAGAAACAGGTATGGACGGAGAACACCGTGAGAAGATTTGTGGTACAGAGCTTAACTTTGGACTGTTTGCGTTTGCCGCAACAAGAAATGATGTTAAGGGAATTTACTGCGGTCATGACCATGTGAATACTTTCAGCGGTACTTATGCAGGGATCCACCTCGGTTATGTGGGCGGTTTGGGCTTCAATGTTTATATGCATCCCGATCTTCGTGGCTGCAGGGTTATTGAAATTGATGAGAATGACCCAGAAAATTATAAAACATATATTTATAAAGTCCTTGACAGTGAAAAGCTTGCCGCAATTCCCGGTATGCACGATTTTGCATGCGAATACAGTATGTACTAAAAGGAGAGAGTGAAATGATAAACGAACTTCTCAGAACAAAAAAAGAACTCCGTTTTAAAAACGGGAAACTGAAGATTGCGATGTTCTCGGATCTGCATGGCTGCACAAATTACGATCCCGGGCTTAAAAGAAACCTTGATGCGGCCATTGAAAAGATACAACCTGATCTGGTTCTTTTCGGCGGTGATATGATTGGAGGAGATAAAGGTTTTTCGACTCTTGAAGAGTTTAAAAATTATCTTTCCGATATCACAGAGGTTTTGGAAAAAAAGAATATTCCCTGGGCTCACGTCTACGGAAATCATGACAAAGAAAGCTTTCCAAACGCGGTTCAGCAGGATATTTACGAAAGTTTTCCAAACTGTGTCTCTAAAGCAGGTCCGGAAGATGTTGATGGTACGGGAAATTATTTTCTTCCAATAAAAGCTTCCGAGGGTGACGACGTGATTTTCGGTATTTGGGCTTTGGATTCTCATTCAGGATTGAGAAGAAGACATCCTCATTTGAAAACAGAAGATATTATACTTCCCAATAACTTCGGTTGTACAGACTATGACCATGCAGGGCCGGATCAGGTTACATGGTATTATGATTCTTCGAAGGCTTTGGAGGCTCATTTCGGAAGGAAAATCCCGTCTCTTATGTATTTCCATATTCCTCTTCCCGAATATCTTCTTATTACGAGAAACCCCGAAAGGACAGGCATGACAGGGGAATGCCGTGAACAGATTGCTTGCAGTGAGCATAACTACGGTCTTTTCTCTGCGGCTCTTCTTCGTGCTGATGTAAAGGCAATGTTCTGCGGACATGAACATGTCAACGACTTTAGTGGCGAATACTGCGGCATAAAACTTGGTTATGACGGCGGTATGTGTTGTCAGAATTCATATTGGCATTATGATATGCTTGGTGGAAGAATTTTTGAGATAGATGAAAAAGATCCCTGGAATATCAATACATATATGTTTAAGATGACAGAGATTTTCTCTGAATCCGATTTGAAATAATTGAAGGGGGATTTATTGTGAACAGAATAACTAAAGTTGCCCCCACGATAGCTTCTTTGCTCGGAGTCGAAAAATTTACGGAAGAGACCGCAATGAATGAGGTACTGTCTCTTGCCGAGGGTGGACGTGTCGATCGTGTTCTGATGTACAACCCCGATGCTGTCGCTTGGTGGATTTTTGAAAAATATAATGAATTGTTTGCGGCTGACCTTGAATTGAATCCCTTGATTCTTGAAATGGAATCGGTAATGCCCAGCGTTACGCCCGTATGTTTTGCTTCAATTTACAGTGGACTCATGCCGGATGACCATGGTATCAAATCCTACACAAAACCTGTGCTTAAATGCGAAACGGTTTTTGATGCACTTATAAAAGCGGGTCTTAAACCTGCAATATGTTCCACGGGAACGGACAGTATTTCCGTAATTTTCAACGAGAGGGATATGGATTATTTCATTGTGGACACTCCCGATGAGGCAAATCAGAAGGCTATTGAGTTGATGAAAGAGAACAAGCACGACCTTATTGTAGTTTATAATGGAAATTATGATGACAAAATGCACGGCTGTGGACCTGAGGGCGAAGCTGCGATAGAAGCTCTGAAGCATAATGTTTCCGCTTACCGCGAACTGTACGAAACCGCAAAGGCTGAATGGGGCGGACGAGGATTGAAATTTGCTTCTTCATTCGCAACTGACCATGGCTGTCATGAAATTGACGGCAAGCACGGTAGCCACGGACTTGATATGCCCGAAGATATGCGTGTTGTTCATTTTTGGAATATCGGTTGATGATCTGATTTTACTTGAATTATTGTGAAAAGTTATGCTTTTCCAGGAAAGGTTATTTCAGCGTTGAAAATTGCGCTAATATGGAATAAAATATGTTAAAAGAAAATCTTGAACTAAAAAAAGAACTCCGTTTCAAAGACGGTAAATTTAAAATTGCGATGTTCTCCGACCTTCACGGCTGTAAGGATTCCGATAAGAGAATGAAAAGAGATTTGGATGCAATGATTGAATATCTCAAACCCGATCTCGTTCTTTTCAGCGGAGACATGTTTCACACAAGAGCAAACCTCAAAACAGAAGAAGATGTCAGAACTTTCCTCTCTTATATCACGGAAACTCTTGAAACAAACAATATCCCATGGGCAGATGCCTTCGGCAACCATGAGTCGGAGGGTTCTTTTGAAAATGAAAGACTTCTTCCTATTTTCATGTCTTATCCCAACTGTCTTATGAAGAAAAACTCAGACACGGAACACGGACATTCAAACTATATGCTCCCCATTAAAAACACAGCAGGGGATAAAATAATCTTCAATATCTGGGCTCTTGACTCAGGCTGTACTATTGATATTTGCGATTATTTGCATCCGAATTATACAGAAAGAGATGTCAGAATGCCACGTCCCACAGCTCTTTACGGAGGTGAAGGTTACGACAACCCCAAATACGATCAGGTCTCCTGGTATTATAAATCTTCCAAAGAGCTTGAAGCGTATTGCGGTGAAAAAGTACCGTCTTTTATGTTTTTCCATATTCCTCTTCCGGAGCACCGTCTTGTGAAATTCAATCCCGTTGAAACAAATATTCAGGATGAATGTCGTGAGGGTATTGCTTGCTGTGAATTGAACTATGGCCTTTTTGCAACAGCTCTTCAGCGTGGAGATGTTAAGGGTATTTTTGTCGGTCACGACCATACAAATAACTTTATGGGAACATACTGCGGAATACAGCTCGGATTCAACTCTGCCCTTGCTTATGATGAATATAATGCAGACGATATGCGTGGTTGTCGTGTTTTTGAGCTTGACGAAAAAGATCCTGCAAATTATAAAACATATTGCGTGCAGGCTATGAATATAGTTCCTGATTACCAAGAAAAAGAGGAATAAACAAATGCTGAATGAAAATCTTTATTTGAAAAAAGAACTCCGTTTCAAAGACGGTAAATTTAAAATAGCTCTTTTTTCTGATATTCACGGCGGAAAAGTTTACGATAAAAGGCTTAAGCGTGATTTTGATGCTATGATACAAAATCTCGATCCGGATCTTGTACTTTTCAGCGGAGATGTTTTTGACCTTGATGCTGAACTTCGTACAGAAGAAGAGATCAGAACTTTTCTGGATGAATTTACCGAAGTTCTTGAGAAAAATAATATCCCCTGGGCAAATGTCTACGGAAACCATGAAAGGGAAGGTGCTCTTCCAAACGCAGATCTTCAGCCTATTTTTGAGTCTTATCCTAACTGCATTTCAAAAGCCGGTCCCACAAAATTGAGGGGAACAGGAAATCATATGCTTCCAATTAAGAATACTGCGGGAGATAAGATAATTTTCAATGTATGGGGTTTTGATTCAGGCTGTACCATAGATATATGTGATTGGGAACATCCGAATTTTGTAGAAAAAGAACTCAAATTACCCAATCCTTTATACAACGGTGCGGGGTACGATAATCCTAAGTTCGATCAGGTTGCGTGGTACTACAGTTCCTCGGAAGAGCTTGAAGAATATTGCGGTAAAAAAGTTCCGTCCATAATGTATTTTCATATTCCTATTCCCGAACATACTGTTATTGTCAAGAATCCTGTTGAAACCGGTATGGTTGGTGAGTGCGGTGAAAAGATCGCCTGCAGTGAACTCAACAACGGCCTTTTTGCTGCGGCTCTTCTCAGGGGAGATGTTAAAGGGATTTTCTGTGGTCACGATCATATAAATGATTTCTGCGGAACATATTGCGGCATTCAGCTTGGATATAACTCTGCACTTTGTTATGATTGCTATAATAATGACGATATGAGAGGTTGCCGAGTCTTTGAAATAGAGGAAAGTGACCCTGCAAATTATAAAACCTATTGTGCGAGAGCAAAAGATATTGTTTCCGGTTACAATGAAAAGATCTGATGAAATGAGCTTCTCGGAGGCGCTGGAAACGGCGCTTTCGAGAAGCCGTGAGAGTATAGGTACATATAACGAAAAAACATTGCATCACACTTTAAAGCTGTATTACGGCGGTTTACATTCTACTGAAGCATGTGTTGGAAAATTTGTAGCTGATGTGATACGTGAAGACGGTATTTTTGAGATACAGTCAAAAGCTTTTTATCGGATGAGGGCTAAACTTGAATCGTTTTTATCTGTGAGCCATGTGACCGTTGTGTATCCTGTAACTGTGTCCAAAAGTATTGTTTGGGCAGATACCGAAACAGGTGAGGTAGTTTCAAAATCAAAATCTCCGAAAAAAGGGTCTGTCTATTGTATTTTGCCGGAGTTGTATACTTTGAGACCGTTTCTTAAAAATGAACGATTGTCGTTTATTTGTGTTCTTGTGAATTGCGATGAATACAGATATGCCGATGGCTACGGTAAGGATAAAAAGAAAAAAGCAACAAAGGTCGATATAATTCCGACTTGTCTGATTGATGAGGTCAGAATTTGTGGAACGGAAGATTATAAAATGTTTGTACCGGATTCATTACCCGAAATTTTCACTTCCGCCGATTACGCAAAGGCAACAAAACTCAGTCGTGCCGATGCAACAAAAGCCCTGTTGGTATTGACTGATATGGGCACGGTTTCACGTGTCGGAACAAAAGGGAACAGTATTTTATATACTGTGTAGATTAATATTTTTTGGGGAACCGTTTTTCTTTTCGCGGAAAAAGAAAAACGGTTCCCCAAAACCCCTCCGAAAAAGAAAACCGAACATGAAATGCTTTATATAAAAGTTTTTTTGGAGTAGGTATGGGGGAAACCCTCTTTTCACGTGAAAAGAGGGTTTCCCCATTAAAAATATATAAAACAATTTAGCCTCTGAGCATTTTGTGAAGTTTTACAAATACTGCCGCAGTCCAACCCTGGTCGTAAGCTCCGAGCCCTTCACCTGTCTGAGAGTTGAAAAGTTCACGGAGGTTTCCGTCTTTAAGGATCATTTCGTGGAAGGCTTCACAAACATGTCTGTGTTCTGCTTCAAAGCCGTATTTCAGGAGAACTTCGTTTACCATCCAGGAAAGGGACATCCATGTGGGGCCTCTCCACCATTTTTCAGGTTTATATTCCGCCTGATCGTAGGCTATACAGGGGAGAGGTATTCTTCCGAAGAATTTCTTTTCGTTCAAAAGATGATCTTTTATCATAGCTTTTGCTTTTGCTTCTCCTATGTCAACACCTGCCCAAAGAGGAAGAAATCCGGATGCACTCCAAAGAGTTCTGCGTTCTGCTGTTACGGGATCAGCGTCAAAGAACATATTCTGTTCGGAATCATACATAACTCGAATCATGTTTTCTGCGAGGATATCTGCTTTTTTGGTCCATTTTTCAACGGCTTTTTCGTTCCCAAGGATTTTTGCAAGTTCTGCGGTAGCTCTCATCTGGCTGAGAAGATAGCTGTTCATGTCAAGCGCAAGGATCGGTCCGTTGTCAAATCTCGGAGAGTCGTCCTGACCTGTTTCAAGACCGTGGGGACAGTAGAGAACGCCGTGACGGGTCATTCTCTGATTGAGCCACCATTGGTTGTTTTTTTCAAGGGCTGAAAACATTTTTTCGATGAAATCCATGTCTTTTTCTTTGGCATTGTTTACGATTCTCATTGTTGCCCAGCCTATGAGTGCAGGTTGTGTTTCATGGGGACGAGCCCATGTTGAACAAAGAAATTGCGGGAATTTTCCGTCAACTCTTTGATAATGGTGGTACATGAGGAGTGAATCTTTTGCAAGACGGGGATTAAGATATTCAAGCGCAAGATTCTGGAAACAGCTGTCCCACAGGAAGTGTGTGGGGTATTCACCTCTGCTTGGGTACGCGGAAACATAGCCGTTCAGCATGCCTTGTCCAATCGTTGAGTTGAAAAGCAATCCTTTTAGTGCATGTGTAAGGATCTCGGATTCTTTTTCGGATTCTACGGTAGTTTCAAATCCATAGAGCATATCGGAGAACCAGTTTTCAGATATTTTAATTGCTTCTTCAATTGACTTTGGTGCTTTTTCAAGGCTTTCAGCAATGCTTTCTTCTGAAGTGTCAAGTGCTTCAAAGGCAAATGCGATGAATATTTTTCCGTCATGATTTGCTGTTACTTTGATTTTTTTGTCGTTTTCATTAACGGATCCTTTTATTGCCTTGATGCCTGCTCTGTAAGGTACCGATTGATCGGGATCTCTTGCATCTCCGTTAAGTGAGTATCCTCTGAGAACTATAGTATCGTTTGTTGATGACTCAACCCAGACACCGACACAGTTTTCACTTATTGTTCCGCAAAGCTCAATGCACTCTGTATTTTCCGCTGAGATTACAAACATATCTTTGCCGTAAAATGTGATATCGGCTTTTTTATTTCCGTTTGCAAAGGAAAGTTTTTCCATTGAAGAGGGGACTCTTACAAGTCCATCCTCAAATTTTATAAAATCATCCCAAATGGTTCTGCATTTTCTGTTGTAGTTGAGTACGATAGATTCAATTCCGTTGAATCCGTCAGCTGCAACAAGCCCTGTTGTCGAGAATAATGGGCTGTAAGATACATCTCTGAAATGTATGTCGAGAATTTCGTGTTTTCTTAAGATACTTTCTGCATTAAATATCATGGTTGATCTCCTTTGTTGTATATTATCATGTCAATGAGTTTGTTTATTTCGGAGCTTCGCAAAGAAGTTTGTTTGCTGTTCCGAGAACTGTATTATCGCTTGTAACCTGTGCTACTGAAATAGTGAAATTGTCCTTGAACGTATGGAAATTTTCAATAGCTAAAGTGTTTGAGTCTATGAATTCGGTTTCATGTCTTACGCTTCGGTCTATTGTTATTCTGCTGTTCTGGTTAAAATGTTCACCTTTTACATACAGCGTACCGTTCTCAAAATAGCATTCTGAAAGCTTTATTAAGTCCAGACCCATAGTCATATTTGTAGGCTCATGCTTAGGTGCTTTTGCAAAATTTTCTCCGTAAAGGATGTCATAAGCCAACATTTTAGACATGGATTCAAAATTTTCATCGTCTTTGAAATAAGTGTTCAGCTTGTTTATAACTCCGTTTGTTAATCCTAAAACGGAAGTGACTTTAGAGGCAAGCATGTTCGCTTCCAGATCCTGATCTTCTGATTCAATCGGAAAGTTTGCCCATATAACATACTCTGTTTTATAGAGATCGTTTGTTTTAAGGTCTTCGCTTTTAAGTTCAAGTGCGGGAAGATGATCTCCGAAAAATACTATTACGGTAGGTTCTTCAAATTCAGAGTATTCGCAGAGCAGTTCTCCGATAAAATCGTCTACTTCGCTGAGCTGGTTTACATAATAGTCCATCTGGGCTTTTGTGTCTGAACTTTCCGCTTCATAATCTATTACATACTGACCTGTTGTTTCGTTTGTAAGGTATTTTCCGTGTGCCTGAACGGTTATTGTGTATACAAAATCCGGACCGATTGTCGATGTCAGGGATTCTCTTATATAGGGCAGCAACTGAGAATCTTTTACCCATGAAAGTTCGTTTCGTTCTGTTATAGTCATGAACTCTTCCGAAAGGAACCTGTCAAAACCGAGTTTGCTGAGTACTTTGTGTCTCTGGTAAAAAGTTCCGGTGTATGAATGCATCGCAGTTGATGTATAGCCGTATTCTGCAAGATTTCTCATGATCGTCTCACAGGTGTTTTCCTGCAGATATGTGAGGTACGGATATTCTCCGGGACCGAAATGTGAAAGCGAGAGACCTGACATTACTTCAAATTCCGTATTTGATGTTCCTCCGCCAATCGAAGAAACAGTAAGATATCCCGAAGGATAATCTTCTTTCAGCTTTGTGAAGTTAGGTATGGGGTCTTTTGAAAGCTCAATATCAATAAGGTCTTTTACATCAAAAAAGGATTCCAGCTGTATGAATATTATGTTGGGCTTCGTCGCTGCTTCGGAATCTGGAATGTCGATCTTCTCTGTGATTTCACTTACCGCTTCTTCAGAATAATCGTCAGGGCGTTCTATGCCCATATTAAGCACAGAGTATGAAAAACAGTACGGAAATCCGTATTTTTCATATGCTATTGGAAGATTTGAAAAATCCGGAGAAGTTGCAGATGTTGCAAATCCCATTAAAGAGCATACTGCAAAAAGTATACACAGTGAAACAGCTGCTTTACGCATATTTCTGTAAGCTTTCGGCATTTTTTTCCATAAAAAGAATCCTGCCACAGCCAACGCGATTATTGCGGCAAATACCAGTATAATTTCGAGCATTGTCATATAAATACTGGAAAGTTTTATTGCTGAGCCGAAATTTACTATATGGCATATTGTCAGCGGCATATTTCCCGAATTTAGCATGAAACGGTTTGCGATGCCAAGACCTAACCATAAAACGGATATCATAGATAAAAGGAATGTTCTTCTTTTGAAAAACAGAGATATTGACATTGTAAACATGATTATGAATGTATTGAATAAAAACGTCATCGGAGTTTCGATTATATACGAAGCTAATGACGGGATTGATTTGCGGCTTATCAGTTCTATGCAGATATTTATAAACACTGCGATTATAGCCATAAAAGTAATAGGCTTTGAAGAAATGGTATCAATAATTTTTTTCATTGGTGTTTCCTTATAAAAGTATAATATAGCACCTTATATTATACTATATTAAAATTGAAATATCAAGGCTTTTTTAAATAATTTCACATTACTGCCGATAATTGTAATAGTGATTTTGGAATGTTCTTTTGTCCCAAAAAAGGTTTTTATACAGAATCGGGAATTTGTAAAGAAAATGTTGCAAATACCCCCTTGCAAAAAATGAAGTTATGTGCTATAATATATAAGCTGATTTTGAATCGGTAACAAATTGAATATAGGGCTATAGCTCAGCAGGTAGAGCAGCGGTCTCCAAAACCGCGTGCCGAGGGTTCGATCCCTTCTGCCCCTGCCAAAACAAGGAAACCACTCATTAGAGTGGTTTTTTTGTTTTTTGAAGTGTAAACTTAAAACCTCAGTACGGTTTTCGCAAGAGGGGTTACGAATCAAAGAGCTCTCTTCTGTTACCTAAAGAAGTGATGTTTTATTTTGTTTGCTGAATTGTTGTTGATTTTTGGCTCAGGTTGTGATATAATGTGATAGAAAATAATAAAAACATTACTGGGAGTGCTGTTATGAAGCTTAAATTTGATGTGGACAGAAATCAGCCGGATCCTTTTATTTTCGAAGATAACGGCCGTTTTTACTTATATGTTACTGCTGAAGAGGGTGTGGAGGCTTACTCTACGAATGATATTTTCGGCTTGTGGCATTTCGAGGGGGTTGTTGCTTCTGTGGAAAACGGAAGAAGCTATTGGGCACCTTCGATAATAAAGGTTGATGGGCGATATTATATCTATTTTTCATGCAGAGTAAATAAGGAAAATCAGTTTATGCATGTTATGTCATCTGATTCTCCGTTGGGACCGTTTGAAAAACCGAAACATCTGTATGACTATTTTTCGATAGATTCCCATGCTGTAAAAACTGATTCAGGGCTCTTTTTGTGGTTTGCCCGTGACGGAATGGACGGAGACCGCATAGGGACAAGGGTTTGCATAGACCGCCTGACAGACCCTTACACTCCTGAATACAATGTTCGGGACGTTGTGCTTGCAACCCTTGATGAGGAACAGTTTACCCCTAAATACACGAAGGATTTCCCTTGGCACACCATTGAGGGGGCATTCTGGTTTAAGGAAGGGGACTGGCAATATGTTATGTACAGCGGTGGTTGTTTTCAGAACGATACCTACCATGTAAGTTATGCATCTGCCAGAACCGATGAAACAGATCTGACGAAAATCGACTTTAAAAAGTGTGGAAACGGAGAAAAATTTGTTCCTGTTCTGATAAAGAATGAGTTTGAAGAGGGGACAGGACACCACAGTGTTATAAAATATGACGGACAATACTACGCCATATACCACGCCCGTGACTATAAGGACGAGACTGACCCGAATTATGTAGAGCGCAGAACTGCAAGGATCTGCAAGCTTCATGTGAATGAGGGTGTAATTACCTCTGAAAGATATAAAAATATTATATAAATTAAGGAGATCATTATGAAAACTAAAAACACAAAAAAAATCGTTATTTCAATCATTGCCATTGTTCTTGCCTTGCTTATTGTGGGCGGTTGCGTGGCGCTCTATTTCCTTGCTGTTTCAATTTACGACGGCAGTTTCAATTACCGCTGCACGAGTGAGGAGGAAATTTCTTTCGATGTTTCCGAATTCCCCGGCTTGACGAGAGAACGCCATACCTTTACTTCCAATAAAGGTCAGACCCTTGTGGGATATCTTTATGAAAAAGAAGATGTAGAGAAAAAGGCTGTAATCGTATTTGCTCACGGTCTCGGTGCCGGCGGACAGAGAGGCTACATGGATATGTTCGATGTGTTCACTTCCAACGGCTACTACGTATTTGCTTATGATGCAACCGCTAACGATGAAAGTGAGGGCGATGTTGTCGGTGGTTTGCCGCAGGGCTTCATAGATCTGGATCATGCTATTGATTATGCGTATACCATTGATGAAATAAAAGATATGCCATTTGTCCTTATGGGATACAGTTGGGGCGGTATGTCTGTTGTAAATGCACTTAATTATCATCCCGAAGTAGAAGCTTTGGTTTCCTTTGCGGGTTGGAATAAGTCCATGAATCTGATTGATTACGAAGGTTGTCAGATGGTTGGCGGCGTGGCGAAGCTTCTTTTGCCGTTTGCTTCGATTTATGAATATCAGATGTACGGCAGTTACTCATTCAGCACAGGTATGAAAGGCTTCGCAAAAAGTGATTGTGATGTTATGATCGTTCACGGTGTAGAGGACGAAACTATTCCCATTGAATACGGCTATGAAACATATTACAAAAAGTATGGCGATGACCCCCGCTTTGTGTTCAAAAAAATTGAGAATAGAGGACATTTGGTTCTTACTGAAGAGGACGGATCTTTAGACCTTGAGTTAATGGCAGATGTTGTGGCATTCCTTAATAAAAGCCTTGCTCAGTAAAAAAAGAAAGTACAGCGTAAAAAACTGTACTTTTTTGTTTTTTAACCTCTTTTGAGAACTGTAAGTGTGGACTGTTTCGATATCTTTTCCATGGAGTAGTTTATTATTCGGCCAATGGTCACGTCTGAAGATCCCGAAAGATTAATATTTGCTTCCGAAACTGCAAGTTCTTTTGCGTGTATGTCTCCTGAACCTGAGACTTTGCAGTTGTATTTGTCAACAGTTCCACCAAGGGTAAAATCTCCAGCTCCGTTGACCTCGGTGCTGATATCTCCCGATACATATTTAATGCAGATATCCCCGCAACCGTTTACATAAGCGTTTACATTTTTAGCTGAATACATGTTGAGATCTCCGCTGCCGTTGACCAGTATTTTTGCGGATTCATATGCCTCCGTCATATCTATGTTGCCGCTTCCGTTTATTGTTGCTTCAAGAATTCCTGTATTCTTTGCTGAAATGTCGCCGCAGCCGTTTATTTTGAATTTTGAATTCGTGAAATCCGTCTCTATTTCCACATCGGACGCACCGTTTACCGTAATACCGATATCGTTCCCTTTTTCAAAATTTGTATAAATAGTTAATTCATTTTTTCCGCTTCCGCTGTTATTGTTGTTTTCGTTTGGGTTTATGTCAACGGCAAGCATTCCATCTCGGACACTGTATTTGAGGTATTTCATGAATTTGGCGTTTCCCTTAGCTTGGATTCGGGGAATCCCGTCATCAGCTTTCAGGATTTTTGCAGTACAAGCCACGGAAAGTGTCATTGCAACAGATGTGAATTCTTCAAGGGTTTCGTTTATAGATCTTGGGATATCTTTTTCAATATACTCATCTGATTCGTAAAATCTGATCTCGCCCTCACCTTGATTTACGACAAAACCCTCATTCAGATTTCCGACGCTTCCGTCTTTAAACCGAACATTTCCCTCATCGTCGACCAGCTCCACTTCTTTTGAAGAATAACATGCCATGTTTCCTTTGGAAAAAATGAAACTCAGACCGTCCAATTCCGCAGGGAATTGGGGGATTTTTATCTGATTACTCATAGGTTCATTCATGCTGAAGAGGTCGCTTATTGATATGTTCAGAATTTTTGATATCGTTGGCAAAAGGGTTATGTCGGGCAGTCCCACATTGTTTTCCCATTTTGAAACAGCCTGAGGGGTGATTCTCAATTTATCGGCGAATGCTTCTTGAGTCAGTCCTGCCTGTTTTCTTTTTTCGGCAATCAGTCTGCCCATATCTTTTATCATATTCATTGATTTTTGCTCCTTTCAAATTTTCGGATCCGATTTGTACATTTATATTATACAACAAAATACGGCAAAAAGCAATAACCGCTTAGTTTAATTTTTAGATTTTTAAACTGATGTTTCGGTTTTGAATTGGAAAAAATCTCAACTTTCCGTTGATATGATTTTGGTCAACGCAAAGTTGAGTTTTATCGCCTTATGTAATTCTTTATATAATGGGCATTTGTGGGGTTTTCATACTTCAAATACATGGTATCCTGAGCCGATTGTCTCTGAAATTCCACAGAATTCTATCTTTGCCGTTACACCGAAGGGTATATCTACAAAAAGTCTCTTTTTTCCGTACCGTTCAGACACGCGGATGGAAATATCCCCCTTGACTGTATCTACAACGGCATGTATTGAAGTAAGACCTTCAGGTAATATCGGGGCGATCCGAACCGTTTTCCAGCCTGCGGAAGTTGGTGTAATTCCCGCAAGGTATGCGTAGAAGAAATATCCTACGGCACCGTACATCGGATGGTTGTGAGAGTTCATTCCGATACTCTTTTTCAATTCAAAACGTTCCCATATTGTTGTTGCTTCATTCTGTATCATGTAACCGTAGGATGGGTATGTTTCTTTGTTTAGAAGTGTCCATGCTACATCTTTATGTCCGTATTTTGCAAGCATATCAAACATGTAACGTGTGCAGAGGTTTCCCGTTGTGAATTTATAATTACGTTTCACAAGGTCTTCTGCCATATGGTCAGCTACTACTTGACGTGCGTCTTTTGGGAGAATATCAAGCCAAAGCGCAAAGGCATGCGCTCCCTGTGAGCCGATTCCTACAGTATTCGTCTGAGGATCAAACCATTTTTTCAGAAACGCTTCTTGTACTTTATGCCCTATGTCTGTATATTTTTCAGCTATATCTTTGCGACCGATAGCTTCTGCCATTTTGACAAGCAGCTGACAGTTATAATATGAGTAGCCCGTTGACATGAGAATACCCTCAGTCTCCGTATTTTTTACACCCTCATATCCGCCTTCGCAGGCATAATCGGGAGCTGCCCAGTCCCCATAGTAGGAGTAGTTGACGATATATCCGTCGCTTCTTTTGATCAGAAAATCTTCCCATGCGGCAAGTCCATCGATACTTTCTTCTATCAGTTTTACGTTTCCTGTGTGCATCCACGCTTGATATACAGCAACCAAATAAGATGAACATACAGGATCTGCGGGCAGGTTTCCGAAAAAACGCGGACAACAGCAGGAAAAAGCCCCATCAATCTGTTCAGCTTGAATGTCTTTGACAATTTTCGGGAACATTCTCCCGATGTTGAAATTGTAAGGAGTCTCCTCAAAGCGTACCGTTGCATCATTCATCCAACCCATACGCTCGTCCCTCTGAGGACAGTCTGAAAGGATCGAATGTATATTATCACGTTCTGTCATTACTATATTTTTTTGTATCTGATTCACAAGCGCTGAACCGCAAGAGAAAAGCGACTCATTTTTTATATCGGTATGCATAAGACATGCTGTAAGATCTTCTTTGGAAATAAAATTTAAGCCTTCAACCGAGCAGTATCTGAATCCGTGGAACGTGAAGGCCGGCAGCCATTCCGTAAGATCATGTTCATCTCCTGAAGCAATATATCGATCTGTGGCTTTTGCATCTCGGTATGTGGCCGAATAGGGAGTTCCGTCTTCGTCAAGTTCTTCTGCAAAACGCAGGGTAACGACCTGTCCTTTTTTCATATGTTTCGGGAGTTTTACACGAACTGCGCCTGCGATGTTCTGACCAAAATCAGCAACGAAAAGTCCTTGTTTCGGCATAGTGATCTCCTGTGCCGAATACTCTTCCGTTATTCTGATCGGCTCAAGCACCATAGGACGCATCTCTCCGCCGGGAGCTTCCGTCACGACTGAGGTCGTAAAGTCTTCGGGAATACGGTCAGAAATGTTCCATTCTGGTACAGATTTTCTTGCATCATATGTCTCACCGTCGAAAATATGTGCATGTGTGATGGCACCATAGCCAACTGACCAGCTCTCATCGGTTGAGATAATTTCTCTGTGACCGTCGGCATAAGTAAGTACAAGCATCGCCCAAAGCTGTGTTTTTCCGAAGAATTCGGGGATTCTCGGTGCTATTTTATTATGAAGCAGTTCCGTTTCGTTGTTTCTCCAACCGTCTGCTACTTCTATACCTATAATATTGTTTTCATTGGCAAGAAATTGTGCCATTTGCGGATATACGGAATAATATACAATTTTTGCGTAATTGGAATGTGCAGGCTCAAGTCGAGCATCTGTTATCTCTTTTCCGTTGACAGTAACATGATGATATCCGAGTCCGCAGACATACAGGCAAGCCGCTGTGGGAATTTCTTTCAGCCTGATATCCTTTCTGAAACAGAGAACTTTACGGTCATTGGGCTGAGGTGAAGTTATCCATTTGCCCGACAGTTCGTTTTTATCAAGCAATCCCGAAATGAATTTTGCACTATGTACTTCACTTTCTTCTCTAAAACGATCCCGAATCTGTACGGAGAGTATGATCTCCTTTCCATGAGGTAGGCGTGGACCTTTGTAATTCATTGACTGTTCCTTTTGTTCAGTCCAGCCGCTGTCCCATATAACCGAGTTTTCAGACGAAACGGTAACACGGCAAGCCGTCTGTTCGTTGTCTGAATTTGTGGATGAAACAGCCCAGGAAAATACGGGCTCTTCCGTGTCTATGATGCAGTTCTGAATGTTTTCTGTCAGTTTACCGCTGTCAATATAAATATTCTTTATTTTCAGCATAAATATCTCTCTTTTCCCTTTATAATGTCCGTTAGGATAATTTTTCTGCAAAATCAGCTATTATATTTGCTGCTTTTATCTGCTCTTCTTCGGTTTGGCATTCATGTATCTCAAGATTCAGAACTCCGTCAAATCCGATTTCTCCGAGGACTTGGAAGAATTCTTTCCAGTCGATGGTTCCGAGTCCCGGAATCAGATGCTGATCTGCTTTTCCGTTGTTGTCATGGATATGCAGCGTTCCTAAAAGCTCTTTTCCTATAAGCCTGATACTGTCTGCAATATTTTCAGCGCAGAAGTTTGAGTGGCCCGTATCAAAACATACTTTGTACATATCGGTGCCGTTTATTTTGTTGAGATCTTTTACAAATTCAACTACCTGGTGGGTATAATTTATGGGCAGGTTTTTGAACGGCAGATTTTCGATGTTTATATGCTTTACACCGTATTCCGCTGCGACCTTTCCTAATCCGGACATAAACTCCGTATTCAGAGATATCATTTCTTCCGGGTTATCGGGGCTGTCTGTGCCAAAAGGCATGATAACGTGAATGACGAAATTCGGACAGCCGAGGTATGAACATCCACGGATAGCTTTTGACATAGCTTCAAACCATTCTGCACGGTCTTCCGGTGTTGAGTCTTTTGCGGGACATCTCCACGGGGCATGAGCCTGAAAAACTGTTATTCCCGCAGCTTCGTAAGCCGCTTTTATTTTAAGCAGCTCCTGTTTGAATTCTTCTTCGGGAAGACGGAAAAAATCTGTTTCAATATTTGTAAAGTCGCTGAAATCAAGGCAGGAAAAGCCGTGTTCACGTGCCTTTCGTGCACCTTCTTCGAGACCGTATCTGGTGTATTCGTTCGATGCTGTACCTATTCTCATTTTTTTGTATCCTTTCCTTATTCAAAATATGATTCAAGAAATTCCTGGTTTGTTCCGGCGAATTCTGCTTCGCAAAGGTAGTAAAATCCCAACTGATTTCCTGCGTTGTATGTAATGATAGTTTTTCCGTTTCTTTCACACATATCGAAATCCGCGTTGCTCGAAATGAAACCTGTTCTTATCTGAGTCATAAGCTCAGGTGTTATGTCGTAGGCATAAGGAGATATTTTTTTGTCTTCATTGTCCGGCATTAGTATGGGATTGTATTTACCCACTTCCCATGTGTCAAAATCCTTTGTGCGGTAGATATAATTTGTATATCTTTGGCAGGGAAGTTCCGTTACGGAGATGAAGTAATAGTATCCGTTGCAGTATTTGAACAATGGACCTCCGTTATAACGGTCTTTGCAGTAAGCTTTGCTGTAGTCCATGAAAGTCCAGTTTACCATGTCGTGGGATGTTGCAAAAAAACAAGTGAAGGGGTGGTCGCCTACATATTCTCTTGGGGCACCTGCTTCCAGACACAAAACATATCCGTCAGGACCTTTTGTTAAAGAGGTGTTGTAATATTCCCAGCCATTATTTTTCAAGAGCTCTCTTTGGGTCCAGTTTATGAGGTCTTTGCTTTCGTAGATGAGTATTGTATCTCCGCAGGTTGCGGGTTTTTGGGATTTTGTTCCCAAAACATAAGCAGTTCCGTTTTCTTGATAAAAAGACTGATAGTAGCAGTTTTCTGCGAATCTTGAAAGAATTTCACCTGTTTCTCTGTCGCGAATCAAGGCACATATCGGAACACTCATGTCAGTACCTTTGCTTGGGTCGCAAAGTTCAAGGCGGTAAAGTCTGCCGTTAAATACAAAAGGTGAGGATTCTCCGTTTGGACTGACTGCTCCCAGCTTTTTTATATTCGGAAATCCCTTGAACATCTGTGTTTTTACGTTGTAGTTTATTTCCATGATAAGTTTCCTTTGTGAAAACTGTTCAGCATAAAATTTACGCTGAACAGTTATAATTTTATTAGTCCTTAAATCCGTTGGGGTTGTTTTTCTGCCAGTTCCATGTATCACGGCACATATCGTGAATGTCTTTTTCAGCTTTCCAACCGAGGAGTTTTTCAGCTTTTTCAACTTTTGCAAAAACTGCATCGGGGTCACCGGGACGGCGAGGAGCAATAACAAAAGGAATTGTAACTCCGGAAGCTTTTTCAAACGCATCTTTAACCTGAAGAACGGAATATCCGCATCCTGTACCGAGGTTTACAGCTTCACAGCCGTTATTTTTTGCAGCATATTCAAGTGCTTTGATGTGACCCTGTGCAAGGTCTACTACGTGGATGTAGTCACGTACGCCTGTACCGTCAACTGTATTGTAGTCATCACCGAAAACATTGAGTTTTTCAAGTCTGCCAACAGCTACCTGTGAAATATATGGCATGAGGTTATTGGGGATACCGTTGGGGTCTTCGCCAATAAGACCGCTTTCGTGTGCACCGAGGGGATTGAAATATCTGAGGAGAACAACAGACCATTCGGGATCGGAATGTGCGAGGTCGATAAGAATGTGTTCAATGAATACTTTTGTTCTGCCGTAAGGATTGATTGCTGATGTGGGGAGTTCTTCATCAAGGGGTTTGCTTTCTTCAACGAGACCGTAAACTGTTGCGGAAGAACTGAAAACGATCTTCTTTACATTATGTTCTCTCATAGCTTCGAGAAGTACGATTGTGCTGATAAGGTTGTTATCGTAGTATTCAAGAGGTTTGCTTACAGATTCGCCAACTGCTTTGAGTCCTGCGAAATGGATAACTTCATCGATTTTGTTTTCGGTAAAAATTTTATCGAGAGCAGCTCTGTCACGAACGTCTGCCTGATAGAATTTAGGTTCTTTGCCTGTGATCTGCTTAACTCTTTCGATGGATTTGATGTTGCTGTTGTCGAGGTTGTCAATTATAACCACATCGTAGCCTTTGTTGAGCATTTCTACGCAGGTATGGCTGCCGATATAACCTGCACCGCCTGTTACAAGAATAGTCATTATATTTTTCTCCTTACGGTTAATTGTTTTTTATGAAAAGTGGAAGGGGTTCGAGGAAAATTATGTCGTTTCTGTCTTTAGCTCCGCCTTCTGCAAGAATAGCAGCTTTTCCGACGATATTTCCGCCTGCAAGTTCAACGAGTTTTTCTACAGCTTTTATGCTTTCTCCTGTGCTGATAACGTCATCAACTATGAGTACTCGTTTTCCTTTCATCGCATCGGCATCTGTTTTGTCGATATAAAGAGTCTGAACGGCTTCAGTTGTAATGGATTTTACCGAAACGCTGAGGGGATCATGCATATAAAGTTTTGGAACTTTACGGGCGAGAATATATTTATTTACACCCATCTGACGAGCCATTTCATGAATCAGCGGAATGCTTTTTGCTTCAGCTGCGATCATGATGTCATGTTCCGGAACTTTTTTTATGAGAGCTTCTGCGCATTTACATGTGAGCTCTACGTCACCGAATATAACAAAAGCCGCAATGGATAAGTCATCGTTTACGGGGCAAATAGGAAGATCTCTTTCAACGCCCGCAACGTTCATTTTATAAGTTTTTTCCATGTTTGAATACCTCGGTTCAAATATTTTACTTCATCTTACATTATAGCACTTTTAACGGGATTTGTCAATAGGGGGAAAACTTCTTTTTCTTTACGAAAAAAAGTTTTCCCCGCATAATACGAAATTATTTATTTGCCAAAGTTGATTCCCTCGTCAAGTCTTGCATTTGCCTGAGCCTGAATAGATTCAAGTTTTTCTTTTACTGTTCCTTTTTCAGCGGCTTCGAGAATTGTTGTGTATATAGTGTCGTCCTGATATGCAAAAACAACATGGTCAAATACAGTGTTTGCAAATTTGGTCATGAAGACTTCTTTGGATTCTTCATCATAAAAGTTCATTGTAAGGAATGTATCCACCCAGTCATTGGGTTCTTCTCCAAGGGGCTGGAACAGTATGTCTATGAAGGAACCAAGAGCATTTTCCTCTGTCTCTTTATCTATAGTAGCTACAATATACTGGTTTTCGTTGGATATCAGACCGGTTGTCTGATCTGAACCGTTGGGACCTTTCGGATTATATGCCCAACCGTAAGCACCCTGCATTTTTGTTCCTATTTCACCCTTGTCGGATGAAATTCCCTGAACAGAATATTCTGCGATAAGAGCAATTTGGTTTTCTACAAAGAGTTTGAGTGCATCAGCAACAGATCCCGGATATTGGAGAAGGTATCCTTCATTGTAAAAATCATGTGATTTTTCAACTGCGGCAAAAGCTTCATCTGTCAGCAGTCCGTATTCATATTTCCCGTCAGCTTTTTCGGTAATGTATTCGCCTCCGTTGGAAAGGATCATCATTCGTACAAAATAATTGTTCAGTGTGGACATGTAGATGGGTCTGTCAGCTGTCGATATTGACAGACAGGCTTTTCCGATGTCTTCAAGAGCTTTCCAGTCCCATGAATCTGTTTCATAGAGTTCGTGAGGTGTAGGCATATTTATCATAGTGAAAACTTCGGGGTTAAAATATACTGCATCGCAGAAGTTCGGAGTCATGATTCCCCACGATTGCGGGAAAACTCCGACAGTTTGTTCTTTCCATGTAAGGGCATCTATCAATTCCTGAGAACCGTAGTTTCCCGATGAAAGATCTACATACGGAATGTGGTTGAAAGGAAAGAGGTAACCCGCATCAAATTGTTCATATACGGCATTAAGACGGAGATTCATAAGGTCTGCATATGCTTCGCCTGTTGCTTTTTTTATTGTAAGGGTTTCTGTTAAATATACAATGAGTTCTATTTCACAATTGTACGTTTCTTCGATCTCATCATAACGGGAGAAGAGCATCTCCGAACGTACTGAAGGAACGATTGTTGGATCAGGAGTCAGAAGTAAAGCGTTTCCTGCGCTGCCTGAATCTGCGATTGTAAAGGTCAGGCCTTCATAGTCGATCTCTCCGGTATCTTCTTCCAGAAAGTCTAAAAGCTCAACGGATGATCCGGAGCATGATGTAAGTGCCAGAAGTGCAGCTCCGAGAACTGCAAGTTTTTTAAGTTTCATAGTGGATTGTTCCTTTCAGCTTTATAATTTATTCATTTATATTATAGCATTTTTTAGTGTATTTGTCTATGGTTTAGATGTAAATCTTTTGTGAATTTGTGTATGAAATGTAATAGTTGCGAAATTGTTACCAATATTGTGGTAGACAAGTTTCTTTAGTTGTGGTATACTTATATAGCAAAATAAAATATGAAAGGATTTTATTATTTATGAAATTCAAAAAAATTGCTTTGGTTTTAGCTCTCATGCTGTTTGTTACGGCTTGTGCGGGTGAAGCTCCCGTTCTTCTTGATTTTATCGGAGATACTTCTGATGATTCAATCAGCTTTGGAGGTCTGACATTCAGAATTTATAAAGAAGGAGCATCCGATGGGAACTTTGACCTTTCAGTTGAAAAGGAAAAAGATTATATTTATTCCGATCGTGATGAACTGTATCTCGACAGAATCGACTACATTGAAAAAACTTATGATTGCAAGATCGAATCCTCTTACGGTGAAGCTTCTGCCTTGACAAGTGCTTTTGCTGCGAATATTCCTATTGCGGATATTTTTGAATGCCGTCTCAAGCATTTCTATAACGTTTATCAGGCAGGCTATGTTCTTCCGTTGAATGAAATACCGAATGTAGACACATCTGACGGCAAATACGGTACTGAAGCTTTCCTTGAATCTTTCACATGGAATGGTGACATTGTTGGTACGTATGGTCAGTATTGGGGATTCAGCCCTCTTGGATTTACAAACGCTCTGTATTATAACCCCGATATTTTTATTCAGATCAATGAACCTAATCCCGCTGAACTTTACGAAGCAGGAGAGTGGACCTGGGATTCATTTGAAAGAATTGCAGAAGCTTGTGCTTCTATCTCTACAGAGGATAAACCTGTAACAGTTTCAGTTCATAGCCAGTATTTCCCCCGTATGCTTTTCCTTTCAAACGGATGTAACTACATTGAAGTAGATAAAAACGGAAAATTCTATTACGGTCTTACAACTCCCGCAGCTGTTGAGGCGTTGAACTTCTCCGCAGAGTTCGGCCAGAAAGGTTATCTTGCAAAAGACCCCGATGACCATATAGCTATCATCGAAAACTTCTCTCAGGGCGAATATGCCATTGTTTGTGAAGTTTCCGGTTACGGCGTAAGAACAGGTCTTCTTGCTACTGAAATGGAACACGGACTTGGTTATATGTATGCACCTATCGGTCCGTCCGGTACAGTTGAGGACGTTACACGCGGTCTCATGTCTCAGGATAACTCTATCTGGAGTATAATCAGAGAAAAAGAAAATGAACCTGAAGTTCTCGGTAACTTCCTTGAAATCTTCTATTCACCCCTTTCTGATGAAGAAGGTCCCATGGACTGGCTTGAAAACTACAAAACATTCAATTTCTTTGATGATATTTCCGCCGAAGTTTTCGTAACTCAGAGCACAAATATCGGTTTCGACAAAGTTGCGTTCTTTGACTACGGCAGCTATCAGATCTTCGATACTATTCATGCGGCATCAAGATCCGGTGCTGTAGTTGAAACACTTCAGCGTCTGGAGTCTGCTGTAAATACAGTTTTGGACAATGGTATCAATGCAGGTAAATAATAACTAACTCACTTTAAAACCCCCTGTTTTCATCTGAAAACAGGGGATCATTTTTGTGTTTTCTGTTTTAAGTGTCAAGTAAAATTCGTAATACTATATTGATTTTAATATTTTAATGTGTTATAATTATAATGCAAAAATAAAGTTTGAAAGGGATATTTTATGAAATTAAAAAAGTTTGCGTTTGCAATGGCTTTGATGCTGTTGCTTACTGCCTGTGCAGGTGAAGCACCGCAGCTCCTGGATTTTATTGGGGAAGATGTTGATGTTATTGATTTCGGAGGTATGGTTTTCAGAATATATAATGATGGTGATGAGGATCTCCGTTATATTGACAAGGATTCAAATGCGACTTCCGCCAGACACGAAAAAGTTATTAAACGTCTTGACGATGTTGAAACATTGTATAATTGTACCATAATTACCGATTGCGGTGAACCGACAGATGCAGGATTGAAATTTGCTTCGGGTATTCCTTGTGCGGATTTCTTTAACTCAAGTCTTAAGTATGCATATCCAATGTTCCTTGCCGGTTACTTTATCCCTGTGAACGAGATCCCCAATATTGATCTATACAGCGGCAAATACGGTACGGAGCAGCTTATAAATACTCTCACCTGGAATGGTAAAACTTACGGTTTTTATGCCCAGCAGTGGGGTCAGGGTCCGATGAGATTCAGTAATGCAATGACTTATAATCCTGAGATGTTTACATTGATAAATCATCCTACTCCCAATGAATATTATGAACAGGGTAATTGGAACTGGGAAACTCTCAGAAAGGTCGGAATAGATTGTGTTTCTATCTCTACTCCCGACCATCCCGTTTACCTTTCATCTTCAAATTCACATTTTTTCAGAATGCTGATGCATTCCAACGGCGGTGAATACATTATTGAAGATTCCAACGGTAAATATTCTTACGGTCTTCTTGAACCTAAAGTTATTGAAGCTCTTCAGTTTGCCCATGATATTTATGCTGAAGGTCTTCTCGAAAAAGGCTCAGGCGGTCATGAAGATTACGTAAATAAATTTTCCAATAATATGTATGCTGTGTTGTGTGAATATGCGGATTACGGTGTTGACAGTCTGATATCTGCAAATAATGAAATTTACAGCTCGATGAAATCTGTAGGATATTGTTATGCCCCTGAAGGCCCAAGGGTTGAAGATAACACAAGGGGAATAATATCAAATTATACATCTTTCTATCATGTTACAAAGGAGAAAGAAGAAGAGATCGAACTTGTAGGATCTTTGATGGAAGTGTTGTTTGCTCCTCTTGATGAGGATCCAAATGCTTGGAAAGATGAGTTTACGACAATGAACTTCTTTGATCCCATGTCTGCGGAAGTTTATATGACACAAGCGGAAAATGCTTATTTTGACAAGGTCATTTTTGCCAGTGATCAGATCTTTGATACGATCGCTCAGGCTGTTACCAAAGGGAATATCATGGAGTCACTTCAAAGCATTGAAAGTATGGTCAACTCAGCTCTCGATTCAGGTATAAATTCCGGTAAATAATTTATTATACATTGCCCCCATTTTTCTTTCTATGTAAAAAAGAAAAATGGGGACTTTCTGTTATTCTCAGTTATTTGTTTTCAATTAAATTTTCTATTGCCTTAACTGCAATTTTAATTGCGTCTTCAGTATTTTCGTCTGTGGGATTTGGCAGACCCAGCTTTTCTATTTCCTGATTCCATAGAACATGGAGGACTGCCCCAGTCTTTATTCCGCGGATTCCACCGACAACAAAAACTGTGGAACATTCCATTTCGCTTGCAAGAACGCCAGCTTTTTTCCACGCTTCCCATTTGAATTCAAGCTCTGCGGAAACAGGCATGAGCTCCGGGCTGTGTTGACCGTAAAAAGAATCTTTTGATTGGATTATTCCCAGGTGGTATGTTTTGTTTATGCTTTGAGCTGCTTTTATCAAGGCTGATGTGACTTCATGATCTGAAACGGCAGGGAATTCGGCGGGAACATACTGCAGGGTTGTTCCTTCCTGACGTATTGCTCCTGTTGGAATGACAACATGTCCACCTTCGACTTTAGTGTTTATACCTCCGCAGGTTCCGATTCTGATCATTACTTCAGCGCCGCATTTATACAGTTCTTCCACCGCAATAGCCGTTGAGGGACCTCCGATACCTGTTGAGCAGACGGAAACTTTTTCTCCGTTCAGAAAACCTGTGAATATTCTGTATTCGCGGTTATTCGCCACTAAAACAGGATCATTGAGGTTTTCGGCGATTTTATCTGTACGTTGCGGGTCTCCTGTCAGAATGACATATTTCCCAATGTCTCCTTTTTTACATTCTATGTGGAATTGAATTTCTTCCGGAAGCATGATTGTTTTTCCTTTCTTGTGTGAAATTTTATTGGCTATACTCACAATGTGTGAATTATAACGAAACTTATTATGTACTCATTAAATATAGCTTGATTTTTTTCAGAAAATGTGATATATTATATATTAAGAAAAAATATAATTGGAGATTATTATGCTTTTAAATACCAATCAGACAAAAATTCTCGTTCTTTATATTCTTGATGTGGCGAACTGTCCGATGCCGCTCCATACAACCAATGATATAATCGCAATGTGTGACATCAACGGTTTTACTATAATGGAGGCTCTCAGCGAGCTCACAGAACAGGGAACCATTGAGCAGTATACTTTTGAAGGTGAACCTTACATACAGCCCACTATTTCTGCGAAGAACATTGTTGAAGCTATCGGTAAGGAAATTCCTCTTTCAGTAAGAGAAAAAGCTTCCGTATATACAATGAGGGAAATAGCAAAAATGCGTAAAAAGCTTGGTGTGACAACTTCCATACGTCAGGACGGAGATGATTTTTACGTTACTGTTTCGATCAATGATAATGGGTTAGTTCTTTATAAAGCAGAACTTTATGCCCCGACAAGAGACCAGGCTCTCCGTATGGGACGTTCTTTTGAAAGTAAGCCATATGAAATATACGGTAAACTCATTGAGAGTCTTACGGAAATGAAAGATTATACGCCTTAATTATAGCATAGATTTCCTTAAAAATCAATAGTTTGGATATGGATATTGTAAATTTTATTTATGACGGTAGTTTTGATGGACTTCTGACGGCTGTTTTTGAGGCTTATAACGAGAAAATCTTACCTGATAAAATTATCACGGAAGAAGAATCCCAGGGACTGCTGTTTGAGGATAACCGTTTTGTAGATACAGATCCTGAGAAATCTTTTCGGGTTTTGAATGGAGTTTTGCGTGAATTGGGAGCCTCAGGTGTTGAGGATTTAAAATTGGCAGCCTGTTCGGGACAGCATGACAAGGGTATCGTTATATTTAATTATTTGAGGGCTGTATTCAAATTCGGTAAAAAAGTCGAATCAATGTATAATCTTCCTCAGGTGATGGATTATATTTCAATTCTCCACCGTGTTGGCTATGAAATTGAACGGTGCAAAGGGTTTATTCGTTTCAGAGAATTGAAAAACGGTATACTTTATGCTGAATATGAGCCGGATAATGATATTACGGAATATCTGATGTCTTATTTTTCCAAAAGGAATAACGACGATCTTTTTATAATAAGGGATGTCGGACGGAATATTTTCGGACTGTATAACCGTGAGACCTATATCGTGGGACAATGGGATGTTTCAGGGGAGACGGAATCGGAAGCTCTTTCCGAATCACGACAAAAGTTTTATTCTGATGCGGATATAATGTTCACAGAGCTATGGAAACAGTATTACGGAACGATTTCTGTTGCCTCCCGAAAGAATGAGCGTCTCAGAAGACAGTATATGCCGAGACGTTACTGGAAATATTTGATAGAAACGGAAGGGGAGCGCTGATGAGCAATTCGATTTATGTTCATATTCCTTTTTGTGCATCAAAATGTAAATATTGTGATTTTTATTCAGCTCCGGCAACAGATGAAGTTCGTGAAAAATATGTCGAAGCTCTTATTTCGCAGATAAATTCTGCTGAGAATTTACATGATACGGTAAAAAGTGTTTATTTTGGGGGCGGAACTCCCTCAGTTTTGTCTGAAAAACAGTTGTATTCCGTGCTCGAATCGTTAGATAAAAAATATAGTATTTCTTCTGCGGAAAGAACTTTGGAGGTTAATCCTGACAGTGTTTCTACCGCTGAAAGTGAAAATCTTTTGTGGTTTAATCGGTTCAGTATGGGAGTTCAGAGTTTTGATGACGAAGAATTGGAACTTCTTGGAAGAAGACATAGTTCTTATGAGGCAGAAAAGGCATATGATTTTCTGCGAAAAATTTCTTCAAATATAAATCTGGATCTTATTATCGGTATTCCGTCGGAAAATCATTCAGAAAAACTTGAAAATTCTCTTGAGAAGCTTATATCCTTAGAGCCGCAACATTCTTCTGTTTATATTTTAAAGTACGAAGAAGGTACGCCTATGTATAAAATGGCAGATAAGGCGCTGTCTGATGAAGAAGTTTCAGATCTGTATCTTTATGTTTCCGAAAAAATGCAAAGTAATGGATATGAACATTATGAAATTTCCAATTATGCTAAAAAAGGGCTTCGGTCCGTACATAATTGTGCATATTGGAATCAGGAAAAGTATCTTGCTTTCGGGACAGGAGCTTATGGCTTTGACGGTAAAAATCGGTATCATTTTAAAAAGAATATTTCTGAATATATTTCTTTGAACGGTAAAGTTGCTCCTGTAATTGATGAGGTTCTTGATTCGGACCAGCTTTATTCAGAAAAAATAATTCTCGGTCTGCGTATGTCGGACGGGATTGGCTCTGAAATTTATTCGGGGCTGTGTGCTGATACACGTAAAAAGCGTTTTTGTGATAATTTGCTGAAAAATAATATGGCGAAGATCCATCCGAACGGAAATTTTGCTTTGACACCGCAGGGGTGGTTGGTTTCCAATACTATAATTGAAGAGCTTATGTGAAAGGAACTTGATTTTATGAAAAAATTTGAACCGCTTTGCGTTAAAAAAAGAAAAGTAATTCTCGACACGGATATCGGTCCTGACTGCGATGACGTCGGTGCCATTGCTCTTTTGATACATTGGGCTGATGAATTTGGATTTGATATTGCGGGAATAGTAAACTGTACTTCCAACAGGTACGGAACCGCCTGCATTGATGCTTTATGTACTTATCTCGGAAAATCCGATATTCTTATCGGTGAATATAAGCCGGAAGGGTTTAATGCTGAAGGTTTGAAATATAATAAATATATAGCAGAAAATTTTCCGAATAAATATATAAGCGGCGAGAAGATTGCATTGGATGCTACGGAACTTTATAAAAAGGTTCTTTCTGAGGCAGATGATGACGGGGTTATCGTAATTACTATCGGTATGCTCAATACAGTTTGGTTTGCGTATGAGAGCTGTTCTGAGCTTTTCGATAAGAAAGTTCATGCAATAATTCCAATGGCTGCTGAGTACAGAAAGGGGCATGAGTATAATATTTTCTGTCATGCAGAAGCTGCAAAGGCTTTTTGTTCCGGCTATAACGGCAAGGTTCTTTTTTCAGGCTTTGAGCTCGGTGTTGATATATTTACGGGTTTTGAAGCTAAAAATTCCTCAGATCCTTTTGTGAAGGCTTATGAACTCTACTGCGACGGTAAGTTTATCCGAAACAGCTGGGATCTTGTTACTGTTATGTTTGCGGTGTTCGGTACTGAAAAGTATTTCGGATTGACAGAAACTGGCAAGGTTATTATTTCTGATAACGGGGATAATATTTTTGAAAGCTCTGAGTCCGGAAATCATTCCTTTGTTACTGCTGCTGTTCCAAAATCCGAGATTGAAAATGTTATAAACAGTATTTTGAGAAAAAATCAGTAACCCCCTTGACAATTCAAAAAAATTAGTGTATAATATATACAGATAAAAATCCGAAAGGTGAAGTCACTATGAATAACGAAAACAACATGGATGAAATCGTAACCCTTTATGATGAAGATGGTCAGGAAACTGATTATGTAGTTGTTGAAGCAGTTGAATACAACGGAAAATGTTATCTTGCTCTTGTTGAAGCTGCTCACATTGATGATGAAGAGTGTGAATTTACGATTCTCAGAATGGATGACGATGAAGAAGGCGGAGTTCTTTCAACCATTGAAGATGAGAAAGAATTTGATGCCGTAATGGATCTTTTCGATGCGAAACTTGACGAAGAGTATGATCTTGAAGTAGAAGACGGCATTGAATAAAATTTAAAAACGAAATATTCTTCCTGCGCGATGCGTGTTTTATGGTATAATTAAAACCTACATTTCAATCAAGGGATTCCGGCTTCTGCTGTGGGGTTGCAGACCTCCCGTGTTCAGCTATTGCACCTGTTCTACGGACGTTGGGAGCACAAAGCAGTGGAGCGGTCTTACCCGCCCTGCCGAAGCAGGGTTTGAGTTTACCATAAGATAGCTTGTACACTTGATGTACTTGTGTTCCTCACGGTCGGGTGGGAGTTTATTTTTTTTCGATAATGTGGCAATATTATGAAATTTTTATTGGGG
>JAZTZU010000106.1:0-49456 GCA_045637625.1 Eubacteriales bacterium
CGCACACCAAGATGCGCGTTTCATCAACTACACAAACCCCATGGCTATGCTTTCCGGTGCTATGCAGAGATACACAGACGTACCCACAGTAGGTCTTTGCCACAGCGTTCAGGGCTGCGCAGGCGGACTTCTTAACGAACTCGGCTTCGGCGACATCAAAGACTACAGATGGAAGATCGCAGGTATCAACCACCAGGCATGGCTTCTCGAAATCAAAGATAAAGACGGCAACGACCTTTATCCCATGATCAAAGAAAGAGCTAACGACGAAGAATATATCAGAGAAAACTGCAAGTATGACCTTGTACGTCTCAACATCATGAAGAACCTCGGTTACTATGTAACAGAATCCTCTGAACACAACTCTGAATATATGCCTTACTATATCAAGGATAAATATCCCGAACTCATCGAAAAATTCAACATTCCCCTTGATGAATATCCCCGCCGCTGCGTAAACCAGATCGAAGGCTGGAAAAAGATGCGTGAAGAACTTGTTAACAACAAGGAAATCGAACACAATAAAACAGGCGAATTCGCATCCTACATCATCAACGCAATGGAAACAGATGTTCCCTACAGAATCCACGGTAACGTACTCAACACAGGCCTTATCACAAACCTTCCCAAAGAAGCTTGCGTAGAAGTTCCCTGTCTCGTTGACCGCAACGGTATCAATCCTTGCTACGTGGGTGATCTTCCCGAACAGTGCGCAGCTATGAACAGAACAAACATCAACGTTCAGCTTCTCGCTATTCAGGCAGCTATCACAAAAAAGAAGGACTACATCTATCAGGCAGCAATGATGGATCCCCATACAGCTTCCGAATTGAGCATCGACCACATCAAAGCTATGTGCGACGATCTCATCGCAGCTCACGGTTCCTGGTTGCCCGAATACAAATAATTAAGAACTTTTATACGGGGGAACTTTTTTCGGGTGAAAAGAGTTTCCCCGCACTGTTTTAAGAAAAGCACAACTGAAAAAGAGGATATACATATGAAACTTCAGCTCAGATACAACAGCCCGGCTCCGGATAATGACAACGGATGGGAAAAATATTCCTTACCCATAGGATGTTCACATCTCGGAGGAAATATTTTCGGCGGTGTTGAATATGAAAGAATACAGATAACGGAAAACTCACTGATAAACGCAAAGGGTGGACTGAACAGCTTTGCCAATCTTTATATACACTTCACCCATACAGAATCCGATATTTCCGATTATGAAAGAAGCCTTGACATATCAGGATCCGTTGCAAAAGTCAAGTACATATGCGGAGACAACAAGATTGAAAGAGAATATTTTGCAACATATCCCGACAGAGCAATCGTCGGAAGGATAAAAACTTCGAAAAAGACTTCCCTGGTATTTGAGCTTAAGATCGCCCATCTTACAGAAGAACCCGAAATAGAAAAATACGGAAAAGAAGAAGTTTCCGGCGATACTATAACCATCCACGGAACGATGAAGTCGTATAATATCCGATTCAACGGTCAACTCAAAATAAGAACCGACGGACAGCTTAAGACAGACGGAACTTCAATCATAGCGGAAAATGCTTTAAACACAGAGCTTATTTTCTGCGGAGCTACAAACTATGAACTATCCTCAAACATATTCACAGAACAGGACAAACACAAAAAGCTGAGAGATTTTGATCCCCATGACAAGGTTGGAGATATTCTCAAAAAAGCAACCGCATATACATACGAAGAACTCAAACAGCGTCACCAACAAGACTACAGGGAACTTTTCGACCGCGTATCCCTTGATTTTGCAGACTGCGAAATTCCCGAAGAAACTACAGACAAGCTTGTGGAATCATATAAAGACCTGAAAAGCAGATATCTGGAAATATTGTATTTCCAATACGGAAGATACCTTCTCATTTCATCTTCAAGAAAGGGTGCTCTGCCTGCTAACCTGCAGGGAGTATGGAACTGCCACGAAAAAGCGCCCTGGGGTGGAACATATTTCCACAATATAAACGTACAAATGAATTATTGGCCCGCATTCATTACAAACATCGGTGAAACATTTGATTCATACCTTGACTATAACCTTGCGGCAAGACAGCAGGCATATTCAACAGCATCAAATTATATCAAAGCTGTCGTCCCTGAAAATTACGACTCGAATGAAAGATCCTGCGGCTGGGCTTTCGGTGCAGTCACAACACCTTATGAAGTTTACAACATTTCAAGTCAAGGCTCCTCCGGACCGGGAACAAGTTCCTTTACGGCAAAAATGATCTGGGAACTTTACGCTTTTACAAAAGATAAAAATATACTCCGAAATACAGTTTATCCCGCAGTAAGGGATTCCGCAAAATTTATGATGAAATGTACCTGCGATTTTGACGGAAAACAGCTTGTATACTCGTCAACATCTCCCGAGCAGACAATTACGTTAGGATGGGACGACACACATCCATACTACACTTCCGTAGGCTGCGCATTTGACCAGCAAATGCTCTACGAAAATGCTTCGGATTTCCTGAAATGCGTGGATATTCTGGGCCAAGACACTCTCCCTGCGGAAGACATAGAGCTTGCAAACGAAATAAAGCAAAAGCTTGACCGCTTAGATCATGTCCTCATAGGCTGGAGCGGACAAATCAAGGAATACAGAGAAGAAAAATTTTACGGAGAAATCGGAGAATACAGACACCGACATATATCCCAGTTGGTAGGCTTGTATCCGGGAACTCACATATCTTCGGAAACACCTGCATGGTTAGATGCAGCAAAGAAAACCTTAGATCTCAGATCTGACGACTCCACAGGCTGGGCTTTGGCACACAGACTGAACGCATGGGCAAGAACAGGTGATGGAAACCGTTCATATAAGCTTTACTCAAACCTTCTTGGCCACAGAACTTATCCAAACCTTTGGGACACGCATCCGCCTTTCCAGATCGACGGAAATTTCGGAGGGACTTCAGGTGTTGCGGAAATGCTGTTACAAAGCCACGAAACATACATCAGACCTTTGGCGGCTCTCCCCGACACATGGGCAACAGGCTCATACAAAGGACTTGTCGCAAGAGGTAATTTTGTATTTGATGTAACATGGAAAAACGGTTGCGCAGAAACCATTTCCGTCCACTCACAAAACGGAAACATCTGCAGAATCAACTACAAAAATATAAGCAAAGCTACTTTTTCATTCGATGTCCGCATAACAGACAAAGACAGAATCGAATTCGATACAGAAGCAGGCAATACATATGAAATAACAAACATCCCGTTCCATAAAAATCTCCCGATCCCCAAGGATATCAGAGTCTCCAGAGAGCCTTCCGTATATTGGGATTTTGAAGAGCCAGTAAATATATGGAGAGCATACGATTCATCCCCCACGTATGAGCTTATCGCCTCAAACGTATGCGGAAAAGAATACAATGACAGAGAATGTATTCCCGAAGACCATGAAAACGTAACATACAAGATAACACGATGCGATGCACTTGACCCGACGGAAGAAGGAGCATACGCAACAATAAACAAATCCACAAAAGAAGACCGTACCAGATACCGTTTTATAATCCGACAGCTCAGCCACGGAGAAGTAAAACCGCCCGAATACCTCGGAGAATGACAAAATAAAGTTCTGACAAGAATGAAAGGAACAAAAATGCAACTTAAAGACAGAATACTCGCCATAGATTACGGAACAAAACGCACAGGTATCGCCATCAGCGACCCACTGGGACAGATCGCAACACCTCTCCCCCATATTCCGATGAAAACAAACGAACATCTCTGCAATGATATTTTAAAGCTTATTGCGGACTACAAAATCAAAAAACTCATCCTCGGACTGCCCCTCCGAACAGACGGAAAGGCAGGAGACACAGAGGCTAAAGTCAGAGAATTCCATACACTTCTGACTGAAAAAACCGATATCCCCACAGAATTTGTATGCGAAGCATTCACTACTGTAATTGCGGCACAAAAGCTCCATGAAAAAGGAAAAAACGCAAAACAGCAACGGCAGATCATCGACTCCGCCGCAGCAGCTGTTATGCTTCAAGGATATCTTGACGGACACAACTAAAGAAAGGCAACCACTGAAAACAAAATGAAAAAGCACAAACCCTTAATAAGCAGAAGAATTCTTATGGCCCTGTTTTTTGCCATACAGTTGGCAATATTATTCATAGTCGCCTGGGAATTTCAGAATTATTTCGCATACTACTACGCATTCGATACCTTGATCAGAATGATTTTTGTAATAAAAATCGCAAACGACAACAGTAATTCCGGATACAAAATTGCATGGATAATCCCGATAGCTTTTGTCCCAATCTTCGGAGGTCTGATATACATCCTTTTCGGGTCACAAACTTTAAGAAAAAAGACTATCACCGAAATGACTCAGATATCAAAAGATGCGTATTCTACACTTAATATAAAGAAAAACCCCATCGCAGAAAAACTGAAAAATGAAGACATCACGGCATTTATTCAATCAAATTACATTTCACGGTTTGCAAATTTTCCCATATACGAAAATACTTATACCGAGTACCTGCCGTCAGGTGAGATCAAATTCAAAAAGATGCTCGAAGAGCTTGAAAAGGCTGAAAAATTCATTTTTCTCGAATATTTCATTATCGGCGAAGGAATCATGTGGAACTCAATACTTGAGATACTCAAAAAGAAAGCTTCAATGGGAGTAGACGTAAGGATCATATACGATTCCTTCGGATGTCTTGAAGAACTGCCTTTGAAATACGAGAAAACGCTGGAGGATCTCGGCATAAAATGTGCAGTATTCAATCCTTTTGTACCATTCCTTGATGTAAGACTTAACAACAGAGACCACCGGAAGATCTGTGTTATTGACGGAAATGTAGGATTCACAGGCGGAATAAACCTTGCAGACGAATACATCAATGCATACGAGCTCCACGGACACTGGAAAGATTCTGCTATACTGATGAAAGGCGATGCGGTCTGGAGCCTTACAGTAATGTTCCTGACAATGTGGGATTACCTGAAAAAGAGCCGAACAGACATAAAAAAATTCAAAAACACATCGCACGAAAAATATGTGGATTCAGGATACATCCAACCCTATTCAGACAACCCTATGGACTCAGAAACTGTCGGAGAAACAGTATACCTGAACATCATAAATAAAGCCGTAAACTACCTTTATATAACAACTCCGTATCTTATCATTGATGAAAGCATGCTTTCAGCTCTTTGCGTTGCGGCAAAATCAGGAATTGACGTAAAAATAATTACTCCCCACATACCGGACAAAAAATACGTCCACTCCGTCACGCGCTCGTATTATGAAAAGCTCCTCAGCGCAGGGGTGGAAATATACGAATACACACCGGGATTCATCCACGCAAAAACCTTTGTCGCCGACGATAAATACGGGGTCGTGGGAACGATCAATATGGACTACAGAAGTCTTTTTCTCCATTTTGAATGTGCAACATGGCTTTACAAAGCAAAATGCGTCAGCGAAATAAAGAATGATTTCCTCAAAACATTGGACGTCTGCGAAAAAATAACTCTTGAAGACTGCAAAAAAACACCTTGGTATAAAAGATTAACAAGAGCCGTCCTCAGTCTGATCGCACCTCTGATGTAAAACTTTATTTATAAAATAACGCTATGGGAAAACCATTTTTTGTAAAAATAGGTTTTCCCGAACCCTTTCCTAAAAAACTTTTAGCGTGCTTACGCACAATATATTTATAAACAACACAACAGCTAACGCAATTCCGTTTTTGTATTTGCGTCAGCTGTTGAGATTATTTATATTTAGCCCCCAACGAGTTTTCGGGGAGGGGCGCGAGGTCCCCTTGTTCCTAAAAGGGAGTTTTCCACAAATATGCGTTTACAACTAAAAGTAGGAATCGAACCAAACAGTTGTATGTTGACTTTTGAGACTTTGTCTGCTATAATATAATCAGAACCGGTTCAATGAAATAACAAAAGGAGACAAAACATGAGCTTTAATTTAGGAAACAAACTGAAAGAACTTCGCAAAAAGAGAGACCTGACACAGGAACAGATGGCTGAGTTTTTCGGAGTATCGTCACAAGCAGTCAGCAAATGGGAGACAAACGCCTCATATCCAGATATTTCATTGCTGCCGATAATCGCAAATTTCTTCGCCGTAACAGTAGATGAACTTTTGGGAATAGAGACCGAACTCGTGACTAAAAAGACCGAGGAGATCAGAAAAACTGCGGCTGAATTGAACAAAAGCGGGAAATACGCCGAAGCGATCTCACTCACAAGAACCGCCCTTGTCCAATACCCGGGAAATGAGGGAATCATGTACGAACTTGCATGGGCACTGACAGGCGAAATAAAAAATCGCCCCGAAAACCTTGACGAAGCGATACTTATCTACTTGAAATTGCTTGAAATAAGCAACAATACCGCACTCAAGGCGAAAGTTACACGAGACTTGATGTACAGATATTACACGAAAGGCGACGAAACGACCGCTTATAACTATGCGAAACAGCTTCCATCGTTTGATGTTTGCCTTGAATACAACTTGGGTAGGTCAAATCTTCTCCACGGAAAAGAGCTTGCGGAATATCTTATCAGTAATATCGACAGATTCGGCTACGCAATGAAAGAATGCTTGGAATATTTCACCAATACCAATATTATTTCTGAAAAAGATATGCCGTCAATGACACCCGATGAAGCAAAACACAAAATTGAACTTCTGAAAGAAATAATACGCTGATTCTTTTCAGTAAAACTTAACAGCTGACACTATTGAAAAATAAAGAAGCGTCAGCTGTTGATTCTTTTTTTTATAAATACCCACCCCAATTCGGTTTTCCAGGTGGGGGTTTGGGGGAGGGTGCCTTTTTCCGCGAAAAGGCACCCTCCCCCATAAAAAACAATATTACTTATTCATTAACCACTATCAGTTTACCCTTGGAACAGGGCAAATAATTTAACAAGTCAGCTTAAGTGACCGAAGGTCACCGTTCACAAGACATACCTGTTCTTTTTCTGTAAGTCTGGTTACTTTGCCGTCCGCCTCAATGGTCTGATGAGTCAAATATCGGGCTCTCAACGTGGGAACAGCAGGAAATGCATCCTTATCCATGGGTCTGGAAAAGTTTATAAGTTCAACATTATTGCAGTGCTGTTCCATAACGATCAGGCATGAAGTATTTGCAGCCTTTGAGGTAAAGAATGCCGTCATATTGGTAATCGTGATATTCGAAACATTGCCAACCCCGTTAGGAGCGGCATTTTCAGCAAACAGCGGAACCCTGCAGTAACGAAGCGCATCCATGTTGATGGCATATGCACGCACACCGGCATAGAGATTTTCGATAAGGATGTTCCGAATGGGCGAGGTAATGGAAGACATTCGGATGGCAGTATGGCAGTTTTCCGCGTAGATATTGCGGCAAACAATATTTTCAATTGGACCGCTTGTGAGTCCGCGATTTTCCTGACGCTGAATACCGTCGTCTGCGTTAAAAGCCAACAAATCGTCATTAGTCTGACCGTCCGAACAGCGAACATTTTCAACCAAACCATTACGGCAAAAACCACTAAAGTGAATACCATCCTGATTGGGATTCATCAAATCAGAAGTAAGCGTAATATCATTGATTTCAAAACGGTTCAGCCTGCCCATACGGATGTAATAACCGATAGGGTTTGCAACGGTAAGTCGCAGAAGCTTCAAATTTTTTACAAAAATAAAATTCAAGCAGGCACCGCTGGTGGAATTAATGGTATAAATATCACGGGGTTTCTGATTGTATTCATGTCCAAAACCACCGTCCCAAATACCGCCCTCCAGAGTAATATCTTCATTCCCGTCTTCAACATCGGAGTTGGTAATCAAAAAATCATCTTCAGTCATGGGTTTTGAAGCAATAAATACGATCCGCGCAGTAGCATCAGCATGGATATGTCTGTGCGAAGGAACCTTTAATGTCTGATCAATCATATATGTTCCGGAAGGTATATAAATATCCCTGTCGCCTGCAGCCAATGCGGCTTGGATAGCAATATAATCATTGTGTTTGCCATCACCAACAGCACCATAATCTTTTACACTAATCATATTTTACCTCGGATTATTCATTAACAACAATGAGTTTACCCTTGGAGCGGAGAGAACCATCCATAAGAGCAGCTGAAAGCTCCTCCAATGAGATCTTTTTATAAACCATAGAAGATACATCAATTTTGCCTGAATCGATAAGATCAACAGCACGGCACTGAGTGTAGGGATTGATAAATGAAGCCTTGATAACGACTTCTTTTTTGAAGATCTCAAAGGGCTTAACGGGAATCTCGTCATCGGGCTTTGTAAGACCGAAAAGCATAACAGTTGATTTTTTGCCCGCAAGAGATATTGCCTGCTTCATTGTGGAAGGAAGACCGGCACATTCAATAACTGTAGATATTCTGCCAACACCTTTTTCGGCAAGGACAGCTTCAACATCCTCTTCAAGAGGGTTGATGCAAATATCTGCACCCAATTTATAACCGAGGACTCTCTTTTCGGCAACAGGTTCGAGAAGAATAAGTTTTCCTGCACCCGAAAGTTTTGCAAGCTGAAGCATGATCAATCCGATCATACCGCCACCGATAACAAGAACTGTTTCTCCGACTTTGATATCACACATATCTATGCCATGGAGACAGCAAGCTACAGGCTCAGCCATAGCAGCCTTCTCAAAATCAGTTTTTTCGGAAACCTTATATACTTGAGACTGAGGAACACAACAGTATTCAGCAAAACCGCCATGAACTGTAGTTCCGATACCGATCATATGTTCGCAGAAATGACCGATTCCGCTTTTGCAGTAATAACACTCATTGCAGAGCTTATTGGGATCAACGCAAACTTTATCTCCAACAGAAACACCGACTACACCGGCACCGATTTTTTCGACAACGCCAGAAAACTCATGACCGAGAACAGTTCCCGCAGGAGTAGGCGCAGCACCTTCGTCACCGTGAAAAATATGAACATCGGTGCCGCAAATACCGCAGGCCTTGACTTTTACGAGAACTTCTCCCTCCTTAGGTTCAGGGATGGGAAGATCTTCTATCCTCAAATCGTTTTTCTTATAAAAAACAGCTGCTTTCATTGTAAATTCTCCTTTATAAAAAAGACGGGTCGATTTAACCCGTCTTCAATAATTTTCAGTTAGTCAACGAGGTTCATAACTTCGTCGTAAGTAACAACTTCATATTTAGCTTTAAGTGATTCTACATAAGCGTTATATTCTTCACTTTCAACGCCTGCATTTGCTTTGATCTTCCAAGCAATTTCATCTGCGCCTACAAAGTAAATGAGGTGATAACCGTAATCTGTTTTAACGATATCACAGTCACCGGGTTTTCTTGCGGAATCAAAGATCCAAGAATCGAATTCTTCAACCATGTAACCCTTTGTAACCTGTTCGAACTTTTCACCTGCAATATAGGAAGAAGCCTTTTCTGTTGCAAGTTTTGCAAAGGAATCTTCGGTCTTATCGCCTGCAAGCCATTCGTTAAGAATTTCTTCAGCTTTAGCTTTAGCGGCTTCATCAGCTGCTGCATGGATAGCTGCATCATCTATGGATTCATCGGACTCATCATGTTCTTCAACTTCGGGAGTAACGAGAATATGTCTTACATTAACTGTTTCATATTCGCCTTTTTCTCTTGCAACAAAGTAAATTACAAAGAAACCGTTGTTGCCTTCGATAACAGTCTTATCACCTGCAACTCTTGCGGAATCGAAGAGCCATGTAGCAAGATCGGGAAGAAGATTGCTCTTTGCAACATTGTTGCTGAAAGATACGGAAGCAGTTTCGTTTTCTGCGAGCTGAGCTTCTACAGCAGCATCAAAGGAAGCTTCATCTGTGATAGCTGCGAGAGCTGCGTCAGCTTTTGCCTTAGCATCAGCCTTGTAAGAATCATCCTCTGCAGCAACGCCGGAAGGAACAGTATAGGAGAAAAGATGATAACGGAAATCAACTGTATCAATATCATCTTTATTTTCACCGTAATAGGATTCAAGTTTTGCATCATCAATGCCGAATCCGGGAACAACTACATTCTGATAATAGCTGTATGCTGTTGTATTAAGAACAGTGTAGTTCTTGAATGCAGAATATGTAAGGTTTCTGCTGTAGATAGACTGCAGATAAGCATTGAAATCAACGCCCATGGAAGTAAGAGCATTCTCAAGAGCTTCAATTTCGTCAAGAGCTGCCTGCTTATCTTCTTCGGGAAGAGTATAACCTGCATCTTCAGCATCGTTCAGGAAGAGGTATCTTTCTGTAAGAGAAGCAACCGCGTTGGAAATGAAATATTCTTTCCATGTCTGGTCTTCTGTATACTGCTGAGCGCCGAGATCACCTTCGAAATCAATGCCGAAAGCAGCGAGGAAATCCTTGTTCTGTGTCTGGAAAGAAAGGATAGCATCTTTGTACTGATATTCGAATTCAGCACCTGAGATCTCTGTTTCTCCGACAGTCATAGCGACTTTGTTTTTAATATCGTTTGCCGATTTTGTGATTGCAGCCCATACGATAACACCTACAAGGAGGATACCGCAGATAACTGCTGTCAGAATAACTGACTTAGAGCCTGAAGCAACAGACTCTGCTTTTTTGTTGTTTGCCAAAATAATCAATCCTTCATTTTAATATTCACGTTTATACGTAAGATATATTGTAACATTTTTATGCGTATAAGTGATGTTAATTCTATGAACTTTTTTAGGCTATTTGATAAACACTCTTATTTTCAAAGCAAAAACCTTAATTAAACTCACCCATAACAAGATCCTTAATCGAAGCTGAGCCCTCTGCAGCACTCTTTGACCCTGAAATTATCTGTTCGAGAACCCTGTCAATACTTTCATACGCAGTGTCCGACATCTGAGCAGAATAGTCGTAATTTATATTTTCAATAGCGAAAACAAAATTCTCCAGGCATTTTTCATGATTGGTTTCGGAGAATATGGTCATGTCAAGATATTCTTTCCATGCCTCTTCGGAAGTGCCGTCAAGAGGTTCAAAAATAAAATCTATAACAGAACCGATATTGTCCGATTCAATGTCTGCGAGACTTGTAACATAAATCAGGAGACCGTTTCTATACATATAACCGCCCACATCTTTTGAGGCATCACCGTTTGGACCGATGGGGAAAGGCATATAACCATAATAAGTAAGCGCATTTGTAGGAAGATCCGGACCCCAGGGAGTATCAGCTACAGAAGTTCCGTACCATGACTCACCAACATAGAAAGGCGCAAGATTCTGGCGTGTAAACGGACCCATTTCGCAATCTTTAACAAGGTCATCGTCGTTCACAAGGCCTTCAGCAGTAAGTCTCCTGAGAAATTCCAAAGCTTCAACAGAATTTGCAGAGCTTAAAGCGTACTCATAAGAGCCGTCGTCTTTAAGTTCGATAATATTACCGCCATTGGAATAAATCGCAGCTCGTGCGGCAACTCTTGTCATAAGAAGTGCACCGTAATGCTGAACCCCATCTTCAGATGTTCCCGCATATCTTTTCAATTCAGATTCCCAGTTTCCCCAATTCCAATCACCGTTTTCCTGCATTTCATACGGGTCAATACCGCCATATTCCTTAATCATTTCGCCGTTAAAAATAACCGCACCGCAATACTGAGGAACAAACTGCCAGTTCCAAGGAATAAATCCGTAAAATTCACCATCATATTTGCCGAACTGAATATAGTCATGGTCACCCCATTTGCTGTCATTCACATCAATGGTGCTTATATCATTAAGGGAGGACAAAATACCCATTTTGTAAACATCATAGGCGTAACATGAAGAAACATAAAGCAATTCGGGAACATCTTCGCCTATTGCAAAAAGGTTTACTAAATTGGTATGATCAATAAGATCGGCGGAAAATACCATATCAAATTTTTCCTCAGCCTCTTTGTAACGTGTCAGCTGCTTATCCATTACCAAAGTAGGAACAGACTCACTTTCAGGAGGCCAATACCAGTCACCGTAACCGGGCATTGCAAAATTAAATGTTTTTCCGTCCAAAACCACTGAAGAATCGGCATTTTCGTCAATGAAACTCAAAAGAGTTACCGACTCGCCGCCGCAGCTGCAAACAAGAAGCAGTACCGAAATCAAAAGTACCAAAGCTGTTATTTTTTTCAATTTAAAAACCTCCAATAAAAAATAATTTATACAGATCAGAAAAGTGCAAAGGACTTCGGATATTCAATCGTTAAAAGAGGAAAAATTATTGTCCTTTTCTTGGGATGACCTCTGATTTTTTTCCTTGTTCCCTCCGTTATATTATAACATAACAAAATATTTTTGTCAAGCAAAATCAAAAAAAAAAAAACAATTTAATGTCACATATCAATATAAAGACAAATCTATATCTTATGATAACATAAAACCACAAAAATGTCAATGAACAAAATACATTTCCTTATGGAAAAAAGTCAGTTGAAGATGCTTTATAATTATGCTCAAAACCATATAAAATAACGGGAGAAAACTCTCCCGTTACAGACTGTATAGAAATTTTGTTTTAAATTAATTTTTATTTTTACAATCCCTCAGTCAGCGTTCGCTGACAGGTACCTTTAAACAAAGGAGCCTGTAATTAAGATTAACTTCTCACCTAAAAACTGTAATTATATATATGGGTTACCCTGAAAAGATTTGGATTTAAAACAAGGCTCCCTTGTGTAAAGGGAGCTGGATTTCCGTAGGAAAGACTGAGGGATTGTCCTTAAAAAACAATAAATAAGTTTTACGACAAACTAAAACGGGAGAAAACTCTCCCGTTATTTGCTTATGTATTTTTCTGACTGAGACATGACCTTTATCAACGGAAAGATCAGCAGTAATCCACAGATAAAATTGCTGACCCCGTGCGTGATATCAAACGGCAACCCTGCGATTATCCACGCAATTGTCTTTTCAAAAGTCAATCCAAACATCAACGCCTGCCCCGGAGCATATAAAACTCCGAACAGGAATCCGTGAAGCGAGGCAACCACCGCATAAACGATTGGACCAAGCCACACAGGCATTTTTTTCGGCAAAAGCATGGTTATCAGCCAAGGAAACGCCCATATATACAGATACGGCAGCCACCAAGGTTGAAAACCGTAAAAAAGCCCTTGAATAAACACGAAAAGATACAAGGGATACAATGCCTTTTGTCGGTACACCACAGTCATGGCAATGATGAAAACGTCTAAAAGATGAATATTCGGAAGAAACGACATAAGCCATGTTGTTACAAACATCACAGCACCTAACATTCCGAAAACTATGATCTCTTTAACTGTCAGCCTCATTTTTCAACTTTGAAAGTGTAAGTTGAACCCTCAACGATATCAGTCACATCAACGCCTGACATCGCATATTCACCGTCAATGTAGAAAGCCCAATATGTTCCGCTCACATCGTAATCAGCGGTGATTCCGTTTACCGTCTTAACATAAAGACCGTACTGTCCGTTCTCGCCAGCAATGAGTCCCAAATCAAGGAGTGCGTCCCCGACAACGGTCTTATCTGTTTTGACTTCGCAGGAGACCTCATTTCCGTCACCGTCAACAACTGTAAAGGTAAAAGACTTTTCACCAGTACCGTAAACTGCACCGTTTTCGATGAGAATAGCTTCGCCCTGATTTTCAAGGCCTTCGTTTTGATTGCCGTTACATCCGACTGTGAAAAGTGCAATAGCCGCAATAAGCACCACAGAAAGGATGAAAGACAATGATTTTGCAAGTTTTGTGTTTTTCATTGTAATCATTTCCTTTTTATAATATTTACCGTGCAAAGTCAATTCCCTTGACAGGCACTCGCTATCCAAGGAAAATACGCGGTATTTTTGCATGAAGAATATTTCGACTCGGCGCACCAAAATTTCACCTTCTCAGGAAAGCTCCCAATGGCGTGTCTCCGATTTGCGGCATCGGACAGAAAAATCGGCAAAAAGCACCTCACGGCGACGGGCTCGTACAAGAATCACACTTGTTTCCTCTTCACACAAGAACATTATAGCATAAAAAAAGATTAAATTCAACCGAAACGAAGTTTTTTTCGGAAAAATTCATTTTAATAATTTTTTCTTTTCCGAATATAATAAGCAGACACAAATCCGACGAATTTATATGGTATACTTTTATCAAAAGGAGTCGAAAAAAAATGAATACCACCGTCAAAAAAATCGTTATAACAGCGCTGTGTATGGCGCTTTGCTACATATTACCTTTTGTTACGGGGCAGATCCCTCAGATAAACAGCATATTCTCCCCCATGCACATCCCGGTGCTTCTCTGCGGAATAATATGCGGTCCGGGATATGCGTTTGCCGCCGGAGCGTTTTCTCCCATACTGAGATCAATGATATTAACTATGCCTCCGATGTTCCCCACAGCTATATCAATGGCTTTTGAACTTGCAGCATACGGATTCTTTTCAGGCATTTGCTGCAAAATACTGAAAAACAAAACAGAAATGAAAGACCTGCCTTCAATATGCCTGTCGTTGGTCATTTCCATGATCTCAGGACGAATCGTCTGGGGAATCGTTACTGCAATACTGATGGGAATACAGGGAAACACCTATACTTTCGGAGCATTTTTCACCACCGCTTTTATTCAAGGTTTCCCCGGAATGATCTGCCATCTGATAATCGTCCCGTTATTGGTCGTAGCCCTCAAGAAAGCAAAAATAATCAAATGATAAAAAGGGGGTGGCTCAGTTAGATGCAGAAGGCGTGATTTGGTTCTCGTCGGCGTACGTGGGTACGGTAGAGAGCCAAATCGCGACTAAAAAGTCCCTTAAATTTAAGAAATCCACCGAAAAATTTTCGGTGGATTTCAACATTTTAAATCTTATACAGGAATTTTTGGTTATTTTCTGCCTTAATTTAAATATGGGCTTTTGTTCTGCGCTAAATAAGCCAGCCCCTTCAGATTTATTTATTCAATTCAGCCATTGCAGCTCTGATTTTCTGAGTATAAACAGAATAATCATTGTTTTCTTTCGCCCATTCAAGGAACATGTCGTCATTCAAAGAGAATGTATTAGATCCAACCTTGTCAAAGACCTTACTGCATTGAGGTAATGTTCCGAAATAATAGAAATCCGTTACTTTGAAAACTCTTCCGTCATATTCATACATAACGAAAACTTTTGTTCTGTATTCACGAGTAGTTCCGTCTGTAAGTTCTTCTATAATATCAACTCTCGCAACACCAAAGAGGTCCTCACCGAAGGCTGTTGACTTGGGATAATAATCTGTTTCTATCGTACGATTCTTAACCTCAGCATTGTCGCTTGAAACGCTGAGATAATCGACCAATTCACGGATAAATTCTGTAACAGTGTCATTGTCTCCATTGTCCCAGATATTTTCGCCACCAAAAAATGAAGCATTCGTAAACGAATCCACTATATGCTTAAATTCAGCGTTAATATTTTCTTCCTCAAGAAAATCATATATTCTGTCATAACTTCTGTCCAGATATTCTGAATAGTCATCAGTTTCATCAGCCCAGGTTATAAAATCCTCAAACGATGCTAACTCAGAAATGTCCCCTCCAAAGAATATTTTAAATCCTTCGCTGTTTGCACCGCCGATCATATAGATATCTTCCAAAAGGAACTCTCCGTCAACATTTGTATATTTCAGGAACAACTTACTTCTGTGAGCGGAAATCTCAGTACCGTCCTCATCAAAAAAGCTTCCAAGACCGGAAACCTGAACATACCAGGACTGACCTATTTTTTCCAAACGGCTGACAGAGGCAAACGTACCATCAGGACTTGAAGGGACATATATATAGTCGGAAGATCTTCTGACTTCCAGATATCTTTTTGTCAGGTCGATAAGTTTATATACCTGACCCTGTTGGTCTTCAAACCGAGACTCACCGCAATAAAGATGATTCACATAATCAACAAAGAAATCTTTTGCAACTTGTTTTACCGAATCAAATTCCAGAACATCCACTATTTCAGGATCGATTTTCTCAATAAAAATGCTGTAATCATCAGTATTTTCAGCCCATGCCTTAAAATGTGTCATGTCCATGGTATTTTCCAGTCTGCCAATATCCCCGAATACAAGTTCGCTGTAACCTCTTGAATCATAGAAATACATATCGGTCAAGGTGAAATATTTTCCAAAACCCTCATACTTCAAAAAGAACGAAACAACAAATTCATCGAGAACGCCTTGATAGTTGGATTCCACCACATCCGCATAAGCGGTTATAAACCATTGTGTACCCTCATTTATATCTACATAAGATCTGACCTGAACATCTTTCTTAAGGGAATACTTCAGTTTATACGTCGTCTTTTCGTAGTTATCTTTTTTAAACAGATATCCCACATTTCTGAGGAAATCATAAAAGGAATCCTCAGTGTTGTCATCATTCAAGTAAGTATCGGTATCACCGTATGCAAAACCGATAAGGTCTTCGACAAATGCCTGAGCCTCGGCTTTAACGTTCTTTTCAGATTCCATATATTCCACAAAATTCATGGTATATCTTGCGCCATAGGCAGTCAACGGAGTCAAAACAAAAATCACCGCTAAAATAATACCCACGATTTTAGAAGTTGCGACGGGTTTTGATTCGGGAAGATCAACACCTGTTTGTTCATTAACTATGTTTTTGATATTGTTTAAATTGTTTCTTCTGAAATTACTCATTTCTGCACATCCTTTCTTAAACTGCGATCAGCTTGCGGAGATATATCCTGGTCCGATACAACCGGCTTTCAACACTTTTCTCCGAAAGCCCCAACGAAGCGGCAATAACGCTTATTTTCTCTTCGTAATAATACCTTCTGATAAAAATTTCCCTGTCAGGCTCTTCCATACATTTAACAGCCGCAACAATGATCTGAACGGTTTCCTTATCCAGAATCTTCCCGTCGATCTCTACATTATCTGCAAGAATGTTTTCATCAAGAGGCAAATTATTATGTTTTGAAAACTCTTTAAGTTTGTTTAAACCACGACTTTTTGCAACAACAGAAAGCCAATGCTTCAAAGAAGATTTTCCTGCGTCATATTTATCCGGGTTTTTCCAAAGATAAATGAAGCAATCCGCGACACATTCCTCAATATCCCGATCATCATGATTTGGCAAAATATCGCTTACGATTTTCCACAGCAATTTTGAATACCTCGTGATGACCTTATCAAGAGCCTTTTCATCACCGTCTTTTATTGCCTTAACAAGCATTTCATCACTCATAGCATCCACCTCTCATTCCTTATTTTTTAACCGGTCACCTATATATACAACGAAAAAAACAAAACCCCTCACGAAAACCGCAAAAGTTTACATTTAGTTCAGATTTATCCATTTTTCAATAATAAAAAAATATGTAAGAATTCACATTTTCAGGTTGATTTAATGCAAATTATGTGTTATAATGTTAATAAACAAAACCATAACAGAGGGACTCTATGAAAAAAGCATTGAAAATAATCTTACGCCTTCTCCTTGTCTGCTTTACGGCAGGCATATTCGGTGCTGCATTTGTTTTCGGAGTTCTCAACAGAATCCACTATGGCCCCTCATCTGCGGCACGTAATATTTTCGTTTCAACTGTCATGGAAACATTCAACGGCAGATTTTTAGCACAATGGTTCCACGATGAAGAAACTATAAAAGCAATAACCACAGGAGCGGGCAGAATAGATTTCACCCCCGATGAAAAAAATACGGAACAAACAGACATAATACCCGAAGTTGAAACGGTCATTCCCGATCAGAAAAAACAGGAAATCGAACTGATCAACATTTCGGGAGCAACTTTCAACGGAAAACTGCTGATAGTTTCTGACCCTTCACGCGTTTCGGTTTTAACATCCCAACCTTTTGAAGCAAACGGAAGAGGCATGAAACTGAAAGAACTGGCAGAAAAGAACAATTCCGTAGCTGCAATAAACGGAGGAGCGTTCGCAGACAACGGAGGAGATATGCCTATGGGACTTGTTATAAGCGGCGGAGAGCTCCTTTTCTGCGCAGACGAAGCAAGGGCATATACTATCGTCGGTTTCAACAACGAAAACAAGCTCATCACAGACAAAATGACAGCAGCTCAAGCTATCGAATCGGGAATCAGAGATGCAATTTCATTCTCTCCAATACTCGTAAAAGACGGAGAACCTACAAATGTCAGCGGTTACAGCCTTGGATTAAACCCCAGAACGGCAATCGGTCAACGTGCTGACGGAGCAGTTCTTTTGCTTGTAATTGACGGAAGACAGCCTCAAAGTCTTGGAGCTACATACCAGGATCTTATTGATATCATGGTAGAATACGGAGCGATAAACGCGTGCAACCTTGACGGAGGATCCTCTTCTCTGATGGTCTACGAAAACGAGATCATCACGAAATGCTGCTCTCTTTACGGCCCAGGACGAATACCGACATGCTTTGCGGTTTCGGAGGTATCTACCAATGAATAACAAGAAAAAAAACGCTCACGTATTCTGGATATTCTATCTGTTTTTCGTTATTATTCTCTGTATTCTTTGCATTTTCGGGTTAAAATTCACAGAAGACTTCCTCGCCGATTATGAATCTTCTCAACCCTATATTTTGGTGGAAAAATATATTGAAAAGCTCGAAAACGGTGATTACAGCTATACTTTAGGGCTTTCAGGTTTTAAATGGACTGATTTTTCGACAGAAGAGGAATGTCTTGAAATCCTTGAACAACGCTACGGAAACGCAGATATTTATTATCTGGAAAGCTCAACCCGTCTCGGCTCGGATAAAGTCAGATATAATATCTATGCAGAAAATGAACGGTTGGGATATGTGATCCTCTGCAAAACAGAAAACAAAACAAAATACGGATTCAGCAACTGGAAAATCGAAAGCTGTGAAACTTTTGAGTTTTTAGGCAAATACACAGTAACAGTTCCTGCAGGATATACACTCTATGCTGACGGAAAAGTTGTCAGCGGAAAGTATATAATTTCAGAAAATACAGAAGAAAACTATCCGTATATTGATGGTATCCCACAGCCTTATACTGTAACTTACGAAATAGGCGGTTTTATAACCGAGCCCGAATTCACAGTAGACCCTATTTACGGAGAAGAGTACACAAAAAATATATCCGCAGACGGATATACGCTGGTTTTCGATAGGAAACACATCAATTATCATGAAATATACGGCTTCACACGTGCGGCTATGGAAGAATATATCCATGTTATTTCATTGGAAAAAGATATGGAAAATTATCTGCAATGTGTCCTTGAAGGCTCAGAATACGCAAAAACCGTCCGAAACTTCAACAGCGCATGGACAATGTATCAGCCGGAGATTTTAAGCACAGGAATCGAAAATTTTGAAATAACCTCCTATGAGGAATATACTTCAACACAGATAGTCGCGGAAATCTCATTCGACTATATCGTCAAACTTCAGTACTCAACTGAAACATACCCGTCCAAATATAAAATAATCTATATTTTAACAAATGACGGATGGAAGATCGTAAATATGGAGAACATCTGAACCAATGATAAAACAAATCATACTTGAACATTTGAAAAAATACCCCGAATCGGAAATCACAGATATTGTAAAGCTCGTATACCAGAACGAATTCGGAGGCGGACACCTGATAGCCGATGAGGAAATGAGCCTGAAACGAATTCTGGCCGAGTTGGAGCTTATACAATTTGACCCTGAAAAGCCATTGACCGAAGACATCGGAAATGGAATTGTAAGGGTAAACTTATCAGCAATAAACGGTAAAATCTCTGCGGAAACAATAAATAAATGCTTTATTTTAAGTGCAAAGGAGATAACTGGCACTGCCGAAGGCTTTGAAGCGAAGATTTCAGAGATTTTCGACCTATGCAAAGACGGGCTGACACCTTTTAACGAAAAAGAGCTCACAGAATACATAAAAAAATACAAAGAATACGGTTATAAACCCGTAAGTCACAGCGAAACCTACCGAAACACATACTTCCCTGCTTACAGAATAATGAAAAAAGAGCATGCCGATATTTTGGAAGCGGTATCACTCATTTATGAAAAATCAAAAACCAAAAAGATTTTGGTTGCCATTGACGGACGTTGCGCTTCGGGGAAATCCACTGCGGCAGAAAATCTGAGCAAAATTTTCGGATGCGACATCATACATATGGACGATTTTTTCCTGCCATTTGAGAAGAGAACCCCCGAAAGGCTTGCAGAACCCGGTGGAAATATTGACTATGAGCGCTTTGAAAAAGAAGTTTTGAACAGTTTCCACAAAAACGAAGTGTTTTCTTATGGAGTTTTCAACTGCGGAAGTGGAAAAATAGAAGAAGAGCGGACCATAAACCCCTCAGAAATCACGATCGTGGAGGGTTCTTACAGTCTTCATCCCAAATTTTCAAACCACTACGATGTAAAAATCTTCATTTCGACAGATTCCGACACACAAATTAAACGTATCATAGCACGGAATGGTGAAAAGATGATGAAAATGTTCAAAGAGAAATGGATTCCCATGGAAGAAAAGTTTTTCAACACTTTCAACATCCAAGATTTCGCAGACATCAAACTGAATACATAAAAATGAGAGAAGTCCTACGACTTCTCTCTTAATTTTACTGATATTTTTCCGCAAGCTCTTTTGCGCGAGCGACGTATTCCTTAAATTTCGGCTCTTCGCGGACGCTGTTGAACCACTCCCAGCCGTGTTCATAAGTCATTGCCGTATACATTTCATCGGAACGCAAATGAAAAAAATACGAATATCCAACCGGATATTTTTTACCGCCGGGAAGGCTCACATTCCAATCGCCTTGAACCTCGATTTTCATACCGCCGAAAATCGAATTACCCAAATCGAGAATTGTACCCTTCGGGATTTCAAGCCACTTAGGATAAAGCTCAAATGCATCTTCAAGATGTTTATAGCCGTCCTCTTTCTTCCCCAAACCAAATTCAGCACAAGCAAGGCGGAAAACAGTATCTGCGTAAAAACCAAGCCACGCCTTGGGAATTTCCCCGTTTTCGGAAAGGGACTCAACGATCTTCAAGCTTTGAGAATACCACGCCACAGCCATTTCGGGCTTGCCATAGTGGCGGCGTTCACGGCCAAGAAAATGCAATAAAATATGCAGATTGTTATAACAAAACATTTCTCGGCTCTCATCATGCCTACCAAGTTCCCACAACCTTGCTTCAAGAATTTCATAGCTGATCGAATTATACTTAGGTGCGCTCATACCAAGCCATTTGTCGGCTTCCTCATCGGAGCAACATGAACACATACATTTAATTGCCTGATCTCTCGCCCAATAATCTGTACTGTTATCCAGCAGGAATTCACAAGTCTCTTTAAGCAACGGTAGATTTTTACTTAAATTCTCCCGATCAAGAGTTATAGCCCATGCTAACTGGGAAGCCACATCACATTCATGTGGGTATTTACGGAAAAGCTTTAATGTCGTTTCCACACGATCTGCAGGAGACTTAAACTCCCAGAAGTTTTCATCGTTCTGCTGAATTTCCCGTACTTTTGTAAGCTTATCATTACCCAAAAGTTCGTCGATACTGATCTTGAAATAATTGGCGATGTTCGGCAGAAAAGTTATGTCGGGATACCCGTCATTGCACTCCCATTTTGAAACAGATTGCGGCGAAACACCTAAATCTGCGGCAAGCTGCTCCTGAGTTAAATCAAGCTGTTTGCGATATTTACGTATAGTTTCTGAAATATACAGTTCCATAAAAAATGTCCTTTCAAAATTCAATTAACTCAACGGGTACCTCGTCTTGTGATTAAAGTATACCATATTTTCCGCGTAAAGTCAATAACCGCATTTTTGCGAAAAACTCCACTATCAGTGGGATTTAGACACGGATAATGGAGTTTGTAAAGAATAAGTATTTACAGTAAAATCTATTCTAACTGAAAACACAAGAGACAAGTAGCTTCTCTCAATTTTTTAATACTTACCGTTTGCAATTTTTTTCATAAATTCGATGCTGACAAATGGGAACGCCGCTGCTACGTCATTTATACCAACACCCTTTTTCAATTCGCTGATTACGAGATCTTCAAGTGCATTTTGGTGCATAAAGGGGAAGGCGCTGCTCAGGCTGTTGAAAGTTGCACCTGCCTCGTAATTTTCCTTTGCAAGCCGTGTCACTTCGTCTTCTCCCAAGAACGGAAACATAGAACAGATAGCCTTAAAGTCTTTCACTTTGTCCGAATTTTCCGTTACCTCACCAGTTTCGGTGTCAACGGTATAAGATTCAGAGCTTTGATTTCTTGTCTCTTTCGCAAGCACCGAAGACAGCAGCCCCATCGCTTTATCAAAAACATCTCCAAAACGACCTTCGGATTTTTTAGCATTTCCGTCGTAATATTTGTCTCTTGCTCCTGCCTCTTCGGCTAATTTCTCGTAACGCTTTTCTTCCGCTTCGGCTTCACGGGCAAGGTCATCATAATGCTTTTCTTCTGCTTCGACTTCACGGGCAAGATCATCATAATGAGCTTCTTTGGACTTTTTAGGCGTGCCTTTTTTAACAGAAGCCTTTACAACCTCGGATATATCTTCCGAATCCATATACTCAAAAGCGAAGTTTATATCCTCAAAACCTTCACCGTTTTCAAAAGCCATACCGACCAACTCCGCAATATCATCGGAATCCATATAGTCAAGCGCAAGATTTATATCGCTTAAAGTTTCACCGTTTTTGAGACATTCAGCCGCGATCTCCGCAACGTCATCCGAATCAAGATAATCAAGCGCAGGGGTTATCTCCTCAAAACCCACACCCTGATTCAGCAGATCGGTTACAATCTCCAAAAGATCATCAGAGTCCATGTACTCAGCAGCCTCCATAATTCTGTGGACATATTCCTGCTGTTCATCATTGGGCTCAGACTTTTCAACATTTTCAACAGAATCTTCTGCAACCTGAACAGCTACCTTAACATCAACCTCAGGAACGGTATCTGTACTCACTTCAATCTTCTCTGCTTCATTTTCCACAGTTTCAACAGGATCGGAATAGGAAGGAACATTTCCCAGAAGAATATCTATGCTTACGCCAAGAGCCTGGGAAAGATCTCCCAATTTTGAAATGTCGGGCATACTTTCGCCTCTCTCCCAATTCGAGACCGCCTGGAAACTTATATCCAGCTTATCCGCCAGCATCATCTGTGTCAGATTTTTTTGTCTTCTGTAACGTGCGATACGCGCACCGATTTCTTTCATATCAAACATTTTCGTTTCCTTTCTGCCGCAATGCGGCTCGTGTTCGTTTTGTTTTGCGGTCGACCCTTATTTGCATTATAGCCGAAATCCCGACATTTTGCAAGCAAGCACTGATTGAGTTCAAAAATTCAAGCATTGCTTGAGATTATTAGATTTTTTGGCGGGGGGAAACTTCTTTTCATGTGAAAAGAAGTTTCCCCCCGTACCCCCTTTCAAGAAAAGCAAATTTGGGGTTAGTTTATAAATAAAAATCCATAGCTACCGCAAATCATATTACAAAATTTACCGCAAAAAAACTTTTGTGTAAAGCATTTGCAATGCTTTACGGCGGCATACAAATACATAATTCACACCAATTACGCTTTTCTTTGAGGTTGGGGTTTGGGGAAGGAACTTGCTTTTCACGCGAAAAGAAAGTTCCTTCCCCATAAATCAAACAATCACCCTTATTCAACCAGCGCTTGAATTACAGAATTATCAGACCTTTTTCAGAAGCGGTGATGTCGATAACTCCGTCATTTTTAACAACAACAAGGTCCTCGATACGAACACCGAACTTGCCTTCCATGTAAATGCCCGGCTCAACACTCATGATGGAGTTTTCACAAATGGTCTTTTCAAATGCCTGACTGAAATTGGGTGCTTCGTGAACTTCAACACCGACACCGTGACCGAGAGAATGTCCGAAATATTCACCGTAACCTGCAGCAGCGATAACATCACGGGCTATAGAGTCCGCCTCTTTACCTGTGATACCTGCTTTAATGCCTGCAATAGCCTTCAGCTGAGCGTCAAGAACAATGTTGTAAACTTTCTCCTGTTCTTCGGAAACGTGTCCTACGGCAACTGTACGGGTCATATCACTTACATAACCGTTGAATGAAGAACCGTAGTCCATTGTGATAAAATCACCTGCTTCAATGAGTTTATCTGTAGGAACAGCATGTGGCAGCGCACCGTTAGCTCCTGACGCAACTATAATAGAGAAAGGCATTTCCCCTGAACCGTTACGGCGCATGTCAAACTCAAGCTCAAAAGCTATCTGTTTTTCTGTAATGCCTTTTTTCCAGTTGGAAGCGATAAAATCCTTGATATAAAGAAAAGACTTATCAGTGATCTTCTGAGCCTCGATCACGCACTGAATCTCCTCTTCGTTTTTAGACTGACGCAAGCCTGAAATTGCCCCGTCTCCGTTAAGAAATTCCACTTCCGGCATTGCATCAATGTAAGCTTTTGCCTGAATGTAAGAAAGTCTTCCCGATTCAAAATAAATAGTTTTCACGTCAAGACGTTTTTCAGCAAAAAGTTTCTTAACGGATTCTGAATGAGAGCCTGCCAGCAGAGTAACTTCCGTAGGCTTTTTAATGTTTGCCTTAGCTGCGGTAATATATCTGAAATCGGTCATAAACACGGAGAAATCCTTCGCAACAACCAAAACACCGTTGGAAGTCTCCATTCCTGTGAAATATCTTCTGTTTTTGCTGTCAACAATAACGAACGCTGATTTATCATTGAGAAGTGCCTGTAATTTTTCTATTCTTGTCATATTTATCAACCTTTCCTGCCTCGTTTTTCCAAATGTCTCTTGAATTTTATAAATAATGTTGCCTTATTTCCTATCGGGTCAACGAGGAAAGACTTAATGCCAGCCCTGTTTGCTCCCTCAATATCTGTAAAAAGTTGGTCTCCGATAAAAACAGCCTCTTCAGGGCTTATCCCCATAACCTCCATAGCTCTGTAAAGCGGGCGCGGTGAGGGTTTCAGAGAATTATAAAAGATTCCCATCTCCAGATTCTTAATAAAACCGAGAACCCTGCGACGGCGATTATTTGAAACAATGCAAATGGGTATCCCCGCCTGTTTCAAAGCATCAAGCCACAAAAGGACATCCGCCTTCGGATCAGGATAATTATGTTCAACCAAGGTATCATCGAGATCGGTCATTATTCCTTTGATCCCGTACTCATTCAAAACTTCGGGAGTGATCTCGCTGAAATGACGAAATTCCCTTGTTGCCTTAGGCAGTTCTTTGCCCATCACTCAGACCTTCCTTCAATTTGATATTATAAAAAAGGACTGTATCGTTACAAGACACAGTCCCATTCTATACGCTGTAAGTTTAATTATTTGAACTTACGCTTTCTTGCAGCTTCGGATTTCTTCTTACGCTTTACGGAAGGCTTTTCATAGTGCTCTCTTTTTCTGAGCTCCTGAATTACGCCTGCTTTTGCGCATTGTCTCTTAAAACGACGGAGTGCATTATCCAAAGATTCATTTTCCTTAAGTTTGATTTCTGACATGTAGTTCCCTCCCTCCATCGAGTCACAAAGTAGAAACTCGCTATAGTGATCTCACGATAGCTACCTATATATTATATCACAAATCAATCGGTCTTGTCAAGCCCATTTCGTGAAAAATTGTATGTTAATATTGTACAAAAAATTGACATCGGCTTTGTGCATCTTCACCAAAAGCCATTTTAACCAACAAATTCTCGCAAAAGTGAGCCCTCAGGAAGCCGATTTTTTGGAATAGGATCGAAATATTTCAGCTCACGAAGGATCTCTGTCGCCTTCTCATAAAAATCAGATTCGGGCTGAACCTTCTCCAAAAGTTCAATAGCCATACCGGCAATAAGTCCCGGTTCATACGCGTGAGTGCTGTTGATATGAATATCCGCGTATTTTGCACAGGGTCTGATAAATTTATCTTCACCCTCACAAACCATTCCCCACATCTCATAAGTTCTCTCGGGATCAGTACCTCTTGACCAGCTGTCACGGACAAATCTGCGGACAAAACGGACATCCCTCTTTGACATAAACAATTCTCCGTCCTTTTTAAATCCGCTGTGAGGACTGACATAGATACCGAAACGGAATTTTTCATCAGCATGCCCCATAATTCTTTCGTTAAGAGCATGAATGCCTTCAAAAATAACAATACCGTCTTCACCTATCTCAATCTGCTGAGCGTTATCGGTTCTGATACCGGTCTTAAAATCGTAATGCGGAAGAAGAACAATATCTTCGGTAACGACTTCACGCATCGCCCTGTCAATTCCTTCAAGATCAAGAGCTTCAACAACTTCAGCATTCTGAACGCCGTCAACTATTGGAAGTTTATCCCTGTCAAGATAAAAATCATCAAGCGACACCACATGAGCGATTTTGCCTCTGCGGATAAGTTCATCTCTTATCTTGCCGGAAGTTGTAGTTTTGCCTGAACCTGACGGGCCTGAAAGGAGAATTATGGTTTTATTTTCCGCAATTATTCTGTCGCAGGCAGATTCTACCTGAGTTCTGTAAAAACATTCACACTCGCTTATAAATCCGTCAAGATCTGCAGCAATCCGATTATTTAAAACATCAACATCGTAGTCCTTATCAACATAACAAAACATGAGAAAACCCCCTCTGAGAAATCAATTTCAGTCTTCGATATAATTATATGCAAATTTGGTATTACTTAATCTTTCTATCTGTGTACCGTTAACAATTTTCGTCATTCCGCCTGCTCCGCATCCATAAATCGTCTGCAAGTCATCCATCATGAGAATATTGTACTTACACTCTTTTCCGTGTTTTGCGTAACCCGTGTTCTCATTGTTACCCACGGTATTTTTCTGCCTGTATATATAATATGGGAGATATCCGTTCCTGTGAAGAATATCAGAACCGAGAGTCAACATCAAGGTTCCCTCTTCAGCACCGGCACAGACCATCTGCTTACCGGAGCCATCCATCCCGTAATCGGCAGCACGCTTGATGTAAAGAGAATGAACTGTTATATTATCAGGATTCAGCTGTGTGATTTTTTCCACGCCGTCTGCAAACCCCTCTGCAATCTCAGTCGGAAGACCTGCTATAAGATCAATATTCACCGACATATTTGTCTTTGAAACCGCCTCATAAGCTCTATAAAAATCCTCAACAGTATGCTTCCTGCCAACGATCTTCAAAACCTCATCATTCAAGGTCTGAGGATTTACGCTGACACGTGTAACCCCGTTATTTGCCAAAGCTTTTATTTTTTCATCCGTTATAGTGTCAGGTCTGCCCGCTTCAACAGTAAACTCACACATATCTGACAGGTCAAAAGTCCTGTTGATATGACACACGAGACTTTCCAGCTGTTCCGCAGAAAGTATCGAGGGCGTACCTCCGCCTATGTAGATCGTCTGAAGCTTTTGATCTCGCTGACGGATAAGCTCCGCCTTTTCAGTTAATTCGCGGTGCAACACTTCCAGATATTTCGGGATATATCTGTGCTCTTTTTCCGTAGCACCTGAAACAAATGAACAGTATTTACATCTTGTAGGGCAAAACGGGATAGAAACATAGAGGCTGACTGTATCCGGCGTACACATCGCAGCAGTCGCCGCACGCTCCACAGACGTTTCTTCACACAGCCTTATCTTCTGAGGCATTACAAGATAATACTTTTCAAGAATCTCCGCAGCCTTATCGCCGTACATTTCATTCATTTTAAGCCAAAAAGACACAGGACGAATACCTGTCAGAATCCCCCACGGAGGACGTATCCCTGTAGCTTCGGAAAAAGCTCCGAACATTGCAGTTTTTATGGCTGCTTTTTCTTTATCATAAAGAATATCACAAACCTCAGCGCTTGAAGAAAATCTTCTTCCATCACTGTCAATAAATTCCGCAGTCGCAACACGACCGTCAAAAGTCGTTTTAACACTGCGTCCGTCATTTGTCCCTGCAGCAAATTTTGTATTCGGGAAAAACAGCATACACATATTTTCGCAATCAAAGCGAAATTCGTGTCCGATAAGTTCAAGGATCATAATGTCAGCCCCTCATAAAAAGCAAGCACAAACGGATTAGAAATTTTTTCCTTGCCAATTGTGGATGTAAAACCGTGACCTGATTCAAGAACCGTATTTTCAGGTAAGTCCATAAGTTTCAAAACAGACGAAGGCATTACCGACGGCTCGCTCAACGGAAAATCCGTTCTGCCGATAGAACCATTAAACAATGTATCTCCGCTGAAAAGAACATTCTCCGATTCACAGTAATAACAAACCGAACCGGGTGTATGGCCGGGAGTATGGATAACCTTAAATTTATAAGGGCCGAACTCAATTATATCACCGTCTGAAACCGTTTCATCGCAAACATATTCACGGGCCTCAATGGGAACATTTATGGGATTCCGTACAGACTCCTGCTCAAAATAAGGCTTTTCATCCGCATGAGCATAAACCTTTGAACCGTATTTTTCTCTGAAATAAGCAATTTCATACATATGGTCAGAATGCCCGTGTGTGAGAAGTATCACCGAAGGGATAAGTCCGTCAAGAGCTTTCTCTATTTTTTCATGAGAATCGGCAGGATCTATAAGGATAGCCTTTCCGCCCTCATTATCGGCAATAATATAAGTATTGGTAACGAATGAGCCAAGGCGCAAACGTGTATAGTTCATAATTTTTACTCTTTTCTTTTAATTTATGGGGAAGAAAATATCCTTGAAAACAATAACGACCATAAGAGCCATGAGCGCAACAAGTCCTACAAAGTGAATTACAGCCTCATACTTCTGAGGAACTCTCTTTCTGAAAATAAGCTCAATCAGAACAAAAATAAGTCTTCCGCCATCAAGAGCAGGGAGAGGAAGCAGATTAACAACTGCAAGATTCAAAGATATCAACGCTGTAAGAGACAATACGGCATCAAAACCGATAGTTGCCGCCTCTGCAACAACATTGGAAATACCAACAGGACCTGAGACATATTTCACAGACATCTCGCCGGTAACAAGCTGAATCAGACTTTCATACATCATTGAAATATATGAACCTGTTCTGTACACAGTCTCTTTTATGATAGATCCGACATTCTTATCCTGTCTGTAAACAAGGAAGTCCACCGTTAAACCCGTCAAGCCTTCAGCGAATTCCATTGTCGGGAACTCAACATCTTTAAGTTCGATCTCAACACCGTCTCTGAGAACCGTAACATCGATCTTTTCAATGTTATAATCAAGCGAAAATGCAGTACTGATATCCGCATAAACATTTATGTCTCTTCCGCCGATCTCAGTAATTATATCATTAACCATAAGACCGCAATCATCGGAAACCGCATCATCTCTGAACTGAGCTATCTGAAGCGAAGGAAGAGCCTCTGCCTGAACCACAAGTATAAATGTAATCACAAATCCCAGGAAAAAGTTCATCAAAGCCCCTGCGGAAACTATAAGAAGTCGAGCCCAGATGTTTTTGTTGCTGAAAGCATTCGGATCATCACTCAAATCATCCTCGCCTTCCATTGCGACATAACCGCCTATCGGGAAAAGCCTTACAGCATACAAAGTTTCGCCGAATTGCTTTTTAAAAATAGCAGGTCCCATACCGAGAGCAAATTCATTGACCCTTACTTTGGCAAGCTTCGCGCAAATAAAATGTCCGAATTCATGTATCAGAATGAGAAATCCCAAAATCAGTACCGTATAAACGGCTTGTAAAAGAATATCCACTATATGTTCTTCCTTTTTAGTTTATATGTATTTTTGCACCTCTAAGCGTGCTTTAGCGTCAACTTCCACGATCTCTTCCAAAGAAGGATTTGTTATAACAGGAATCGAATCAAGGGCTTTTGAAACAAAATCAATGATCTTCGGGTAAGTGATCTCCCCTTTAAGGAATCTTTCAACAGCGACCTCATTGGAAGCATTCAATACAGAAGTTGCAGTTCCGCCGACCTTTTTAGCCGCACGGCACATAAGAGGAGCGGGGAAATTTTTATAATCAGGCTCAAAGAATGTCAGCTTTGAGATTTTTGCAAGATCGAGTTTATCTATAACACGAGCCCCTCTTCCTGGATAAGTCAACGCATATTGAATAGCAAGACGCATATCGGGAACAGACAACTGCGCAATAACAGAACCGTCTACGGTCTCAATCATCGAATGAACGATACTTTCCCTGTGAACAAGAACATCAACCTTTTCATCGGGGACACCAAAAAGATACATCGCCTCAAGGATCTCAAACCCCTTGTTCATCATCGTTGCGCAGTCTATGGTAATTTTTGAACCCATTTTCCAATTCGGGTGCTTCAATGCTGACGCAGCAGTAACATTCTTAAGTTCCTCAGCAGTCATACCCCAAAACGCTCCGCCGGAAGCTGTCAGAATTATTTTGGACAGTTTCTCGCCAAGTATTCGCGGAGATGTATCATCTGAGGTAGGATTTATTCCGTTCAGACACTGGAACACCGCAGAATGCTCGCTGTCAACAGTAAGAATCTTCGCATTATTTTCCTCTGCGACCTTCATTATTATATCACCTGCAACAACAAGGCTTTCCTTATTTGCAAGAGCAACAGTTTTTCCGCGTTTCACACAATGATAAGTCGGAAGCATTCCCGCCATTCCTACGATACCGTTCACGGCAATATCAAAATCTGAATTGTCGATTGCTTCAAGAATCCCGTCATTTCCTGCCAGAACTTTAGTTCCGGTATCAGAAACACGAAGCCGAAGCTCGTTTGCGGCATCAATATCTGCAACCGCAACCAAACCCGGCAAAAATTCTCTTATCTGTTTTTCCAAAAGGTCGATACTCTTTGATGCTGTAAGCAGAGCAACCTCAAAGCCCATTGTCTTTGCGCAGTCAAGCGTCTGGGTTCCGATAGAACCTGTTGAACCGAGGACTGCAATTTTCTTTCTGTTTTCAGACATAATAATCTCCATTCTGCCACTAAATCGGTCAGCACAAATAGAAATGAAAATCTCCAATAGCGGCTGATGGAGATTTTAGACATGAGCCGCAACACAATTTCTCAATTTGTCTGCGGCAATATAACAATTCGTTGGATTTAAATAGATTTGTTTTTAAAATTAAAGATTTTCAATAAATACAGGGAACATTGTCATCGCCACATACATAAACGGAGCAACGAACAAAACGGAGTCAAAACGGTCCATTATGCCGCCATGACCGGGGATAAGCTTTCCGAAATCCTTCACTCCGAAGCTTCTCTTGATAAGTGATGCAACAAGGTCTCCGAACATAGCACAAAATCCGCCAACAAAGGCCAGAACCATAAGAGCGACATAATTTACGGTAATACTTGAAACGAATGCATCCACACAGTATGCAAGGATAACACAAGCGCCAACTGAGAAGAAAATTGCACCGATTGCCCCTTCAATTGTCTTTTTGGGACTGATCTTAGGTGTCATTTTATGTCTTCCGAACAACTTTCCGAATATGAAGCCGCCCGCATCCGCAGCCCACGCACAAAGTATGATAAGAACAAGATTCCAACGGTCACCTGTCAGCAGATGGGCAAAAACAATCGTCGAAAGGAAGCAAGGAATAACAACCGACATCAGAAAAACAACGCTCAAATGCTCCAGACTGTATGTTTTATAGGACACAAGGAGAGTCGAAAACAGTATTATCGCATAAATAAAAATCATGACAAACAATGCGTTTCCCAACTCAAAATGCAGTCCGAGAGGAGCCACCAGATGTGAAATCTCTGAAATAAAAGGAATCACAAAAGCAAAGACCATGCTTATAAAAGTCAACGCTTTACTTTCAACGTATTTAGTTATAACCAGTACCTCATAAAGAGCTGCAGCACTTAATAACGCAACAAAACAATTCAAAACAAACGGCATATTACAGAAAAAAACAATCGCCGTCATAACAATTATGAGTATAAATGCTGAAAATAATCTGCTTTTCATAAAAGAACCCTTTCCATCAGGAGAAAAATCATCTTTTTATTCGGTCAATCCACCGAATTTTCGTGTACGTTTTCCGTAATCATCAAGAGCTTTATCCAGCTCATCCGGAGTAAAATCAGGCCAACAAACCGGAGATATGTAAATTTCCGAATAAGATGCCTGCCAAAGGAGAAAATTCGAAAGTCGACTTTCACCCGCTGTTCGGATTATAAGATCCGGATCGGGCTGACTTCCGGTATAAAGACGTTCCGCAATATCTTTTTCCGTAATATATTTATTCGGATTTTCGGAAATAAATGCATTCACCGCGTTTACTATTTCGTTCCTGCCGCCATAATTCACAGCGATATTCACAGTGATTTTTTTGGCATTTTCTGCCGTATTTTCGGCAATATAATCAATTTTATCACGCAGGTCTTTACCAAAAACACTCAGATCTCCGATGAAACGGAAATGAGCCTCCATCGTTCCCTTCTTTATATCGGAAATAACTTTATCCATATAAGAAGAAAAAAGATTCATCAGGAAATCGACTTCAGCCTTTGGACGAGACCAGTTTTCCGTAGAAAACGCATAAAATGTAACAAAACGGACACCGAGATCGCCGCAATGGCGAATAATTTTCTCCATTGCGGTAACTCCGGCGCTATGTCCATTTGTTCTTAACAACTTCTGAGCTTTTGCCCATCTGCCGTTCCCGTCCATAATAAAACCTATATGGACGGGAATAGCAGCAGAATTCAAAGTTTTAGCTGAGGACACGATCAGATCTCCATAATTTCTTTTTCTTTGTCTTTTGCAAGCTTATCAATGTCTGCACAGTATTTATCTGTTGCATCCTGAATATCTTTTTCGCAAGTCTTAAGATCATCCTCTGTGATTTCGGACTTTTTCTTCATATCCTTATATTTGTCAATGGAATCACGTCTGATTGAACGGATTGCAACTTTAGCATCTTCAGCCGTTTTTGCAATTTCCTTAACGATTTCTTTTCTTCTTTCTTCAGTAATGGGAGGGAAGATAAGACGGAGAGTTTTGCCGTCATTCTGAGGATTGATACCGATATTGGAAGCCTGAATAGCTTTTTCCATATTCTTGAGAGATGTGGAGTCATAGGGCTGAATAACAAGAATACGAGCTTCCTGAACGGAAATGCTTGCCATCTGGTTGATGGGTGTGGGAGCGCCGTAGTAATCTACAGAAACTCTGTCAAGAATGGAGGGATTAGCCTTGTTAGCTCTGATATCAGAAAAATTTCTTTTGAGTGCATCGATTGTTTTATCGAATTTTGCTTCGATTTCTTTGTACTGAGGCTTCATGTGTTTTATTTCCTTTCAAATTGTATTATGTCAAACTAACATTTTCTTTGTTTCTTTGCAGATAAGAGTTCCGATATTGTCGCCTCTTACCGCATTCACGATATTGTCACCGTTTCCGAGCTCAAAAAGCTGTGCAGGAAGACTGTTGTCTTTAAGAAGAGCAGCTGCTGTAGTATCGATAACAGAAAGCTCTTTGCTGAGGATATCGAGATAGCTGATCTTTTCATATTTAAAGTTTTCTTTGCCTTCGGGAAGAGGTTTATTGGGATCGTATTCGTATACAAAATCGATACTCTTCGCAAGGAGAAGAACATCTGCTGCGATTTCAACAGCTCTGAGAGCTGCAGCTGTATCTGTTGTAAAGAACGGGTTACCCGTACCGCAGCCGAAGATAACGATCTTGTTATTTTCAAGATGAGCAACCGCTTTATCTCTGATATAAGGTTCAGCAAACTGCTGCATATCAATAGCTGCAAGAACACGGCAATCGATATCTATCTTTTTAAATGTATCCTGAAGAGCAAGGCAGTTCATCATTGTTGCAAGCATGCCCATATGGTCTGCTCTTGTTCTGTCAAGGTCATTACCTTTACCGCCTCTCCAGAAGTTACCTGCACCGACAACAATTGCAATCTGAACACCGTTATCATGACATTCCTTGATCTTTTCACAAACAGCGCGAGCGATATCAAAATCGATACCTGTTTTCTTGTCTCCGGCAAGAGCTTCACCGCTGATCTTAATCAAAACTCTTTTATACTTTGACCATTCCATTGGAATTATCTCCCTTCAATATTATGTCTGCAAATTAAAGAAGATCATATTTTTCAAAGATTCCTGCAACTTCTGTTTCGTCTTTGGGATCTTTTACATCAACTTTATCAATGAGTGACCAATATTCTGTATGAGAAACCATAGAGCCGTCGGGCTTGGAACCGTATTCAGCAAGAGTTTCACATTCAAGGAAGTGTTTGCATGTATATGTTTCAAAAGAACAGCCGTTATCGGGATATTCTGCATTGTCGTAGTGAACAAATCTCTTAACGAACATACTGCCCTTATTCACATAAGCAACGGTTCCTTTTTTGAGATCCATACCAAGCTTGAAAGCTCTTTCAGTATCATCGGATCTGAGAGTCATAAAGTTATCGCCGAAATGAACTCTGTGGTCAGAAAGATTTGTATAAGGCCAAGCAACGAAGGTTCTGTTGGGAAGAAGTTTTGTATCTTCTGTATTGAAAGGAATAAGCTCTACGCCGCCCTTATCAAGAACAGTCAATGCCCACATAGCAAATTTCTGAGATTCACCGCTGCAGTTTTCAATAAAATGAGTTACTTTAACATCGGTGCTTTCTTCGGAGAGCATAACTGTGGTTGTAAACTGAAGACCTGTAACGTCCTGGATATCAGTAGAGAAAAACGCTTCGTTTTCATGAACTTCATAAGTTACGGGGTTATTGTCGGGATAGTAAGTTTCATAATATTCCGGGCTGATCCAAAGTCTGTGACCGCCGTAGAGATACCAGACAGCATCGTCACCGTAAACTTCTTTGAGTTCATCAGATTTGTTATGAGTTAATCTGTCAATATCCTCATAAAACATATTTTCCTTGCCGCAAAAACCGTAGCGGATGATTCTCGGCCCGATATCAAGAGTCACCAAAAGGTCAACGATACCGTTGGAGATCTCAAGGCATTTGCCAAAATTTTTGTACTCTTTTTCTTTGAATGTAATCATTGGATTATCCTCCTGCCATATTACAATATTTTATCCTTTAAATTATACCATAACCAAGCCCACTTGTCAATACAAATATACCATGAAATCGCTCAAAGATTAAAAAATTTCCTTTTTTCTTCATTATTATTCGTGAGCTTTAAAGAATTTCTATCAAAAAACTCTTTTTCATAAAAACAGTTACGTTCAAAGTGAACCTGTTATCTGCGAATATCAGAACGCCAATCAGACGGAGAAACGCCTCGAACAGATCTGAAAGCCCTGAAAAAACTTGTATAGTCTCCGAAGCCACTGAGTTCTGAGATTTCATCAAGGGGCAAAGATGTTGAATTCATAAGCTTTGAGGCGCAACGTACACGCTCCAGCTTAAGATAATCATACGGAGTCATACCGAACTCTTTTTTCACCAGGTTTATGATATGATTTTTTGAAAAGTGACACATCTCAGCAAGCTGATCCAATGACGGCGGATTTTTCAGATCGTGAGTCAGCAAGCGAAGGATCATTTCCGCCCGGGTTTCTGTGTGATTTACGCCATTCATAAGAAAAGCCATTATACCGTAAAAAAGCGAAAGGACCTCCGTCCTGTTTCCGTCACCGAAATATTTCATATGAAATTTATTAAGGTCCTCAATAATATCTTCAATAAGAAAAGTTCCCCTCTTTGGCAGGCATGTCCTCGAATCACCCCATGTTCCACGGAAATGAATATACAGATATTTAGGGCAGTCGCTCTCCATACATTCACCATGTATCGCCCCAAAAGGCTGAATAAAATATTCTCCGGGGAAGACCTCATAATCAACGCCGTCCTCGTTAAAACGCAATACACCGCTCAGGACCATAACAAGAACATCGGAATCGCAAACACGTTTGACATGCTTCTCATGAGGAACAAACTCCCTCATTGAGGCATGCTCAAAAATCAAATTTTTATCAAGATCTATACCGTACATTTTCACCGCATCCTTCCTCTTATATTATAGCAGAAAATTGTGATATTTGCAATATCCTATGGAATCTGAGCCATTACAAAAAACGCACATATGTGCTATAATTATATTAATTTTAAATGAAAGGTCGAATCGGATAATGAAAAGAAAATATTCCCTTTACACATCAAAAGAAATAAAACCAACAGGATGGCTGAAAAGACAGCTTGAAATTCAGGCAGAAGGTCTCTCAGGAAATCTTGACAAAATATGGCCGGATGTCCGCGACAGCAAATGGATAGGAGGAGACCGCGAGGGTTGGGAACGAGTTCCTTACTGGCTTGACGGATTTATTCCCCTGGCATACCTGCTCGAAAACGAAGACATGATCGCACGTGCAAAGAAATACATTGATGCGATCATTGCAGGTCAGCAGGAAGACGGTTGGATCTGCCCCTGTACAGTCGAAGAACGCCCACGATATGACTCATGGGCAGTACAGCTTATTTCAAAAGTTCTTGTTGTTTATTACGAATGTTCCGGCGACGAAAGAGCCATTGAAGTTGTATATAAAACTCTTAAAAACTACCACGAATTACTCAAAAACGAAACAATCAAACTTTTTGAATGGGGTTGGGCCCGTTGGTTTGAGACATTTATTGCGATAAACAAACTGTACGAAATTTACAAAGAAGATTGGCTTAAAGACCTTGCAAAAATCCTCAAAGAGCAGGGTCTTGACTACGAAAACTGCACAGACAGATGGGTTACTCCCGTTTACAAATGGACATTCGAGACTCATATCGTAAACATGGGCATGATGCTGAAATATGAAGCTGTTTCCGCAGAGCTTCTCGATGCACCATACACAAAGATAGCAGACAAACTCAACGATATTCTTTCCCAATATAACGGTACCCCTGTAGATCTTTTCACAGGAGACGAATGTCTCGCAGGTCTCAGCCCGATACACGGAACCGAGTGCTGTGCTGTAGCGGAGCAAATGTATTCCTATGAATTGCTGTACGCATATACAGGAGACAAGAAATGGGCTGAAAAACTGGAAGTGCTCGCATTCAATGCCTTCCCTGCAACAAACACGGAAGACATGTGGGGACATCAGTACGACCAATTCAGCAACCAGATGGCTTGCATAAATTTCGCCGGAAAAAATCCCTTCGGTACAAACGGAGACGAATCAATAATGTTCGGTCTTGAACCAAACTACGGCTGCTGTACAGCGAACTTCAATCAGGCTTGGCCGAAATTTGCACTTTCAACATTCATGAAAACAAGAAACGGAATCCACTCCGCAGTCCCCGTACCTTCAAAGCTCACGACTGAAATCAAAGGTGTTCCCGTAACCGTTGAACTCATCACAGAATATCCGTTCAGAAATAAATTAACTTATAAAATCAATGCGGAAAGACCTGTCAAATTCAATTTCAGCGCAAGAATACCCTCATTTGCGAAAAACATAAAGGTCAACGGAGAAGAAGCTTCCTTCCGAGGAAAGCTCTGTCTTAATAAAGAATGGACAAGTGAGACCGTTGTAATCACATTTGACACAGAAGTAAAAATCGTCAAGAGACCTCACGACCTCTGCTGCGTAAAGAAAGGCTCTCTCGTATTTTCCGTACCTGTCGAATACGAAGCTAAAATGTATGAATACGAAAACAAAGGCGTGGAAAGAAAATTCCCATACTGCGACTATGAATTCTACCCCACTTCCGATTGGAATTACGCATATGCATCAAAAGACTTCAAAGTCGTGGAAGCTGAGGGCGATGAATTCCCATTCTCAGTAAAAAATCCCAGACTTATGCTTGAAGCTGATGTGGTACACATTGATTGGGGTCTTGAAGAAGGATATACAAACCTTTGCGCAAAAACGCCGAAAAGCCGCAAACCTGTAGGCGAAATCGAAAAAATAAAACTCCAGCCCTACGGTTGTACAAATCTCCGAATGACGGAAATTCCACTTGTAAAAAAATAAAAATCAGATGATGTTTCATTAAGATAATTTGTGGGAAAAACTTTTTCTTTTCAGATGAAAAGTAAAAGTTTTTCCCACACCCATTTCAAAAAGAAAAGCAGTTTAAGGTCAATTTAGAAAAATAGCAATACTTATACATAAATCTTCTGAGGCTCTTCTTTTTCTGATCTGATATTGTCATCATAAAACATTGAAAATATTTTACACTAAAATTTTTTGGGAAAAACCATTTCAAAAATGGTTTTTCCCTTTAAAATACCATATTACAATTATTTTTCAATACCGTAGTATGCAGGATTCTGAGCAAGAATTTCCTGTCGAAGCTCCAAGGCTTCACTGCTGAGCTCCCGTGACTGCGCAAAAGAAACATAATCATCGCCTGCAAAGATCAGATGATCCGTAAGCTGGATACCAAGCTGGTTCAGAATAGACATTATACGCCTTGTGGTCTCGATATCCTTAATAGACGGCAGAGCCAGACCTCCGGGATGATTGTGAGCAAGAACCACGCTTGCAGCATTTGATCTGATAGCAATTCCCACAAGCTGCCTGATGTCGAAAGCAGCGGAATTTACGCTTCCCTCAAACATTATATGGCTGCTGATCATTTCATTTTTTGAGTCAAGACACATCAAAAGAACGATCTCGTTTCGTCTTCCGATAAACCGCGGTTTCAGATACTGCCCGATAGCCTCAAGACTGCGGAACTGCTTAGTGTGTTTCACCTTGTCAATTTCATAGACTCTGTGCACATCATTGAACAGCCTGATAAACACGGCAGCTTTTTTACCTATACCGTCAACTTCTGAAAGATCTTCCGCAGAAGCTTCAAGAACCCCGGAAAATGAACCGAACGTATCTATCAGCTTATGAGCGATAGGATTTGTATCACTACGTGGAATAGCATAGTACAGCATGACTTCCAAAACTTCATGAGGTTCCATACCGTCAGTTCCGTTCTGGAGATACCTGTCCCGCATTCTTTCCCTGTGATTCGCATGTACATTGTCTTTCATGATACTTACCTTTTAGAGCAAATTCTTGGTTTTGTCAATACTTTCAAGTACTGCCCTGAATGCGTTGATATCTTTAAAATCCTTATATACAGATGCAAATCTTACATAAGCGACATCGTCAATAAACAGCAGTTTCTGCATCGCAAGTTCACCTATACGCTGAGAAGGAACTTCGTGATCTGTTTCAATAAGCAGTTCCTGCTCAATATCGGAAACGGTTTTTTCAAGTATTGCATAAGGGACATCTCTCTTGATGCATGCTCTGCGAAAACTTGTGAGAAGCTTATCTCTGTTGAATTCTTCACGGGTCATGTCTTTTTTTATAACGATCAGAGGAGCATGCTCGACCTCCTCATACGTAGTAAAACGTCTTGAACAACTCAAGCATTCACGTCGTCTGCGTATCCTGTCTTCAACTGCTCTTGAATCAAGAACTTTATTGTCAGTATAGCCGCAATAAGGACATTTCATATACATTACCCTCCGTTTATATTTTATTGAGAATTTCGCTTAAAAACAGCCGTGAATCTCTGATTTCAGATTCATTTTTATAATTTTTCGAGTAAATTTCGGTGATAAGATAACCGTCATACCCGATATTTTTAAGGTCATGAATAAAGCCCTCGGTATCAAATGATCCAAAACCGGGAAGAAGACACGGTTCGAGATCAGTATGATCGCTGATATGAACAAGTTTAAGGTCTTTCCCCATAACATTCATCATTTCCGAAAGACTTTCACCCTCCATATGGGCTTGTTTCACATCCAAAGTAAAAGCAATTTCATTGCCGGCAAAACGCTTCAGCTCAGACAGGAATGAAACTTTCCCGCAGACAAATTTACGGACATTTTCCTGACAGAAAGTCAACCCCTCAGCTTTTGCTTCGCGGTAAAGTCTTCCGTAGATTTCAGCATAACGTTCTGCCTCCACAGGAACGGTTGCTCCGTGGAAATTTATAAACTCTCCTCCGAGGATATGGCAGGCTTTATGATATCTGCGGTAGTAACCGAAAGCCGTCTCTCTACGGCGCCCGTAATCCGAAAAGAATACAAACTGTTCCGCAAAGGAGGTATACGGATGAACCGATACAATCTTTATTCCGCAGAAATCAAGTCTTGCTCTGAGATCAACGAGAAAATCCGTTTCACATTCAGATTCGTCACAAAGAAAGATCTCAGCCGCAGTATACCCTGCACTTTGCATCTTCACCGCAGAATCCTCTGTCAAAGCAGGATACCAACATCCGCAGGAGATTCCGAGTTTCATTATTCCTGTTCCTCAAGACACGCCTCATATGCTTTCAAAGCTATAGCACATTCAAGACGTTTTCTTTCGAGTTCGCATGAAATTTTATGGGGTTTGAGAATATCCCCGTTGGCATTATAGTTATTTGCGGGGCATCCGCCGGAGCAGAAATATTTAGCCCAGCAATCTTCACAGTCTTTCTTTCTCAAAACGGTGGATTCACCGAATTTATCAATAATATCCTGTTTAAGTCCGCCTCCGAAAACTGTTCCCAGCTTAAAGTCTTCCATGCCGGCAAATCTGTGGCAGGGGAAGACATCACCGTCGGGAGTTACAGCTACGTATTCGCCGCCGCAACCGCAGCCCTTAACACGTTTGATAACACAGGGGCCCTGATCGAGATCTACCATAAAGTGGAAGAAATTGAAGAAATCATCGTTCTTCTTGTATTCAGCCATGATCTCTGTGAGTCTGTCATATTCGGCAAATGCTGCAGGAAGATGTTCTTCCCTGATAGCAAAAGGACTGGAAGGATCAAGAACTACAGGTTCAACGGAAGTCTGCTTGAAGCCGAGTTCTTTCATATGTTTTACATCTTCCGCAAAATCGAGATTCTGGGAAGTGAATGTACCGCGGATATAATAATCCTTTCCGCCTCTGCGTTTAACGAATTCCCGGAACTTGGGCACGATTCTGTCATAAGAGCCGGTGTTGTTCACGCCAACACGGACAGCGTCATTGACTTCTTTTCTTCCGTCAAGGGACAGAACCACATTGGACATCTCCTTGTTCAGATAATCCATAACCTCGTCAGAAAGAAGGAGACCGTTTGTGGTAAGTGTAAAGCGGAAGTTTTTATTATGTTCTTTTTCGATGGAGCGAGCATACTCAACAGTCTTTTTGACTGTATCATAACCCATAAGAGGCTCGCCGCCAAAGAAGTCGATTTCGATGTTTCTTCTTGAACCGGACTTTTCTATAACAAAATCAATTGCAGCCTTTGCAACTTCAAAAGGCATAATCTTTCTGCCTTTCGCATAGTCGCCGCCCTCAGCAAAACAATATTTACATCTGAGATTGCAGTCATGGGCAATATGCAGACAGAGAGCCTTTATGGGATATTCATCGGGAATATGGATCTCATAATCTCTTTCTGTAAAAAGCATACCATCTTTATACAATTCATAAAGCTCTGCATAAGCATCGGAAATCTCCTCTTTGGAAAATTTACCGTTCAATTCCGCAAAAATATTTTCGGGGCAGGTTTCGCTCATCGGAGCGGAAGTAAGTTTGAGAACCTCAGCCGCAGCATCTTCAAGGATATGGATAGCACCGCTTTCCACGTCCATTGCAATGTTGAAACCGAGTTGTTTAAAAATATGTACCATTGAATTATTTCCTTTATAATTGCACTTAAAGGGGAACGCAACTGTCCCCCTTCAATGTTCTTTTTTCCTGAAAAACTTATTTCTGTTTTTCGTTTTCGCATTTCTGGTTAGCTACTGTGCAAGATGTTTTGCAAGCGCTCTGGCAGGATGTCTGACATTCGCCGCAGCCGCCTTTGCAAGCGCTCTTCTTAAGTGTTGCTTTGGAAAGTGTTTTTACGAGTTTCATGTGTTTCTATCTCCTTTGATTTAAAATTCATTTTATTTTCCAATATTCACCGCAATTACCCCGCCCACAGCAGAAATAACCGTGTCGGTAAGCAATGCGATGAGGATATCCGTAAGTAAACAGGGACCTGCAAAAATACCGCTTAACGCAAAGTGGATAGCAAAAAGCACAAGTCCCGAAATCGCTCCGTAAAGAAGTCCCCCCGAACCGATAAGTTTTACAGTAACAAATCCGCAGACCAACGCCGCAAGTATTGAAGATATCATAGCTGCGACACTTGTCATGCTGTCGGGAACGACACTCAAAGTCATTACAAAGCTTAAAAGCAATGCCGTAATCGTTGCTGTCATCAAACCAGACACAGCTCCGATACAAAACTGAATAATTTTTTTACCGATTCCGATATTTTCGGAGTTTTCCGATTTCATATCATCACACCTCTTCAATTTTTATTTACTAAATTATATGAGAGGTTTTATCTGATAGAACCGACAGACAGTATTTCTTATTCGGAAATAGTATCTTTAGACTGAATAGCCCATTTTCTGATAGAGATTCTATTCTTGTCTGCTCCTGTTTCGATGATGTATATCTCGTCATCTTTAATCTGACGAACGATACCTGTAATACCGCCGATAGTTGTGATAGTATCACCGATCTCAATGCTGTTGAGCATCTTCTGCTTTTCTTTTTCCTGCTTTTTCTGAGGTCTGATAAGGAAGAAGTAGAAAGCTACGATGATGATCACAAGGGGAAGAAATGTTGTGATCGCAGAAATGAATGATGCGTAAGGGCTTGCGTCTCCGAGAGAGTCTGCTGCGCTTGATGCGTCTGCAGCCAACAAAAGAAGACTGTTGATTTTAGACATTATCATGTTTGATCTCCGTTCTAAATTATTTTACCTATCTATTATACAATGTTTCTGCAAAAAAAGCAATAGGCAAATGGTAAAAATTTATGAGAATTTTTCTTTTTGCGAAAATATTTGTCTTTCTGAGGGGTCAATCAAGGGTTTTTCAGGAACTTCGGACACAACAACAGCATCATACAAGAAAAAAATCTGAGGTAATTGAAAAATACACATTTAATTTATTCTCTCTATATTGACAAGTAAAAAATATAATGATATAATTATGAAGACCGAAACTGAGAGGAGAATATGACTCATGAAATATGTTTGCGTTGACCCTGTAGAATTCTTATACACCGACACTGTTGAATATAAAAGCGGAACCGATAGTATAAAAATACTGACACCCCGAGGCAGCTATGCCTGCGCTCAGATAATGTTTACGGAAAGCTGCAGCAGTTTTGAAGTAAAATGCAACGGCTGGACTCCTGAGATCTATGAAATGATACCTGTTACGGTAGAGGCGAACCCGATGTATGCCTGGAACAAAGAAGCTCCTCATACTCCGGAGAAAAAAGCTCCTTTTGAAGTTTACGACTGTCTGAAACCATACGAGGGTAATATAAGCATGAAAAACGGACAGGCTGCCGTATATTTTTCCATGTGGATACCGTCGGATGCACCTACAGGAATAATAACAGGTACTGTTACCGCTAATGAACTGGAAATTCCTGTAACAATAGAAGTTTCAGCTGCGGTAGTTCCGGAGGAAACTCTTTCCGTTGTAATGTGGTACTCAAAAAACAACATACAAAAATACCACAATCTCAATGCCGATGATCCCTCATTTGAAGACATACGAACAAAATACTTCAGAATGATGCGCAGAATGAGGCAGAACGGGACAAGCATACCGGTCAGACCCAAGATAAAAGAAACCGGCAAAGATCAGTATGAATTCGATTTTTCCGAGATGGAAAAAGAGATCAAAAAACTAATTTCCCTCGGATTCACAAAATTTACGTACGACATGGATTTAAGCACAAAAGCAGACAGCCCTCATATTTTTGTTCATGGAGATGTCTCCTGCTTAAGTCTTTCAGGATACAGTTATCTTGCGCAGTTCCTGACAGCTTTGGAGAAATTTATTGACGAACACGGCTGGAACGATAAATTCCTTCTTGGAGTTTACGACGAACCTCAGCCGGAAATAGCAGCAGAATACAAAGCTTTGTGCGGTATTATAAGAAAATTTGCACCTGACATAAAAACAATAGTAGCTATCAATGAATTCGGAGTTGCCGAAGGTTGTGTCGATATACCGATACCATTGAACTGGACATATACCGACCATATGGAAGAATACGAACAGTACCGAAAATATGATGATGAACTGTGGTATTATGACTGCATGGGCCCCCGTGGAGAGGGATATATCAACCGTTTTTTGGATTACGCACTTCTGTCAACAAGATATCATGGATGGGGAAATTATAAATACAATATGACAGGATATCTTCATTGGGCGATAAATCAGTTCTTGAAAGATCAGGATCCTTTTGTTCAGAGCTGCGTAGAATGCGGCGTTGCGGGAAGAGAATATTTGTTGCCACCGGGAGATACACATATCGTTTATCCGGGAAAAGATGAACCCTGGATGTCAGTCAGATTGGAAAACTACAGAGCAAGCTTTGAAGAATATGAGATGCTTCGTGCCGTTTCGGCAAAAAATAAAGATCTGGCAGACAATATCTGCGACTCTGTGTTCCATTCTTTCAAAGATGTTGAATACGACCCGATAGTTTTCAGAGCAAAAAGAAACGAACTCATTCGTGCGATGGAAAAAACAGTTTAAACCATATTATATTATATAAAGAAGGTGAATTATGATCACGGGTATAGTTGCAGAGTACAACCCCTTTCACAGCGGACACCAATATCAGACAGAAAAGCTGAAAGAAAACGGAGCAGACGGAATAATAGCCGTAATGAGCGGAAATTTCGTGCAAAGATGCGAGCCTGCCTTTTTCAGAAAACACGCGAGGGCTGAAGCCGCTGTCAGAGGAGGAATTGACCTCGTCATAGAACTTCCTGTCAGATTTGCAACCGCTTCCGCTGAAAAATTCGCCTTCGGAGCTGTATATCTGCTTGACATGTGCGGCTGTGATGTTTTGAATTTCGGAAGTGAATGCGGAGACATTGAAAAGCTCGAAGCCTGTGCGAAAAAGCTTATTGAAGCGGACGAAAACGGTCTTATTGCAAAAGCTGTCAGCGGTGAAGAAAGTTTCGCAAGAACACGTCAAAGAATCGGTGGAGAAATTTTATCCGAACCGAACAACACTCTCGGAGTGGAATATATAAAGGCGCTGAAAAGATTAAACTCACAAATGCATCCGACAACGATCAAAAGAACTTTCGGATACCATGCATCAGCCTCGGAGCTGAGAAGAAATATTCCCGACGGAAATTTTGAGGGTCTTCCCGAAACGACAAAAGAGATAATTTTAAGAGAAAAAGCCTTGGGAAAACTCCCTGCAGAAATGAATGCTCTTGAAAAAATCCTTCTTGCATTTCTGAGAAATGCAAGGGAATCGGATTTTGACAACATATACGGGATAAATCAGCGGGAAGGTTTCGGAAACAGGATCCTTAACGCAAGAACAGCGGACTCCCTTGAAAAAGTTTTTGAATTGATAAAATCAAAAAAATATCCGCTTTCCACCGCAAAACGTGGGCTTTTATCTGCATATCTCAGAATACCTGACGACAGGATGATGCCCGAATATATTCATCCGTTGGCTTTCAACGAAAAAGGAAGAGATTTATTAAAATCCATAAGCAAAAGGGTCTCAGTCGTGAATAACCTGGCCGAGCTGACCGATCCATGCGGTAAGATCTTTGCAGACGAAGAACGCAGAGCAACAGATCTTTTCGGACTGGCACTGCCGTCAACGCAAAAAGGATTCGCAGAATTCACGGATAAAAATATACCCTACATAAAGACATAAACCTTACGGAAAGGATAAGAATATGAAAATTGTTATTTTATTACCCCTTGAAGAATACGCAATCAAAAAAATAAACGAATTAACATCCGACAAATGCGAAGTTGTTTACAGCTCCGTTGACACAGTAACCGCTGAAGATATTTGCGACGCAGATGCGGTTCTCGGAAATCTGCCGCCCAGACTTCTCAAAGAAGCAAAAAAACTGAAATGGCTCCAGAGCTCCATGGCGGGAACCGATGCTTATCTGGGAGGAGTTTTGCCTGAGGGCGTTAAACTGACGAATGTTACAGGCGCTTTCGGTCTGGCAATTTCAGAACACATGGTCGCAACAGTTTTCACGCTCTATAAAAAACTGCATCTTTACCGCGACAATCAAAATAAATCCCAATGGCTTGACAGAGGCGAAGTCAAACAAATTGAAGGTTCAACAGTACTCACTGTAGGACTCGGCGACATTGGCGGAAATTTTGCAAAGAAAATGAAGGCTCTCGGAGCATATACCATTGGCGTACGCAGAAAAGACACCTCAAAACCGGACTATATAGACGAACTCGTTCTCCAGGAAGACCTTGACAAAGTTCTCCCCCGCGCAGATATCGTTGCGATGGCTCTCCCAAACACAGCGGAAACAAAGGGCCTTTTCAACAGGGAACGCATTTACAGCATGAAGGACGGAGCAACTCTCATCAATGTGGGAAGAGGAAACGCGGTGGATACAGAAGCACTTTGCGACGCACTTGAGGACGGCAAACTCTATGCGGCATCCCTTGACGTTACGGATCCCGAACCACTCCCCTCCGACCACAGAATGTGGAAAATTGAAAACGCTCTCATCACACCGCATATCTCAGGATTCTTCCACCTGAGAAAAACTTACGAGAACATTGTGGACATCTTTATTGAAAACCTTACCCGTTTCCTCGATGGAAAAGAACTGGAAAATATCATCGATATGAACTCCGGATACCGAAAGAAATAAGCAAAACTAAAATGTTCATACAAAATTTGCACAATTATAGTCACATTTTCAATTTTTCTACTTGTTTAACTCGTTGAAATGTGCTATAATATATCATTATAAAAAACTAACTTCGGAAGGGTGTTTTCAAATGGTTGGCGTAGCAGTAATCGGATACGGCGTTGTCGGTTCAGGCGTTGTTGAGCTTTTGGACAAGAACAACAAGTTATTCGAGAAAAAAGCCGGTCAAACTGTGGAGTGTAAGTATATACTGGATATTAGAGACTTCCCCGGCGACAAATACGAAGACAAACACATCAAAGATTTTAATATAATCATCAATGACCCCGAAATAAATATCGTGGTTGAAACAGTAGGCGGAGCGACTTTCGCTTATGAATACACAAAGAAGGCTTTGGCAGCAGGTAAACACGTTGTTTCTTCAAACAAAGAACTCGTAGCAACTTACGGTTCAGAACTTCTTGCTCTTGCAAAGCAAAATAATGTTTGCTATCTTTTCGAAGCATCCGTAGGCGGCGGTATTCCTATTATCAATCCCCTTTACCACTGTCTGGCTGCAAATGAGATACATAAAATCGTGGGAATTCTCAACGGTACAACAAACTATATTCTCACAAAAATGATCCGCGAAGGACTTTCTTTTGAAACAGCTCTCAAGCAGGCTCAGCAGCTGGGCTACGCTGAAGCTAATCCCGCAGCGGATATTGAGGGTCACGACACCTGCAGAAAGATCTGCATCCTTGCGGCTCTCGCATTCGGCAGACACGTTTATCCGCAGAACGTAAAAACTGTCGGCATTACAGAAGTTACACTTGACGACATCGCAAAGGCAGAAAGCATGGGCAGAGTTATCAAACTGCTCGGTTCAGCTGAGAAAAAAGAGGACGGAAGCGTCGAAATTTTCGTTGCTCCCTGTGCTATTCCCAAGGATCATCCCCTTGCGAATATCGAAGATGTTTTCAACGGTATCACTGTTACAGGTGACGCTGTAGGTGACTGCACATTCTACGGAAGAGGCGCAGGTAAATTCCCAACTGCCAGCGCAGTTGGCGCAGACATCGTAGACTGCATCAAAGGTACGGAAAAGAGCAACATTATGTGGGTCGATTCCGACAATGCGGAATTTGTAAGAAGCTTCGACAAATTGAAGCTTGAATATCTTGATAAGGAAATTGTACTTTTGGATTAAGTGAATTTCACCTAAACAAAAGATTTGAGGAGAGGTTTATTTGGCACTTATTGTTCAGAAGTTCGGAGGTTCCTCAGTTGCAGATGCGGATAAAATTCGCAGAGTAGCAGGAATCATCACGAAAACTTACGATGCCGGAAACGACGTTATAGTTATCGTTTCCGCACAGGGCGACACAACGGACGATCTGATTGACAAAGCTCATGAGATCAGCAAAAATCCGTCCCGCCGCGAAATGGATATGCTGCTTACAACAGGCGAACAGATCTCCTGTTCACTGCTCGCAATGGCTATCCAGGAAATGGGTTATCCCGCAATCTCGCTGACTGCTTGGCAGTACGGACTCACATCCGACAGCAACTATTCAAACGCAAGAATCAAGTCCATCAACGATGAAAGACTCTGCAAAGAACTTGATTCCCACAAGATCATTATCTGCGCAGGCTTCCAGGGTATCAACAAATACGATGATATCACAACACTTGGAAGAGGCGGTTCAGACACAACAGCAGTAGCTATTGCAGCTGCACTCAAGGCTGATCTCTGCCAGATATACACGGACGTTGACGGGGTTTATACCGCTGACCCCCGTAAAGTTAAAAACGCAAAAAAACTCGACGAAATCACATACGACGAGATGCTGGAGCTCGCTACTCTCGGCGCACAGGTTCTCTGCAACCGTTCAGTAGAACTTGCCAAGAAATACGGCGTAAAGCTTGAAGTTTGCTCAAGCTATGAACCCAAACCCGGCACAAAGGTTAAGGAGGAAGTAAATACATTGGAAAAAATGCTTATCACAGGTGTTGCTAAGGACAGCGACATCTCCAGAATTTCAGTTCTCGGTCTCAAAGACATCCCCGGAGAAGCTTTCAAGCTCTTCACACTTCTCGGCCAGAACAAAGTAAACGTTGACATCATTCTTCAGTCCATCGGCCGTGACGGCACAAAGGACATTTCTTTCACAGTATCCAAGGCTAACATGAGAGCTACTGTTGACCTTCTCCGTGAAAAATATCCCGACAACAAGGTTATCCACGAAGAAAACATCACAAAAGTTTCCATCGTTGGCGCAGGTATGCAGTCCAACGCAGGCGTTGCAGCAAAACTTTTCGAAGCTCTCTACAACGTAGGCGTAAACATTCAGATGATCAGCACTTCCGAAATCAAGATCAGCGTCCTCATCGACAGCAAAGACGAAGCTGCTGCAGTTGAATCCATCCATGACGCATTCATGGCGTAAGTAATTTAAAAATTAAAATGAGCTTGGCTCATTAAGAAAATTGTGGGAAAGACTTTTTCTTTTCAGGTGAAAAGAGAAAGCCTTTCCCGTTTTCATTTCAAAAAGAAAATAATTCGAGGCATATTAAAAAATACTGACCCCACCGCACATCAACATTTCGTGCCACAAAGTTCACAAAAATGTCGGATTGGGGGGGGTAGACAATGACATAAAGATGTGATATAATATAATCACCTTATTATTTTAAAGAAATAAAACGAAAGAAGGCACTAAAATGAAAAAGTTTTTAAGCATACTGCTTGCATTTGCAATGATGATTTCAATGCTGGCAGCCTGCAACAAC
>JAZTZU010000107.1:0-8409 GCA_045637625.1 Eubacteriales bacterium
ACGTCAGCTGTTGTGGGGTTGGAAGGAGCAACAGGAGCGGGAGCGGGTTCTACAGGAGCAGGAGCGGGTTCAACGGGAGCGGGAGCGGGTTCAACAGCAGGAGCTGCAACGAGCTGAACTTCACCGAGAGCCTGTGTAGCAGACCAGTAGTTATCAGCGGAACCGCCGTCTTCAACTGCACGTGCTGTGTAGTTGTAGTCATCTCTTTCGCCGTCAGCGTTGAAGTCGTCGTCGATAGAACATGTGTAACCGATGATGTGGCCTTCTGTGTAAACAGTCTTGGAAACAGAGGGGATCATAGCTTCAACAACGTAACCTTCAGCTGTTTCAGCTACAGCATAAAGAGAAACCTGGAAAGGAGCAGCGTTGTCAATGTAAAGTTTGTCAGCTTCCAACTGGTCTACGCCGTTGGAGGAAACCATGAAGAGATAGTCGCCGATATCGGAAGCGAAATCTTCAGCTTCTGTGTTAGTTTCGGATACCCAGAAGTTAACACCGTTTGTGCAGGAGTCATCAGAAGGATCTACAGGTGTAGAGTCTGTTACAACTGCGAGGAAATAAAGGTTGCCAGCATCCCAAAGGATTTTTGTGTAACCGTAAGCTTCGCCGTCTACGTCTGCGCCGGAAGCTTCTGTGTTCTGAGCTGCTGTTGTTTCCCAGATATCATCGATCTGACCGTCAATTACGGGAGCTGTTGTAGCAAAAGAAGCTGTAGATGTAACAGCGAAAGAAGCTACTGCCATGCTGAGTACGAGAGCAAGCACTACCATTGTTGAGAGAATTGCCTTTTTCATGTTTTTTATCTCCTTTTAGAGTTATTTTTCACCGTATCTTATACGGCAAGGATATTATATCACAAAAATCGAAAAATTTCAATGCACTAAAATCTCATAAGCTATAAAATTCTCTCATTTTTGCACATGTTGCAAATTGTTCAAATTTGTCGTATTACACAAATCTATCAATATTTCAATGTTTTATCATAGCGCAAAAATGTAAAAGTCAAAATCATGTAACAATATACAAACAAGGGACTTACAAGGGACTTATATATAAATAACATTTAAGGATATACAAAACCACAGCTCAGACATGAATTCTGAAAGCTGTGGCTGTGAAAAATAATCATTTTGAAAAAATACGCTTAAACGAAGTACATGTATACCCTGTTTTCTGTTTGAATACCCTCATGAAATACGTAGCTTCCTTAAATTTCAATGTCGAAGCTATATCTTTAACGGGCATAGATGTCGTAAGAAGAAGTTTTTTTGCCGCTTCAATTCTTTCATCAGTCAGATAATTTGTAAATGTTGTATTTTTATTGGACTGAATTATTCGGCTGAGATGGGAACGGCTGATTTTCAATGCAACCGCAGCATCCTTGATTGAAATATCATTATAAAGATTCATCTGAATATAATCAACAAAGTTTTCAATCAAAGTTTTTTCTTCACAACGGATCCAACGTTTATCATAGATACTTTGCGCACAAATTTCCAACAAATAAACAAAAGCTGTAAATTTCTTCAGATCCATCGTATTCATTTTATCAAATGATGTTTTTAATATACGACGAAGATCCGGGTCAAGATTTTCAATATCTACATCTTTGATCTGGGCAACAAGTCTGTTATATTCCCTGTCGTTTTTATCCTCAGTCCGAATCTGACCGATCATCATAACGGAAATCAATTCTCCGTGATATAAAATGGGAATAACGGCCTCAGTAAAACCCGTATGGCAGCGATAAATATAGGATTTTTTTGTCGCTCTGACATGTTCAAGAGCTTTCCTGTCGCAGTTTGCGCATTTATAAACAGAGGACGTGCTAAGCTTTCGCATAACATCACAAAAACCAAGCTCTTCAATCTTTTCAGATTTTACCGGATACTCAATCAATATATTCATATCGGGATCATGAATACCAACCCTGATTCCTGTAGCATTATAAAACTGAATCAACATTTCTTCAATTTCAGGCTGAGAAATATAAATATTAGATTTAGATGTCATAAAAACCTCCGTCTTTTAACTGGCACAAAAGTCTGCGATTCAGAACATATCAAAACCGCAGACTATGGGAAAAGCTGAAAAAATTCAGATAGAAATCTCAACAGCTCTTCCCTCTTGCATTGACTGTTTCAAATCCAATGTACGCTGATTTTTAGAGCCCTTGAATCGGAGTTCCAGACTTCTTTGAGAAAGCTCAAATCGTCCGTCGATAAGAATATCGGCATTCATAAGAAGATCTTTAACCCCACTGTTTTTTTCGGATATTTCAATCAACTGTTCAAAAGTATATCCGGAATAAACAATCACATTCTTTTTAAGTTCATGAACTGCTTTTGCAATCTCAGCACAGGGATCCGGTTGGCAAAAAGGCTCTCCGCCGCTTAACGTAATGCCCGAAAGAAGAGGATTCTTCTTAAATTTATCTATAATCTCGCCTACCGTTACAACCCTTCCACCGTCAAAAGCATGCGTATGAGGATTGTGGCAGCCCTCACAGTGATGAGGGCAACCTTGCGTAAAAACGGTCATTCTGTAACCCGGACCGTCAACTATGGACTCACCGATAATATCAGCAATTCTGACTTCTTTTTCGGAATCAAACATGTTTAACTCGATCTCTTTCTTCTGCACGTTTTGCATCATTGAATCTGTCAAGAGTTCCTACCAGATAACCTGTAATTCTGCGGATTCTTTCAAAGGGATGATCTCCTTCTTCTCTGCCGCACTTGGGACATCTGTCATTGATGATACCGTTGTATCCGCATTCGCTGTCTCTGTCTACAGGATGGTTTACGGAACCGTAGCCAATACCGGCTTCTTTCATATGACGGATAACAGCTTCAAAAGCTTCAAGATTCTGTGTGGGATCTCCATCCATTTCGATATAGGAAATATGACCTGCGTTTGTAAGAGCATGGTACGGAGCTTCAAGGTTGATCTTTTCAAATGCGGAAATGCTATGGTATACGGGAACATGGAAGGAGTTTGTATAGTATTCCTTATCTGTAACACCGGGAATAACGCCGAAAAGTTTTTTATCCATTCTTACAAATCTGCCTGCAGTACCTTCAGCAGGAGTTCCGAGGAGTGTAAAGTTAAGACCTGTTTCTTTGGAAAGGTTATCAAGACGATCTCTCATATGGGTAATGATCTTAAGACCGATCTTCTGAGCTTCTTCCGATTCACCGTGATGCTTACCGGTAAGAGCCTTAAGAGCTTCAGCAAGACCTATAAAACCGATGGAGAAAGTACCGTGTTTAAGAACTTCGCCGATTTCATCTTCGGGACCGAGTTTTTCAGAATCTATCCAGATACCTTGACCCATGAGGAAGGGGAAATTCTTAACTTTCTTCTTACCCTGAATGGAGAATCTGTGAAGGAGCTGATCAACAACAAGATCCATCTTGGAATCAAGATCTTTAATAAATGCGTCGTAATCACCTTTTGCTCTGATAGCAATTCTGGGGAGAGGAATTGTTGTAAAGCTGAGGTTGCCTCTGCCGTAAGTGATCTGTCTGTCTTTATCGTAAACGTTGCCGATAACTCTTGTACGGCAGCCCATGTAGGTTGCTTCGGTTTCAGGATGACCGGGCTTGTAATACTGAGCATTGAAAGGAGCATCGAGGAATGAGAAATTGGGGTAAAGTCTCTTTGCACTTACTTTGCAAGCAAGTTTGAAGAGATCGTAGTTGATATCTTCGGGATTGTAGTTGACGCCCTCTTTAACCTTGAAAATATGAATGGGGAAAATAGCTGTTTCGCCTTCACCGAGACCCGCTTCAGTTGCAAGAAGAACATTTTTAATAACCATTCTGCCTTCTACGGATGTATCTGTACCGTAGTTAATGGAGCTGAAAGGTACCTGAGCACCGGCACGGGAGTGCATTGTATTGAGGTTATGAACAAGAGCCTCCATAGCCTGGTATGTCTGACGGTCTGTTTCAAGGAGAGCGCAATCGTAAGTGAATTTCATTACCTTGCCAATTTCGAAATCTGAAAGACCTGCACGTTTAAGCTCAGACTTAACATAATCGTATGCAACGCTCTTTTTGTCGATATCGGGAAGAGTTTTTTCAGCTTTCATCTTCTCATATCCTGCATAAACAGGAGCTTCAAAATCCTGACCGGTAACGAATTTAAGTGTTTTAACGAGATTGTCGCGATAAAGCTTTGCAAAAGTTTTTCTTACACCGATAGCCATACCGAAATCAAAGTTGGGAATACTCTGACCGCCGTGCTGATCATTCTGGTTTGCCTGAATAGCGATACAAGCAAGAGCCGCATAAGTGAGGATGTTGCTGGGTTCTCTCAGATAACCGTGACCTGTGAAGAAACCGCCTTCAAAAAGTTTTACAATATCGATCTGACAGCAGGTAGTTGTAAGTGTGTAGAAGTCGAGGTCGTGGATATGGATATCGCCTGCTTTGTGAGCTGCGGAGATCTCAGGCTTGATAACGGAAAGAAGATTGAAATATTTTGCACCTTCGGAACCGTATTTGAGCATTGTACCCATTGAAGTATCGCCGTCAATATTTGCGTTTTCACGTTTGAGATCGTTTGCGCTTGCATCTTTGAAAGTGATACCTTCATAGATCTTCATGAGCTCGCTGCGTGTCTCACGCATTTTTGTTCTTTCGTTTCTGTAAAGAATATACGCCTTGGAAAGCGCGTAGTTGCCGCTTTCAACAATAACGTTTTCAACTATATCCTGAACGGCTTCAACATCTATAACATCAGAATATTTACCGTTGATCTCTTCAAGAACCTGGGCACAAAGTTTTTTTGCCAACTCAGGGTTCTTATCGCCTATAGCAACGGTTGCTTTATAAATAGCGTCTAAAATTCTTTCGTAGTCAAACGGAACTATACGTCCGTCTCTTTTTCTGATACACTGTACCATTGGATGATCCTCATTCTTTCTAAAAGTAATTATATAAAAGTATTTTGTATTTCAAAATTAAATTTACCGTTATGCTTTTGCATATAAAGATTTTTCATCAACCGAAACAATCTTTGCAGTATAATAAGTATCTACTCGAACAATTCAACTGACATTTAAACTTAACTGCTCCAGGTACTATATATAGTACCACAAAGGAAGCAAAATGTCAATATGTAGATTTCAACAAAAAATCAAACCTTTTTAGTATATATTAACATAAGGCCTTTCAACATAATGTTTTATAAAAAATGTATCCTCGTCAGAACCACAGAGGCAGGTTCTATTATACCACAACAACAGCCCTTTTGTCAACTGTTAATTTCATAAAATATCTTTGAAAATCTAAATTCATAAATGAAATATTTAATAGGAAAACAAAGAAACCACCTTGTTGTCAAGAGTTGTTCGTACACAAAAAAACGTGTACCGGAACCCTCTCAAAACTTTAATTTAATATGTACTATATTAAGTGCTATTTAATTTGAATATTGTTTCCTCATTCGCCTTATTTTTGAACGTTAAGCTCTTGACTTAAAAATGTACATATGATATAATATAAACCGAGGATAAACTAAAATAAAAAAAGTCGCTGAAACGGCGACAGAACGGAGACTATAATGAAGAAATTTCTCTCAGCAATTCTTGTTTCCATCTTTGCACTGACAGCTCTTACCGCATGTGGTGGAACAGAAATCACACTCCTTGATTTTATAGGAGCATCAACCGAAGGAGTTGATCTCGAAGGTCGAACCATGGTATTTATAGGTGAAACTTTTGCAGAAGAAGCTCTTATCGACGAACAGGTGAAAGCAAACACAACACTTTACGATTGTATTTTGGAAAGATTCGAAGAAATCAACAAAAGATACAACTGTAATATCAGCTATCAGACATTTGCAGAAGGCGCAGCATATGAAGAACGCTTTGCAGCTCTTATCTATTCCGGAGCTTGTCCTGCAGATATAATTTACGGAGACAGCGACTCTAAACTTCAGGTATTCACTGAAGCAGGCTTCCTTACTCCCCTTACATCGGTCAAAGATTATCTTGACTACGAAGACAGCGCTAAATTCGGTACAGCAGGTCTTCTCGAAGCAGCTATGGTAAACGGTGTTCCGCATGCAGTTCAGCCCTGCTATTGGCCCGGATTCCAGAACAACTACGACTATGTTCTTGTTTACAACCCAACACTTACAACAGAACAGGGGCTTCCCGATCTTCACGAATACTACGAAAACGGAACTTGGACATGGGATGCATTCTCACCCATGATTGAAAACTATAATAAAGCGGGAGAAGACGAGGTCTACGCAACAATGACAGTTAAAGAAGCTTTTGCAAAAATGGCTATTGCTTCAAACGGCGTTAAAGGTGTTGACTACATCGACGGAGTCCTCAGATCCGATATTTCCACACCCAAAGCTATCCGTTCAGTTGAATGGATGCAGGATCTTCTCACAAACAACAAAGAAAACATACTTCTTAAGGATAACTGGGAACTTGATGAGTTTATTGACGGAAGAGTTATGACGGCACTTACATCAACACCTAATGTAACAGGTGGAAAACTCCAGTATGAATCCAGCATTAAATTCGGAATTATGCCCTTCCCCTCAGGTCCTGATGCTACATACGGAGAATGGGCTCAGTATACAGCTTCAATCAGAGGTTTTGCTATTCCTTTCAACTCTGAAGCGACAGAAGCATCCGCAAGAATAATCAATGATCTTTGTGAACCCTTTGAAGACTTTGGCGGTGAAGCAGGTCTCGCAGATTACTTCAACACAAACGTATTCTTCTCACCCATAGATACTGAAATATTCTTATCTCTCGGTGAAAACATCCGATATACATATTGGAGAACAGGAACAAACCTCCAGCTTCTCTTTACGGAAATTGCAAACAGATACGATCTCGCGTCTGCAACAGAAATTCTTTCCGGTTTTGAACCTAAGCTTCAGGATTTCATAGACAACCTTCTCAAGGCAAACTACGAAAACTACTTGCACGAACATCTCTACGGAGACAAATAAAACTAAAACAAAGAACCGATACTAAAAAGTATCGGTTCAAATTATATCTACATATATAATATAAAATATTAGCCACGCTCAAAAGTTATAAAATCATCAGCATATGGCAACGACTTTATCCAATCACAATATGTATGCCACTCGTCCAGCTTATGGTTTCTGCGGGCAAAGTACATACTTGTAAGATTTTCATAATTCATCGTAACTGTTCTCATCTGATTATAACTTGAAGGTAAAAACTGAATCATGTCATACCAATATTTCTTATCCTTAGTTTCAAGGAACTTGTTTCGAAGAGTTTCAAGATAATCAACTACAAGTTTCAGCTGAGATTCAGTTTCGGGTGTCATATGGTCATGACTGAAATCATCAACAGAAAATTCCTTGGAATGGATCTTATGCATTGTACTTGTTGAGTTTGCAACAGTACCAACTTTATAGGTATCGAATTCTTTCCACCAATATAAAGGAGCGGTAATATCTACAGATACAAATATCTGACGAATAAATTTTCTATGATCGCTTCCGGCACTGCAGAGACGGTGTCCCAAAGAAATATCATTCTCACCCAAAACATAATTACCGTTATCATCAAAAAAACTGTCGGACTTATCCCAACTGTTTAAAGGATTACGAGCACCGCGAAGTGCATTTTCCAAATTCATTACAGATGTTCTTTCCAATAAAATCATTTTATTCACCTATCTTTTCTTTTTCATTATATATAGTATATCATAAAAACGAAAAAAAAGCAAGCGTTATTTTATTAGTTCAAAAATTTTTTCACCGAAAATAGGGGTCCGAAGTAAAAAAAATTATCGGCTAAAAAAATATTTTCTCACGAAAAACATGGGAAATCAAATTGTAAACAGTTTGTGAACCCAAATGGCGTAATTTTAAAATTCCACTTGACTCTAAGATAAAATCTCTCCCCTGCTCAAAAAACTTTTTTTGCAAAAGGGCTTGACAAATCGGATTTTTTGTGGTATAATATACAAGCTGAATGACGAGGAAACAAAAACCAAATCAAACAGCTTCACTGATAAGGTACGGGAGCTTAGCTCAGCTGGGAGAGCATCTGCCTTACAAGCAGAGGGTCACAGGTTCGAGCCCTGTAGCTCCCACCACAGTGAATATATGGCTCGGTAGTTCAGCTGGTTAGAACGCCGCCCTGTCACGGCGGAGGTCGAGGGTTCGAACCCCTTCCGAGTCGCCACTTATGCCTCTGTAGCTCAGTTGGTAGAGCAGAGGACTGAAAATCCTCGTGTCGTTGGTTCGATTCCGACCGGAGGCACCAAATCCGGTTACAACGACCGGTATTTATATGCGGATTTAGCTCATCTGGTAGAGCGCAACCTTGCCAAGGTTGAGGTAGCGAGTTCGAGCCTCGTAATCCGCTCCATAAACTCTTAACGAGTTTAA